>NZ_JANAVE010000010.1:0-220847 GCF_024213315.1 Paenibacillus sp. A3M_27_13
CATGTACCAAAATTTCAGCGTTGGATTTTGTAAACAAAATCCGTACTCACTCGTTGTTCAGTTTTCAAAGATCAAATCAACAGCCGTTTAACTGGCTGGATATATAATTTATCACGTGTATACCTATCAGGCAAGTTGTAATATTTCCCAGTTTGCTAATTTGTATTTCTACACGTTGTAGTTTTTATTAAAACACTCCAACACACGGTAATTTACCTGGAGCAACCAATGCTCTCTTATCTCCTACTTAAACTGCAAAGTTGATCAGGTATAAACGTCATAAATCAGAAAAGCAGGTGCTCTTTATGTATTGGAGGAGCCGCTGCTTTCGCTTTTTTAGATAAAATACTGAAATGTTCGCTTAGCTTAAAGCTGTAGCCAAATCCTGTATCAAAAGTTCAGCAGGCTCATGCCCTACAGCCAGGCGGATAAGCGATTCAGGCATGTGTTGTTTTTTTAGACTCTGCTTATTGAAGCCGTAGTTTGGTGAGATCACCTGGCTCTCCATAGACCCCCAAGATACACCGATCCGGATCAGTCGCAGTTTATTGATCACTCTACATATATCCTCATAAGTCGAATCCTTTAGTTCAAAACTGAATAATCCGGCATACCCTTTGAGCTGTCTACATGCCAGTTTATGTTGTGGATGAGAAGGAAGTCGGGGATGATTCACTTTGGAAATGGCCGGATGATCTGATAGAAAACGAGCAACCAACAGAGCATTCCTTTGATGGGCTTCCATACGGAGCGGGAGCGTTCTTAGACCCCGAATGAGTAGCCAGGCTTCAAAAGGGGCTAACGAGCCGCCAATCAACTCATACTCTTCAGCATACATACGGTTTATTATCTCTTTAGAAGCGAACACTGCCCCTGCAATTAAATCATTATGACCACCCAAGTACTTGGATGCGGAGTGAACAACGATATCTACGCCCCATTCCAATGGTTTTTGGAAAAGGGGTGTAGCCCATGAATTATCTATGATTGTACGTATACCCTTTGCTTTGGAAAGCGAAGTTACCTCCTGAATATTTACCATATCGAATGTGAATGAGGTAGGAGACTCCATAAGAATAGCACGGGTCTGCGATTTGATGGCATCAGCAACTGCTTCCGTAGAAGTCGAATGTACGATTGTATAGTCTATATGGAACCTCTTTAAATATTGGGCTAGGTTGACGGAGGTTTCATATATGTGTCCGACCAGAATCAGATGGTCCCCTGCGGATAAGCTACACATTAGAGAGGCACTGATAGCAGCCATTCCGGAAGCAAAGCACTTGCAATCCGCCCCACCTTCCAGCGCAGCAATCATTTGCTCTGCAATCTGAACGGTAGGATTGGTTCCCCTCGAATAGACATAATGCTCCTTTTCATTATTAGCCGCTTCAGCATAATCTTCGTAAGTATCAAAGAAAAATGGAGCAGTCTCATAAATAGGAGGAGCAGCAGCCTTAGCAAAATACCCTAGTTCGTCCTCAAATCGGAGACAGATAAGCTGATCATCCGAGAAACTCAAACCTGATCACCACTTTCTAAAAAATTTCAAACCTATAAGAGGTAGTCTCCTCAATCCGGGACTCAAATATTCTATACGTCAAACTCTTCTAGACCCTATGCTGGTTGATTTGCGAAATTCGGATAATTATGAGGCTTCCAAATGTCTTTCACTAAGTATCCAATTCATAAAAATAGCGTATATTTTTGGGGTGCAGGGCAAAGATATACTTTATCAATAAAGAGGGGGTTCACTTGTGTTGACACGTTGGATTAGAAATGTTCTGAAACCTGGAAAAAGGTACACACAGGATATCGAAAAATCTAAACAGCAGGCCTCTTCAGAACCCATAAATCCATCATTAGCACATACTCTATCAATACTTAAATTAAAACTCGGACAAAGCTCTGATTTTATCATTCGTGATTTTTCCGAAAGTCCTGTCCATGCTGGACATCTCGCCGTTTGTTATATCGAGGGGCTGATTGACCAAAACTTGCTTTCCGATTTAATGGAGGGCTTAATTACAGAGCCGGTCTTCGCAGCTTCTTTTAAGCTTGAAGAAAATACCGCAGTTTCGCTAATAAAGAGAACAATCCCGTCAGGAAATATTCAAATGATACACTCGCAAAATGAAATTTATCAATCCATCCTCTCCGGTAATGCTGTCATTGCTATCGATGGAAGTACATATGCCCTGACAGTTTCCATCGCCGGCGGAGTAAGACGAGCTATTCAGGAACCCAGTACTCAAACCGTAGTTCGGGGTCCTAAAGAAGGATTTACGGAGGATGTCTCAACCAACATCACACTGATTAGAAGAAAATTGCGGACACCTGACCTTAAGTTTGAAAGTCATATTATTGGGCGATATACACAAACTAAAGTTATATTAGCTTACATTGAAGGTGTCGCTAATCCAGAAGTCGTGCATGAAATTACTAAACGGCTTCAATCCATTGATACAGACAGTATACTTGAAAGTGGCTACATAGAAGAATTCATACAGGATGAACCACTTAGTCTCTTTCCCACCATGCTGAACTCAGAGCGTCCGGATACAGTCGCAGGAAGCCTTTTAGACGGACAAGTAGCTGTTCTGATTGATGGGACGCCATTTGCTCTGATTGCACCTGTAACCTTCTTTAATTTCTTTCAGACGGCTGAAGACTACTACCAGAGATATGACATTTCATCTTTTTTAAGGGCTCTTCGTGTGGTATCTTTTTTAATCACTTTGTTGCTCCCTTCTCTATTTATAGCCCTGACGACTTTTCAACAGGAAATGATCCCTACCACGCTGTTAATTACACTGATGGCTCAACGGGAAGGAACTCCTTTTCCCGCATTATTGGAAGCATTAATGATGGAATTGATGTTTGAAGTAATTCGTGAAGCCGGTGTGCGAATGCCTAGGGTCATCGGGCCAGCCGTTTCCATCGTAGGAGCTCTAGTTATCGGGCAGGCAGCGGTGCAAGCCGGACTGGTCTCAGGTGCAATGGTAATCGTTGTTGCCTTCACAGCTATATCGAACTTTGTGATCCCATATGTCACCTTGGCTTCAGCAGTCCGATTGTTGCGGTTTGCTCTTATGCTAATAGCGGGGGCTCTGGGCTTATTCGGTATTCTGATAGCACTTATCCCCCTTTTAGTTCATCTTGTATCACTCAAATCATTTGGAGTTGATTATTTTATGCCCTACAGCCCCTCCTTTAAGTCCAATATGAAGGATCTTGTCATTAGAGTACCGTGGTGGGCTATGAAAACAAGACCAAATGGAAAATCAGCTTCCAACAAAACCAGACAGGCAACTCACCAATACTCTGCCATTTCAGATGAAATTAGAAATGATGACAAGTCTGATACCGAAAAATAGGAGAGATCAATGGTGAGCCAATTTAGAGTTAGTTACGTTCTGTGTATTGCAGGATTATTACTTACAGGGTGCGTGGATCGAACAGAATTGAATGAATTAGGCATCACAACAGCAACTGGAATTGATGGACATCAAGGCGACTGGATCAATACTTATCAAATCATCATTCCATCAGCTATGACGACTGGCTCAGGTGGTTCTTCCACGGGGGCATCGCAAAGCGCTGTACATACTTTTTCTACACATGGAAAAACACTAAGAGAGACCGTTACGAAGAGTAGTCTGGAATACCCACGTAAATTGTATTTTGCTCAAAATAATGTAATCGTTATTGGAAAAAAAGCAGCAGAACAAGGCATTGAAGAAATTATTGATATTTACCTCCGTAACCTTGATTCACGGGAAACTGTAAAAGTATTTATTGCCAACGGAGAGGCTCGTGATTATTTAAAAAAGCTTGTACCACCAGAGAAAATTCCCGGTCAAGCTTTAGAAAATATTATAGAAAAAAACAGAAGATATGGATCGATTTATCCATCCGTATCTATGTATGAATTTATTTCGAAAATTAGCTCCGATAGTGGTGCAGCCGGAGTTCCAGAAATATCTCTTGAGGGCTCCGAGCCGGAGAAACTAGATTCTGTTGATGTGTTCAAGGAAACATCCGCTAAAAGTAAACTTAAGTTGTCGGGCCTAAGCATTTTCCGGAAAGACAAGAGAGTCGGACACCTAAATGAAAAGGAAAGTATAGGGGTTTCATGGTTAAACAACCAGATTAAAAACACCACTATAAACTATGTGGATGGGAATGCTACGGCTGCTTTCCTCATCCGGAAGGCCAAGGTTAAGATTACGCCAATAAAGAACTTAAATCATTTTTACCTAAACGTTGACGTTAAAACTACCGGAGATCTTTTGTCAGCCTCTTCGCAAAGAGAAATGAAAAATATGCAAAGTATAGACCAATTGCAGAAGCAAGCAGCAGAAATTATCGAGTTGCAAATCCGGGAAGGCTGGAAAGCCTTACAGCAAAATAATATCGACCTTATTGGTATTGGGAATAAAATTCATCAGAAGAACCCAAAAGACTGGAAAAAAATAAAGGAAACGTGGCCTAAGGAGTTAGCAAACATGGATATAAAAATAAATGTAAAAATGAAACTTGCACGTCCAGGATTATTTGGAGAGTCTTTTAACGAGCTATTGAAATGAATGGAATAAACAGGCAGAGGTGAATTGAAGCAATGCGTCAAAATTCAATCCGAGTATCAGAGCTGATCATTTGTATGTCTTTGTTTGAAGTTGGAAGTACAACTTTGTTTTTAATGGGAGCTGAAGCAAAGCAAGATGCTTGGTTAGTCATGTTGATAGGCGCCTTAGCAGGACTACTTCTGTTAATGCTCCATCTTGCTATCCATCATCAAGACCCTGAATTAGATTTGTTCATGTTGTTTCGCCGTTACATAGGAAAATATGTGGGTACAACGATTAACCTGCTTTTTGTGATGTACTTCACATATGAAGCTTCTCGGAGCTTACGCGATTTAGGCGAGGTGACAGTCCTGGCTTTGCTACGCCAAACCCCCTTGTGGCTCATCATGTTGATCACAATCATGGTTGTATCCAATACGATTCGTTACGGATACAAAGTATTGTTCCTATTTTCCTTATTCCTTTTCCCTTTTTTTGTACTTGGATATACTATAATTACTATACTAATTCCGGCAACCGGTCTCTTTCACTTTGAAAATTCTCTTCCGATTCTAGAGGAAGGATGGAAACCCATTTTTAAAGCCGCTATTCCTGAGCTTATCTCCTTTCCATTCGGACAGATTGTATTATTTCTTGTATTTTATCCGCTTGTACATAAAGACCGGAATCTCACAAAAACTGTGATCTTTGCCTATAGTATTACCGCCCTTTCTCTGATATTTATCAATCAATTGAATATTTTTGTTCTCGGACCTAAGATCGCCGTAGATAGTACACTTCCTCTGTTGGAAGCCGTTCAGTTGATTGAATTGGCGGATGTGTTCGAACGAATGGATGCCCTTTTCACCTTGCTTCTTTTTCTTGGATTGATCATCAAAATGTCCTTATTTTTTAATGGCGCCGTGATAGGACTTGAAAAAATAACTGGAGTCGGATTTAAAAAGTGGATTTCCCCCCTTGCAGCACTTATTTATGGGCTTTCTTCTTTGTCCCCTAACTTTACTCATCACATGGTAATCGGTCGAAAAATTGTAATTAATACTTGGTTCCCTATTTTTCAGATTGTACTCCCTTTGTTTCTGTTTACAGTTATTATTATTAAAAGAAGAAAAAAGACAAATAAACAGTCCTCTTCATGAGAAGATGGTAGTTCAATACCCCAAAGTTCTGCCTCTATCTCAGTAGCTACACCATACACGGTAAGAAGCGCAGAACTGTAGTAGCCTATCATTCAAATTTTATGATGCTTTTTCTATTTCATCGGCACGATGTGAAGTGTTCCATCCTCGCTAAACTCTGCGTAGGCGATTTCGTCGATACTATCATATCCCTGCTCGCGCACCTTTACTTTAATCTCTTCAATATCGATTGACTTCCCACGCATAGATTCGTTCAGGAGCTTTCCTTTATCAATGACTGTTACAGAAAAAAGGTCAGGCTGTGCATCTATTCCCATATCCTGAGCGGCGGGTGGCTCGTATTCGGGTTTGCGCATGACTGACAATGAACCATTCGTTTCTAACGTGGCGTACCAGACCTCACGAAGAGAAAAAATATTTTGCTGGCGTAGCATGGAGAGCAGCTGGGTAAATTCTATATCATATTTTTCAAGCATCTCTTGATTGACCTGGCCCTTATCCACGAGTAGCACTGTTCGACCTTCTGCCATATATCCAAATTTCACAAAACGGGTCGTCGCCTTTTCAAAAAAGTAGGCCAGCGCGCACCATAGTGCCAATGCAAACAAAAGCTGCCCAATGGTCACCTTATCGTCATATAACGTATTTCCCACAATTTCGCTTAACACCAATGATGTTAGGAAATCGAGTGGTGTTAACTGACTGAGTGTTTTTCGACCTGTAATAAAAGTAATGATCCACAAGCCAAAAAAGCTGATGATCAATTTGACACCAATCGTAACAAATACCTCCATAAATAGGCCTCCCGGAAGAAGTTGTTTTCCTTATGTGTTATTTACACCTGTCTACCTCAGCATAAACAGAGGGTTATTCCTAAAATGTCCGATTAAAAAAGCCCGCTACCAACTAGAGGCAGCGAACTTTAATTATGGCTAGTATATAATCTTAATCTCTCAGATGTTTATCAAAAAACTTCTTAACAACGTCCAATATATGTGGCTGGGTAAAGGCAGTATGCCAGCTCCCGTAATTTTGTACATAGTAACATCATTGCCCGCTAGCATGGACTCTGGAGACATGATTATCTACTTTTCACAAGAAGCTGAATCGCTTCTTTAACCAGCTTATCCGTGTCTCCTCCTGCCTCTTGCTCTTCCAATATACATCGTTGCAGATTCTCTGCTACAATTTGGGCAATCGCTTTATCTGATGCGTTACGTACGGCAGATAACTGGCTAACGACGTCTTTGCACGATTTACCTTCATCCATTAAACGAAGTACCCCACGTACCTGTCCCTCAATCCTCCTCAGGCGCGTTTTCAGTTCATCACTGTAATTGTAATCCATAAGTAATGCACTCCTTTTTTGACTTACCATATACACGTATAGGTATATTATAAACCAAAAAAATAAATAGGATACCCTAAATAAATAGATTCACCTTCCCCTGCGAAGCATCCCCCAAGTAGGCGGCTACTCCAGCATATTCCAAACCGTCGATTAGCTCTTCTTGCTGCAGTCCTAACAAATCCATGGTCATGGTACAGGCGACGAGCTTGATCCCCTGCTCTCGTGCCAACTCTATAAGCTGCGGCAAGGAAAGCGCATTGTGCTTTTTCATGACATGCTTGATCATCTGTGGACCGAGTCCGGCAAAATTCATTTTGGATAGTGCAAGCTTTTTGGGTCCACGAGGCATGATCCAGCCAAAGGCTTTTTCGAGCATTCCCTTATTGGTGCTCACGATTTCATCCTTGCGCAGCGTATTTAGCCCCCAAAAAGTAAAGAAAATAGTTACTTCATGATCATATGCTGCCGCTCCATTCGCAATAATGAATGCAGCAATCGCCTTATCCAGCTCCCCGCTGAATAATACAATCGTTGTTTTGGACTGAACATGTTCTTGATTATTTGTATAAATTCCTGCTGTTGTACTCATATGGATTCGCTTCCCTTAGTTTCTCCAGCCCATTCGGATATGCCTGAAAGCACAGATTTGACTTTTTTAGCGCCTTTGGAAACTAAGAACTGACAAGCCATTTCACTGCGTGCTCCAGCTTGGCAAATCACTGCGATCTCTTCTTCCAAGTTCAGCTCAGAAAGTCTGTTCTCCAGTTCGCCAAGAGGGATGTGCTTAGATCCAGGGATATGTTTAAGCGCAAATTCAGCGGGTTCACGAACATCAAGCAAAATGAAGTTCTCTTTTCCAGAACATTTTGCTTGTAGCTCTTCATGGCTTATCGTAGAAGAAAATATTTGCTCCTTCTTCACTTCAGCCGGATTTGCTTTGCGTAAATAATGTCGCATTACATCTCCTTCTTGGAGGGTGCCCAAATATTGATGTCCGGTGTTTTTAGCCCAGCTCTGAAAATCGGCTAATGAACCTTTGTCAGTCGCCTGAACCTCTATAATCTTTCCGGGAACGAGCTCATTCATAGCCTTTTTTGTTTTTACAATAGGCATAGGACAAGCTAGCCCTTTGCAATCAAGAATATGATCTGCTTGGATATTGTTAGTTGATGACATTCTATAACCTCCGTCTTTTTTTTGAGGGGACTTAGTTTAGTTAAATCTCTTTATACATATACCCCTATGGGTATTAGAATAACGAGACTCGCTTCTCTTGTCAACTTATTTGGCCGTTTTTTCTCAGAAGCAAATGAAATCATGTCTTGAACAAAATAAAATTAAAAGCAAAAAAAGCCGCGCAAAAACGCGACTCTAATGCATAAACCAAAATTAATCGTCTTTTTTCATCAGTTCTGGTAGATCCAGCGACATCGAAATATTACACAGCATACCTCTGGAGAGAAAAAGCATCGTTCTTTCCATTGCTTGTTCAATACCTGCCCGTCGGAAAGCATCATAAACCGTCGTATGAATTTCACGGAATCCTTGCTGCATCACGCTTACAACCTCATCCTCGCGGATCGTCTGCGCCTGCATTTGCAAAAGTGTTTCATTGCGGTATTCCATCATAATTTGCGAATAGGCTGCAATTAGCTCTTGCTCGAGCTGTTCAGATGAGGCCGAATGAATAACTCTGTGAAAAGAGTCTATGATACGTGCAAATGAAACCTTCAAGGCTTCAACAAGCAACGCTTCCTTGGTAGCGAAAAAACGAAAGACATAGGGCTGAGAAATATTGGCCCGTTCCGCAACTTTGGCTGTTGTAGCTCGGTAGTAGCCCATCTCTGCAAACACTTCAATGGCAGCAGATATGATTTCCTTTTGGCGATTTATAGATGTTGACGTAGCTTTAGCCATATTTTTTTCATCCTTTAATTTAGCACAGTTTTCTGATTAGCGATTAATCAATTACAAATCAGTATAAACGACATAACCTAAAAATGCAATGAGTTTGAACAAAGTCGCCTCCGCAATTCTGACGGAAACGACTCTGTTATATACATCCAATTATGGCGTCTTAGAGTTAAAATATAATCGGATATAATTGACCTTTTGCGTTTTGGTTTGATAGGAAAATACTAAATAATAACTAAGTCCTGATGTGTTATTGATCGTATAATTAGCTTCTGCTGTGTCAGGTATGTCTCTAGAGGTGTCAACGGTTTCCGTAGGTTGGCCCAATTCGTCAACAACTTGTTTGATAAGCAACTTCTTATAGTCTGGATCGGAAGATGTGATTTCTGTAACTTTATCGCTTCCATCCAGCACGATGTCTGTATGATACTTAGCGTAGCTTCTCATAGGACCTGTAGAACCTGACTCAGATTTCCCCCACAGCTCAAATAACAGATCGCTGCTAGTTCCCAAGCCAAGACCTTTAGGCAAATTCGGTAAGGTCCCCTGCTTGGCTGCGCTGAATAAAGCGGCTGCGGAGCTGTGTTTACTGTGAGATGAAGCTGTACTACTGGCAGGTTCTTGATGGGTAGAGGTTGAGCCTTGACCATTAGTATTGAGATCCGTGTTTTGATCTGTAGAACTAGCAAGTGATTTGACTGTTTCTGCTTTAGTAGGAGCAGTTGATTTTGCTTCCCCGCTATTGCTGCATCCTGTCATCACAGCAAAACCTATAGCCAAGAAAGCACTAGTGGTGATTAGCTTGCAAGCCAATTTTTTACGATCATGAGATTGATGTGTATGCTTCATTATAAGATCACTCTTTCCTTGTTCATGGGTACAAAGCAAGTGTAACCGAACCTCGTTTCCAGAATACCTCTACTTGTATCCAACTTGTAAACAAGGACATTGATGATTTTCTAACATACCCTATTTACGACCGTAAGCTCCCAGCTGTTGTTTAGAAAAGGAGTAAGGAGAGTCACTCTTCTTCAACCATATATTCCCTTTAATGATGAAGATGTATACAGCAAAAACAAAGTAGATCGTACCCGCAATCCAGTCTATTGCCGATGGGATGTCTCGCTGTACTATTTCATGAATATACCAGATTCCGACTGGAACATGCAGGAGAAGTGCCGTAAACAAGCCAGGATTATATAAGGTTTTTGCTTTAATATTGACAACGATACCGTGCCAAACGACCTGAAAGAATCCCATAAAAATTGGTGCGAGTCCAAGCCAGACTACTTGCGGGAACCATACGGGGAGCAGATAAAACACGTAGGCAATTGCTACATTGATAATCATCGCTGATTGAGTGTTTAAGGGGTAATGATCCGGTGTATCACTTTTAAACATAACATTGTTAAATAAACCAGCAAAATATCCAGGCCAGCGGTACTCCTCAAATTGATGAAATAATATAGCTACAAAACTCAACCATAACATGCCTGTTATATCCGAAAGGATAGCTGGATTCATAAGTAAAACAATACATACAACCACACCGATTATAGCCCCTGCATCTTGCCAATATTTTCTTAAAAAATTCATATTAGTCACCCCTATGATTTATTTTTGATCAAAATATCTTTCGAACAGCAGATTTAATTGTTCCTCTATTGAAGGTATTTCCACAACTGCCCCTGATTCAAGAATCGGACTCATCAGTGCAGGCAGAAAAATAGCTCCAAATATTTGCAGCATCATCGCTAACAAGCGCTCCGGCTGTTGCTCACCTGTCAGCTCCTTGATCGTGCTCTGAACCTTTGGAAATCCCATGATGTTTAAAAACCTTCCGTATTCCTGTTGAGATGTAAAGGGCGTGCTGCCCATGGCAATAATTCGCGAAAGAAGCTCTGGATATTGACGAATGACCTGTAGATAGTTAAGTAAAAATTGTTTCAGTCTATCTTGGGGGGGCATCGCTGTATTGTCCAAAATAGAAAAGGTGTGCTGAAAGCCATTTAATATCACTTCAATAGCTTCACTGAGCAGATTTTCCTTGGAGCCAAAATAATAATTAACTAAAGAAATATTAGTAGCAGATAGGTCGGCAATTTTTCTGATTGTAACCGCTTCAAAACCTTCCTTTTGAATAAATTCCAGCGTAGCGTCTAAGATTTTTTCTTTGGTTTGTTGTTTTTTGTCTGGGTGATTCATGTTTTTCCTCCTCCTGTTTCGTCCAATCATAACGGATGAATGAAATGGGACGATTTTATGTAAATGACTTTTCAAACAATAATTAAAACGTTGTTTAAATTACTGTTTGAACTCAGTTTAGCACTTTATATTTCACAAAACAAGGAGCAATTTGAGATTTAGGGAATAGAAAAACCCGCATAACGAATGAGATCGTTTGCGGGTCGATTGAATGGAGATTGAGAAAAGGCCTAAATGGCCCAATTTCCTTTGCGGAACACGGCTTCTTTACTTCCGTCTTGCAGTTCGCCGTCAATATCCAGCTCAGCTGAGCCGATCATGAAGTCAACATGAGTCAGGCTGACATTGGCACCGTTCTGGAGCAGCTCCTCCCGGTTCATTTGTGTGCCATTTTCCATATTAAATGGATACGCACTGCCTAGAGCCAAGTGGCAGGAGGCATTTTCGTCGATACCTGTATTGTAAAAAATGCGATTGAGATTGGAAATCGGTGAATCGTGCGGCACCAGTGCAACTTCTCCCAAATAGCTGGCCCCTTTATCCGTAGCGAGCAAATGAGTCAGATGCTGCTCGCCGGATTCTGCTGTATATTCAGTGACTTTACCGTCCTTAAAGGTAAACGTTATGCGATCCACCAGTTGTCCATTTAAATTGAGTGGCATGGTACTTGTGACATGACCATTCACACCTGTACGCTTAGGCATCGTGAACACTTCTTCTGTCGGCATATTCGCGACAAAATAATCTCCGTGCTCGTTCTCACCACCACCGCTGCGCCAAATATGACCGTCAGCCAGTTCAATTCTCAAATCTGTTCCTGGTGCACGATAATGGAGGCTTTTATACTTTTTATGATTCAGCTTGTCTTGTACCTGTTCAAGGTTTTTCAAATGTTTCTGCCAATTCTGAATAGGATCAGAGCCATCTACACGGTTCATTTGGAAGATTGTATCCCACATGACACGTATACGATCCTCTTCTGCTACATCTGCAAATACTTTATCGGCCCAAGCCTTCGTCGGCGCTTTAATCAAACACCAGCTAATTTTATGATTTCGGGTATATTTGGAAAAACCTTCTCTCGCCGTAGCTGCCGCCTTAGTCGCACGAGATACCTTTTGTGGATCAATGCCTTGATATAAATCCGGGTTCGGCACTTTAATCGTTAGTGTGGCTCCACCCTCTTCGGCAAATTTCTCCATCATTTCTGCCTTCCAAGTAGGGTAGTAATCAAAGCTGGCTTCGTCACCATGTTCAAAACGACTACGTGTAATGGAATCATCCTCGAACTCTACCTGTACATATTTAGCGCCTGCTTCATAGGCTTTGCTGACAATCAGGCGTGTAAACTCAACAGTTTCCAGTGGTGCAGTTACCAAAAACACCTGTCCGGGCTGAATGTTAACCCCTACTCTTACGACCAGTTCTGCGTATTGCTCCAACAATGATTCAAACGTACTCATTTTTCCACGCTCCTGTTCCGTTTTGATTATATTGAATGATTTCATCACTACAGTACGGATTGCTTCTCCAGTTCACGCAGCTCCACTCTTCGTATTTTGCCCGAGCTAGTTTTAGGAAGCTCTTTAATAAACTCTATTTTTCGTGGATATTTATAAGGCGCCGTCCATGTTTTCACATGATGTTGCAGTTCCTTCACTAACGCCGGTGATCCTTCTACCCCAGCTTTGAGTACGACAAAAGCCTTTACAACATGTCCACGGATTTCGTCAGGGCTGGCTACGGCAGCACATTCCTGCACGGAGTCATGCTTCATAAGCGCTTCCTCTACTTCAAAAGGACCAATAGTATAGCCAGAACTGATAATGATATCATCACCACGTCCTTCGAACCAGAAATATCCATCCTCGTCTTTGCGAGCCCGGTCTCCCGTAACAAAATAATCTCCGTGGACACTAGCTAATTTGCGTTCTGGATCATGGTAATACGTATGGAATAATGCCGGCAGATCGGCACGCACTGCAATATCTCCCACTTGCCCCGGAGCCAGCGGAATGCCATCCTCGTCTACGACCTCAACGAGTCCCGGTGCAATGGATTTGCCCATCGAGCCTGTACGCAGAGGTGCATCCTTTAAATTACCAATAATTAATGTGCTCTCCGTTTGACCATAGCCGTCACGAATCGTAATGTTGAATTGCTCCTGAAACTTGTTAATGACCTCCTGATTGAGAGGCTCTCCCGCAGAAACTGCGCTGCGCAATTGGGATAGATCATATTGATCCAAACCATCCGTTTTCGCCATAATCCGATATTCTGTCGGCGTACAGCACAACACTTGGATTCCATACTGCTGCATAAACTGCAAATACCGGCCTGGACGAAACGGACCATTATATACGAATCCGGTCGCTCCATTTCCTAGTACGGATAAAAACGGACTCCAAATCCACTTTTGCCATCCCGGTGCAGCTGTAGCCCATACTATATCTGAAGCTTGAATATCCAACCATGGTGATGTTATCCGCAGATGAGCATATCCCCAGCCATGGCTATGTACAACACCTTTAGGATTTCCTGTGGTGCCGGAAGTATAGGCCAGAATGGCCATGTCGTCACGGTGCGTCTTCACAGCTTCAAAAGTATCTTCCTGTCCATCCATCAGCTCATTCAGCACGAGCCAGCCAGATACATCTGCCGTGTCGTCCCCGGAGACCACGATGCGATAATCCAGAGCAGGCAAATCATCATTTATTTTGTCCACTTCGCTTGTTACTCCGGTCCAGGCAATGACTGCGCGCGCTTCTGAATGGCGAAGACGAAATGCAATATCCTTGGCACGTAGCATTTCTGAAGATGGAATGACAGCAAGCCCAAGTTTCAAGCAGGCCAGATAAATTACATACGCAATAATACGCCGTGGTACTACGACCAGAACTCTGTCACCTTTGTTAAATCCCAGATTTGCGAGTCCTCCAGCCAGTCGATTAGCCTTTTTCAACAGCTCTCCATAGGTGATTTCTTCGTATTCTCCTGTCTCACTCAGCCACTTGAGTGCGGTTTTACCAGCATCATGGTGTTCCATTTCCGAAGTCATATTGTAATATTCAGGCGCAAGCCATTGTTGTTGATCTGTCAAATTATACCTTCCCCTTTATACATAAGATGAGATCCACTTTCTTACTGTAGTATAACACGTCTTAGTACCAGGTTCTAATACCAGAATCATTTTTTTGGAAAAAAATAAATTTGGTAAAGCGAACGACAAAAAGAAAGAGCCTAATTACAGGCTCTTTTTCTTCACTACTATCGTGATTTACAACTGGAGTTCTACCACTGTAGAAGTCGCTTCCTGACCGTTTACGAGCAGTGCAATCCGGTGCGCTCCCGCATAATGGCGACGAGTGGTCAGGTCTGCAAAACGGTGTGTCCGTGTACCTGTAAGATGGGTTCCTCCAGGGACCGTTTTGTCAGATAGCAAAAACAGTTTACGTGAGACTTGTCCTCTCGCCTTCACAAAGTCGATGCCGTACTCGATGCGGACTCGTACCGGGTCACCTTCACGAAGCTGAAGCGCGTAGCTCAACTCACAGCTATCACCAAGCTTTAGCATGGCAGGGTCTGTGGTGAAAGAGGCTCCCGTGACTAACGGCGCCCCGTCTGTTTCATCCGCATAGCCGAACATTGCCATCACTTCGGGGATGGATTTGCGAATCAGGGTCCGACAGCCATGACGCACAATCCAGTCGGTGTCAGGATGTGTTCCTTTCCACCGTTGAGCCGTGGCAATGACCACATCAGGATGATCCTTGGCAATATCGTTCAGGTTGTTGGCTACACTTTTACGTACATATAGTGATGGATCGGCCTTCAGTAGTTCCAATACGGCCAATACTGGAGCAGGATCGCGTTTAAACACAGGCAACGCCTGTCCCCAGGGTAGCCGTGGACGACAGCCTTCGCTGGCAAGTCGGCGGACGTGTTCACTTTGTTGTCCGGCCCAGGTCGTCATCTGCCGCATCATCCGTTCCGGTTCACGCAGAAGGAAGGGTCTCACGGCGAACTCCGCAGAGGACTTAGAGGTGAATCGCTCCAGTGCCTTCATGGACAGTTCCCAATGCTCTTCTCCCTGCCCATACACCTCCACAAAATCGGGGAAAAACAAGTATGGAAAACCACTGCAATGCTCGTCTATAGCAAAAAGAATATCCAGAGCTTCTTCATATTTACTGGGCAAAAATGCCCCTAATGTTAACGAAATACGTCGTATTCGTTCTTTTAGCTCCAGTTCATCCCATTTTTCATCCATCACTTGATGGATGAATCCGTTGGTATCGAACGGCCTGTACGCAGACTGTACTTTTTCACCGAATAGTTGAAGAAAATTCTCCGTGTACATATTTTTTAAGGGCTCGGCCATTATATATCTCCTTTTGTATGAGGTTGAGAGAATTGTAGCAAGGCATACTAAAAATGCCAAGTCCTATGGTTAGGACCTGACATTTTTACATTAATACAAGAAATCGATTTACTTATAATTCGTGTTGGGCAAACCAATTGGTAATACGTTGCAGTCGTTCCACACGAAGCTGCGGGTGCCCTTTTCGTGAAAGCTCGTGACTTGAAGCTGGAAAACGGACAAATTGCGTAGGTTTCCCCAAGCGACGTAATGCTGTAAACAGCTGCTCTCCCTGCTCTATAGGACATCGCAGATCCTGCTCCCCGTGTAATATGAGCAGCGGTGTGTTGATTTGCTGCACATAAGCCAGCGGAGATTGCCTCCACAAAAGCTCGCAATCCTCCCACGGATTCCCGCCGACTTCATCTTCAGTAAACGAGTACCCTATGTCACTCACTCCATACATGGACAGCCAGTTAGATATGGAGCGCTGGGTCACAGCTGCGCGGAAACGATCGGTATGGCCGACAATCCAGTTTGTCATAAAGCCACCATAGCTGCCTCCTGTTACACCCAGCCTTTCCGGATGAATGAATGGAAATTGACGTATAGCCTCGTCCACTGCGCTCAGCAGATCGGTGTAATCGCGTCCGCCGTAATCTCCAAGGACGACATTGGTGAAAGACTGTCCATACCCTCGGCTTCCTCCCGGATTCGTGTAGATGACTGTATACCCCTGAGCGGCCAGCAACTGAAATTCATGAAAAAAAGAATTGGAATACATGGCATGAGGACCACCGTGAATCTCCAAAATAGCAGGATAGGATACCCCCTCCTTAAACCCAGCAGGCTTCATCACCCATCCCTGCACCCGTCGTCCATCCTCAACCTCAGTCCAGAAGCTCTCAGGCACACTGATCTCAATCTCATCAAGCAGAGAATCATTCACTCGTGTCAGCCGTTCCTCAGTTCCTGAATGAATCGCAATCTGGAATAAATCACCTGGTAAAGCTACATCGGTGGAGGCGGCAATGATATGCTGCTCATCCGAAGTAAGCTCGAATTGGTAAATTTCCCGCTCTCCTTGGGTTAAAATTTTAAAAGTCCTATCAAGCGCAAACTGATATACGTGCACATTTCCTTCATGGGTAACCAGCGTATACAGAGATTGACCGTCCGCACTGAAGCGTGGTGGTCCTACATGAAGATGTGAACGCATGTCGCTCATACCCGCATTACCGAGGTGAGCGTCAAGCGTCTCACTAACGCATACTGCCGTCCCCCCACTGGAAGGAACCGTGTACAGTCGGGTCTGAGTAGCGTCTTTGGCATGTCGATCATGACCGTAAAAGGCAATCGTTGAACCGTCGGGAGAATAAGCGGCACTCTCGATGTGCAGTTTAGAATGGGTCAGCTTAAGCGGTGCTGCTGCATCACCATTTGAAATCGCAGGGGCTATCGTAAACAAATCATTTTGCTTACGTAAATCCGTATCCTCTTTCGAATGCTCTGCTATTCTGGCGACGAATAAAATACGTTGACCATCCGGTGACCACACAGGCTCCGCCACATCATAAGCGCCGGAAGTCAGTTGAACTGTGTGCCCCGAAGTCACATCAGTTACATACAAGTGATCACGAGTATCATCCCACAGTCCATATCCGTCGGATTTAGCTTTCGTTCGATTAACGACTCGTCCCTTAAGTTGTGCCTCCTGAGTTCCTCCATCGGATGTAGGGCTTGACGGGTTCTCGGCCGTTTTAGCTACAAACGATATGCAGGTCCCATCAGGAGACCAGGCTAATGAACGAACATTGTTCTCTACGTGTGTAAGCTGTCGTGCCTCCCCTCCGCGTTCTGGAATAATCCACACCTGGCGCTTGCCGTCTGTTGTACGGAGAAAAGCTAGTTGTGATCCATCTGGTGACCAGACAGGCGTTTCATCTTTCGGTCCGTATGTAAAGGGTAATGCGCTAGCGCCTTCGGACGATAATAGCCAAATTCCTGAGTTATAATCTGTCCGCTCTTTATTAATATGCTGCTCTACGTAAGCGATTTCACCGCTGAGGGGATGAATAGCTGGATCGCTAACCCAGTGAAGTCGATATAAATCCTCGGCTGTTATACAGCGCTTGGTCGTACTAGATTGTGAGTCGCTCAAAAAAATTCCTCCTTTATATCATTAGATTCCACATCTTTAAATTTTAATTAATCCGATTAATTTTATGCGATTTAAATGAATATACAATTACGTTACTCTTTTTATTTATCTCTGTCAATTTGTCTAAAACTAAAAAGACCCTCTCTCAGTCGCTATCGACCCGAAAACACCGCTACTTCGGTTGCTTTCATGAGAGAGGGTAACGTTATTCATCAATCACAATTGGAAAATAGGAGAAATGGAGGAAGCCCCTTTAGGTAAAGCAGCCAGTGATCTATTTTCTTTGTGTAGGTTCGGCATCTGCTGCCAAATAGTGCTGGGAATCTCTCGCCGCAGCACAGGAATGATATCCTCGGCAAACCGATGCAGCTGTTCAAGCTGCTCCTGCTCTCCCAGCCCATCCACGCTTATGCTGAGTACCTGATGGCCGAACGCAGTATAATAGTTCCGTATTTTTTCAAGAACGCTGTCCGCAGAACCAATCAGAACTGGACCGTTGCGGATATTGTCCTCCAAATTTGTAAACGGGGATTGATTATGCTGAGCCGCCGTCGTCGAGTGGTAAGCATCATAATACGGGCGATAGCGTCTGATCGCTTCCTCGTCTGTATCCGCCAGATACAAGCTCCCGGCTCCGGCACCAATTACGGCTTGAGCAGGATCATGACCGTAATAAGCGAGCCGTTCACGGTAATGATCAATTAAGCCTTTATACTTGGCCTGAGGATGGAAAGAATTTGAGGAAAATAACGGCTCTCCATATTGTGCAGCCAGCTCCGTCGATAATGTACTGGAGGCACTTCCATGCCATATCGGAATTTGCTGTTGATACGGGCGTGGCTGTGTCGTGACCTGATACAGCGGGGGCCGATAGTTGCCCTTCCACGTAACCTCTTCCTCGCTCCATAGCCGTTTGAGCAGACGATAGCGTTCTGCTAACGATTCCCACTGCTCTTCCTCCGTAATTCCAAACAACGGATAATGGCGTGGATCATTGCCTTTTCCGATAATCAGTTCTAATCTTCCGCCCGATAAATGATCCAATGTCGCATAATCCTCAGCTACGCGTACTGGGTCAAGTATACTAAGCACCGTTACCATCGTCAGCAGACGAATCCGTTCAGTTCTCGCTGCTATAGCGGTCAGAACGAGTGGAGGTGAAGACGACAAAAAAGGCGCACCATGCCGCTCCCCCACACCATACGCATCAAAACCAAGCTCCTCTGCGAGCACAGCCTGCTTAATTACATTTTGGAATTTTTGCTGCGAACTCCAGGCTTCTCCGGTAATCGCATTAGGCAGATTAGCCATTAGGCTGAACAATACAAACTTCATTCGCTCCTGCCCCCCTTCTGCGAACGAATCGGCTTCGTCCGTTCCCTATGGTCGCGTCTAATTTCGGTTAGCTGTCTCAGCTTCATTTTTTTCACGAATGTAGGTGGAGAATAATTCAGGATTCACCACTTTACGCAGTAAATGCATCGTCCCGTCCCCTGTTCCATGGTCAAAAGCATGGATACGTTCATACCCCCAACGCTCGTACATGGTTAGCAAATAGGGATGCTTTTCCGCAGTCGCCAGTGTCACAGCAGGAGCACCGACCTTGTCACGAATAATCGTTTGCTCTACCCAATTCAGCAGTTTTTTCCCATATCCTTTGCCCTGGGCAGCCGGGTCTACAGCAAACCACATCACAAACGGTAGATCGGTTATAAAATTAAGGGCTCTATTTTTGAGATGGCTAACGGTAGCCTGAATGACACCGTCTACTTCCAGCACATAGCAATCATTATTTTTAATGTTTTCTTGAATGAGAGCAACATCTGCCTGAGCGGCAGGCCATCGAAGCTCCAACTGCCGAATTGTTTCATACGCCTCATACGTCACATACTGCAATCTTTCTGCATCCTCTTGGAGTGCCAGACGATAGATTTCACTCATACTAACCCGCCTCCCTATAGTGTTATTATAATGCTCGTGAATCACCAAATAATTAATCCTATCTACTTAATGAGATATAAAAGTTAACATAACTGTAGCATGCTCACCATCCAGCGACAAATTAATTTTTTCTATAACTCCATTTAAAATAACAATAGCCCCTAGAAAGATGGGAATTCGTTAATTAAAGTCAACGCAAAAAAGCCCGAAAATCGGGCTTTTTTACTTTCTAGACGAATAAAATGCTGGCCATATCTCCGGCATTCAAAACACACCATGTATGCTGTATTACTCCGCAGGGGCAGTAAAGCTGCGTTTGGCAAACTCGCTGTCCAGCATATAAAAGGCGTTGCTGTCTCTTTCAATGCGCTTAAGCTTCTGGATAACACTGTCGAACAGAGCTTCCTCTTCGACTTGCTCATCAATAAACCATTTCAGGAAATGGATCGTTGCATGCTCGCGTCCATCGAGGGCCAAGTCAGCCAGATGATAAAATTTTTGCGTGTTTTGCTGCTCATGCTTGTAGCCATGCTCAAATACGTCCAGCATGGAATCGTAGCTGTTTTTTGGCTCCGGCAATGCAGCCAATGTGGCGCGTCCTCTACGGTCATTAATGTATTTATACAGTTTCATGGCATGAAACCGTTCCTCCTCAGCTTGTACCAGGAAGAAGTTTGCAAACCCATCCAGACTTTCACTGGAGCAATAAGCAGCCATCGCCAGATATACGTGAGCGGAGTAAAATTCAAAGTTCATTTGCTCATTCAGAGCCTGTGCCAAATTGTCATTCATGTCTCAGGTCACCTCGGTCATGTATGTAATAATGTAACGATCATAGTGTACCACGAATCCGATCACAAAAAAACGGACGGAAGTGAATTAAATGATCTCACATTCCGCCCGTAATCTCTACAATTAGTTTACAATCAAGGCTCCAGACCCCAGACACGTTTGTCATTTATATACAATGGTGCTTTGCCCCAATCCGTATAAGATGTCTTGGTTGGATCATAGGAAAAATCATCACTTTCGTTATAGTTGCTCCAGTCCGTCTTGTTCATGCGAATCTGAATGTCCCCTGTGTTTTCCCCTGCTGCCAGACTTCCCGCACCAGCTCCAAAGGAGATTTCCAGATAATAATCTGCGCCTGTAACGGCCTTATCCAGTTTCACAAAACGTCCCTGAACGTTACTACTGCCCAACTGTGCATAGTCACAATGGAATTCCTGTGACTTGTCGCCATCTACGGTGTAGTAGTATCGCAGCTTGACATTTTTCAGATCAACTGCTTCTTTACCCTTGTTTACAATACGGAACAGTGGCCGAATTTGATTATCTCCCGGGTTTGTGTCGCCCACGCGGTATTGGGCAATCACATCTCCCGTTGCTGGAATGGGTGCTGCCGTAGGCTTGGCACTGACCTCGGCAGAATCCGGGCTGGTTCCTAAAGAATTTGTTGCACTTGCCACATAATAATAAGTGGTTTCATTCACCACTCCTGTATCCTTGTAAGTGCTGTCTGTTACCGTTGCTACTGTGGTATAAGGGCCACCACTGGTTGTCGAGCGCTTGACTGTATAGCTATCGGCACCCGTCGCTTTGCTCCAGGTCAGTGTAACCTGAGCATCCCCCGCGTTTGCCTTCACATTTGCCGGAGCTTTGGGAGCTGTAGGCTCGGTTGGTCCACTACCGTTAATGAGACGGTCATACTCGGCATAAGCCGTTGCCATATCAACTTGGGACCAGAAACGGTGATACGTAAATTCTGGAGCGCCTTTATCCCATTTTTTGGTCTGCTTGTTCCAAGAAGTCGTGTATTTATCTTTAAGATAGGACCATTGCGGATCTTTGGTGATATTAGGGCGGATATCGCTGTAGCTGGAATACGTACCATTACCACCTTTAGACGGATCAGACGGTGTAGCGTCGGTGCCAGGGATCGTGTTGCCTTGCCCAGTCTTACCACTCCAGCCGCTCGGGATATACACTTCTTTGGTAAAATAACGATAATAATCCTCGCGCGCTTCCTTCGTTGTAATGCCTATACCATCGTTATAACCCCATGCAGCATCAAGCAAAGCTTTAGACAGATCCTTAGCTTCCTTGCCTAACTCGGAATAGTCTCCTTTTTCAGCTTTCGTTCCAGCAGCAAAGAAAGTAAGTGCTTTAACATAGCTGCCCAGCACTCCGGCATCCTGCCCCGGATTCTTTGTTACCACATGGAGATTGGTATTCCCTTTATGATTGGCAAATCCGCTCCAGGTTTCAGGCTTTCCGCTCCATTCCAGATTGCTCGGTAGCCAGAACTCACCTTTAGCCACTGTAGTAGCCACTTTCGGATTCTTGCCACCCAGAATACGCTTGCCTTGAGCGTCCAAATAGTATCCCTGTGCATCAGTCACAGGCCGTTCGTTGGCAAATACATAGCTCTTGGACCACGCTATCCAGTTTTCCGTCACTTGTTTAGCCATTTTAAACTGCTCGGACGAAGTATCCCCTTTCTTGGCTAAAATGTAGTACAGCTCGGCAACCCGCTCGACAGGCCAAGCCTGCATCCCGAACCAGTTGTTCGACGGTGGATCGTTATATACAGGAGCCCCTGTATAAGCCATGCCATAAAAGGTACTTGTGCCAGATGGATAAGCCTTGTAGGCACCATCCCAGCTATTCGTCGCTCCGCCTGCAATGGCCCCCTCATCGGATTGCAGCCAAGTATAAAACTCCAGTTGGCGCTTCAGCGAGGTCGCCCAGTCCTGTCCCGCCGTTGGTGAATTCGGTATTAATCCACCATCTTGATCGGACAACGCATACGCTGCGACGACATTTTGATAGCCCTGATGTGCATGGCTGGCACCAATACGCCAAGCCCAGTTGCCGCTTTGGCCAAGTCCGCCACCCCAGGCTGTATACCATGCCATCAGATAAAGACTGGCATCCTTGCCCGTACCAGCAATTGGACTTCCGTTGGAAGCGCTTCCGGTTTTCTGGAAGTATTTATCGTACATGCCGTAACGCAAAAAGTCTCCCATCTTTTTAGCTTTATCCAAATATACGGAGTTGTCATATCCTAATTCCTTAGCCCAGTACATTGCTTGAACTGCCCGTGCATCTGCATCGGTGGCATTCGTGTAACGCCATTGCTGTGCAGGGGCATTATTTTCCTTGGTAAACAAGCTCATAAAGCCTTCATTAGGCTTGCCAAACTTTTGATTGTCTTGCGATGGGTGTGGTACAGCCTCCCAGACCGATTCCTGTTCCCCGCGCTGGAAGGTGTTTACATAGGCTGCTGTATGCGACGGATTCAGAAGATTTCCGAAGCCGTACCAATTATCCACGTCCAACAACCAGTGCATCAGATAAGTCTGGTTGTTGCCATAGGTTGCCTTCAGCTCAGAGTCCAGTGGATCCTTGCCACCACCATACTGTCCACTCAGACGGCTTGGGTATTGATCCGGCTGTGAGTATTCTGCGGCATAGGTGGCGGGGCTGTTCGGGTTGTAGTTACTCATTGTCGGCTGCTCTTCCTTACCGTCGCCTTCATTAACAGGAATGATATATTTCTCCATGTTGTCCCATGCGGATTCCAAATGCCCCCAATCCCCGGTATAATGACCATACAGCACTTCCAGCCACATCCAGTAGCTGTACGCTTCCGAAGTCGTTAAGTGTCCGTAATCTGGAGCCTCGCTCATAAGCGTTTCAACGGAATGATAAGGGATGCCTTCTTTTGAAAAGTATCCGCTAGCCGGATCCTTCAGCTGTTTATACAATTGTAAAAAGCGTGTCGATTCCGGTGTTGCGGCTGATGCACGGTCGGGTCCTGCCTGAAATAAGCCCAAGGTTAACGGAAGTACCAAAATGGCTGACATGACCATAGAGACAGATTTCCTGAACACTGATTTTCTGCTGATCACTTTTGCATTCATCCTCTCCATTATCAATTTTGGCTTTACACAAGATTTTATTCCGAAAAACGACAGCACAAAAAGACAGCATCATCACCTCACTTTCCCATAAAAAAGGTGGAGGACACGCTGTCTATTGCTCCAAATGCTTCGCATTGGCCCTGGAAAAAATATACCACACTAGGCGCCAAATGAGAGTCGAAAAATTCTATAAGTTTAGAGATTCACAAGGAAAATTGACGAAATCGATTGGAATCGGTACTATTTCACAGGGAGGCGTTAAAACATGAAAATTTTGCTATTGCTTGGTTGTATCGTGATGTTTTTAGCCGTAGCTCTGGGAGCGTTCGGCGCACACGCATTGAAAAAGAGACTTTCCGTAGACATGATGAGCATATTCCAGACAGGAATTCAATATCAAATCGCTCACGGACTGGGTTTGCTGCTGCTTGGAGTTCTTGCTGACAGCCTTGTCCATTCTTCTCTCATCGTTACCGCAGGTTGGGTTATGCTGGTGGGTATTCTCCTGTTCTCCGGCAGTCTGTATGCCCTTAGTATATCTGGTGTGAAAAAGCTTGGGGCAATCACCCCCATTGGCGGGTTGGCTTTTTTGGCAAGCTGGGTCATTGTGATCGTGGCGGTTGTGCAAGGTTAAACAAGGATAAAGGAACAGAGACTTGGAAAAGGAGGCGCTTCCAAGTCTCTCGAATTATTGACATAGCATTCCTGAGTATATGAAAGAATACATTATTTCGTCTGCACTTGTTGCGCCTTCTGAGCGGCTATCCGATGACCTTCGATATAACGTCTCGATTCTGCCATCTCATGCTCCTGAGCAGCTTCCATAATAATATGAACCCCCGGCTTGTACTGCTCCAGCAGTTCCATGTAGAGGGCATAGTTCATGTCACCAAAACCTGGCGGCACCGTCTCAATTTCACCTGACGATGACAACCGCCGGTCTTTGGCATGCGCTGCGATAATCCGAGGGCCCAGCAGTTGGAAAGCTTCGCGGATGATCTCATCCTGCTGCGCCAGATTTTCCGTTTTCAGCAGATTACCCGGATCAATCACAACACCGATGTGTGAAGAAGGTACTTCCTCCAGAAAGGCAGCCAACTCTACGGCAGTTCCGACCAAGTGATCGTTTGCAGCTTCCAATCCTACGAATACGCCCCACTTCTCCGCTTCATCTGCTAATTCACGCACTACTTCCCTTACAACTCTCCAGTCACGTTCCGTATAGGCGGTACCATCCTCATTACGTCCGACTTCGGCTGCAACCATTGGTGCTCCTAACAGACCCGCATATCGTATCAGCTCTTTGAAGCGCTCTACATTTTCACGCAGCAATTCCTCATCCTGTATAAAAAAATGTAAATAGCACCCGAGCACCGATATGGATACACCATGCTTACGAAATTCTTCTGCGATAGACAGTGCCAATCCCGGATTGAACTTACCCGGTTTATTAAAATCCACATCACTGATCGCTCTCCACGGAGCCAGCTGAACATGAGTAAAGCCCGCTGCGCCTACCTTTGCAGCCAATTCACGATAAGGCAACTTGCCAAACAAATGTGCCAATACACCTACTGTCACTAAAAATCACCTCTTATTATTATTGTTGTATGCTACTTGTTACCGTACTCTGCTCCAAGGTCTCATTGATGATGTACGTAATCCGTTCCACTTCATCATGAATAAAAAAGTGTCCTCCCTCAAAGGTAAACATACGAAATTGCTGATCCGTATGGTGTGCCCATGCCTCCGCATCTTGTAAGGTCACCGTGTTATCGGTCATTCCTGTCAAAGCGGTGATAGGACAATGTAAAGGTGCGGCTTTAGCCATGTACCTATACAACTCGACAGCTTTGAAATCCGCTCTTAACACCGGCATAAAATAGTCGTATAATTCCCGATTGTCAAAAATCGCTTCCGAAAGCTGACCGTACCGCTGCAAATGCGTCCTGAACTGATCTGCGGGCAGATCGTGTAACCACGGGGAATTTCTTGGGACATGCGGTGCCCGTCCACCCGAAACGAACAGATGAGCAGGCTTGCCATATCCACCGTCCACCAGCTTGTAGTACAGCTCGAATGAGATCATCGTCCCCATACTGTGGCCGTATATGGCATAAGGATCGCCAGGGGCTATCTCTTCGCTGATCTTGTGCAACAGATCCTCGCTCATCTCCTCAATGCTTTCCTTTAGCGGTTCCCCAGAACGAATACCTCTGCCCGCTAATTCCAGTGGAACAAGCTTAATCTGCGGAAGCAGCAACTTTTTCCATTTGAAGCTGACCGACGCCGATCCGCCTGCATACGGGATGAAAAATAATGTGATAGGTGCCATTCTTGCAACCTCCTGCCTTGCTAAGTTCTAACTTTTTCATTTTAGCATAAAAAGGTATATTTACCCATTTTAAATATTTTGCAAATTCCAGAAGAAAGGTTGAGAAAATCAAGCACATTTTATATAAGGCAGGAAGTGTCTTTCTAAAGAAAGAACGGCTCTATGTTTGAATATAATCATGTGTTGGGTCTTTTATTTTTTCAAATCGAAAGGAGTTCTGCGCCATGAAGTACGGTTTTTTCGATGATGTCAATCAAGAATATGTCATCCACACCCCTCAAACCCCTTATCCCTGGATTAATTATTTAGGTAATGAACGATTTTTTGGACTGATCTCCAATACAAGTGGCGGCTATGCATTTTACCGGGATGCTCGCTTACGTCGCTTAACACGTTACCGGTACAACAATATTCCTGTCGATAACGGTGGTCGTTATTTTTATATTTATGATGATGGGGATTATTGGACTCCAGGTTGGATGCC
Source organism: Paenibacillus sp. A3M_27_13 (assembly GCF_024213315.1). Taxonomy (NCBI): domain Bacteria; kingdom Bacillati; phylum Bacillota; class Bacilli; order Caryophanales; family Paenibacillaceae; genus Paenibacillus; species Paenibacillus sp. A3M_27_13. Next base: position 26,406 of record NZ_JANAVE010000010.1, read on the forward strand.
AGTCAAACGGGAGCTGGAGCAGTATGAATGCCGCCATGGACTTGGCTATACCTCAATTATGGGAGAACGCAGCGGTATTCGGGCCACCCAGCTGGCTTTTGTGCCCCTTTCCTTTGACGGCGAGGTCCATCAGGTAAAGCTTCAGAACACATCGTTACAAACCAAAAAGATCAAACTCTTTTCATTCGTGGAATTTTGTCTGTGGAACGCCTATGACGATATGACCAATTATCAGCGCAACTTGAACACCGGCGAGGTTGAAATACAAGACTCTGTCATTTATCACAAAACGGAATACCGTGAACGTCGCAATCACTATGCTTTTTTCTCTGCTAATCGTCCGCTAGCGGGTTATGATACAGACCGTGAAGCTTTTCTGGGGCTCTACAACGGATTAGATCAGCCTCAATCGGTCGCCGCTGGGCAAGCCTCGAACTCTATTGCCAGCGGATGGTCCCCTGTCGGATCACATTGCATTGAGGTAACGCTGGAGCCAGGCGAAGAAACAAGCTGTAACTTTATACTCGGTTATGTGGAAAATCCCGAGGAAGAAAAATGGGAGTCGCCCGGTGTTATTAATAAAAAACAAGCACATGCCATGATTAAGCAGTTTGCGGATGAAGCTGATGTAGAACGAGCGTTGAGTGAGCTGCGGACCTATTGGAATAATCTGCTGTCCAAGTATACCCTTCAAAGCCACGACGACAAGCTGAACCGAATGGTAAACATATGGAACCCTTATCAGTGTATGGTTACGTTCAATATGTCGCGTTCCGCCTCGTATTTTGAATCTGGTATCGGGCGTGGTATGGGCTTCCGGGATTCGAATCAGGACTTGCTCGGCTTCGTCCACCAAATACCGGAGCGGGCAAGAGAACGGATTATCGACATCGCCTCTACTCAATTTGAAAACGGCGGAGCTTATCATCAGTACCAACCGTTAACCAAAAAAGGAAATCACGAGGTTGGCGGTGGCTTTAACGACGATCCGTTGTGGCTTATTGTCGGTACCGCAGCGTACATCAAAGAAACGGGAGACTTTGGCATACTGGATGAACAAGTGCCCTTTGACGGAAATGTAGAGCGTACGGCTACGCTGTTTGAACATTTGAAGCGTTCTTTTTACCACGTTGTGGGTAATCTGGGCCCGCATGGTCTTCCACTCATTGGCCGGGCTGACTGGAACGACTGTCTGAATCTCAACTGTTTTTCTGCTACACCAGATGAGTCCTATCAGACAACTCAGAATCTGGAGGGTCGAATAGCCGAATCCGTGTTCATCGCCGGACTATTTGTATATACGGGACCGGATTTTATTGAGCTTTGCAAGCGCAGAGGACTGGATGAAGAAGCAGCAACCGCTCAGGCATATGTGGATCGTATGCGAACAGCCACATTGGAGCATGGTTTTGACGGGGAATGGTTCTTACGTGCTTATGACCATTATGGAGACAAAATAGGGAGCAAGGATTGTGAGGAAGGCCAAATTTTCATTGAACCTCAAGGCTTCTGTGTCATGGCAGGAATTGGCGTTGAAGAAGGTCTAGCTCAAAAAGCTCTCGATTCTACACGTGATCGTTTAGAAACTCCCTACGGCATTGTGCTGCAAAATCCACCGTATTCTCGCTATTACATCAATCTGGGCGAAATCTCATCTTACCCTCCCGGGTATAAGGAAAATGCCGGTATTTTCTGTCACAATAACCCTTGGATTATGATGGCGGAAGCCGTAATAGGACGTGGGGATCGCGCTTTCGAGCTATATAGCAAAATTGCCCCCGCCTATCTAGAGGACATTAGCGACATTCACCGCACTGAGCCGTATGTGTACGCTCAAATGATTGCGGGCAAAGATGCTGTTCGTGCAGGCGAAGCCAAAAATTCCTGGCTGACGGGTACAGCGGCATGGAACTTTATAGCTATTACTCAATCCATTCTCGGTATTCAGCCCGAATGGGATGGTCTGCGTATTGATCCGTGCATTCCTACAGCCTGGGACGAATTCACAGTCACCCGCGTCTTCCGCGGTGATACCTACGTGATTCATATCACGAATCCACAGCATGTCTCCAAGGGTGTAGTTACTGTTACCTTAGATGGCACCGTCCTTACGAATAATATTCTGCCGGTTGCAGGGGACGGGGCTATCCACCAAGTAAAAGTGTTGCTAGGCTAACAAGTTCATGGCCTTCAAAAAAATTAGCTTCAACTTCATCACATAGTATCTTATAATACGAGAATGGCTAAAGATACATTAAGTGTGGTGACATCATGAACAAGACAAAACGGCTTACTCAAACCATGGATTACAAAACAAAGCAAGCCCGCTGGGTACGCAAAATGTTATTACTGTATTGGATGATTATAGCTGTACATTTTATCGTCCAGCTGGGCAGCTACTTATTTCTTGATTACTCCGCTTCGCCTTATGAATTTTACGTCGGAACCCTTATTGTTCCCACGCTAATCATGAGTGGTTCCAACTTACTGGCAGAGTTGGCTCATTTTAAATTTAACAGGTATTCTTTTGTGATCCTGTTTATGGCAAGTACCGTCATTTGCTGGATGATTATTCGCCTAAACTATGATATCCGGATTATTACAGCGTTGTGCTTGTTGCCTATTTTCTCTTCTATCCTGTTCTTCAATCGCCGCTTAATATGGCTTTCCTTTGTATTACAAGTAGTCGTCTTTTTTCTGTTGCTGGCAGTGGATGCATCATTTCGTACCTATTTGTCAGACTTTGATATCGTGGCGATTCCAACCTTTTTGATTATGTCCACCTTTATTGCTCTCATTATTCAGGCCAGCGGCCGCGATTTGTTAGTGGATTTGTATAAAACAAAGCGCGCGCAACAGGAATTAATGATCAGTAACGCGATTATCAGCAAAATGTCAATGACTGATGGTTTGACAAAGCTGTACAATCATTTGTCCTTTCAAAACTTTTATGAAAAAGCACTCGAATATGCCGAACAAGGCGCGATCATCCATCTGGCGTTAGTGGATATTGATAATTTCAAGAAGATCAATGATACTTACGGACACCAGTTCGGAGATAAAATTTTGGAAGGCATCTCGCAAATCATTACAGAACAGATTACCGCAAATGACATTCCGGCTCGCTATGGCGGTGAGGAATTTGCTATTTTGATGTTCGAGCATACTTTCGAAGAAGCTTATCAGATCGTCGAAAACATCCGTCGTGAAGTGGAGAAAATGACCTTTCAGGAGAAATTGCAACTCGTTTCTGTAACCGTAAGCATTGGACTGAAAAGCTATACAGAGGAAATGAACAAAGATAAAGATGTATTTTTTCAGCAAGCAGATGACTATCTGTATCAAGCTAAGCGCTCCGGGAAAAACAAAATTGTTGCTCTTAATCATATCGCTTAATGTAAAAACACTTCATTTGATGAGACTCCGGCATGAGCTTGCCGGAGTCTTTTGAATATAGAACTTAAAATGTAATAGAGTTGACAATTCCATAAGTTGAAACTAAAATAGTTACATATGTATTGGTTATTTACTAACAATAAATAAGTTCGAAGGAGATGGTTTTTTAAATGTCAACCCTCGTTATTGTCGTTCACCCTGATCTTGCGGAATCTCGCATTAACAAAAGATGGGTGCAAGAACTCAAGAAACAATCCGGCGTGACCGTTCACAACCTGTATGAAGTATATCCTGATGAGCAAATCAATGTCGCCCAGGAGCAGGAACTGCTAGAGCAGCATGACCGTATCGTTCTGCAATTCCCTTTTTACTGGTACAGCACTCCTTCCCTACTGAAAAAATGGCTGGATAAGGTTCTAACCTACGGCTGGGCTTATGGAAGCGAAGGTGGCAAGCTACAGGGCAAAGAGTTGTTGATCGCCTTGTCTGCTGCCAGCGTTGAGGAAAATTACCAACATGACGGACGGAACAGGTATACGATCGAAGAGCTGTTGAGACCTCTGGAAGCTACAGGCCATATGATTGGTGTCAAATTGCTCCCTTATTTCGTACAATATGGTGCTGCAGTTTTGACCGATGAGCAACTAGAGCAATCCGCACAAAAATACGCGCAAACGGTTATTTCTTAATTTTTTACTAGAAAGCCCCTTGGACGGCGCCTGCCATACCTGCTTTACAGCAGACGGCAGCTCCAGCCAAGGGGCTTTACTGATCGATTTACATCGTAACCAACGTACTGGTTACCTGTGCCATACTTTCTTTAATAATGTCGCAGCCCTTACGCAAGTTTTCCAAGCTTATCGTTAACGCTGGCATGATTTTAATTACCGTATCGTTACGCCCAGCACGTTCAATAATGAGTCCCCTACTAAAGCAGAGAGTCGCTACCTCCTTGGCGAACGCTTCTCCCAGATGGGATACATCAATTCCCCAGATTAGTCCCATGCCGCGAATTTCAATTAGAGGATCTATCGATTGGATATGTTCACGCAAGAACTGCTGAACAAAAGCCTCTTTTTCCTTCACTTGTGCTTCCAGCTCTACCGTATCTCTGAACTCCAGCGCAGCCTTTGCCCCGACAAAAGCAAGCTGATTTCCACGGAAGGTGCCGTTATGCTCACCTGGACTCCATATATCCAATTCTGGCTTGAGTAGCAACAGAGACATTGGCAAACCGTATCCACTGATCGATTTGGACAAAACAACCATATCAGGAACAATTCCCGCCCGCTCGAATGAGAAGAACGAACCAACTCGACCGCAACCGACTTGAATATCGTCAACAATGAGCAAAATATCATGGTCATCGCACAGCTGTCGCAAATCACGCAACCATTCGGTATCTGCAATATGAATACCGCCTTCAGCCTGTACCGTTTCCAAAATGATCGCGGCAGGCTTTTCCACACCCGAGTGGGTGTCTGTTAAAAGCTGCTCCATATACAAAATGGTATCCATTCCGTTAAATGTGCTGTTATAAGGTATGAAGGTAACATTGTTCAGGGGAACCCCTGCGCTCTCTCGCATGGAGTTGTTGCTGGTAATAGATAAACTACCCAGCGACATTCCGTGGAACGCGCCCATAAAAGCGAAAATACCATTTCTGTTTTTCACCTTGCGTGCAAGTTTCAGTGCTGCTTCCACCGCATTGGTTCCGGTCGGTCCGCAAAATTGCAGCTTATAATTCAAGCCCTTGGGCTGGAGAATACGCTCTGAAAAAGACTCAATAAACTCTTGCTTAGCTGTCGTGTACATATCCAGACCATGCATAATCCGATCGGAACTTAAATAATCCAATATCCGGTTTTTCATAAAATCATTATTATGCCCATAGTTCAAAGCCCCTGCCCCAGCAAAAAAGTCAATATAACCCTTGCCTGCCTCCGTGTACAGTACATCGTTTTTAGCTTTGTTGAAAACAACTGGAAAACTTCTGCAATAGGATCTTACATTGGACTCCAGCGCTTCGAATGTGTTCATGATCTCTCGTCCTCCCGCTGACCTGATTTTAAAAAATACAAGCATGGAAAGCAAAAAAAATGTAAATATGTAATCTAAATGAGTAGACAGTCTGAATTCACACTGGGATATCCACACCAAAGAATCATAAGTATGATCACAAGAACAATTAAAGTACGAAAATTAAATACAGAGATAGCACATGAGAGTATGTTAGTAGAAGATTAAATAGTGGGTTTTTCTAAGAGGCCTATCAGAGGATGTCAACTCCTATGTAATAAAATACCATAATTTTCATTTAAGTCAATGCATGTTTCTGATGTGTTTTGTTAAATTTTTGTAATTTATCATCAATGGCTTGTAGTATATTGTTAAAAGAAAACGAAAAATGTCGTATTATAGTAATAAATCTCAAAAATAGTACATTTCCATATCAAATAGATATACATCTGGACTAATTGTCCACAGGATTGTCACAACAAACCTGATCTTTTGACAGACTGTCCAAAGGAGTTTACTCTATCAACAGGACCTGCCAAAAACTTGTTGTAAACATTGCAGTTATCCTAACTATTTGGCTCGAATTTGATAGAAAGATAAGGAAATATGATCATGTCTAATGTTTTAATTATTGAAGATGACAATATGTTGGGAGAGACCCTTTCCTTGTATTTAACAGGAGAAGACTACAACGTTACTCGAGTGGAACAAGCGTCTGAGGGTATTGCCCGGCTTGAGATCGTACAGCCCGATATTATTTTGCTGGATCTGCTGCTTCCAGATTTGGATGGGGTAAATCCCTGCCCACTCATACGCAAGCATACGGACGTGCCCATCATCGTGATTTCTACAGAAAACAACATATCAGAGCGTATTCGTACACTTACGTTGGGAGCAGATGATTATATTTGCAAGCCTTTTAGTATGCAAGAGCTAAAAGCACGGATGGAGGCTCTTTTCCGTCGTATTGAAATCACGCGCTTGCAAGGAAGAGGCAGAGCACCTGAACCTGAAACCGGCATTACTTTGGATCTAGCGAGAAGAATGATTACCGTTAACGGACAGAATGTGGAGACAACATATTCAGAATTTGAGCTCATGAAGCTTTTTTATTTGAACCGGGGAATTGTATTCAGCAGGTATGCTTTGATTCAGGCTCTCCGTGGCACAGACTCCTTTATTAATGAAAGGGCTGTGGACGTACATATTAACCATTTACGCAGAAAAATCGAAAAAGACCCTAAGAAACCGCAATTAATCAAGACCATCTGGGGAATCGGCTACAAATTTATGCAATAACACGGTCAGCTCCAGGGAAGTGATGACTTGATTTGGTTAATATCCTTCTGAACCGTGCTCAGATGCTTTTTCCAGTCTGGATACAGTGCTCCTGTTGAGGTTTCATTGCTGCGCTTCAATGCCTTTTCCAGCTCTATTACCTTTGCCAGCAACTCAGGCGCGCACAGGTTCCCCGTTCCTCCCTTAAGTGAGTGGATTAATCGAAGAGCAGAAGATAACTGCCCATTGTCCATTTTTCTCACAACTCTTTTATCGAGATACTGGTATTCCTGTATCCATTTATAAAGGGCAAATTGAAAAATATACACCTTGCCATCCATGCCTGCTATCGACTGCTCAGCGTGAATACCATGTAAATCTTGCAGCCACGCTAAATTAATCCAGCTAGTTAATACTCTAGCAGCGGTCAGTTCATGGACAGGCTTGAACAACACGGCATTAATACCAGCACGAAGACAAACTTCCTGTTCATGCTGCACAGCATCAGCGGTAAAAGCGATAATGGGAAGCCTGTTAAAAGCTTTGTTTCTCCGAATATGCCTCGCCGTCTCAAAACCATCCATCTCTGGCATATGCAAATCAAGCAGCACCATATCCCAGTAACGCAGTTCCAGTAACGCTATTAGTTCTCTTCCGTTCGTGACCATCGTTACCTCAAAGTTACGCTCTGCTAAAAACTCGGTAATCACCACCTGGTTAATTTCGTTATCCTCTGCTATGAGAATTTGATACTTCTGTGTTGTATCCCCTATCTCATTGTGGGAACTCATCGTCGCATGAGTCTCCAGAGTATTACCATCTGCTGGCACTGACTGTTCCTTCTTCCAGCAGAGAACCTCCAGCAGAGCGTTTCGGGTAACGGGCTTGGACAAAAAGGCATCCACACTATGATTCATGTCCCCTGCAGCTATTGTTTCCATCTGAAACACGGTTGTAAGTCCAATAATCTGAGTTATCTGCCTATCCAGCATTTGAAGCCACTGCCTCCGGGAGTCCAGTTCTCTCAAACCTTCCATCCCCATATCGATGATAACATAATCAAAATGCTCACCCTTTTGAAAAGCGTCCACACTTTCTTGGAAGGATGAATTAGTGAATGTTTTTAATCCCAAGTCTTGCAGTAGTTCGTTCAAGCTGTATCTCACCAGTTCATGCTGCGCAACAATTAAGGCTTTGCCTTTGATTTGTTTTTCTATTCGTGTGCTTCCTGCATTCAATTCCCCAGTTTCCAGCTCGACATTAAAGTAAAATTGACTGTACTCTCCTAATCGACTTTTCACCTCTACTTTCCCGCCCATAGCTTCAGCCAAATGCTTGCTAATGGCCAAACCCAGCCCAGAGCCCCCATATCTGCGGCTGGTTGATGTACTCGCCTGGATAAAAGGGACGAATAGCTTGTCTATACATGAATCGGAAATTCCTATGCCCGTATCTTCTACCATAAAAGAAACGCCTACTCGCCCTTCCTGCTGACTTAGCATTTTTACCTGTAACAATACATGTCCCTGATCCGTAAACTTGATGGCGTTGGTCAGAAGATTTGAAAGCACCTGCTCCATTCGAAGAGGGTCTCCCTTAAAGCTTTTCGGTAACGCCGGGTCCGTTATAAATACGACCTCTATTTCCTTATCTTCAAGTAAAGTTCCAACGGTATCTGCGAGATGCCGAAGCATTTTTTCCGGCTCGAATTCTACCTTTTCCAGTTCCAGACTGCCGGCTTCCATTTTGGAAAAGTCCAATACGTTACTGAGCATGGATGAAAGGGTACGAGAGGAAGCGAGAAGCTTGTGGAGGTAATCTCTTTGAACGGCAGTCAGTTCAGTCTTATTTAACAGCTTTGACAGACCGATGATTCCATTCAGCGGGGTGCGAATTTCGTGACTCATATGAGCCAAAAAAGTGCTTTTCGCACGGTTAGCCTCGTCCATCTCCTTTCGCTTCTGCTCAGAGGCTTTATACTCTGTAATATCCAACACGTGACCGATAACATGCCTGGTATTCCCGTCCTCCCTAACCGGATGTAAGGTAATGAGAGCCGAATATTCCCAAAACTCCAATTCAAATACGGTCCGATCACCGAACCAGGCCTGTTTGTAGTATTGACTTAGCTGCTCCATCGTTTCAGAGGAAAGCTCCAAAATGTCCCCGAGACGCTTCACATGCTCCCTTTTATTGTAGTTGACTTGTAGATTCAGACCCACTCGCTCCAGCAATTCACCTTCAAGCAGCCTATAATAAAATTCATCACCACTTTTCTCCAGCCTAAAGGTAAAGCCAGGTTGAACCCGAAGTAAATTCAGCAGATCACGATCTTTGTCTAACAAACGTTGTCCATATGAATACTTAGCGGTGGTTAAAGCGTGCACAAACAGCGTCATGAACATTAGACCCATCCCCAGCTCCAGCACGCAGGTCAGCAGTGTTTTATCACTTATGCCAAAATATAAGAACAGAATTCCTGCCACTCCATAAAAAACACCTGTAATCGCCTGACGAACAAGCTGCCGCTGAAAAATCAAAACTAACAATAATATCAAGATAGCATATAGCACTAAATCTCGAACCAAGTGTTCGCCCCCTTATAATCTTCCATGTTTTGTGAGATATCGAAAATATAAAAAAACTCAGGACAGATTCCTTATGCCATAAGGCTTAAAGAACTGTCCCGAGCATTCATTGTACTATACATTCCATAGGGTTCAAGTTCATTTTAATATTTGAAACGACTGATCATTACCTTCAAATCAGCAGCCATCGTTGAAAGCAACTGTGCAGAAGCTGATATTTCCTCCATGGAAGCCAGTTGCTCTTGTGAGGAGGCAGCAACTTCCTCAGATGTGGCGGCATTACCGGTTGCAATCGTCGCCAGCTCGTTGGCTGTCGCTGCAATTTCTTGTACACTGGCTGATATTTGCTCTGCAATCGCAGCGACCTCCTCTACCTGAGGCGTTGTCTCTCGAATGCCTTCCATCGCATGACCTAGCTTGACAATGGTTGCTTTGGAAATCTGCAGTCCATCCTGCACCTCAGTCGTGACCCTGTCCATCGTCTTCACTGTTGTTTCGGTTTCATGCTGAATTTCGGCAATCAAGGTGGCAATCTGTGTGGCGGATGTCTGAGACTGCTCTGCCAGCTTACGCACCTCATCAGCAACGACGGCAAAGCCTTTTCCATGATCACCCGCTCTGGCTGCCTCAATAGCTGCATTCAATGCCAGCAGGTTTGTCTGATTGGAGATATCACCGATAACTTTCGTAATTTCACCGATTTCATGAGAGCGGGCTTGCAAGGTTTGAATCATCTGGTTGGAACGCTCTACTGATTGATGAATGGAATTCATTTGCTCGCCTGTCTGCTCAACAGACTTTCGTCCTTCCTCGGCTTGCAAGGCAGATCGTTTGGCCAAATCAGCTACCAAAATCGATCGTTCAGCAATTTGGGTGATCCCTTGTGCAATTTCATCCAGGGCCACCGAATTATTTTCCAGCCCTGTAGTCTGCTTCTCTGCACCACTGGCAATTTCTTGCACAGCCTGGGACACCTGCTCACTTGCAGCACTGGTTTGTTCCGCGCTTATTGTGAGTTCATTCGAAGAAATTGCGACATGATCTGCACTGTTCCCTACGTTCTGAATGACAGATCGCAGGTTATTCTGCATATTTTGAAAAGCCACTCCTAATTCTCCGATCTCGTCCTCGCTCTTTACTTGAATGTCCTGTGTTAGATCTCCGGCGCTCACATTTACCGCTTGTTCTTTTAACTTTAAAATCGGTTTGATGATGGAACGAATCAGGAAATAAACAATGATAATACCAATCACAAGACAACCGACGATGGTTAGTAAAGTGCTGATCAAAATCGGGCCTGCTGCTTCATCGACTTCAGACAAATACAGCGTTCCGCCTATCTTCCAGCCAGTCAGCTTGTTAGTTGCATAGTTCATATATTTGGACTGGCCTTCATACTTATACTCGTATTCACCAGTATCGCTCTGAAACATGCGTGATTCAATATCTGTAATTTTGGTGCCTGCTTCCTTCGTCGGATGTACAATGTAGGTATGGTTGCTGTCCAGCAATATGGCATAACCTTCATGACCTACTTTAATATTGTTCAACGTCTCTTTAATACCACTAATTTTCAGGTCAATGCCAATAACACCCGATCCATCTGACGTTGCCCGGGACACCGTAACCGTCATTTGCTTCGAGCTTGCCGAAAGATAGGGAGAACTAATCGCTGTCTTTGCTTGCTCTTTTATCGCTTCATCGTACCAAGGTCTGACCCGTGGATCATAATTGTCCGGTAATTGCTTCTGTGGATAGGTTATAAATTTACCATCCTTCGTACCATAAGAGATGGATTCTGCTTCAGGATGAAGTGCAGCATATTGCTTAAAAAACTCTTCCAGTTTGGCCGCTTGTTCCTCCGTCTCTACCCGATTGCCTTTTAGTCTTTCTGCAAAATATTCTGCGTCATGTACCTTGGGTTCGATAGTACTATCAATAATAAAATTAGTGCGGATGATAGCCTGCTCGGCACTTTCTTCAATCTGGTTTCGAATCTGCTGACTGGCGCTCACAAACGACAAAGCCCCCACGATCATGGACGGTAAAATCAGAAAGGCAATAAAGGCGACCATTAGCTTCGTTTTAAAATTTTTGCTGAGCATCCTTGCGACTAGCCACTTTTTTCCTGATAACTTCTTCATTAATAAACATCTCCATTTCATTACCTAGATTTCCTAACCTATGGTGAACCTCTTCGTCTTGCCGATGATGACAATCACCCGACAGACTCTCTTTCACATTTTTCACATCTGCTGCTAAAACGCTTGGACATAAAAGATATAAACACGCTAGTTAAATAGGTATATGTACTTATTTTCGAAAACAGCAAGGCTGGTCGGAACCGGTTCTTTGATATAATATACCTAAAAAATATTAAAAAAAATGCGTAGCACATGTTAAGAAAATATTAGTTTCATTTCACTATACCTACCTCTTAACATGAAAATAATCCCCTTGAAGGTAGCAAACATAGGGTCATTTTCGATAATCACCATATGCTTACTACCCCCAAGGGGATTAGGTTTGATCGCTTTATTCAGTTCAATCCAACAACACCTTCAGATCTTCAAGCCTGGTAACAGGTGCCTGACAGGTAAAATGCTCACACACATATACGGCTGGTTTGCCTTCCACAAGATTGTAATCACGGATATAAGAAACCGTCTCTGCAATCTCCGACTGTCCTTCATCCTTCAAAATAACGACCGTATTCGGCCTGAACCCAGCTCGAACTGCCTGAATGAACTGTACGGTCTGCAGATCGTCCCTATGACCTACAATCACAATCTCCTTCGTCGTTCCCGTCGCATACAACAACGCGCTGAGCAACGCGGAGTGGCCTGACGGGTAATGAGCAACCATACCGCCAAAAGCCTTAAACTGCTTGGCTGCATAGTTCTCTAATTGAGATTCACCCGTTAGCCGCGCAAGCCTCACAAAATTATAGGCCGCGATGCTGTTACCCGACGGAATCGCACCGTCATAGATTTCTTTAGGCTTGGCAATTAGCTGCTCACTATCTGACCCATAAAAGAATAATCCGTCCCGTTCCTCATCCCAGAACAAATCGATCATATTTTGATTGAGCGTCAACGCCCGTTGCAGATACTCTATATCGAAGGTCGCCTGGTATAACTCGATCAAGCCCCACACATAAAAAGCATAATCATCTACATAACCGGGATAAGCTGCTTCTCCGTCCCTGTAACGTGCCAACATCCGTCCGTTCTCCTGTCTCAAATGGTTCCACAAAAACGTCTCAGCCTTCCGAGCTTGCTCTGTATATCTCGTGTCTCCAAAAGCTTGTCCTGCCTTCGCCAGAGCAGCAATCATCAATCCGTTCCACGAGGTCAAAATCTTGTCATCCTTGTGAGGATGAACCCGTTGCTCTCTGGCAGCAAACAGCTTGGCGCGTAGCTCACTAACCCGCTGCTCCAGTTCCTGCTCAGTCAAGTCATGCTTGATCCCATAGGCTTCCAGATTGATATCAATCAGGTTTGGAATGTTGTGGCCTTCAAAATTGCCGTAAGGTGTAATTCCATACAAATCGTTGAAAAAGGCAGCATCCTCATCGCCTAGTACAGCCCTTACCTCAGAGTCGTCCCAGACGTAGAATCTCCCCTCTTCTCCTTCGGAATCCGCATCCTCCGCCGAATAAAAGGCACCATCTGCATCCGTCATGTCTCTTGCGATATATGTAAAGATTTGTTCTGTAATCCGTCGGTACATTTCCTTGCCTGTCACCTGCCAAGCCTCTGTATACGCGATGGCCAACAGAGCATTGTCATACAGCATTTTTTCAAAATGCGGCACCAACCATTTCTCGTCCACGGAGTATCGTGAGAACCCCATGCCTATATGGTCGTAGATTCCGCCCCGGGACATCGCATCCAGCGTCTTCTCTGCCATTTCCAGTGCCTGTTGATTCCCCGTATGCTGTGCATATCGCAGCAAAAAAGACAGGTTATGCGGAGAAGGAAACTTAGGAGCTTCCCCGAAGCCGCCATATTCCTTATCGAAGGTGTGGCTGTATTCATGGAAAGCTTTATTCAAGCTCTGTTCATCCAGTTCACCGCGATAACCTGCAAGCAAGTCCTGCCGCTCATGCTCGGTAAGCACCTGCTCACTCAGCTCCACCAGCTCTTCGGGCTGTTCTTTCCACCGGGTACCCACCTTGTCCAGCAGCTCTAACAGTCCGACACGGCCAAATTTCTGCTCCTTGGGCAAATACGTCCCCGCAAAAAAAGGCTTCTGATCCGGCGTCATCAATATCGTCAGTGGCCAGCCTCCATGCCCCGTCATCGTCTGGCAGATGGACATATAGATATGATCCACATCCGGACGTTCTTCACGATCCACCTTAATGGATACGTAATCCCTGTTTAATACCTCAGCTACTTCTTCATCCTCGAAAGATTCTCTCCCCATTACATGGCACCAATGGCAAGTGGAATAGCCGACAGATAGGAAAATAGGCTTGTTATTACGCTTAGCAATTTCAAAAGCCTCATCTGACCAAGGGAACCAATTTACTGGATTGTGAGCATGCTGTAGCAAATAAGGTGATTTTTCCTTGGCTAGTCTATTCGGTTTGCTGCTCGTTGTCATGGGACATCACCACTTCCGTAGTTGGATTTTATGCTTGGTACTATTTTACCCTAAATGGGTGGTAAAAGTCGGAAGGGATGAAAAAAGATAATATCAGATTAGAATATATCAGTATCCCTCTCCCTCACCGACTCATCCAGCACGATCAACTTGAGTTTTATCGCAATCACCTTGGCGACATTGACACGCTGAGGTCGGAGCTTATTAGAGGAGTTTAGCATTATACTCATTAGAATTTATATCAAATATCTCCAGAGCTTTCAGTAAGGCGTATTCACTTGTTCTAGCCCCTTCTTTTGAAAAATGCGCATCCGGAAACGCGGGAGACATATGATGGTACCCGGGATAGACATGTAATTCCACTAAGACACCATCAAAGGCCAGTTGTTTTGCAAAAACTAAGGCCTCATCAATGAATAAATCAAGGGTACCTATATTTATATAAGTCGGTGGTAATCCGGCCAATGACTTAGCACGGGCCGGCACATAATACTCACTTACCTCCTCCTGACCCGGTTCATCCCCCAATACAGATTTCCAGCCAAAATAGTTGCTTTGTTTTGTCCAAATAAACTCTCCTGAGTATGGATGCTCTGGTGCGGTGCTTGTGCGATCATCTAGCATTGGCCTCATTAATCTTAGATGATGGATTTCGAATTCCTTCTGATCACGAATGTACAAGGCTAGGCCAGCCGCCAATCCGCCGCCAGCGCTGCTGCCCCCTACGGCAACTTTCTGAGTATCTATCCCTAACTCTTCCGCATGTTCAATACACCATTTTAGGCCCGAATAACAATCCTGTAACTGACTTGGCTGTACATGCTCTGGTGCTAGGCGATAGTACACAGATACACAACAAAAACCATGTTGTGAAGCAAGAGATGCATTAGCAGGACGATCCACGACTGGACTTCCTAAGACCATCCCGCCTCCGTGTATCGAATAATATAGAGGCATCTTATGATGCTTTGATTGTGAGGGCTTAATGATTTCTATTTGAATATCTGGACCCCTAAAATAGCTTGGCACAACCTTTTTTTCTAATGTAATAGGGAACATCTGCGTTACATCTATTTGTTGCATCATTTGAGATTGATTTTTACGTGCTTCCATTAGTGTAGATTCGGTAAGGTCGGTTATTGGTATTAAATCAACTGCACTGATAATTTCTGGATCAATCAGATGTCTACTTCTACTTCTTTGCTCCCCCATAGTAATCGTTTCCCCCGCTTTCTTGTTTTAAAGACAATGAATCAATACATATTTCAATTGTTGCTGTCGTTTATATTCATATTTTAAAGATTAAAATAAGCTTTATAAATGAAAACAACGATTTAGAATCATTTTTGGCATAAAAAAAGACGTGACGGATTGGTCGTTCACAGCGATCATCCGATCACGCCCTAAGCTCACCACGTTATGAGGCCAAAATTAAATTCATTTATGCGGGTAGAGTACCACGCCACTTTACAAACTAGGTATTTTTATGTGAATAAACTATTTTCTTAATGGTTTCGGTAGAGAGGAAAAACTCCTTAGCTAATTGCTCGATACTGCTGCTATTTTGAAAAGCATTTCTGATTGCGGCATTTCGCTGTTCAAGCAACCTTCTCCCGCCACTCAAACTGCCCCAATTCATATATTCCGTTTTTGGCTTGGGAATATACAGAGTCTCTCCTTGAACATATTTTTGAATTTCCATAATTAGTTTTTTAGGTAAAATTTTTGTAGAATTCGTATATCTCAATTTTGCTCGCCCCTTATTTTGATTCTTTAAAATAAGGTGCAAAGCCAAAAATATTAAAAAAGCTTGTTCAGCGTTAAAAATTGTTTCGCCCCATACAAAGTAACGCTTTCCTAATAATTGGCTTTGCATGAGTGTAAGAAGTCACAGACAATCCCAATAGATTCTCCATCAGTAGGCACCCCCTTTTACTTCGCAAGTATAGCATAACTTCTGCTCACCTGGGACCAGCTAAATGATATCAGTACAATCCAACCATTAAAATTGAGCTGATATATAACTGATCTTCATTCGTTTATGAGGTGTTGCCGGGACTTTTGTTTGCCCGACTCTTGTTATTTGCAAGCCGATGTTTTATATTGACATAAGAGCAGGTCAAAAATAAAAGAGGTGACGGACGAGATGTCTCCACGCACGAAGGAACAAAACGAAGAGATCCGGTTGCGGCGTCTGGCGCAAATCCGGAAAGCCGCTGCCGATGTGTTTTTGAATAAAGGGCCTTTACTGGAAATCCGCGATGTGGCCGTCCAAGCGGGACTCGGCTATGGCACGGTATACCATTATTACAGCAATAAGGGCAATTTGCTCCACGATCTGCTATGGGACGCGTTGGAGCGGGCCGGGGGATGGCTGGAGGCCCCGCGCGCTTCGGCTTCGGGGGAGGCGCCAACGGGCGGGCATTTCGGCTTGGCTGCTGCGGCGGACACCGGGAACTCGGCTGCCGCGGATTCCCAAAGCGAAAGCCGCGAACCGGCCGCTGCCGCAGAGCTTGGCCCCGTCGCCGTCGCCGGCATTCGGCTGCTGCAGCTTTGGGCGGAGGACCACGCCCTGTACCTGCTGCATAAGCTGGCCGGTGAGGGCTTTGCCTCGCTGCCTGAAGCGCGCTCGGCCCCGCTCTTGGCCGCCTTTCGCCGGGAGGTGCTCGCGCCGCTTGCCGCGCTGCTGGAAACCGGTCGTGCGGCGGACCGGGCTGCCGCTTCCGGCGGAAACGCGGCGGAGCCGCCGTATCGGCTACAGCGCGCGGAAATGCTGCTGGCCGCCTTGGTCGGCTGCGCCTCGCTTTCGCTTCGCCGCGGAAAGCTGCACGAGGAGGCCATGGATATCGCCCGGTTTTTAAAATTATAGAATTGATAAGGAGCGAATAGACAAAGATGATCATTCTAAAATCACCTAGGGAAATCGAAGAAATGAAGCCGGCGAGCCAAATCGTTGCGGACTGCTACCGCGAGGTGGCCAAACTGATCGAGCCTGGGATCACCACCCGGGAAATCAATGACTTTGTTGCCAGACACATCACCAAGCTGGGCGGCAAGCAGTTTACGAAAGGGTACAACGGTTTCCCCGCCGAAACCTGCATTTCGGTCAACGATGTGGTGGCCCACGGCATTCCTTCGAACCAGGCGCTTATGGACGGCGACTTGCTGAAGCTCGACATCGTCGTGGAATACGGCGGATGGTTTGGCGATTCGTGCTGGTGCTATGCGGTGGGCAATATCCGGCCGGAAGCGCAAAAATTAATGAAGGTGACAAAGGAATGCTTGGATCTGGGGATCGCCCGGGCACTCCCGGGGGGCCGGCTCGGCGACATAACGTCGGCGATTCAACAGCATGCGGAATCAAACGGGTTTTCGGTCGTACGCGATCTGCTGGCGCATGGGATCGGGCGGAGCCTGCACGAGGAGCCAAGCTACGAGCATATCGGCGTAGCCGGCAAAGGCATTCGGTTAAAGGAAGGCATGGTGTTTACGATTGAACCGATGATCAACCAAGGTACGTTCCGTATCACGATCGACGATGATCAGTGGACGGCGAGAACGGCCGACGGCAAGTTGTCAGCGCAATATGAGCATACGATCGCAGTTACGTCGGACGGACCACTGATTTTAACGGCCCAGTAAGAATAGAGGCGAACGGACGGCAAAGCGTCATTTAGGAAATAAGTCGCCAACCTGGCCTGCCTGGCTTGACGAAAGTTCGTAATCTGAAACGCGAAAAAGCGCTGGTTCCAGCCTGGGACCAGCGCTTTTTCTACATGGTTTGTAACTTTACCGATTTACGAAAAACCACGTTGTTATGCGGTTTTTTATTATGACTTTGGTATCGTGTTACGGATTTACACTCTCTCTTGGCTAGCCTGTCTTGCGTGTATTTTTTTCATTGCAAATCTTGCTATTGGCTGAGCAATCAATAGCTCAATCCAAAATGCTACACCAAAATTTCTAAACCAACTATGAAAGAAGTTCTGAAAAGGTTCTAGGCTTATTTGTTTCGTACCAACCCAAGTTCCTATAATGGTTAGAAGAACAGATAAGACCGTAACATTCAATAAAGTATTCAATAAAACTCTAGCATTAAATCCATCTGTTTGTCCTACGAATTTGGGTATCACTTTACCCACTAACGGTCCCGCAACCAATCTTACTAACAAAACAACGATAATCCACATAAACGGAATAATCTTTAGCGTTTCTAAATAATTTTCTTTACTAAAGCCGCGCTCCAATCCCATAATAATTGGGGCGATCGTGTTTACTGAAATAATTGAAATAATCAATAAAAATAATATACCTTCTTTTGCGTTTTGAGGCAGTCTTTCTTCCTTATACATATTGTTTCCCTCCGAAATAAAAATATTTCAGATGGTAGACGTATCATGCGACATATATTTTTGGTCATTAAAACTAGTACCAATATCTCTACACACTGATCTAACAATTATAACAACTTTTTTTAAACAAATAAAAGGGTTTCTAAAACATTTTTTTGCCAGTTAATTGAACAAACTCCAGCTAACTTTAATTAGAGAAATCTGATAATCTAAGTTTATCAAAAGAGACATTAAGGAGTATATGAATCAGATGAGCAATTTTCTAAGTGAATTTGAGGAAAGATTTAGGGCAGGATTTTTGGATGATCTTAAAAGCATACTGGAAGAAGTGAAGAATGAGCGGGTTTACGCTTGTGCTTTTGGCACAGACAGCGATTTTATCACCTTGTTTCTTGCTGTTAATACGGAGGAATCACTTGTTAGACATATCACAAACATGAAAGCCCAAGGCCTGTGCAACAGCAAGAAAGATGAAAATTATTATAGATGGGGATTAAGCGAATATCAATATGGCGATACAACACATCTCAATCATATTAGCAAATTTCTGTATGCAACCGAAAATGTGTTTGACTATAAAGATGAAGTGATAAAAATTATGGCCAAGGTAGTTAAGGAAACAGACGATGTACTTTTTAATCAATTCGGCCAATCCAAAGAAGATATTATTTTTTTCGTGTCCATGACGGATGATGATATGGCCGAGGAACTGGAAAATCAGTCCGTAATTCAGATGACAAACGCCAAATTAGTTGATGACTTCTTGCATCGTTATCAATAATACTAAATCATTCTCTTTCACATGGTTCAACTTTTTTCCAATCTCAAACACTCACTTACCAGCTACTTATTTGTAACCTTTTGAAGATAAATACGGCGCTGGAAGGTACGTTAAATGGGAAGCAGTGAGATTAACCCCTTGCTTCCCATTTACTTATTTTGCGAATAATTGTTCTTTCAACCACTGCCTATAAAACTGTAGTTGCTCTTTGGTGTGAAAATAATGTTTTCCATGTTCCATCACTTTTAGATGGCAATGAAATCGGCTTGCAAACGTAGATATGACATCATATTCACACAAGTCATCTTCAGTACCATAAAGAATGGCAGTTGGCTTATTCCATGTATCAACCGGATGTGATTTTACATAACAGTAATAATCCCAATAAAGTGTTTGCCCAATGGGTGTAGATACTTCTCTTTCAACTTTTAATCTATCCTCACTTACACTGAACCATGTCATCATATTTTTGATTATTCTCTCCATATCTAGCACTGGAGAAAGAAACAGACATTGTTTTAGTGGGAGATGATTATAAGCAAGCAAACTAAAATACGCACCCATGCTACAAGCGAAAATACTAATGTCATCCCATTGCTTTTGTGTGTAACGCATGATTATGTCAAGATCATGAACACAATTTTGAACTTTACAGACGTACGCTTCTTCTTTGCGATCACCATGTTCAGGCAAATCAAAACTAATGACTTGATACCCTTGTGCCGTTGCTTCTTCTGCAAATATAACGATCACATCATCTGCCTTGTTTGACATATTACCGTGGATAGCTATAAATATCTTATCTGATTCAACACCCCACAAAATTGCCGGAATGCCCTCGATTTTCAATTCTTGCTTTATCATTACTTTATCCTCGCTTAAAACAGCCAATGGTACGTTGTCTTCCTGATCAAAATGTTCTTTGCGATTCCACTGCTCCAAATTTATTTTGTTAGAATTCATGATCAGAACCCTACTTTCACCCAATTCAGAAAAATTGAGTGCTATATCCTATGATACTACGATGGTAAGAAAAACAAACTACGCCGCTATCATACTCATGGTATGGGAATCCGTTTGTTTTATTGTAGCGAGACTCCGGTGCAGCTTATGATTGACGATTCCGATCACCACGTCCGGCTCCATTTCATCCTGATGGGAGAGCATAACCATTGCTGCAATATCTCCCATCTGATATGCCGCCGTCAACGCTCTCAGAAAAGTTTTCGAGTTTTCACTTTCCGGTAAGGATAACTCTCCTTTGAGAAGATCCTCCCTGACTGCTCCAAGCGATTTTCGTGCCCGGTGGAGTGCAACTTTTACCGCTCCCTCCGTTGTTTCAAGCATGTCGGATGTTTCACGAATCGAATATCCAAACACATCTCGCAGCAAAAAAACAGTTCTCTGAAGCGGAGATAAATGATTCATTAAGGATTGCAACGCTATCTCGATTTCAAAAGATCCATGATCGGGTACAGTTACTTTCGCTTGGTCCCTATTCAATATCCGAGTGTAGACTGCTTTTCTCCGTATATCATCAATCCAGGTGTTCTTAGCAATCCGTAGCAAAAGCGCTTCGGGATT
This sequence comes from Paenibacillus sp. A3M_27_13, assembly GCF_024213315.1. Lineage (NCBI taxonomy): Bacteria > Bacillati > Bacillota > Bacilli > Caryophanales > Paenibacillaceae > Paenibacillus > Paenibacillus sp. A3M_27_13. Next base: position 47,015 of record NZ_JANAVE010000010.1, read on the forward strand.
TGTATGCTCGAAGCTATTTAACTTACCTAATGCTTTTATCCAAGTGTCCTGAGCCAGTTCTTCCGCATCCCAATTTGATTTCGTAAGCGACAGACAGTAACGTTTCAGGACCGCCTGTAATTCCTCCAAGTTCTCGATGTTTATTATATTATCTGTCATTTGTATAGAATCATCTATGCGCATAGGTCCTCTCCTCCACGGTCTTATTCTGCCCTTTCCTAGAGCAAAGCCATTTGCTACCTCCAATGTAAACGAACAAGTGGTTGTAAAAGTTACACCATTTACGTAAATCGTTTTCCCATTGAAACCTCCGTATCTTTTTACGGCCTCGGTTCGTTTACAAGGAGAAATCAACTGGAAACAGGAAATTGGGGGTATAAAAAATGAGTGTTTATGTTCCTTATGTTGTCGAGCAAACCGCTCAAGGTGAAAGATCGTACGATATCTATTCCAGACTCTTAAAGGATCGTATTGTGTTTGTCGGGGCAGCCATCGATGATCATTTGGCTAACAGTATTATTGCTCAATTATTGTTCCTGGCGGCAGAAGATCCGGAAAAAGAAATTTACATGTATATCAACAGCCCGGGTGGCTCTACTTCCGCAGGATTTGCCATTTATGATACGATGCAGTACATCAAACCCGATGTGCACACGATATGTACGGGATTTGCTGCTTCGTTTGGCGCGATCCTTTTGCTGGCGGGCGCCAAAGGGAAACGTTCGGCGTTGCCGAACAGTGAAATCATGATCCATCAGCCGCACGGCGGCGCACAAGGTCAAGCTAGCGATATTGCGATCAGCGCAGAACGAATTTTATGGACTCGTGAAAAGGCAACCCGTATCACAGCTGAACGGACCGGGCAATCTTTTGAAAAAGTCGAAAAAGATATGGACCGGGATTTTTACATGTCCGCTCAAGAGGCACTGGAATATGGTGTTATTGATCAAGTGATAACTTCTTTGTAAAGATGCTCAAAACCTAATGATCTTCAAGAAACTTCAAGAAATAATACGAGGTGATATCATGTTAGCAAACTTACAAGGCAAGGAAGTAACTATTCATTTTATAGATGGGACAAATGTATGCGACGGGATATTGGATCAGATTGACGACAAGTTCGTTAAATACCTTACGCAATATCAGACGCTTGTTATTCCTATTACATCCATTCGCACCGTATCCATTGACATTAAGGAACGGCAACGCTATAGAGTTGGATTCGCCCCATGAACCTATTCTAGCATGGGTGGCAATTACATTGTACGGAGGCCCGATATTATGGAAATTTCACAGGGGGTAGAAATGCTTCAGCTAGATTTTCATGGGAATATGATTCACCCTATTCTTTTGTGGGATCAAGAAATGGCTGTTTTAATAGACACAGGACTCCCTGGGCAAATGGAAGATTTACGCGTGGCTATGGAAAAGGTAGGCGTGTCGTTTGACCAACTAAAAGCTGTGATTTTGACGCATCAAGATGTGGATCATATAGGAAGTCTTCCTGAGATTTTGCAGGAGTGTGGCAGTCATATTAAAGTCTATGCACACGAACTGGATAAGCCGTATATTCAGGGGGAGATCCCTCTTTTAAAAGATGGTCACCTTGTGAATCCCCCGAAGGGCAAAGTGGACGATACCTTAATAGATGGTCAGGAACTGCCGTTTTGCGGCAGGATTCGCGTCATCCATACGCCTGGGCATACTCCGGGTCATATCAGCCTTTATTTAAGGCAAAGTAAAACTCTTATTGCCGGGGATTCGATGTACAGTGTAAACGGGATTCTCGCGGGAATTCATGTCCCGACCACACCCGATATAAAAGTAGCTCATCTCTCATTAAAAAAGTATTTGGATCTCGACATTGCATCCGTAGTTTGTTATCACGGGGGATTAAGTAATGTACATGTGAATGATCAGATATTAGGACTTACCCAAGGATTATAAAGTTAAAGTTCCGGTAAGTTATCTTTGGTGAAACAATGTTGTGAACGAGAAGATTATTTAAAATAACACTTTGTTAATTCGTGATTGAACTTTAACAAAGTGTTATTTTGCATTTTACAAAATAGATCTTCATTGTTTATTCCTGCAATCCAACTAACTGAGATGAACGATAATTTTCATTAAGTTGCATTCTCTGAGCGTATGAGTCATTATTCCATCCTGGCTAAACCTTGCTAACTGCGAATTCGAGGAATATCCACCTTTGCGTCCCTCCCCGTTTGGCTTTTAGGGTATGATCTTAATTAAATCGCTAACCGATTATTTGCTCCGTCTCTGCTACGTCCCCTGCCTCAACCATATCATCCAGTTAGGCCTTCCGAATCGCCTGTTCCAGATCCTCCTACATATCCTCGGGAGCTTCAATGCCGATCGACAGCCAAATCAGGTCGGGGGTAATTCCTCCCTCTGGTCTGCCACTGCTTGTATCATGCAGGAGATGTTATAAGAATTAATGAAGTGTCTTTAGTGCCTCCGCCGTAAAAGGAATTAGCTCATCTGTCCGGCCGTCACGAATTTTGGCTACCCACTCAGGATCAACCAACAGGGAACGGCCTATGGCCACCAAATCAAACTCCTCACGTTCGAGCTTTTGGATTAATCCATCAATCCCAACATGATTTGCTCCCTTTCCTTCGGTGAAAACACTCATAAATTCACCGTCAAGGCCAACGGACCCAACCGTAATGGTCGGTTTACCTGTTAGTTTTTTGGTCCAGCCGGCAAGATTCAGCTCAGAGCCCTCGAATTCAGGCTCCCAGAAACGGCGAGTAGAACAGTGGAAAATATCCACGCCCGCATCAACCAGTTGCGCCAAGAACTGCTCCAGCAGTGCCGGCGTTTCAGCCAACTTCGCTGTATAATCGCTTCCTTTCCATTGTGATAAACGCAGTACAACTGGGAATTCTGGTCCAACGGCCTGACGGCAGGCCTTGATGACCTCCACTGCAAAGCGTGTGCGTGCAATTATATCACCGCCATAACGATCGGTACGTTGATTGGTTTTTTCCCAGAAGAATTGATCGATCAAAAATCCATGAGCACCATGCAGCTCAATACCATCGAACCCAAGTCGCTTGGCTTCCGCTGCTGCCTGTGCGAAGGCTTGGATGATCTCTGCAATTTCTGCTTCCGAATAATCGTTAACTTGGCCTCGTGCTCCCATATGCCAGAATTGCGGGATGATCTTTCCGCCTGCCTTATGTACCTCAGCCACCACATTTGCCCAACCGTTTAGTGCAGCTTCACCATAAAAGTGCGGAACATCGGCTTGATTGGACGCGTCCAGGTGATTGATCACCGTTCCTTCGGTCACAATAAGTCCCACACCATTCTCAGCTCTGCGGCGGTAGTAGGCAGCTGAATTTGCACCAGGCACACCGTCCGGAGAAAATTGACGGGTCATCGGTGCCATCACGATACGATTAGATAATTTCAAGTTGCCTAATTCAAAAGATTTAAACAAGGGTTCTACGGATTGAGTATGGTTCATAATTGCCTCCAAATTTGATATTTATTTAAAAAGCTTAAGAAGTATCACAGACCGTTCCTTTAATGTAATAAAAGTGATCTACTCTTCCCAGTGATGACGTATTATTGACTACAAAGTCAATAACTTGACAAAAAAAGATCAAGGCAAGATCATTGAAAAAGACACGCGTAAGATTGCCTTGATCTGTTCCCTGGACGCACCTGATTTCTCCTGAATTCGCGCGCCGAGAATAGCGTTGTTCAGATAAGATGCAAGCTCTTCGCTGGAAAAACGCGTCGTAATCAACTGCTGTTCCTGGCCACTGATGACGATTTTCTCCAGTATTTGTTCGGCTTCAGTGAACATCAACTCTATTTCGCGTGTGACCTGATCATCTTCTGTTCCGAATTCCAGAGCGGAATTTACCATCAGACAACCTCGGGAAGTGGCTTCTTCGTCCAGCAGAGAGTCGCGTAACGATTCCAGCTTGTTCACTGGAGACATTTCCTGCGCTTCCAACTTTTCAAGTATCTCTATATATTGTTCACGATAGTGTACTAACGCCTTCAGGAACAACGATCGCTTGTCGTTAAATACACCATACAAACTTTGCTTCTTAACCCCCGTAGTGCGAGTTAGATCCTCATAGGAGGTTGACTTGAATCCCTTGTTCCAGAATACTTCCATAGTCTGTTGCAACACACGATCAACATCAAATTCTCTTGGTCTGCTCATGGACTCACTTTATCACTTATTGACTATGCAGTCAATAATCTTTTATTGGTAAAATTATAAAAAAAGACGGTGAAGACGTTAATTCGCGGTTAGCTTTCCCCCTTTTGAACAAAGAAATACGAAAAAGAGCCGTGCGTCAACACGACCCATGATAATAGATAATGTATTCTTCTAATGATTTATCGGTCATAAAAACATCACTCCACGTGTGCTAACTTGTATATAGATCAGACTTTAACTGATTAAAAATATATTCTTGCATTTGATCTAAAAGAAGAATGATGTTAGCATCTTTGCCATTTTTCAAAACCCACTGAATAGACATCATTGAGTTAGCAGCATATAGTTCTGCTAAATACTCTAATGCGATCGAAGTTGAAGAATTCTGTTGCTTTAAATAATCTAAGCAAGTCCTAAACAAAATTTGTTCAAATTCCTTACGTAGATCTGCTGTTACTTCATGAACGGCTAACAATGTTGAAATTTCGAGCTTATTTTTAATCATTTTATCGGTTACAAGTTCTATGGCATTTGCCACCTTACCATCTTCGATGGGATCAAAACGCTGCTCAATTTCAACTTTAAAATCAGAAGCATACTGTTTAACTATTTTTTCTAGCAAGTCGTACTTATCCAAATAATGACTATAAAAGGTAGAACGTCCGATAAGAGATTGATCACAGATTTTTTTGATCGTAATTTCTTTAAAATGATTTTGTTGGAGTAATTCTATTAAAGCTCGCTCAATAGCTATTTTTGTTTTATAAATTCTGATATCTTCATTCATTCAACCACTTGCTCCTTATGTGTAAGTTTTCGAACACTTCATATATAACATGTAAGACATCTTACAGATTATGCGATACTAATTATTTTTTATGTAGTAACTATACTCTATAGTAAGCACATACCCAAATTGAAGGAGGAAAATATATGTTTACATCCTATGTCAATAATGAACAATTCAATCTTCAAATTAATCGTTTTATCAATGATTATTATCAAGAAGATGATCAATACGTACCTATTAGCCGACTCGCACAAATCCAACAAGAATTAATCAATGCTGCGTCCATTACACCAAAGTATTTACTAAAGAAACAGGTGGTAGCAGGTCACAGGGAGTTAGCATTTAATGAAATGAAGAAATTCATATAACAACTGTAAAAATATATTGTTCGTACGCAACATGCCCATCAAAATCGTAGTTCCATAGCTTCAATCGTTATTATCCAATCAAAGCAGATGTTTTTTCAACAACGTCCATTCGCTCTCATTAATGCCCGATCCTTTTCTTTTAATCGCGGACATGCGTAACAGTAACCAAATTCACGATCCAAGCAATAAGCCAGGCAACAAGCTGTTTTCACTAACATTTTTTGATCAGGGATATTTGGGTGTTCAATGAAATTTGGTTTAACATTAAACGGGTTATTACGGAGTCCGAACGCACTAGCATCGACATCGTGTGTGAGCAATTTGAAAAAAGAAATGATCCTGGTTCTACTTTCTTCATCAGACGCTTCGGCCAACTCTTCTTCCATTTGAGCATACAACGCATTAACGATTTGTCCCCATAATGGAATAGCGTTTATGGGGGCCAGTTGGGACAAAAGTTGGATTATAGGCGTTACCTGTTCCCTGTAAAAGGAATCAAGCGATTTCTTCTCCCCCTCATCCCAGTCCATTATCGAAATTTGGTTAAATCGCACTTCGTTGATTTTAAATGAAAAAAGCGGATAGCCGTCAACTACATATAATTGTACGGATAAATTAGATAATGATAAATCCAACAGCAACACGTTGCCTTGATACAGCATGTGCTGCATCGCACCGCATACCCCGGCGTACCAGCTAATAAAAAAAGCTGCTGCTGCTGAACGTTCTTTAGCTTTGATGAGCGTGCCGTATGTGTCGATTAAGTGATTCATATTTTCAACTTTTAATAGATCAAATGCAGGGATGGTAAGCACGGTTTTATCGAGCTCATTCAAAGTAAGGAAAAATTTTTCTTCCAAATGTTGAAAATCAACCGTGCCCATAGCATACACTCCCATTATTGTTCTCTATTTTTCAAAAGCATGAACGACATCGTTAATAGCATGAAGATCTGCCAATGGAGACATGCCAAGACTAAACCATTCCTTGCCTCCCATTATGTGAACCTGTTTTTTTTTCACGGCTGTCATGTTTTTCCATAAAGAGCTGTTCAGCATTTCCTCATATCTATTCCGAACTTCTTGACTGGAGTCATCATCTAACTGCAAAATGATATGGTCAGGATTATATTCCGGTATTTTTTCCAATGAAATGGATAGACTTAGCTCACCCTGTGGATATTCTTTAATCGGCTTTAGACCTAATGTCTTATGGATGAAGATTCCCCGATCACTATTTTCTCCGTAAATAACGATCTCCTTCGCCATAATCATCATGTACATGACTGTCTCGTCACCAACTAGAGAATGAAGTTTCTCCTTCGCTTCAGTTTCTTTCGTTTGCAAATCCTGAATGACCTTTTCAGCCTGTTCCACTTTGCCTAGAACCTTGCCAATATCCCGTAACTCATCACGCCAATCATCCCGCTGCGGTAAAAGCACCGTTGGTGCAATTTTGGAAAGCTGAGCATAATCCTTATCGGACCACCACGTAGGGGCAATAATTAAATCCGGCTTAGAGGCCAGAATAGCTTCAAAATTAGGAGTTTGGGCAATTCCCATCTTCAGTGTATCTTTAAACGGTTCCTTTAAATAGGATGGGAAATCCGGATGATAGTTTTGTACCGCAACAGGCGTAACGCCAAGTGCATATAACAACTCTGGGTAAACAACAGAGAGTCCAATGACCCTTTTGGGCTCCGTTGGAATACTAAGGTCCCCTTTTAAAGTTGAAATAACGTGCTGCTCAGCAGTGGCTCCTTTATTCGCTTTTTCAGAATTGCTAGCTGTGTTTCCTGCATTATTGGCTCCACAAGCAGTACTTACAATGACGAACAATACGATAATTAAACCTGCGATTATATGTCGTTGTTGCTTCATTCTTCGGTGGTCCTCCTGATCATTTGATTTATTTATGACAACCTCTAATTAAAATTGATTATCATTATCATATATTAGGAGTATAGATGAATTTATAATTTCGGAATATTGACGATAGCGACTTTTTTTCATGCACGATCCCGCCAAATCTTTAAAACTTCATCCAGCATAAGCTCATGAGTGAAAGCCGTATATTCTACCCAAGGATATGAGGGAAGGAAGTCCACCCGGCTGTTCCTGACAGCTTTCAAATCACTCCATAGCTTAGAATTCATGAGTGTTTGCCAACTTAATTGTGACTGAATGTCCTCGTCTACGATGAGCAATAAACGATCTGGATCAAAATTCGCTAGTTGGTCAGGCGTTATCTGCTGATTTTGACTCAAAAGATCGACACCTTGCACAGGCAGAACATGCAGATCATCGTAAAATACTGTGCCTAGGCTTCTACTGCCCAAAACATTGTAACGATCACCGGTGATTCTCAGAATGAGGAGACGATCATCCTTGAATACATGTTTCACTTGCTCTCTTACAAAAAGAGCCCTTCGATCATATTTTTCAAGCCAAGTCTCGGCTGCTACGGTCTTGTCCAGAAATTTCCCAATTAAGCGCAAATGCGTACGCCAATCGTTCTTCACCCAGGGTACAAAAAATGCAGGTGCAATTTTCCTCAGCATTTCCTGTTCCTCAGGAGATACCAGAGTGTCGATACCAACAATAAAATCGGGTTCAGCAAGTCGAATTTCTTCTCTCTTGATCCATTGATTTGAACTTAGAGGAAGCATGGCATCCATGTGATACTTTCGCTTGTAATAACCAGTCCATGGGTGATCGGCTGGTGCGGCGAAAGGATTAATTTGAAGCGCAATCAATTGTCCAATGTTGGGGAAATCGTAGGCGACTATTTTTTTTCTGCTGTTCTGCATAAATGCCGCTGGAGGCACGCCCGATACCTGTTTAAATTTGCGCCGAAAATAAGTATCGTCATGGTAACCTACATGTCGTGCAATATCTCGAAGACGATTTTGCCCACCCGACCTCATCAGCTGTTGTGCCTGCTCGATTCGGAACACTGCCAAATAGTCGATCGCGCTGCAGCCATACCTTTTTTTGAATAATCGCATAAAATGACGGGTACTCATTCCCCCCACCTTGGCCAAGTGATCGATTGTCAGTTCTTTCTGGTAATGCTGCTCTATATAGCCTTTGATATAGTCTAGGGCTGTTTCCGAATCGTTTCCTTGTTCAAGATGGGCATCTTGCAAGATGGTATGCAGCAGTTCTTGAAAGAGAATTTGCCCGCGAAATCGTTTTAAATGATCCTCATCCTGCAAGTATTGGTTAATGGTATCGCACAACGTATTAACAGAAACAGGCGACGTAACGATAACTTCCCCTTTAGCCGGAAACGGGCTGTTCTTCTTAATAATCTGCATCGAATGGGCTGAAGATACCTCATCGTCCATAACATCAAATCGAAGATAATAAAACCCTCGTTCATCAAAGGAGTGCGCGGCTGCTTCGATGAGTTCTCCTGGCGTACACACGTAAACGCTGCCCTGTCGAAGTTCGATGAATTGCCCATCAATCGTTAGCCAGCCTTGACCGCTTGCCGCAACAAGAATCATGTGGGATTCGATAAACTGAAGTCTTAGCTCCCAATCATTTGCTTGATTCTTGATATGCTCAATTTCTCGTAGCTTGAAACACATCCCTTCGAGGGGTGCATATTCTTTATGTTTAAAGTTCTTTTCTATCTCAACCAAGTAATCTCACCGCCCTCATACTAGCTAAAACATTTAACCTTGATACAAGTCAGACTTTAACTGATTAATAATATATTCTTGCATTTGATCTAAAAGAAAAATGATGTTCGCATCTTTGCCATTTTTCAAAACCCACTGAATAGACATCAAGCATACTGTTTAACTATTTTTTCTAGCAAGTCGTACTTATCTAAATAATGACTATAAAAGGTAGAACGTCCGATAAGAGATTGATCACAGATTTTTTTGATCGTAATATCTTTAAAATGATGTTGTTGGAGTAATTTTATTAAAGCTCGCTCAATAGCTATTTTTGTTTTATAAATTCTGATATCTTCATTCATTTAACCACTTGCTCCTTATGTGTAAGTTTTCGAACACTTTATATATACCGTGTAAGATATCCTACAGATTATGCGATACTAATTATTTTTTATGTAGTAACTATACTCTATAGTAAGCACATACCCAAATTGAAGGAGGAAAATACATGTTTAAATCCTATGTCAATAACGAACAGTTCAATCTTCAAATTAATCGTTTTATCAATGATTATTATCAAGAAGATGATCGAGCACAAGCTGACTTGGAAAAGATGATTCCGAAATTAAAAGACACCCATAGCTGGTATGAAGCTTGGCTCAATTTTGCAAAGAAACGCGAAGACAGCAAGGACTATGACTTAGCCTGAGTCTACTATCAAGCTGCAGAATTTTATCTTGCAACCACAGACCCCAATAAAGAAAAAATGTATCGAAAATATAGAGAAATGTTCTATAAAGGCTTTCATGATTTTGATTATGAATCCTACAAGATTCCCTATGAAGACTCGTATCTTCCTGCTGTAAAATTATTGACACCTGGAGCTACGAAGACATTACTTGTCTTTGGTGGGTATGATTCTTACATGGAAGAGATGCTTAAAATGATGAGATTTATGAAGGGAATTGATTACAATATTATTGTATTCGATGGCCCTGGCCAAGGAACTGCTTTAAAAAACGGCCTAAAATTCATTCATAACTGGGAAAAGCCCATATCAACGGTGATTGATTATTTCAAATTAGATCGTGTTAGTCTCGTAGGTGCTTCTTGGGGAGGATATTTAGCAATGCGTGCGGCAGCCTTCGAAAAGAGAATCGATAAAGTAGTTGCTTTTAACATTTTCTATTGTGGTTTAGATGCCTTAAAAATGGGCATGCCAGAAGAGACTTACCAGAGCATAGTGCAGCTAGTCGATCGTAATGAAGTAGATCAAGTGAATTCATTATTCGAACAGATGATGACTCACAATATTGATTTGCATTGGAAAATTACCAAAGGGATGGAAAACACCGGTGTAGCAACGCCTTTTGAACTCATTAAAAATTTCGAAAAGCACACGATGCAAGGCATTGGAGCATTCATAAATCAAGATGTTCTTTTATTAGCTGGAGAAGATGATCAATACGTACCTATTAGCCGACTCGCACAAATCCAACAAGAATTAATCAATGCTGCGTCCATTACAACCAAAGTATTTACTAAAGAAACGGGTGGTGAGCAACACTGCCAAGCAGGCCACAGGGAGTTAGCATTTAATGAAATGAAGAAGTTCCTATAACAAAGAGATATAAATACTATAATTTCTCGCATAAAAAATTCAGAGTATGGTTAATGCGGATATTTAGTAAATATTTAAAAGAATTATGTATAACGAATGGTTTCCCCAAAAGGGGAAACCGCCTTTTTTACGTCTCATTTTGATCTGCATATTTAATAAGAATTTTATCCCCTATGATTTTTTTTATTTCTGGGTAAGTTAAATGATCTAGTCCTTTGTTTGTTCCTACAATAATTATACCTTCATCATCAGATCCGCTAAATTAGCGGCTTTTTTGTTTTAAAAGTGCTGGCGCGTCAGTCCTTTTTTTATAAAACATCAACGTGGTTTCCATATATCGCAAAACCGAGAATGGATGGTATAATGAAGGATGATTTAAAGGAATCTGTAGTGTAGTGAAGGGATGATTCATATTGATAAATCACGATAATCTTGAAGAGTATCGAGACCCGATTAATTATGATCTTGAATTTGGCGGTGAGACTAATAAATACAATTTCTATCTTGATATGGCTAGATTGAACCCAGGCGAGGTTCTGGAACTTGCATGTGGTACAGGATTGACAACCATTCATTTATCAAAATCGGGGATACATATAACAGGTGTTGATATTTCTTCATCGATGCTTGAATATGCGCGGGTTAAAGCTCAAGGTTTACCTGTGGATTTTATTGAAGCTGATGCTCGTACATTCGATTCCGAAAAGCGTTTTTCCATGATTTATTTGACAGGAAATGCATTCCAGGCATTTTTGAGCGATGAGGATCAACGAGCCTTACTCGAAACCGTCTACAAGCACCTAGAATCAAATGGGATATTTGTTTTTGAAACACGAAACCCCTTGGGAACCGATTTATCCAACCAAGAGGAAAGCATCTGGGGAAATTTTATCGATAAAGATGGAATTAAAGTCAAGATATCTGGGACACAGTCGTATGATTCAAGTAACCAGATCATGCACTGGGTCACGTTCCGTGATTGGGGATCGGAGAAAACAATTTCTCGAATTGCATGTCGCTTTACTGATAATGACACGCTTCAGCGTTTATTAACGAGCCGCGGCTTTTGTATCGAAAATCAATATTCGGACTGGGATAAAACACCGTTCACCCCTTTATCTCCTTCCATCATTACTGTTTGTCGAAAACATGGAGCCTAAAACGAATAATCCCGGAATGTTCATCCCAAGTGTTTGACGACCGCGCGTAAGATATCCATGCCATTCGCATGTTTTTGAAGGAATAACAGGCTATTCCAGTGATTCCCGGAAAGAAAAATCGCCGAGTCACCCTAAAATATGATCAGGACGTTTACAAAAAAAACGTTATTTGGTGGAATGCTTCTTTAATAAAGTAAAGAATTTATCGTCGTCTGGCGACTCACTATGATAAATTGGCGTGTACATTCAAGTCTTTTTTTGCCTTGGCAACCATTATGGTTTGGCTTGCCTGAGTTTGAAGACACGCCCTAATTCATAAAAAATTCAATTGTTTTCTGCCAAGAATCTGATTGACCAAAAGAATTTCCTTTTAAAGTACCACCACAAGTAAAAACACCTCTCACCCATTTTTAAACTAGTCGTTATGAACGATCAGCCCGGTCACGCCTTTTGCCTTGCAAAAGCTTTGGCAAGTCCTTATCGCAGAAAGATACCACCAGCGTTCGCCCACTCGATATTGCGTAATATCCGTTACCCATTTTTGGTTAGGCTTTTACTCTACACACTCAGCAGCTAAGTAGTTTCTCCTAGAGCGACGTTTTCGGCGAATTTTGGACTTGACTAAACTTTCAAAATGAATTGAATACAAACGCTCTACAGCTTGAATAAGTATTCTATTCATTTGGTTCACCTCCATTAGATATGAAAAAAACTTATTTCTCCTCATAGTTCGAGATGAAATAAGTTTTGAATTAAGTGCATTCATTCAAACGAACAGGAGGCATTACCATTCGATTTCTTCAAATAAACGGAAAACCATCTTTTTTTCAAATTCATCTAATATCTTAAACCCAGTTATCTCATCTTCTTTTTCTCCAAGTTTTATCATAGTAGCTATTGCTAAGTCTCCTACTTTATAATGACCTATCATCTTATCTTGAGGTTCCCTTTTTGAAGACAATTCACTTAACTTTTTTATAATTTCCTCTGTACGGAGGCCTTCTTTTCCGATATGTGTCAATGCATGATATAAAACTATGGGGTTCTTTTCTTCCAGCAAATTTTCTAACTCTTGTATTGAACATTTTCCTTCTTCTATTTTTTTTACTATATTCATTTTGTTCCTCCTGAATTATTTTTATTTCAAGTGACTGGTCAGTAATCTTCTTTCTTGAATATAATTTTCAAACAGCATATTTGCAATATCATTACGTCCCATATCTTCGGCAATTTTTATTTCTCTCATATATGCATTTAATTCCATCTTCACACGATTTATTGTTTGAAAATGGTAACTCATTCCTGGAAATCCTTGTTTTGAATCATCTAGATAATGAGTATACTCATGAATTAACGCTCCTATAGAAGCATCTTCATCTATTATTAGTTGGCCAGGCCCTCCCTTGCTAGGAGAATATGCCATTGTGTTACCTTTATATATTACTTCTACTCCCTCTGAATGTAACTCATCAATAATTTTATTCCATTCTTGTGGATGTGACTCTCTTCCAGATCCAATAACTTCTTTTAAAGGATCATCAGGATTCTTTCTGAATATATCATCAATATCTGTATTTAGCCCTCTTACAAAAGCAGGGTGCTGTTCGCTTTCTTTTAAAATATTTGTACTTTTAGCACCTTCATACTTAACAGATCCCTCCAAAATATTTCTTGGGCTTAATCAGCGCTTTAGTTGTCGTAGAACCTATCATCAAACCAGCTGTACCAATCAAATTTGCCATATGTTCTTTTGACCATGCATTTGTGGGATTAAATGCTCCCTGAATCATGCCCGATACTCCAAATGTACCGAAATTGAGCATGTCATTCCATGAATCGTTTTGTTTAGCTGCCCGTTCCATGTACCCTTGATACATTCCCTTCGGAATGCCGTACGACATATAATCTAGGAAGCTCCAGACTGAATCAAATTTTTTCTCATATCGTTCTGAATTAGCTGCTACAAAATCCTGCCCAAGCTCCGTTAAGCTATCCGCCGATTTCTGAAGCGCATTTCGTGTATCTGCAACAGGAACTGCGCAAGTATTCGGTGGAGGTGGCAAGCAACCTGGGTCTAGATTCCCATCCTCCATCATATCTGCTAATCTAAACTTATTTGCATGCTGCCGTAGTTCTCTAGCAATCGAATCTGTTAGTGTAACAAAGTCAGCCATATTCTTCTGAGATGTTTGGAATCTATAATAGAATTGCTCCTTTGTTATCCCCTCCCAAAATCGTTCCATAAACGAAATTTGCTGCGATAACTGACTATTCATTTGCATCGCCGTTTGCTGCGCAAGCTCAAATTTCTTAGAGACAGTTATAAGTTGTTCAGGTGTCACTTTAATTGTTGTCATAATTTACCTCGGTTGAGTTCATTAAGACATAATAACATTATTCAAATTTATGGAAAACCATCTTTATTACTAATTGTTATATGAATTAGAAGACTTAATCCCTATGACCTCTGACTTATATTTATTAAATTCAGCTCCCCCTTCATTATAAATAAGTACCTTTTTAATGCCTCATCTTCTTCTGAATAATCGTGAAAATATATCTTATTTCAGTTATATGATCATAAGATTAACAGCCATCTCATATTAAATAAGCCGGTACGCTATAGCGTCCGGCCCTTGCCTTTTAACTCTATTCTGTATAAGTTTTCTTTCCCTTTACTTTACAAAGGTATACCTTAGTTTCGATAATTTTTCCCATCAAATATTTCTAACATCATCAAAACTCCCGTTTTGTACCCAGAAATATAATCCGAGGCAGATAATATAGAAATTAGGACATCATTTAAATCAGATAGTTCTTCAATTAACTTATAATCTTGTTCTGGCAATCTTGCTTTTAGAGTTTCCATAGAAGCGGATATTTTCTGATGGGTTAGTTCAAGTTCAGGGTTCTTCGGTTTGATTCGTTCACTTGGATACCATTTGCCGTAATATAAATCCTCCAAGATACTCATTTCATCTTCTCCTTCTTGATACAGACTTTGCGTAAATTTCGGATCCGTAGATGCGTTTTGTTCCCCAAAAATAAGAATATCCTATTGGAAATATCAATATTGAATTTTAGCGAATATTTCACTAGGAATAATTGAAGGACTATTGGCAAATTTCCACCAAACAAACACAGACTATTTATTAAATAGAACAAACCAAAAGAAGCCCTACCCCTTAGGATAGAGTTCCTAAAATCATCAAGCCATCTCACATATGAGCATTTTCCGCTACAAAATTGTCTGATCCTATTGTTCGATCGGCATCTTCCGTTCAAGAAACATTTCATCTTGATATCCAATGGGTAGTACATTAATTAATCTAACTCATAGCCTAACGACTTAATCTGCAATGAAACGGTTAAAAGAGCCAATCTAATTCATCTAAAGTAGGCTTTAAAGAATAAGGAACCTCCATAAATGGAGATCCCTTTTTTTAATAAAATAACATAAATATTTAAAATTTCTCACTTATTAAGCAATTTTTTTGTTACCCAGGTTATAGCTGCATTATTGACATCTTCACCCTGGCCACCGTGGGGAGCTTTAGAGTTAGACATAAAAATATTTTCTACTCCTGCATGGTTAAGAGTATCTCTAAGTCTCAAACTTTGTTGAATAGATACTAAACTGTCACTTCCTCCATGTGCAATAAACATGGGTGGATCATCTGAAGATACATAATTTATAGGACTTGCCAATTCTGCCAACTTTACTTTTTCCCAATAAGGAGAATTGGTTTGTTTTTTATCCCGAATATCTCTCAGGACTGCCACACCTTGTCCTTCTTTATCAAATCCAAGAAGTTTGGCTTCAGCTGCTCGTGGAGAGTCATGTGTTTCGGCTGCCTCCTCAGGAGATTGCAGGGTTGGGTCCATCTCAGGGCCCATGGTAAACATATCTGTTGGACCGTAAAAATCAACTGCAGCCATTACTTTGCTTGAATACTCAAGATTGCCCCCAACATCACCTTCAAGCTCTTTTATATCACTAGTAACAGCGAGTTCGGTAGCCAGATGTCCACCTGCAGAATTTCCTGCTACTGCAATTTTTTCTGGATCAATACCGTATTCCTTGGCATGTGCACGCAGATATCTGATACTGCCCTTAACATCATAAATGGGAGCCGGAAAAATAGCTTCGCCACTTAGCCGATAATCTATGGAAACGAAAGCAATTTTATCTTCTAATACTTTTTTGAAAACTTGATATGCTGAATCTGTAGCCACTTGATCTGTAGCTCTACCTGTCATTTGTGCTGGTCGATTTGGTGGCGCGGCTGTTTCCTTCTTTGCATCTTTAGGCGCATCATCGCCCTGATAGTCCCCTATAGCCCATCCTCCACCATGAATATATACCAAGACAGGAGTTGCTTCGGTTACACCCTCCGGCTTAAAGATGTTCATTTTTAACTCTTTTTTCTTTCCATCGTCATTAGTTACGGTTGCATACACCACATCTTTATAGGTAGGAGCCATACTAATCACATCTGTAGGAGGACTTTCAGCAGCTACGAAACTTTCCTTTTGTGTGGCAAAAGCCAATGTTGCTAAAAGTACGAAGGATACCATTCTTAGTTTTTTATTCATACTCTCTCTCCTCACTTTTTTTCATTCTCGCATTCTATCAGGTTATCTAAAGTTCTTATTAAGAAACTTTGATACAATGCTATTTCTTCCTCGCTAAATCCCTTGTAAAAAATCTCTCCGACTTCATCAATAATCTTTTTGTTCAATTCCACTAATTTTTCATTTCTGTTCACTACTTTAACTATTGTTTTCCGTTTGTCTGTTTGGCAAGGCATAAAACTGATATGTCCTGCTTTTTCCAACTTAGCTAATATACTCGTTAAAGTTGACTTTTGAAGATTGGTAACCCTTGAGATTTCATGTATAGGTATTTCGTCTTTCGTCCAAAGATAAAACAAAATCCTTGCTTGAGTTGCTGTTAAAGTATCAACCTCAGATTCCCTGTGTTTTCTTGAAACTATTCTAGCCAGCAATGCATCTATGGATGCTGATAAAAAAACAGATCTTCCTTTTATAATTCCCATGTGCACCTCCATTTTCTCAAAAAAAGTACCATATCGTACTAATATTATAGTTCGATATGGTACTATTTTCAACCTGTATTTTTTGAATGTTTGCATTCATTATCTCTTGCGATCTGTAGATCACCCCAATTAATAGTAGTAAGTACGGCTCAACAGACATTAGGCATTCACTACAGCGAGGAAAATGTTTTATTGGGATGCATGGATGTTTAACCAGCAGGAAAGTTTGATTTACCGTGATGGGTCTTCTTTGTTTTCTAATCTACATCTTTAAAATTTGAACAGAGATCTCAATTAAATACTCTTCATAACCTCTAACTGAAAGATCATCTAACAAAACATCCTCATAAAAAAATCCCTGTAATTCTATGCTCTTATCTTTAGCATAACTTATTATTCGATCATAAGTGTCACATACGCTTGAGTATCCCTCTGTATGGTATGCGATTAAATATGTTCCTTTTTCTCGCTTGAAATTTGAATAATTTGATTTTTTACTAACTCTAGTAAAAAGATAATCATAATTGAATGTTTCATTTGTTAAGACTCTTTTAGTATCTCTCATCCAGCCTACTGTATGGGAAGCATCAATACTATAAATATTCAAGTACTTTTCGTGTTTTATCATAGAATCGTAAATGCTTTTATCATTTGTGTAAGGATCAGCCTCTGTTACTACCAAAAACTCCTCCTTTTTTTCCTCAATAATAATATCAGTTGTAACGATCTCAGTTGCTGCTTGGGTAATTCGTTTCTTCTCTGATATTATATTTTTCATTTTTTGCAGTTGTTTATTTTTTGAATTCAGCATTGCCTCTTCTTTCTCAAGTAGGACAATGAGCTCCTGAGGTGACCTTTTATTTAAATACTCTTTTATCTCTTTTAATGGCATTTCTAATTCTTTAAGTATTGAAATCACTTTAAAAACATCGATTTGATTAATTGAATAATATCTATACCCATTTTCAGCTTTAAATTCAGGAGAAAGAATTCCAAGTCGATCATAGTGAAATAAAGTATCCTTGCTAATACCCATCACTTTTGCAAATTGTCCTGACGTTAAATGAGTTTGAACATTATTCTCCATGAAATCCCTCCTTGACTATGGTGTTACACCACACTTTATTATAACCAAGTAATCTTCATATAGCAGTAGACCATAAGGAGTATCTAATCGAAAGTAATACCTAAATAATTAATCTTGGGAGGATATAAGGAATGAAAGTTCTAGTTACAGGAGCAACAGGAAGTGTGGGGAGTCATATTGTTGAACAACTAGTTGCAAAAGATATAGAAGTAAAGGCATTGTCAAGGAAGGAAAGCAACTTACCTAAAGGAGCACAAGTAGTTCTAGGGGATCTTGATATTCCCGAAACTATAAAAGCACATCTCCATACTATAGATAGCTTGTTTCTGATCACTCAGAGTGAACAATCGGACGAAAAATTTATAAAAAACAAAAGAATTATTCAGATGGCAAAACAAGCTAATGTTGCAAGAATTGTAGCCCTGTTAGATTTTGAAGGGAACCCAATTGAGGACGTTATTAAAAATAGCGGAATGGAATGGACTTTACTAAAGCCAGTGGAATTTATGAAAAATGCACTTTACAGTGGTTGGACAGAATCAATCCAAAAAGAAGGGATTATTCGTACGGCTTTCCCTGATAGTTTAAGCGCTAGAATTCATGAAGCTGATATCGCTGATGTCGCAGTAAAGGCACTAACAGAAGAAGGCCATGATAAGCGGACATATGATTTGACAGGACCAGAAGCATTGTCTCCAAGAAGTATGGTTAAACAAATTTCTGTAGTTATAGATAAATACATTGATCTTGTTGAAATTACAGAAGAACAAGTACAACAAGATTGGAAAAGCAAAGGCTATGACAATGAATTTATTGAATACTTTATTATAGGGATTGGGAAAAACCCTCCTAAAGGAGCCTATACCGTTCTACCGACAGTAGAACAAGTTACAGGCAAGCCAGCCAGAACATTTACTCAATGGGTTAATGAAAACAAGCATTATTTTGTATAACCCCTTATGTACTTTTACTAATTACCTAACGGAAAACGCTAGTTGAACCTAACACTAGTTGAACGAGGAATGGCAAAGAGTAAAACGATACTACATTATACTGATGATCCAAGTAATAGAAACAGCGGCAGCCATGGACGGAAAAATAAAGTCCTAGACTGCCGCTGTTTTATTGAACTCAGTAAACCGCACCTGTAATTTCGTTAGCCAGATTTTTTTAATGTTCATAAGGGATAATCGGATCTTCAGTACCGTGAATCACCAGCCTTACCTCCATAAAGTACTTTCAGTTCCTCTTCCTTCATCGTAAAAGTATGTTTTTCTTCAGGAAACCGTTTATTCTTCACATCAGCAGTATAAGCTTGAATGGACT
The DNA here is from genome assembly GCF_024213315.1 of Paenibacillus sp. A3M_27_13. Taxonomy (NCBI): domain Bacteria; kingdom Bacillati; phylum Bacillota; class Bacilli; order Caryophanales; family Paenibacillaceae; genus Paenibacillus; species Paenibacillus sp. A3M_27_13. The sequence continues at coordinate 66,268 of NZ_JANAVE010000010.1, forward strand.
CCAAAATAAACGGATTCAGCGAATGGTATTGTTTCACAAACTTAGGAACCCGTTCAACACCATAGCCTAAAATATCATGATATACGAGAACCTGGGCATCCACATCCAATCCAGCACCAATTCCAATCACCGGAATTGAAAGGGCTTTGGTTACTTCTTCTGCAAGTTGTCTTGGAACACATTCCAAAAGAAGAGCAAATGCTCCAGCCGCTTCACATTTCTTAGCATCTTCCAGCAATTTTTTAGCGGCTAATGCATCTTTTCCCTGCACCTTATATCCGCCTAAAACTCCAACAGTTTGCGGAGTCAGTCCCAGGTGGGAGCAGACAGGAATTCCTGCTCTTGTCAGGGCGGCGATATGTTCGACGACTTCATCGGCACCTTCCAGCTTCACCGCATGGGCACCGGCATCTTGAACTAATTCCCCAGCATTGATTAATGTATCTCTAACAGACAAATGATAGGTTAAAAACGGCATATCCGTAATGATAAATGTATCCTTCGCTCCTCGTTTAACAGCTTTCGTGTGGTGAATCATGTCTTCGATTGTAACTGGAATTGTTGAATCGTAACCCAGAACCACCATTCCAAGCGAATCACCAACCAATATGACGTCAACGCCCCCTTGTTCTGCAAGCTTTGCAGAAGGATAGTCATAGGCTGTTAACATGACAATCTTTTCATTGTTTTGCTTCATTTTCAACAAATCTGTAGTTTGTTTCAACGTATACCCTCCTCCTCAATTTAAATGTGACATATATTCAAATGCTGTTGTTCCATATACACTTTTAAAGTGTTTATTTAAATGGGTTAAATCAACAAAACCACATTCTGCTACTGCTGAATAAATATCTCTATTTTTTTCTATTAACTGCTTTGCACGTTCGATCTTGCAGTTAAGAAAGTATTGGTATGGTGAAATTCCAGTATGAGCATTGAATAATCGGATAAACTGAAATTTCGATAAATTAAGCTCTTTACATATCTCGTCAAGTTTAAGTACATGTTCTAAGTTGGTATGAATCATATCCTTCGCTATTCGAATTAAAACGTTCTCTTTCTTATTGTCTGTAGAAAGATTGGTTTGAAAAAGGCTATCCGTCAAGGATAAAAGTAATTCGCTACACAAAGCCTCATCTTTTTCGCTTAAGATAGCCTTAGAAAGACTTAATATTTTTTGTTCAAGGCCATAGTCATACACAATTGGCGTTGAAAACCGTACGATATCCTTGTGCTCAATAATCTCTAAAAGCAATTGTGGCTCAATATATAGCATGACATAATCAAGCCCCACCTTATTATGTGCCATTCCGTCATGCGCCTGTTCTGGATTAAAAAGCATCACACCATTTTGATAGGATAACTGTAAGCTGCCATCCAAGGTATACTCTTGAATTCCACGCAATGTTACGCCTATTGCATACTCCATGTGAGAGTGCTTCTTATACTTAAATTCAGAAAGACTTGCTGATAGCGCAGTAATACCTGCTGATTTCTTATAGATAAATTTGTCCAATTCAATCACCCCTAACAAGCTTACCTACATCCATATCATTATGGCCGCATAGGCTAAAAACAAGGCCATCATTATATTAACAGTCTTTTTATGCTTCTGTAAAAACTCCTTGAAGATTGCACCGAAAAGAACCCATGTCACAAATGCTAAAAAACCAATAAGCGTTATAGCGACAATACTTATCGTCACCGCAGGTATTGCGATATAGTGGGGCATAATAAAACTAGGAATTACAGTCATTGTAAATAGTACTACCTTTGGATTTAGAAACTGCATAAGAAAGCCTGACATAAAGGTAGCTGATTGATTGACGGTTGGATTGGATGTATCCATTTTGTAAACTTGATAGGCGAGATAGAACATATAACAGCTTCCGATTATCTGCATAACAATTAAAATTTTCGGTATGATCGTTATAAGCATCGTATTCAAAATAGCAGAAATAACAAGTAATAAACCAAAAGCTAGAGTTGCTCCATACGTATATTTCATTGCTTTTTTTGCCCCAAAATTATGGACTGTAGATAGTATAACGATATTAGTTGGACCTGGTGTAAAAGTGGCAATAAAACAGTAAATTAAAACAGATGTAATATTCATGAGGAAAACTCCTTTAACGTATTCTCATGAAATAATACATCTTAAGATAAATGGCATATAGTATATTATTGCAGGTATTGTACCCTTCGTAGTCCCCCTTCTTCTACGCTGTTTGCTATATCAAAATTTCCCTTATCCAAGAGTTGCATTGTCAGTTCCTTGTTGTCCGTTGCTGTCTTCAAAAATTACTTAGCCCGAATCCTCTACCGTTAAAGATGTTTTTAACCTTACCGACAACAAACATAATCATGGATTATTGTGGTATTATTTCGGATTATTGTTAATACTACGTATCTGAGGAGGGTGAAAATGAAGTTACATACCAAATTTTCAAGACAATTATGCCAGAATATCGATCTCATTTGTGACTTCATGGGAAACAGTTCGGATTTTATTGTTCGTGAGATCACGACTGGCCATAAACACGCCGCTCTTTTTTATTTGGATGGAATGACTGACATGCAAAAGGTACAGGACAACGTGATCCGTCCGTTGCATGATCGTGTTTCCTCTGACGAGATCACTTTACCGTTATTGAAAAACGCAATTTTGGACATTGGTGAAGCAAGCTTTACTCAAAACTTTGAAGATGCCTTGGAACAGATCCTCTCAGGTGGTCTTCTCCTACTACTGAACGATACGGATGAAGGATTGGTCATTTCTTTGCCTGGATGGGAAGAACGCAGCATTACGGACTCGAAGACGCAGCCTGTGGTCAGAGGTCCGCAAGAGTCGTTTACAGAAACTTTACGTACGAATACGACTATGGTTCGTCGAAGGGTGAAGGATACAAGAGTACGTCTAACTACCATAAAAGTTGGCGAAAAAACCAAGACCGATATATCGGTCATGTATTTACATGAGGTGGCTGACCTAAAAAAGGTGCAGGACATGATATCCAGGTTAAAGGACATGCATGTAGAAGGTGTGCTTGAAAGCGAATATTTGGAAGAATGTCTCCAAGAAGATAAACAACTCACGATATTTCCGCTCTTTTATAATTCTGATCGCCCAGACTCTATTGCAGCAGGAATTATGGAGGGGAAAATTGCGATATTTGTGGATGGATCTCCCTTCGCCATCCTTGCACCTGCGGTGTTTGTAGATTTCCTTCAATCCGCAGAAGATTATTATCAATCCTTTATTTACAGTAGTATCATTCGAATATTAAGGTATATCTGCCTGGCAATCTGTATGTTGGCTCCCTCCATTTATGTCGCATTAACGACATTCCATCAGGATATGATTCCAACAGTTTTGTTATTAAGCTTATCCGCGCAACGTGAAGGAGTTCCGTTTCCAGCATTTATTGAGGCGATGATCATGGAAGTGGTTTTTGAAATTCTGAGGGAGGCAGGTCTTCGTATGCCACGGACGGTCGGTCAAGCCGTTTCTATTGTCGGGTCAATAGTAATTGGCCAAGCAGCTGTAGAAGCAAACATCGTTTCGGCTGTTATGGTCATTGTTGTTGCAATAACTGCCATTTCGAGCTTTGTCATTCCCTCGTACACCTTTGCCATTCCTATCCGTATATTACGTTTCGCTTTCATAGGAATAGCCGCTATGTTTGGTGTGTACGGATTGACTGTTGGTATCCTCATGCTCTTTGTGCATCTGAATGGGCTTCATTCATTCGGTGTACCGTATTTGAGCCCCTTTGCCAATTACAAATCGTCGGAGCAGAAGGACGCAATATTGCGTTTTCCATATAGAACTAAAAAAAAACATCGCAAAAACTAAAGGAGTAGACCATCATGAACTCGTACCGATCCACCATTTTGTTACTGTTAATGTGCACCTGGCTAATGGTGTTTCTTACGGGTTGCTGGAACAATAAGGAATTGAGCGCAATTTCCGTCGTGATGGCTATGGGTATTGATGCAGTGGATGACCAATATGAAGTCAGTCTACAAGTGGTTGACCCATCGCAAATGTCTCGGAATTCCCCCATGGAACGGACTCCAACGATCGTTTTTTCCAAACGCGCCGATACCATATTTGAAGCTATTCGAAAATTAACAACGGAATCCTCCCGAAAATTGTATATGTCCCACTTAAAATTTGTAATTTTCGATGAAAAAACAGCAAAAAAAGGAATCAAGGAGCCGCTGGACTTTCTATTCCGTGATCATGAAGTTCGGCCTGATTTCTATTTGGCGGTTGTCAGAGAAAACTCGGCAAAGGAGGCCGTTACTTTTGTAGCTCCAACCGAGATCTTGCCTGCAATGGATATGTATAAGGCATTAAGGCTTTCTGAAAAAGCCTGGGCTCCCACTTCCGCGGTCAATGTAAAAGATCTTTTGCAGAAATTTACGGAGGATGGCATTGAACCAGTCCTCACCGGTATTCGACTGACAAACCTAGAAAAAGGCCTAACTATTGATAATGTGACAAAGTCGCCCCAACATGTTAAATATTTTTTCACTGGAATTGGTGTTTTCAAGGGCGATCGACTTCTCAATTGGATGGATGATTCACAAAGTAAAGCCTTTACCTATATATCCAACCGTGTTTCCAGCACCGTAGCTTCCATCGATTGTCCGTATTCCAATGGAAAATTTGTTGTTGAAGTAATCCGTTCCAAAGTAAAAATGCGTCCAGAAATAATAAACCATGAGCCGCACATTTCTCTTATTGTGGATACAGAATCCAATGTCGGAACGGTCTCGTGCAATGCCAACCTTAAGAATGAAGAGACATTTAGAGATCTTCAAAAATCAGCTAAAGAGCATCTGGAACAGTCTTTGAAGGAAGGCATTCGAAATGCACAACACATCGGTTCCGATATATTCGGGTTTGGAGAAGCTTTTCACCGCAAGTTCCCGCGTGAATGGCATAGATGGAAAGAGGATTGGTCACAAAAATTCCAAACGCTTAAAGTGGATATTCAGCTCAATTATCGTTTGATCCGGTTCGGAGAAATCACCAGTCCAATCGATATGGGACTACACAATCAGGAGTGAATACATATGCTTTATGTGATTCTCGTAAGTTCCATTTTAACATCGCTGTATGAGTTTAAAAAATTCAAGAAGAAACAATATGTGCGTGAAATTGTATTCAGCTCGGTATTGTTGACTATAGGCGTTATATTGATTATCCTACGGATCGCCAACATTGAACTGCCGACTCCACTGACGGGCATTCGAATCCTATTCCAACCAGTAAGCCGGTTACTTATAGAAATGTTATCTTAAGGGGGCATTGGAATGAATTCCAACTTGACCGTTAGACAAGCTATTATGTGGTTTACATTATATCAAATAGGAAGCGCATATCTGGTGCTCCCAGCGGCAATTACTGCTGCCGCTAAACAAGATGCCTGGCTCTCCATCCCAGTCTCCTTAGGTTTCCATCTGTTATTGATACCTTTATATGCCTCCATCGCTAGGCAAATACAGGGGAAATCTTTCGTAGAGCATCTCCGTTGCCTCTTCGGTCCCTTGGGCGGGACGATTAGCATCGTTTTCATTTTTTTCTTTCCCTTTCTTGTGTTCATCATGACGCTTCGAAATCTAGGCGACTTTATCACAATAGATATTATGCCGGAAACTCCCTCCGACGCGATATATTTCATCATGCTTATAGTCATTTATTTCGCCGTTCGATCAGGCCCTGCTGTAATTGGCCGTTGTGCGGAAATCCTGTTTTTTTTCCTTCTGGTTCTATATCTTTTGGTCAGGATTACCCTTCTTCCTGAGACCAACATAAATAATGTGCTCCCTATTTTTGAGTATGGTTTGAACCCTATCGTTCTCGCTTCGTTCAATTTGTTTGCCTTTCCCTACCTTGAAGCAATTCTGTATCTTTTTTTTGCACAGTACATTCCCGATCCAAAGAAGTGGAGAAAGACAGTGATTACATGTGCTTTGATTAGCGGCGGCATGTATTTTTTCATGGTTCTACAAATAATCGCCGTGATGAGTGAAGGTGTTGTATCTAATTTGACGTTTCCTACTTATTTTATTAGCCGAACAATCAGTAACGGGGAGTTTCTTCAACGGTTTGAAATTGTCGTTGCAGTGTTCTGGTTTGTTACCATTTTTTTCCGACTCGCACTGCTTTTATATGTTTCAGCGCAAGGGCTTGCAGATGCTTTTCGTCTTCGAAGCGCTAACTCTCTCTTAGTTCCTCTGATCCTAATCGCAATGGCAATGGTTCATTCTATTTGGCCAAATATGCAATTTTTAATCAAGTTTTTTTCAGTATGGCCTTTTTACGCCATGATTTTCGGTATCGTGTTTCCTATTGTGCTATGGCTGGTGGGTAAGGTAGGCGGCTCGTTGAAATTCCGTAAAAAGTATCACTAAAGTTGCATTGACCGTATGAACATACTGTCCAATTCCAGCCTCTCCACCACGTCCAAATGACATGGAAGACGCCTATTGGGCTAGGGGACTTGCTCTTGTTGTAATCATTATTGCAATTTAGCAAGAAGTAACTCCAGTTCCTCCCTCTCCAGATGTCTCCATTGCCCACGTTCCAGATGATCCAAGGTAATATTCATAATTCGAATACGTTCCAACTTTAGCACCCTGTAGCCCAAGGCCTTGCACATTCTGCGAATTTGCAAGTTCAGACCCTGCGTCAAAATAATGCGGAACTCGTATTCGCTCGTACGATCAACCTTGCACGGTTTAGTAATGACGTTCAATATTTCAACGCCACGAGACATGGCCTGCGTAAACTCGTTTGTAACAGGTTTGTCTACAGTCACTATATATTCCTTCTCATGACCATGCTCGGAACGCATCATTTGATTGACAATGCTTCCATCGTTGGTTAATAGAATGAGTCCCTCTGACGCTTTATCCAGCCTGCCAATGGCAAAGATACGTGAAGGATAATTGACATAACTAATAATATTGCCAGCCACTTGCTCCGCTGCGGTACAAACAATGCCTATAGGCTTATTCAGAGCCAAATATACAGGTTCAATGGAATTAAGCGGAATAGCTTTTCCATCAATCAGCACGATATCCTGTGGCTCTACTTCTGCGCCCGCTTCACAAACATTTCCATTAATCGTAATTCGTCCTGCTGCAATCAACCTATTGGTTTCCCGACGTGAGCAAAATCCTGTCTCACTTATGTACTTGTTAATTCTCACGATTCACCTGCTTCTGATTATAATATGCGAGTATAAGTAAAATAATTAAAAAAACACCTGATTGTTCTTGCTTAATCAGATGTTCGCCGTTTACGACAACTTATACTTTCCCGGCTTATTTGCTACTGCTGCCGCCGCTTTTATTCCTTGTTGGTTTGGCAGTGCCGCCTTTTGTACCACCTGCCGCTTTGCTTCCCGGTGCGCTTGTAGAAGCGCTTTTTGTCCTTACTGGCTTCGCAGTTTTGTTCCAGCGTGTCCAGCCCTTACTACCTGTACCTCTGCCGGTCCCGCCGCCCTTGCTTTTTCCACCCATATGATCACTCCATTACTAGTCGTTCAGATTTAACTAAGCTATCATACCATTACTTTGATCATAATGCCCATTTGTTTTAAAAAATTGAAGCATAAACTGTGCCAAATAAAGGAGCACATAATCATGTGAAAGCTCACACATGTTATTGTAGGCCGCGAAAAAAGCTTTCTTTTCCCCCACTTAAATGGCTAATTTTCTCTAGAAAAGAAGGATACAGGATGAATAATGACGTAAGCCTGTTTGTGGTTCGTCACGGTATTGGGACTGGTAATGAGCCGGATGCTCCGCTCAGAGTTCCAGAGGGCTTCGAGCAAGCCAAGCAGTTGGCGGATTTTCTACTGCATATGGATGGCTTGCATGTAGACCGTTTGATTTCCAGTCCGTATAAACGAGCTTGGCAGACAGCGGAAATCATTGAAGAACGATTAAACATCAAACTTGATCCACCTGAAGATCGTCTTAGAGAACGAGGGGTGCCCGAAGTTACGGCTGAAGAGTCTGAAAAAATGGTTAACACCCGGGTCACTGCCTTAACGGAAGAATTGCTGGAGAGCGGTCGACACACCTTTCTGTTAGTCACCCATCGCTTGATCATAACACTCCTGCTGCATCATTATGCTCCAGATTTTATTCTGGAGGAAATCACGAATCCGGATCTCTATCTTTTAACTTTTAGTGATGGAAAATGTCAGGCGAAGCATTTGTGGAGTACAGAGTAAACTGTTGTAGTTTAATTCAAAAAAAACTGGGAGGTCATCTAATTATGCAAGGAATGCTCGAAAGAAATCGCATCACCGCTGTTACCAAACCCGACGTATCCAACATGTCTGTTTGTATCGAAAATGTGAAAAAGGCGGTTCTCTCCAATCTTCAGGGGCCGGCAGCCCCTACGGATTATCACCAATTGATGGGAAGACTCCATGCGGCAAAAGCCAAACTGCCGAAAATATATCAGGAAACGGTCGCGATTCCGTTTATTAAGGAATTGGACAAGCTTGGGCAACAGGGCTTCACTGAAATTTTGATTCAGGACCCAAGTAGAACTAGAGCTGCCGGACTCATGCTGGATATCGCTCAGAGCATTCTGCAAAACGGAGAAGGCTACAATGCACTTGCGACCGATGCTTTTCAGGAGATTGTGAGTGACCTGTATGACGGTTTTCTTAGCGCAGAAGATCGTGAAGGAATAAAAGAACCGGATCTCAGTATTATTCCAGCACTTGTTAAATGGGGAGAGCCGGAAAATGGCCCGTACACATGGCCCGCTGATGCCACAGCAGTATTTAAAGTGCAAGCAGCGATTGTCAGTCTTCCTCCTGCGCATGCGACAAATGGACTGCTGGCTTGGTCCAGTATCCCTCATGAAGTATGTGGTCATGACATTTTGCATGCTGATCTGGGTCTAATTCAAGAGTTGGCCAATGTCGTTAGAAACAGATTAAACAGCGAAAACATCGGACAAGGACTACCGGACTACTGGGCTTCCCGCATCGATGAAACCGCCTCGGATGTATTGGGTGTTCTTAATCTGGGACCAGCAGCTGCCATTGGCTTAATCGGTTATTTCCGGGGTATGAATGCCGCCTTTTCGGGAAGAGCTCAACTTCGAAATGAAGGACCTACCCGTGATCCACATGCTGCAGATATTTTACGGGGATATTTGGGTGCCTACACCACTGCACTTTTGGAATTCGACCAAGCTGGAGCATGGGCAGAAGTCATTGAATCGGAAGTCGACAAGGATCTATCAAATATTAAGCTTAACGGCAGAGCCATCGACGCTAATACAGCAAAACGTTCTGCACGAATTGTAGCTGAAGCCATTATGAAGACTAAACTTGCAAGCCTTGAAAATCACAGTCTGGATGAAATCCAAAACTGGAGAAACGAGGATGAGAGCGTCGCCGCACTTTTACGTACCTTGCTGCAAACCACCGGTTCTCTTACCGACGAGCACCGCTCTGGCTTCTACGCCGCGCATGTGGTAGCTGCTGCTGTTACTGAAGGACTTTCCCGGGAAGCGGATCTGCAGGTTATATTTAATCGGATGCTGTCCCTGTTAAAGCTGATGCACGATACCAATCCTGCTTGGGGACCACTTTTCGTACAGCATCCCGGCGATATTTCACGTCATCTGCTCTATCACCCTGCCACTCCAAACCTGATTTCCCTCTAAACAAGCCATATAATAACCCGCAAAATAGTTTGCTTAAGAGCAAGCAGTCTTTTTGCGGGTTACTTTAATTCCAATCCCTTAAAAAGACGCTAACATCCCCCTTAACGGCTACACGTTAGAAAGTCAATGAACACTTAGTATTTTTGCTTCTGCACAGGCTAATAATGATAGGTGAGAATTTGCAAGTAAAAAATCAGCCATAAAGGAGTGAAACACATGTCTGTTGATGTTTATCTTAACTTTAATGGAAACTGTCGCGAAGCAGCGGAGTTTTACGCAGAGGCATTTGGGACTGAGAAACCACATATCATGACGTTCGGTGAAGCACCACCCAATCCCGATTATCCTCTACCAGAAGAAGCCAAAAATTTGGTCATGCACACGCGGCTTCAAATTGATGGTAGTAATGTCATGTTTTCAGACGTTTTTCCTGGTATGCCTTTCGTAGCCGGAAACAACATCAGCCTCGCCATCGTCAATAAGGACGAAGAGAAAATTCGATCGTACTTCCATAAGTTAAAAGAAGGGGGGACCGTAAACATGGAGCTTCAAGAAACATTCTGGAGCAAATGCTACGGTAGCCTTAAAGATAAGTTTGGAATTGAATGGCAATTGAGTTATGACAATGAAGAATCGCCCAAAGAACAATAAAAAAGACGTTAACCCAGCCATATTTTGCATGGACATGGGTTAGCGTCTTTTCATTATGCATTTAACTGGCTTTCGACAGCAAGTAAAGGAAATAAGGGGTAACCAGTATGGTGATAATAATTCCGGTTGGAATATCAGCTCCAAAACTAATCGTCCGAGTAAGTGTGTCAGCAATCAAAATGACGAGTGCACCAACTAATGCCGTCGTAGGTAGCAATAGCTTATGATTGGGTCCTACTAGCTTGCGTGCTAGATGGGGACTGACCATGCCTACAAAAAAGAAATTTCCGCCAAGTGCCACGCTACCAGAAGCGAGCGCAACGGCAGCAATCGTCAAGCCGATAAACTCCCTTTTAATTGCTACGCCGAGCCCCGATGCTGTCTGATTCCCCAAATTCAACGTATTGAGTGTGTTCGACCTGTAAAAAACGTAAAAGCAAATGATAAGCACCCACGGGAGCAGCACCATAATATAGCTCCAGTCGTCCCCCCACAGGTCTCCAGCCTGCCATCTCAGAGCAAAGTCATACTGTTGCTTGTCTAGCCGGAGTGTCAACATCAGAGATAATGCGCTGTAGCCACTGCCCATAGCGACACCGGTTAAAATTAAGCCTGTAGGCGAGATGTCTCTTCCCCGCCTGAAAGCAAACATAAAAATCAAAAATGCTGCCGTAAGGCCGCCTGCAAAAGCCAGTCCTGGAAGAAGAATAGGCGATAGCAATCCTTCACTAGCGAACAACGTAATATACATAAGTACAAATAACCCTGAGCCTGAGCTGATGCCGAGTGTCCCCGGGCTAGCCATGTCGTTTTTGAGCAAGCTTTGCATAATACAGCCTGATATCCCCATGCCAATACCTACCAATATAGAAAGCACAATACGTGGCAGTCGAAAGTCAAACACGATCAGGTTCTGTTTGCTCGTTCCTTCGCCAATGATGACCTTGAAAACTTCGAGTGGAGAAAGGTTCATTTTCCCAACATTCATACTGAGTACAGCCACTAGCAGCGTCAGCACTACTAACAGTAAAATAATGCTAATCCCCCTGGTATTACGGGACAGTTTCAACTAAACTCCCTCCTCTGCTTGCGCACAAGGTAGAGAAAATAGGGTACGCCCACCAAGGCAAAAATAATGCCAAGGGGTGTTTCGTGAGGGCGATTGATCAGTCGTCCGAGTAAATCCGCCGCCAACAGAAAGACTGCTCCATACAAAGCTGAGGCCGGGATAATATACCGATAATCTGTTCCGACCAGATGGCGCATAATGTGTGGCACGATCAAACCAACGAAGCCAACAGGGCCGACCACAATAACCGATAACCCTGTTAAAATTAATACAATTAAGGTTGAAAACAGCTTAATCCTATTCGCACGAATACCCAAGCCTGATGCCACATCCTCCCCGAAGCTCAAAATCGTAATCGAGGGAGAAAGCGCGATGGCACAGACCAAACCCACTACAAACAGTGGCGCAATGAAAGCTAATTCGCCCCACTTGGCACTGGCTGTACCACCAGCAGACCAGTAATCAAGGGCTTGGCCAATCTCATACTTAATAGCGATAAACGTACTAAACGCACCAAAAAGCATGGAGATGGACATTCCTGCTAACACCAGTCGCTGAGGCGTCATTCCTCGCTTGCCTATAGATGCGATGTAATACGTGATGCCAGTAGTGATTGCTGCACCTAGGCAAGAATACAGCATAGTTTCTCCGTAAGTACGACCAGGCAAAAAGGCCATACATAACGCAATAGCAAATGTCGAGCCTGAACTTATGCCAATGAGTCCCGAATCCGCTAGTGGATTACGAGTGGTTCCCTGCATAATTGCCCCACACACAGCCAAGCTGCACCCTACTATGATATCTGCCACGGTACGTGGAAAACGCAAGGTGTGAATAATCTGATGTTCCGTAATGTTGGGATCAAACTGAAATATAGCCCCCCACGCCAGCTTCAAGCTCATTTCCGCAGCACCAAAGGTAATAGATGCTGCGGTAACCACCAGGAGCAGGAACACGCCCATGATCATATAGCCTATAAAATGAAATATTCCTTTTTTATTTGGTTCTTTGTGAGTAGACATCGATTACACCCTTAGTTGGTCAATTATGCAACGTTACTTAGTCTGTTCCAGCAATTTGCTAATAATATAATCTAGCTGCCCCGTCATACTAGCAACGTCCGAATAATAGAACAGTCCTGCATATTTCGCTGGAATTTCGATGATATGTCCGTTTTTAACGGCTGGAATACTGCTCCAGATTTTTGTCTTCGCATATTCGGATTCCTTGCCTTCCTGCTTAAACCAAAGGACATAATCTCCAAAGTATTCAGCAGCTACCTCGTAGGATAAAGAACCTCGACGCTCTCCGGAGCTTTTAACCAATGTGTTGAGCTTTTCCGGTTTGTGAAGTCCAAGATAATTGTAAAGCAACGTTCCTCCACGTGAGCCTGTTTCATAATAAATTCCATAGGAGCCACTGCCCCAGTCCTCGAAAATGCTAAACGTTTTGTCCTTGAATATGTCGGAATTTAGTTTTTCTTTGGCCTGACTCAGCTTGCTTTCAAACAGTGAAATCACTTTGTCTGCTTCTGCTTCATGTCCTGTGGCCTGACCAAGAAATTTCAAACGTTCTAGGGAGGTCATTTTATCCTCAGGTATCACAAGAACAGGCGCAATTTTAGAGAGCTTATCATAATCCTTTGTATCATATGTAATGATGAGATCAGGATCATACTTCATAATTTCCTCAGTTTCCCACTTTTCGATATTGGGGATGTCGTTAAACTTATCGTAAAAAGGCATCGTTTCTTGTTTCCACCCCATGACTGCGGCCGGCTTAATCCCTAGTGTAAATACATCGCCAACATACCAGTTCACGACTACCCGTTGAGGATTAGCGGGCACCTTCACATCTCCTTTTACCGTAGAGACTGTACGCGTATCAGAATCACTGCTTACCTCTTCCTTCGTGGGCGACGCGGGTTTAGCAGATGAATCAGAGGAACTGCCAGCATTCCCACAACCTGAAATAACAAAAATCACTACGAATAGTGCACATAAAATCATGTGAAATTTCTTGTTCATCATACGGTGCATGTTGTAAATCTCCTTTGAAATATAGTAAGTGCAAAACATACTTAAAATTAGTGATATTGATAATCATTATCACTAATATAAAATTGTAAATTTTATATTAGTGATTGTCAACTGTTTCTTTATTTTTTTGTTTTACTTTAATGGGTTCTCCAGTGCTCCCCTTCTATTCGCTTCATGCCATTCCTGATAGATTCCTCCAATTTCATAAAATGCTTTGTTCATTGCAGTTGTCAGCTCCTTCGTGATTTCCTTGGTATATTTTAAATGAGTATTTATGTTATCCACTTTATATTTGCGAAGCAAATTTAGATGAGCAATGATGTGAATTGTATCTTCGATGATCCAATAAATCACATCCTCTTCCTCTTTCGTAAGCTTGTTCAGCATCTGTATGCCTCTTTCATACATCTGGAGCGTATAACCCCGCTTGCCCACTTGCACATACGGGCTCAGATCATCATAAAAATCCGTACGGAAAGGTCGTCTTACATATTGCTCATACTGGTCTTCATATATTGAAGTTTGTTCAAGCTGTTTAATAGTCATATCTATGAGTTCTTGTTCGCTATATATTTTTTTCATCAGATTTTCCCTTCCCTTTCTCTACTAAATAAATTCAAGTCATAATCATGTTAGATCACAAGTGATGCAATAAGAAGTCAAATTCTTTTTTTACCAACCATTAACAATTCTGTTTGATGCAAACGATAATTAGAATAGAGGGAATTTCCTCAATATATCCAACTGAAGGAGACAGGCGAATGAATAGAGTATGGACGAAAGCATCAGCTATTCTATTGGTAGTGGTATCCTTAATATTCAACGGAACGTACGCACTCGCAGCTTCGGCAACATCAACGTATATCGTTACGTTTCAACAAGCAACCTTGGTATCCAACGATCACGTAGGCAATGAATGGGCCATTGCTGCCCAGGTGGCAGATCAATCCATTAGTGAAGGTAACAGCGTGAAGGTGAAGGTCAAATCGAATGGTAGCATAAAGCTGTATGCGTACGCTGAGGAACAAGACAAAATTCCTGATGAAGGCGAAGCCACCAAGAATGTAAAGGTCTCCTCGGTTTCTGCTAAAGGTTCTACCGTTAAGTTAGGAGTGACGGTTACTGAAAACCGTGGACGTTATTCAGGTCATCAAGCCGTTTGGGAATTTACGTACAAGATTAAGAAACAATAATAGAATGCTAAAAAAAGACCGTCACTCCCCAGGAGCGGCGGTCTTCGCTTTTACAAGTCGCTGTAACTGGGCACGTACCATTTCGGTATATAGGTTTGAAAGTAATTATACGCTTCCAAAACCTCTTCAGCTCGTTGCACCATATCGTCTACCTCTTCTTTGCCAAATGGAATGGTCCAGTGAATCGATGAAAGCTGATTGCTTGCAATATACAGAGCCATTAATCTAAAAAATAAATCAGGTACATGGTTATTAAAATAACCGTGGATACGGCCCGAAGCGAATAAAGGACTTAATGCTGCACACCAGGTAATTCTATTGAATTCCTCCCAAGGATCACCATAATCCATTCTATTAAAATCAATGATACCCAGTTCACCAGATGGGTTAACCACCATATTGCCTACATGACTTCCAGCTTCTCATCTAGTCTCGTTAAACCTCAAAAAACCTTATTGTATCAATGTTTTTCACTCACTACTTTTCATTTAGTCACAAACTACCTTATTGAATTTCATCATTTTTTTAAGGTTCTGTGACCAGTGTGTGACCACTGCAACAATAAAAAAAGAACACATTCGGCAAAAATTAATTGCTTGATGTGTTCTTTTTTATGCATTATTTATTCATTAGCACAATATGAGGATTCAATTATGTATTTTGCGAACAATGGCTTTGCTACTCTTAACTGTTTACCTACTTTCATCACTGGAAAGTTGCCAGAATTTAATTCGTTGTAGGCTGTTGCCTGACCTACCATAAGTATTTCCTGAATGTGGGTTACGTCTAATAATGGTGGATATGATTCCAAAGCTTTTAACATCTCTTCTTGCATATGTAATAACTTCCTCCAGTTTAATTTCTTTCTGCTTGTTTGTATATCTGCTGAAAATCATATATTCTCGTTCTAAGCCTTTCTAACTTGCTACCCACAATCCTATCACTCTAACTCTAAACTCTCTTAAACAGCCTTTAACTTTCGTCTGAAGCGACTTCTATGTATGTTCACTCTACTGGTAGTTCCTTAATTATTACCGCTGACTGAGTATATGTAAATTCTTTGCTTATTGTTGCGGTACGTCCATCGTCAAATTCTATTGTTGCTATTAAAATTGATCCTCTATATGTCTTCTCTTTATCATCGTTGTCTTCTTTCTGGATCAATTCCTTTTCCCCATTCGTAAGGGCAGATGATTGCAAGAGGTATACACAACCATCTGCTTCATAATACTTCCCACTATCTGATTCTGTTTGAGATAGGCCAATAGCCTCTAGAGCCTCCCTCTTAGTATCGTATTTCCTGAATGTTCTTGAGCTTTCAGGATTTCTAGAGTCGTACATTTTTATTAAAAATTGAGGTTGAGCTGTCGCCCGTTTGGTATTGTCATGTTGGCTCATCGCTGCTATGTTAGAAAAAGAGTAGCCCTCTGCTTCGTTTGTTCTGTCAATGCTGGGACGCAGTCCTCTTGGCCTTCCCTCTTCCAAGTATATTGCTGTAAGCCTCTTCCACTCCAACCACATTTCAGGTTTGCACTTGATAATCTGCTCCACTGTCTCCTCAGGAATAGTCCATTCGCAGGGTACACGTCGATAGTACTCATCACCATGTTTCGTATTATTTATTCTCGAATTAACTGAACCGTAGAGTAAAAAATAAGCAAATTCCTCATCTTTGCTGATTAAACCACATTCTCTTGCAATCAAACTATACTTTATTGCGCGCTTTTTATAATCCACAATTTGAATATCTTCACCATATGTATCTTGCCAACGTTTAATCTCTTTTTCACTTAAAATTCTTGGTCTGCCTCTACCCGTATTTTGTCTTGATTCGTTCAAATTATTGCCTCCAAATTTTGTGGTCAAATGTTGATTTTATAAACTATCCGTTGAAAACTAACCAGAGGAATCCATACATTAAAGACATTAGCCCTATAATGCCCAACAAGCAAAAAAGCAAAAGCATGAGAACAAATTTTTTACCTTCCATAATAAACACCTCATTAAAGAATATAAAACGGGTAAAAGAAGTCAGCTACTCAATCTCATTCTCACTTAGACCAACATCGTTTAGCTTAATCAACAGTTTTGACAGTTCAGGATACGAATCGTCCATCCACGTTCTACAAATTTGATTGTTCGAATAAAGGTATGACCGATATTGCGACCACGTTCATCGTTATATCGGGTTGCGGAATTCTATATGTATTAGGAATAGCTTTTTCATTCACAATATTAATGGATGGAGGATTCTTTTGTAGTCTAACCTTAAATAGACCTGCGTCTATCTTGTCAATCTTATTTACTTCTAATACAGCTTGAGTGTAGCTCTTTAATCCTTCTACTTTGTTCTGAAGGTATTTGCGTTTTTTAGCTAATCGATCCTCTTCTTCTTTTAAGGCTTTGATGTCTCCTTCGATGTTTTTCATGAACTTGGCGATATTCTCTGCCTTGTTACTCAGCTCATCTTCAATAGATTCTAGCGTCTCAATGTACAGTTGCAAATCATCTTCAGTTAAATCGTCATTGTCCCAAGCTGAATCTACAAAATTGTTAAATACTCTATATTGTTCTCCAAGCTCATATAACTTACTCATCCTTTATCATCCTTTTCTATGTATTATGAGAAAATCTATGTTTTATACTAGTAAATAGTTCACAAAACTTTTCCTTGATATATATTTTTATTCATATTATACTTTTTCAGTAAGTTTTTTCGGGAAGTAATGCTGGCCAGCTTACTATATAAACCCAATATCAAGGAGGATATACTATGTTAAAAGTAGCTAAAGTTGCTTTATCTGTTTTGCTCCTATCTGCATCAATCCCTTCTTTAATGGCAAATGCCCAAGAAAATGACACCTCCAACAACTATGCTCAGTATATTAAAGAAGCGATTGAACAAGAACTCTTGCTGGACAAAGGCGCATCTAGTACTGCAAAAGGCATGTCAACTTTGAGCAATAAGGAGTTCGATAAAACTCTAGATAACATCACAGAAAGTTCTAGCATTAGTCAAACAACAAAGCAAAACATCGAAAAATTGGAAAATGCTGAAGTTATTCTTCTAGACTTTGATTCAGATGGAGAATTAATTAACGCAACTTCCTCCGATAAAGGCGATATCCGATCAAATTTCGAAACAAAAGAAATCACAACTACAGAATCTACATACGGAACTGAACCACATGAAAGAATCTCTACACAATCTTACTTAGGTAATCAAGGAAACACAGCAGGCAAAGAAACAGGGGCATTCCATCGCCTTCAAACTCCTGCTAGTAACGCTAATAAAATATATAATGGCGTAGTTGCAGACTCTGTTGTTTTGCCAACTTATAATATCACTGATGCTTTGAAATATTCAGAGGCAGCCTATTTATACACTGGTGTTGATGGAGTAGCTGAGGTTGGATTTGAAGGCATTGCTTCTCAGTTTACTCCAGCTGGGTGGTATCCAATGTTCCATGCAAAATCAAATCATACTGTTGATTCAGGTAATAACAATGGCATACCACAACCTAGTAGTGGAAAATATTACTATGATACAACTAAAAAGTTCTATGGTGGTGACAAAATTAACGGCTATAAAGTATATTATTACTCAACAGACTCAACACTCACCATTAGAGAGCAAATAAATTACTCGGATATTTATGTTGTTAGATTTAATGGATTAGGAAGTACAGGTAGATCAGTTAAGCGGCTAACTGCAATAGCTATGGGTTCTGCCACTTCAACCACCAGCCCATTCCACTATGGATACACTACACCTGCTATTTGGAACAATATGAAATTTCTAACTAATAATAGTTCCAGTTCAGTTTACCCAAGTAGTGTCTCAGGATTAAGCAACGATGTATGGACTCACGGAGGAAAAATTGACTATACAACGTCAGGGCAGTCAGAAAGATATGTCTTTTCGGTAAATTGATTATACTTTGAATTAAAAAGGAGAAATACATCATGAAAAGATTCTTTATGGTTTCTGTATTTCTTATTTGTTCACTTGCATTAAGCATTCCAGTTAGCGCTAAACATCCTTATAGTTATACAATTAATGTAGAGGTAAACAGTGTTCCTGTTAATTTCGGAACTAATTCAGATGCACCTCCGTATATTGATAATGCTACAAATACAGCTTTTGTTCCTCTTCGTTTTGTTTCTGAAAATTTAGGTGGCAAAGTAATAGATTGGAACAAGGCTTTGCAACAAGTCACCATCCAATCGAAAGACGGAACTGTAATTAAATTAGCGGTCGGTAGCAAAATTGCATATGTCAACGGTGAAAAGAAAACCTTGCTTGCTGCACCGCAAAGTCCGGCAACTCGCATTCAAGTGCCATTGCGAGTTGTTTCTGAAGTATTGGGAGCTAAAGTTGATGCTAAAAAAATAGATGAAACATTAAATGTTAACATTACAACTTCCAATTAATAATTCTTTAATCTAGACCACCTTATTTATTTATAAGGTGGTCTTCTCATGTTGCTTTTTGTTCGACGCATCCTCCTGTTTGTTGTAAAAACTCTTAAAGAATATTCATTCTACTACTTTACTTCTTAGGAACTCTGAGCCAGAAGCAAATAGATTTCTCTTTAGGTGTAAAATATCTAAATTACAGACAGTCACTTGTGACTGGATGACGTAGCAATAGCGCAGCGCTTGCGGAGAGTCTTTTGACCTTGATCTTTAAAAGCTTTAAGTGCAAGGGAAACTCAGCGGCAATAAAACTATTCCGCTACGCTACACAGTAGTATTGCTTGTCACCGTTTCCCCTCTTGCTTTCAGCAATTCACCCCTTTGCTCCTATTTTGATTTTTTTCAATTTGAGAGTATACTATCCATGTTCTGGACGCACAAAAAGCTATATAAACAAAGGATTTTTTATCAATTTTGTGATTTAAGGGTGTCTATATAGGTATTTTTCCACCGTTTGGACGCAACATTTAGTCAAAAACTATATGTTTAGCCAATATCCAATACCTCTTGTTATAGTTTGGATTTACATCACCATTATCTAATCGTCTTCTTCCGTCCTTGTTCATTTTAGAATCATTGTTGATATTGTATGGTAGACTGTTCTTTTGAAAGTAGATATTCAACTGTTCAACATCTTTCTGTTGCCTACCTCTTCCATCGCGCAAGTTTACTTTTTTAATTAGTTCTGCTTGTTCTTCCTTGTATAAACGTGTACCTATAATTGAATCTAAGTAATCTGTAATATCAGCTTTTTCATATGTATCATCTAATATTGTATATGCATCTTGTTGGAGCTTCGTTTTTATGTAGTTCATATATCCGTTTTCTTCACTGGCTACTTGTTCAAAAAACTGCTTGTCAAAGATTTCTTTAAAGAACATCAAATCATTGATAGCTTTATCATATCCAACTTCATTATTTACTGGACGATCATATATAATTCGATTTGATTGCTTCTTATACTTCTGTACATAACTTGATGCTCCATGTTCTTGTAGGTACAGAGCTGGCTCTATTTGTCTATCACAATCTCTGATCAGCTTCTTCAACATTTTATTTGATATATTTTTAATGATTACAGTGACTGTATCAGTTTTGTCGATGATTCTTTTTCGTCCTAGACACTGAATCAGAACATCTACATCCATAATATCGGCAATCACATATTTAATCTGTTTATCTTTAAGATTGATCCCATTGTCTAGGGTGGATGTACTGAATACAAACTGTTCATCAAATTTTTCATCAATCAGCATCTTACTAACTTGTTCTTTGTTCATGTATCTTTTCTCTGAAGCAGTTCCAGAACGCGAAC
This sequence comes from Paenibacillus sp. A3M_27_13, assembly GCF_024213315.1. Lineage (NCBI taxonomy): Bacteria > Bacillati > Bacillota > Bacilli > Caryophanales > Paenibacillaceae > Paenibacillus > Paenibacillus sp. A3M_27_13. The sequence continues at coordinate 86,729 of NZ_JANAVE010000010.1, forward strand.
ACACAAACATGGAATCTTTAAATGTATCATGTAGTTTGAACGCCTTAGCTGAACTTTTTGTGAAACAGATTACCTTGTGATTCTTGGGTATTTGACATAGAAACTTTTCCAACACTTTGTCATTCTGATAGAAAATTAATTCCTTGATGTGACTGTAATCATGAGGAATAGAATAGCTTTCGTGTTGTATATCCTTATACTTGAAAAAAGCAATCATAGCGTCCGCAGTTGCAGACATACATATTCTTATCTTACTTTTCTCATTGATCATCGCATAGAACGAATCTTCTGTGTTTTTGTTGTATCTTGACTCAGTTAGAAAGTAGTGAAACTCGTCACACACTATGTATTTATAGTCTGCTTTGACAATCGCACTATTTTTTCGTAGCTCCCATTCATACTTTTGATACAAAATAATTGTGATTACATCCGACTTGCCATCACGTTTGATTTCCTCTCGAAACTGTTCATTTAGCCTAGTTCGATTGAGGAAGAAAAGAATTCTAACTCTCTCTTTCTTAGCTATGGGATAGAGTTGATGTTTTATAAAGTGACTTTTACCAACGCCTGTACCAGCTTCTATTGTAATAATATCTCCACGTTGCCATTTGTGGACATGATCCTTTAATACATCTGAGACAGTAATCCTTTTCTTTGTTGATTGTGTCAATATTTCTCCTTTCTGTCAGCACATAAGTATCTTTATTTAAATATAAATAGACAGTTTACTCAACCTAATGACATTGTTACCTATAGAAATATAGACTACTCCCGTTTTTTTATATATTCCTCAAAAAAGCATACAACAAATAACTTTAGATCATAATTAGATAAGAAATAACATCAAGTTCCACAAGCTCGATATAAATTCTGCTCCAAAAACTGATTCAAGCCTTGTCATAATTGAGCAAACTATAATGAAGCGCACACAAAAACAAAGCTTTCCCAGAAACAAAGAAAGTCCACCTAAGTGTGTATCATTAATTCAGTTTTCAAAGATCGCACAACAAATAAACTTAACGCTCATTCCAGATAAAGCAAATAAACAATATTAAGTTCGCCGATCCAAAAAATATTTTATCTAATCTAGTATCCATCTTGTCTACTTGCTGTATTTTGAATCTACTTTGTTAATTTTATCCTTTGTAAAGCTTATGTATTGTCATCTACTACTCAACTTTCATTTCCTTTGATTCGTTTCACCTTCGCCTCACTTTTTTTCTCCTTTTCATTGTAACTTCAACTGAAGCCTGTCACGCTCTGGTTGATATACCCATAGTATATCATGGGAATATATCTGTCAACAGTAAATCGAAATAATCTATTATTTACAATCAGGAACTATGCGTGTGCATCGGCATGTGAATATCAGAAATGTATGATGCATATGATGAAGAAAAAATTTGAGTCTCCTTTTTATCGAGCAGATTACATTCAAATTCACTATTACTATCAGCAACACTCATCAACTTAAAGTACAGGCTTATCCCTCAACTGTCCATACATGACTATTTTATCACGGTTGATTTTCGGATATGACGACTAACCATAGCTAATTGGGCATCCGTAAAAAGGAGGACACCCAACTTCGGTAATTCCCAGGAATACTATTGGCGTTTTTTTACTGTTAAGCTTATGTCGTAAAAATTCATTATTTTATTGAATCTTCTCTTCACCATTGCTATTATACTTTTGTAAATCAGTCGTTAGATTCTCAATCGATTGTCTTAGACGATCATTGCTTTCAAGTTGTTGGACTCGTTGCTCAAGTTCTTCATATTTATCTGGTGCTGGTTCACTATTACTATTGTGATGATTGAGGTAGTATGTTAGGAATACAGCTAATAAAGTCATAATCCAAGGAATAGTTTTGGATAAAGTAATTTCGTTCCAATCGAAAAAACGATAATTTGAAGTTAGCTCCTTTATTTCTTCTCTTTGCTCTTCCTCAACAATATCAGGCAATGCTTCTTCAATAGCATCAACAAAGTCATCCATATAATCAATAGTGAGATTGTCAATATAGCTGTAATTAGTAATATTCAAAGACTGCATTTGAGTTGAAATTTTAGATATAGCTTCCCATTCTTTAAACAGTCCACCATGATTGAAAGTATTGAGCATTTCACCAAATTGAGGGATCATGCGTTGAAAGTTATTGCGTTCAACCAACCGTGTAATAGAATTAAACGATTCAACAGGCAAAGATGGTAATTGAGCTTTATCAAACAGTCTCATTAGTCTGTTCTGTTCTTCCCATAGTTTTAGGTATGTATTAAACTTCATATCATTCACTTCCCTTCCATATAATTAACTATATCATAAAGTTAGTAGCTTAATTGAAGATTCTCCTTTTTAAACATCGTCTCTTATTTCTAAGGCGTATGCAGATATCATCCCCCTTATTCTAATTGACTAACTATGCAAAAAAGCTCACTCCCATTTTATTGTTAAAGGAGCAAGCTCATAAATAAATTATTTTGTAACATTAATTATCTTTTCAGCGATTAACCGACATTCTTCAATACTTTTATCGAATTCCTTTTTAAAAGATTGAGCGAATACAAAATGAATCTGCTCTGCTAATTCTTCCACAGAGTTTGTTTCCTTACTTATTTCATAGATTTTACGTATTTCTGAATAATATTCATCTTCTAGTAGAGGATATATTTCGATTGGGTTCCATTCATTAATCATTTGTACGATATCACCGTTCATTTTTATACACTCCTACTCTCCAAATAACGATTTAGATAGTGCTTTATATGCATCATCATACTTACTCTTAGGAATAACTGTAACAAGTGTCCCATCGTTAGCAACTACAGCAGCACCTTCTTTTGAAAAAAACAAATGCTTACTACCATTATTCTGGGAAAGGGCCTTCCCATTCTCCACCCAAGAATCTGCCATTTCTTTTGTTACGCCTCGCTCTTGCATTCTTTCTAAAGCATGATTTGAAGAATTAGACCAATTTATTTGTGTTCCCGGATTCTCAACCAGTGTCCCTGACTTTCCAAAAGTGTCACCAATCTGTGCAGTTTCACCTTTTCCCTGAGTGTGAGGTACACTTTCTGCCTTAGCTCCCGAAGAAGGAGTGGATTTTGATGAGCCTCCACCTTCTTCCTTCGCCATCTGCCACAATTCTGCTGAGCTTTCTCCTACTCCTTTTGCACTTTTAACCGCAGTTGTAGCTCCATGCGCCGCCAAAGCTGTCGATCCAATTAATCCGGGTACCCCGATTATACTCCCTACTCCTGTAGATGAAACAGCAACTGATAATCCTTCTCCACCTATTCCAGCTACTACCTCACCAGCCCCTTGCAATGTTGTAGCTACATTCCCGAGAATTTCTCCTACTTTAGCTGCCATGGGATGATCATAGTGACGGTCTTTATCTGGCAGCATCCCCAATGTCAAATTTCCCTGAATAGCTCCTTTTGCTCCCTGTGCAGTATCCCAAAGGATTTCTCCTTGAAGTTTGCTAGCTTCCAATTGAGCTTCAGCCTTGGTGATCTCAGCTTTTCCAATTTGTTCAAAGATTTTATGTAACCAACCTTCACCTGTGGATGCCGTTTTAACAGGAGCTCCTAGCCACGGCACATCCAGTACGACTTTCTCCCCGTCCACCTGTGTAAAGTTTTTTGAAATAAAAATAAGTTCTTGTGCTACTGTCGATAGTCGTTCAATTGTCACACTCATAGATTGTCGAGAAACCTGAAATTCCTGAAAAAATCTCTCTTGGGTGGCTCCAGACCAGCCTTGTTGGACAAAATCAATTCGTCCACTCAAAAAATTCAGCATACGTTCCATTTCATGCTTTCCGTGTAAGAACTGATCAGCAACTTCCATCAGTTTGTCAGGTGGAACTAATATTCTCCCCATTCTACCACGCCCACTTTAATTTTGATGGAAATAATCTTATCAGAAGGAGATGTTTAGGGACATCCATCTATCATCCTGATATTTCCTTTTATATTATGTGACCAATGGACTGAAATAGACAGGTTACTATGTCAAAAGTATTATAATCCCTTGTTATAAGTTACATGAATCAACGTACCACCTTATCCCTCTATGGACGTTAGAAGTTTTTACAATTATGTAGTTGTTGCTTGGTTATTCTAATTTTTTGAGAAATACTGGATTGTATTTTAGGCTCGCAGTCTTTTTCATGTACTAGTAGCTTCTATACTCAATCTATAAGAATATGCCCCTAACCAGATCGACGCAGCTTTCTGGCATCTATAGGGGCATTCATGAATGAACATATTTAATGAGCTGATGACTAATTCTTTGAGTTTTTCCATTTTAGAAATGTATTTAGGGCAACAACAATAATTAGAATGATGAGTAAAACATTAGTCATAGTAAGAGTGCTATCTAAGTTGCTCAATCTAGTTTCAATGTCCTGTAAACCTGAACTAGTTTTATCCCCTATTTCACTAATGCTAGAACTCATCCGATTTAAATACTGTACTAATTCACCTATATCCATCCAGCACACCTCCAATCAATTGTTTACACATAAAAAAGGCTAAACGGATAATCCCGTCCAACCCTTAAATGTGACTTAATATTCTTCATTTGAACAAACGCTTCACACTATTTAAAATGTACTAACTTCCAATATGCCAACCAAATACTGAGATACCACCGTTAGAAATTGGCTGTGACATACCAAAATCTTGAATGTGCATTATTTGTGTGCTTGCTACTAACACCAATAAGAAGGTAGTCGCGAACAACCCTTTGATTATGCGTTTCATACCATTACCCCATTTCCACTAAATTTCGATACTCCACTTTGACTTCATCTGAGACAAATTGGCGACAACGTTCAAACATTCTCACGCAACGAAGTATAGAGTGCTCATTATTGATTATAGTGGATATTCTCATACAGTCTAATAAGTAACAAATTCCCTTTTCGTACTGACCACTGGTCAAATAATAATCAGCTAATTCACTCAAAAAGCCAACAAGCTGATCATTAATATTCTGCTTGTCATTCGTTTGTCTTCCTTCTTGATCATGTATCTTGGATATTTCCCACTCAAATTGACTCAAAATACTGTCTACATTTAATTTATAACGATTGGCTACTATCATTATATTCCACAAACCCGGTAGTAATTCCTCTCTATTTGTTGAAATGAGATCAATATATAAAGGAAGTACCTCTGTATCTCCAGCCATGAGTTTAGTTAAACATATGTTAGCCTCGCCCCATTCTTGAAACAAGCTTTTCCAGCGCAATGCTTCTTCGTCGGTCTCTTTCACCCAATCCAAATCACAAGACTCATACGCAATTTGTAACGCCAACTCATATTTTCCTTGTTCATAATAAACGCCGCCAATAAGTGATTTACTGAATGCGATATAAAAAAATAACGGTCGCAGAGGTTTGCGCTCTTCCCTTTCCTGAGAATGATCCAAAGAGTATTGAGCTTTGGCTAAAGTCCTTAAATCCTTAGCAACTTCCTTAGCGCGTTCCCATTTTCGCAATGATCGGTATACATTAGCCAAATCTATAAGTGCATCTAATTGGTCTATAGCATCGAGACGTTTGACAAATGGCTCAAATTGAAGTGCTGATTGGAAATTCTTTTCTTGGTCATCTCCAACCTGAATCTTGAATATGCGATATTGACAGATGGCTAGGCGTTCAGAATGTTGATATCTCTCCGCTTCAGCCACCCCCTCATAGAGCAGTAGTGCTGCCTCATGTCGTCCCTTTGCCAGCAATCCTTCTGCAATTTCAAATAGCTTGGGTGAATAGAGTAGATTGTCCATGATGGCTCCCACCACTCGACGGATCACACCGAGCTTGTCCAACTCCGCACAGCGATATAAAAATGGCTCAATTCGCCTCATATTCGGAGGATGGTCGATGATGTAGTTTTCTACGAACAAGTCGTAAAAGTGACCCTCTGGTAAGCCCATAGCTTCAGTAATTCGATCAAGCTGATTAATAGACATAGATTTGTTACCTGTTACAATGCTACTTATTATTCCCCTATTCATCCCTGTAATTTGTCCAAATTGCGATAATGTTAAGCCTTCTTGTTGTAGAAATTGTTCCAATTCTGCTCTAATCGTGGGTGTAATTTTCATCTATAAACCACCCTTTCAACGTAGACTAACAATACGATGCATAGTTAAAATTATTATGTAGTTGTGAAACAAGTAGTAAAATACCTTAACGATTTTGATTGTACCATCTTTTGGCATAAAATCATATACCTTTCATATATTCACTTAAGATACCTTTTGGGATAGTTTACGATGATTTCATCATTAAAAGTATCGTCTTTATGTTATGTATAATTTATTTAGAAAATCATAATACAACTCATCCAATACAAAGTTACCAGATTTATAGTTACATTCGTATTCCCTTGTAATTAATCTATGAATTGAGCTTAGATTGGATGTATAGCATCCAAGCAACCTTAATGATATTAGGGATGGTATCGAGTAAAATTCAGGCTCTATCGGGAAATGGATGTGCTGTACCTATATTTGTAGAAAGTGAATGGTCAATTGATTTTAACCATCCCCGGGGTATATTTATTAGAGATAAATTTAGAATATATCGTGATTGCGCTACTTAAATTCCCCGACATCGGAGAAAATTGTTCATAAGCCTAATCATCATAAGCAAAGTAACTTCAGTGTGGGGGGAGATGTGCTGCTGCATTATTTGGTAATTTAATAGGCGTTTTAGGTGTAAACTATCCCCCCTTATTCAAATCACTCACCAATATATGGTTATTAAACAACAAAAAAAGCCTAGATATAAATCATCTAAGCCGTGAGTGTGTACGTAGTGTACATATGATTATTATTTTATCCTACTTCTTGCTGTTGTTCATATTCTTTAACTCTACGATAGAACGTGTTAGGTTTCATTTCTACACGCTTCATTGCTTCAACTGCTGTTATGCTGCCTTCCCTCCATTCCTCATATACCGCAATGAAGTCATCACTTATTGCCTGTTTAGGCCGACCAAATACCACACCATTATTTTTTGCTGCTGCTATACCTTCAGATTGTCTACCGTTTATCTTCTCACGTTCGCGTTCAGCCATGTAGCTTAGTAGTTCAAGCACAATACTGGAAATAACCTTCTCTAAGCCATTATGGTATTGTCTAGTATCAAGGATAGGCATATCAAGAATAACAATGTGTGCGCCTATTTCGTGCGTAATATCTTGCCATTCACGTTTGATTTCTTCTGCATTCCGTCCAAGTCTGTCTAGTTCCTTGATGAACAGAATGTCGCCTTTTCTAAGCACACTCTTCAATGCCTGATATTGTGGTCTATCAAAATTCTTGCCACTTTTCTTATCAATAAAGTAATCTCGTTCCATGATACCTAAACCTTGCATTGCTTCCAATTGTCTAGCTTCGTTCTGATCTTTCGTCGATACTCTTATGTAACCATAGTGTCTAATCTCACTCATATGGATCATCCTTTGCTATGTCATTGATTATATTATAGCAAAACTATGTCAAAATGTATATCAACATTTAAGAAATGTTTCAAAATATTTTATATACTATTTGACATGTTCCATAACCACTTATGACATACAATAGATCTCTATTGCAAAAGGTATACTTTATGACATAGAGTAAGCAAGGTTAAGGTGGACATTAGCTGTCTTAACGAATAGGCAAGAAAAGTTTTACGCTACGTCCAACCCAATGTACAGCTTAGAAAATATCGAAGTCGTGTGATTTATAGATGTACATCCAGTCAATGTTGTATGCTCAACTCTGAGCGTACTATAGAGGACAAACCGCATCGACACCCTTATCGAAGCTCAATCGTCAAAATTGATCATATGTTCATAAAACACTTATTCTATATAGCTTTCTGAGTCATTATGGTTCAAAATTGTGCCTGAATATATTTACATCGTGCGTATTGAAAAAATAGCTAAAATGTAGATGGAATAAGGACTTTTGGTAAATATAATCAACATCATAATGCGTATCGTACGTATCGGGGAAAAATGTTCAAAAAAGCTTGATATATCAAGGAGCATTTAAGTTTTTATAAATTAAATTGCTAGAAACTTAAAATTGAAGAATCGTTTATTTATCTATGTTTTTAAAAACAGCAAACCTCTATCGTCAATCGCAACAAGAAACGCGGAGTGGAAGACATATTTTCATCAATTTTCACTCAGTCACGCTTACTCTTTCATATATGTATGCCATTTCTAGGACAAGATGTCCCAAAGACAGAAGGATACGAATTATATATAATAGAAGAAACTCAAATCTTATTCCCTCACAGTCATCTCCTCCACCGTCTTCTGCTCACCAGTTGAAGGAACAGTGTGCTCCTGTTCAACAAACTCCAGACGATCAACGGATTCGGGTAGAGAGAGCATTTCGAATATTTTACCTACTGCTAAACCGTCCGATGTCGGATGGTTTCCGAATTGTTCGAATGCTTGAATCATTTTCTGTGCTGTTCTTGAAGTTATGTGTCAATAGTCTTCTGGAGTTAGTTCTATGTAAAAGGAACTTAAGAATTAACCAAAGAACTAGGTGAAACTCTTAAGGAAAGAGGAACACCATTTGCCGAGGTTCGATTCTTAAGTTCAGTCCATTTAGTACGTTAACAATTTTAAATAATTATCTTTTGTTTCTACTTTACAATTTGCCCTTAAATAAAACCCGCGTTCTGTAGTTATAGAATGATCTGTATATCCAACAATACTACCTTCATAGTCAAGTTCTTCTCCCACATATAGCTGAACGGACACACTGGAATTTACGCAGTTTTGCAGTTGCTCATCAGTAAAAATTGATATTGCTCTCTTTTTAGACTTCAATGTAACCATTCCTTTCGAGAAAATGAGAGAATAGACCTTATTAGTCTATTCTCTATCGACTATTCCTTACTTAAGCGGGAAGTGTTCATAAAATTTATAAATCGAGTGTCTCTCCATCATACTTCCACTGCTTGGGAAAGGCTCGAATACTTTTCCTAAACGTAAGCCCAAAGCATATTGTTTAAGGATACTTAAAAACTCACCTTCTGTTGTATAATTCTCAATTTGATCGTTATATTCATCACTCAATAATTCAGAAAGTGTGACAGGACCATCGGTATAAGGGGTGAAAATTTCTATTCCCCACTGCCTTACAAGATTTGTAGAGTAACCATTAATAAAGAATGGGGCAGCATTAAAAGTTCTCCCCTTAATGAACTGATACTCACTATTCTTAAACACCTTATATGCATCTTTATTCCCTGTAATATTTGTTAGATTCAAAGAAGCTAACTCGTATGACATAACACTTGCTAAGAAACCTCCTAATGAATGGCCAGTAATATAAATATTAGCTCTTGGGTTCTCTTCAATAACGCTTGCTACAAAATCCTCTGCATTATACGTCTGTATATTGTCATTATTTATAAATATGGCTAAGTCATTGGCGAAGTCTTTTATTTGCTCCCACGTTTCAGATTCCGTTCCTCTAAATGCTATAATGATGTCATTACCTTTTTTCAATGCTACAGCCCCAAAACTAAAGTTGTACCACTTACTATTGTAGGCCTTAATGATTTTCCATCCTGCCAACTCAATATCAGGGTAAGCGTCACTGTCTTTAAATCTATTTATTATTTCTTCATTTAGTGTTCCCCCAAATTCAGTACCCTGTATTGATTCTAAATTCACATAACTCAAATCACTAACCATTACATTATGGCGATCTGTCACGTTATAAACTAGAGGTTGGGGATCAGCTTTGTCGCTCATACCATCTCCATCTGAATCTTTTTTCGTTGGATCTGAGAGCATTGAAAAATAAACAGGATCTTGATCAAAATTTTTAGAAGCAAGGATTGCCTCACTTCCATCCGGTACTCCGTCTCCATCCGTATCTGCATTGTTAGGATCTAATCCATACAAAATATCACCATTACTTAAACGCACGCCATTGATTTCAAAATAATCAGGAATTCCATCTTTATCGCTGTCTAATACTAATGAGGCATCAATTGTTTCATCCGCTACATGTTCATACGCCAAGTCAATTGATTCTGCTGTAGTAGCATGGAAATATGAACCTCCTGTCTCTGACGCAATTCGCTTAAGCATTCTCTCATCAATGGATTCTCCTAGACCAATAGTATAAACAGAGATTTTCTCACTCTTTGCCTTTTGTATCGCATCATCAATAAACTCATTATTCCGGGTTCCTTGCCCATCGGTTAACAGAACAATAAACTTATCATGGTTGTCTTCTCCATTTTGCTCTAGCTCTGTTAATGCAGAATCTAAAGCAGAATAAATATTAGTCCCTCCATCCCCACTTACCTGATACACAGCATCTTGTACCGACTGTTTATCAGAAGTCAAAGCAATTCTCTGGACAGAATAATTGTCGAATTGATAAATCGCCGCTCTATCATTCTCTTCCAACTTACTCACAAAGTTACTAACTGCTTTCAATCTCATATTCTTGGGATCATTCCAAGACATACTTCCAGAAGTGTCAATGCTAAACACGACGTCAACTTTACGCTCACGCCCCGTTGAAGGGTCTTTTTTAGGTAATCTGATTTCCTTCGCCCAAGCGGCATCCCATGCCTTACCATTTAACAAAATATAAGTGCTAAAATGAGGAACAATCGCTGTTACTGAATGGGAACTCGGATCATACGTTTGATTCTCTACCTTTTCTAAGAGTTGCTTTTCTTTGTTGTAGTAAAATATTTCTGGGCGAAAATCATCTGATTCCAAAATTGGATTATATTCAAATGTAATTGCGGCTGTATTGAATTTGACATCTGTCGTGAATTCAAATGGCGCACCAATATATCCAGGAATGTTCTTATTAATAAAGGCTTCTTCCCCATAAACATTTGTGATTACTGTAGAAGTTGCTTCTTTAGCATTAGAAACTATTTTCACTGAAGGGGTAACATTTCGGTCACGTTCATAGGATTTTATCTCTGTTTTGTATTCAACAGGTTCGTCCCCATCCTTAATACCATTACCGTTTGTATCAGGATTAAGAGGGTCCATTCCAAACTTCTCTTCTATAGAATCCTTTAATCCATCAAGGTCTGTATCAGCCTCTAACGGATTGGTTCCTTTCTTTAACTCGTAAGCATCTTCCCAGCCATCGAAATCAGAGTCTTTGTTGTTGGGGTTGGTACCCAGTTGTATTTCTTTTGCGTTCGTTAAGCCATCACCATCACTATCTTCATCGCCATCATTCACGCCATTTCCATCCGTATCAATTTTTAGTGGATTAGTGCCAATAAGATTTACTTCTTGACCATCAGTTAAACCGTCACCATCTGTATCTGGATTATGCTTATCTGTGCCTATCATTTCTTCCTTATAGTCAGGCAGGCCATCCTTATCAGAATCTAGTTTCGTATCAATATTATTTTTTTTCGATTTTTTATCTGTATCAGCACTGCTTGTAGAAGCGTTAGCCGTTTGAGTATTTCCACTTTGTTTAATTCCAGTACTACCTTCTGGATTAGTAGGAGGACTCAAAGTGGTTTTGTTGGAAGACTCAAATTTAATAGCCTTATCTAGTAAGGTTACCGCCTCAGCGCGAGTTAACAGATTTTTAGGCATCAATGTCTTATCCGGGTAACCTTGCAGTATGGCATGGTTCAGAACACCTGAGAAACTGGTATTGGCCCAGTCAGCTACAGTATTGGAATCCTTGTACTCTTTAAGAAGATTTAAATTATCTTCTTTCAGGTTCAATTTGTTCGCTAGAATAACAGCAGCCTCTTGACGAGTCAGGGTCTTGTTCGGTTGAAACGTGTTATTGGGATATCCTTTAATAAACCCCTCATCAACAGCCTTCAACACATCTTTGTAATACCAATTGCTCTCCTTCACGTCACTGAACTTGCCTTTCTTGTCCGATACATCATAAGTATCTTGGCTATCAAATCCCTTATGTAGTATGCTTAAAAACTCCGCCCGTGTGACTTGACGATCTGGATACACCTTTCCATTTTCGTATCCTTTTAAGATTCCTTTGGACAACCATTCGTTCATTAATGAGCCAGCCCAGTGATTCTCTAATTCTTTCTCACTGGTTGCCGCCTGTGAAAATCCTGGCTGTGCTAGTATTAGCAGCAAAGAAAAAAAACAAAATACATACTTTCTTCATATTGCACTCTCCCCACTTGATAAATAATACCTAGTTAAATAGACCCACCCTCCTTAAAATGAGACAAAAGTAATAATACCATTAGTCCTATGAAAAATTTGTCGTTTTTTGTCGGTGTAAGTTGGATTTTTTTCAATAGGGAAATAAACAAATAAAACAATGTAATCTTGGTGCTAATTAAAAATATCAGCATGTTAAATGGTGGACATGTCTCTATTACACAAACATCCATTCAAATCCCTGATATTTTACAAAAAGGTACCTTTCCAGGGTACACAAAAAAAGACTTATCCGCTCTTTTTAGAGTAGTGTAAGCCATTAAATATTTTTGCGTATCTCCTAATTCAAAAATTAATTAGTACACACCTTCTTAAAAATTGAGACGCTTTTCACATGAATTTTTCATAATAAATAACTGCCCAGACTTTGTATATAAATACAGGTACATAAGAGTTATTTCAAATTGAAAGGAGCCTCCCCTATCTCTCTACAAAATACCTATTAGTCATATACCACGCCTTACCCTTAACAGTTTCAACTATACCTTTCTTACTATCCAAAAATACAATATCACCGCATTCTTTACAGCCCCATTTGTTCCTTTTGTACGCTGATTCCTCTATATAGGAAGCTCCACATTTACACTCTACTTGAATCAATACCTTGTGCTGGCTGTATGCGTCTGCTAACTGCTCAGTGGCCTTACTTGCTACTGTAGGTTGTATTGCTGCTACATGTTCCCTCTGCTCACTAAATTCATTATGTACCTTAAAATCTGCCACAAGCTCAGGATTTAAACCAAAATGCTCTTTTCCTACTGTTGTTACATATTTGCTGCTTACACGATAAGATTCTATCCAGTCCTGAATTTGTTTGCTGGATAGTTGGATTGATCCTTTAATACCGCTATTTAGCGTGTAGGTCATTGTGTGTAACTGGTTTAGATTCATGTTTAGTTCATCATCTCCAATATGCTAATAAGACGAAAGCTACTGTTTTATTTTTTAGCTTTAATATTCGCAAGCAACAAAATTAAGACTATATAAAACCAAGTGTAAATTCCCATTAAAGGAATGCCTTCTTTCCACGGAGACAAATTATAAATAAATATAGATGGGCAAACAAATTCTAAAACTAATAGTATAGTAGCTGTAAAATATATAAATTTGGTCTCTTTCCCTGATCGCATTATCCTATATAATATCACAGATGAAAATATAAATAATATTATTGAAATCCATGTCATCTAGATTCCCGCCTTATTACGAATCATTTTCTCTCTCTTTAGAAAACTTATGTTTGTAACTATCTATTATACGCAAATTAAATTTATCAAACTCTTCTTTCAAATCATCAGGAATTATATATTTGGACTTTTGCCAAGCATTTACTTCTAGCTGAAATATTCTTCCTCGCTGTCTACGTAAGATTTTCATTATGGTCAAGATGATATCCAATTTTATGAAAGAAAGCAGAATTTCGAAGCCTACCCTGAGTGCGGCATAATCCTTTGGTGAGTTTAATCAGTAGTGAGTTCGATACTGTTCCTGTACACTCTGCTTTCTTCTATTGTAGTATTCGTAAAGCTCTATATCTGTTAGTTTTTTGTTATTTAAATTAGACCCATAACTTAATTGCTCCATATTCTGTAAGTGCAGCCATAAAGGTGTTGTCATCACTTATGGTAAATTCCATTGGTTTTTCTTTCATATTATAGAATTCACTTTTTCCTGTTGTTAAATCAGTTACTTCCACGAAATATCCCATTTCATTATTCATTTCTCTTACTTCAATAATATGATGTTTTAAAACATGGGATTGAAGAATGTCTAACCTACTCACAGTTTTTTTAGGGTACCAATCTCCTTTTTTTTCTATATTAACGATTGAATAATGTTCAACCTTTCTCGATAAAAACAAATTTTTATTTATTATTCTTTTAAATCCATCATTATAGATTTTTTCTTCTTTCAAAAGTTCAAACTTATTATTAAAAATATAAAGAGTATTAAAGTTATAAAGAAGAAATCCTTCATCTAATTCATAAAATAAAGGAACTTGTCTTCTCATTAAAAATTTACCACGAATTTTAAAATTTTTCTCAATTTTTTCTTGTAAAGAGACAAAGTAAATTTCCGTTTTGTTATAATAAATTATATAATCTCCTGAATTAGGGTAAAAGTAATAGACGTTAACATCAAATTTTTCTGAATATATATTTTCTCCCTTAGAATTATATAAATTAAATAATAATCTATCCTTAAAAATGCTTCCTACAAATATTGTTTCCTTTGTGCTACTGTATTTAAAGGAGAATATATCTCCTACTTTTTCTCTAATCTTAAAGGAAGAAATTATTGTTAAATTATTCGTATCCCATTTAGCTACCTTATTGCTATTATCCAATGTTATAATGCTTCTCTGATTCTCAATAAGTTCCATCAGTTTATACTCTATATCTTCTTTCATTGGTAGCTCTCTATAACATCTTCTCAAATATCCTCCTGGTAATTTGATATTTTTATCATTTATTCTCAGCCAGATAGTATCTGGCAGAATTTCTTCGTGAAGTTGAGATAATTTTAAATAAACTATACATTTTTTTTCATTTGTTAGTTTATAAGCTAACTCTGCTTCTTCACGTGGAAGTTTAATTACATAGTTACTTTTCATTTGAGAAATTCTAAAATTTAATGCCCACTCAAACCACTCTATCTCCAAATTTAATGCTTCATCAAGAAACAAATGTTTGCTTATTTCTTTAACTTTTCCCGCAATAAGTTCAGAACCTAAATATATTTGGATCTCCTTAATAAAATGTTGTTTATCTAAATAATCAGAATTCTTAAATATCTTGTCTAATTTTTCAAGCTGCCTATTTGCTCCTCTGGGTAACATCGTTACTTTCATGTTGCTATTTGTTTTTTTATAATTTTTCTCTTTTAGTTTTAAAATGAATCTCCCTTCAATTGAAGCTTTCATACAAGGGACTTGTTTATAAATACCATCATTCATATCACGTACTACATACGAATAAAGTTCAGTTACATCAATCTCATCTCTCTGCTGATCATCTATAAATTCTTGTAAATGTTGTAATAATATCGATGTAAAAACACCATTGCTTTCATCTGAAAGAGAATAAGCATCTTCATGGTTAGTAGCAGTTATAATTACTCTTCCCTTTCCTTTAATATCAAATTCTTTATTCATGACATTATTTACAGCATTAATGTTTCTTGTTAGAAAACCACTCTTGCAGCAATCAACAACAACTAGTATAGACTTCGCTGGAGAATCTTCGATAAGTTCATTTAAATCTTGCATAGCTATTTTATTATTTGCTTCTGAGTCAGTAGAATCATATGTTATCAAGTACCCTTTACCTTCGTAAACTGCCCCATGTCCTGCCCAATATAGAACAAGTATATCATTATAATCACAGTTACTAAAAAAATGCTTAAGCATACTTTTAACGTTACCACTCTTTACTTTTTCATTTGTTAATACTTCAACTGTGGCATCAAAATTATTATCGAATACTTCTTTCATTAAATTAATATCATTTTCAACACTATTTAGATCATCAAAATTTTGGTATATATTTGCTCCTATCAATACTACTTTCATCATATTTGTCTCCATATTTCAGATACCATCTTTCTTCATCTTTTTACTTCATATACTCTTTTTAAGGCTAATGCATGAAATGATCATTTTTTAAAGAAATAATTTTCTCTAATAATCACTTCTGACAAAGATCTAAGATAAAATCCATTTTCAAACTTTATAAGATTATCAGTGAAATCTACTAATTGGCCGATAAAATCAAGTTCTCCACTAACGTAGACTTCAAGGCTAACCCCTGATTAACACAATTATAAAATTGTTCATTTGTTTGTATCTTGATATATCTAGTATTATTTTTCATTTTAATAGCTCCTTATAGAGTGAAGTACGTATTTTTCGATTTTCAAGTCTACCTAGGAAGCACCATATTAACTTTCTACTTGAATCAATATCTTATACTGCTGTATGCGCATCTGCAAAGTAGTCTTAATTACTGTACTGTCTAAGCGATTTAGCCAAATTTATTTTTTATTTTAAAGTTCTCCTTTGATAGATTTTAATTCATACTTTGCTATGAATCTATGCCCATCTTTTGAAGTTTGGAATCTCTGAACTGCAATGCCACTAATCTTTGTCTTCTCCACTAGTCCAAAAGCCATCAACGGTGGAATGACATAATGAATTGAATAGGACACTTCACTTCCTTTTTTTGCTCCAGTTGTAATACCCGTTGCTAGGTTATTTCGAATCGACAGAAAGAATGATAGAATCGAATCACAATGAGCAAGTTTCTCAAATTGAGGGGGAACATCCAGAGGCATAGCTTTCAATGCCCTGAATATCTCTTCAAAAGAATAACCTCCGATGAATTCAGTCTCCTTAGCTCTATTTTTTATGTTGGATAATTCTTGCTTTAATTTATCATTATTCTTGAGTAATTTAGAGTTTACTAGTAGGACTTTTTCAATATTAGAAGCACTATCTGCCTTAATCCAGCCTGATAGTGCTAAGTCACCCTCATATTCTTTTAGTGACTCCATTACTATCAACTTTATGTCCTTTAAATCTTCAAAGAACTTGGATATATTATTTAGTACTTCCCCTTTAAAAATTTGATATTTCGTATAATTTATTCTTTCTAAATAATCAGGATTCTCTTTTGCCTTTTCTGTAAGTCTTTTTTCATCTATTACAATAGCAAATCTTCTTTTCCCCTGTTCTCCTGCATAGTCATATTCCCAATGCGTATAACTTTTCCCACTCTCTTCATCAATGCTTCCGTAACGTCCACCAAGAATTAACATATAGACATCAGACTCATCAATCCAGCGCTTAATTGTTTCCTTTTGGCTCTGGTCTCCGGATTTAAAAAGCTCCATTCCTGCTGGAATGTGCCCCGCATTCAATACCGCTGTTACAGCTGCCTGACGCTCTTCGACCATATCTAAGTATGTTGAAGATATAAACACCTGCAATTTTTTCTTCATATGTAATACGACTCCCTTTTGTATAATATTTCCTATAATATAATGCAGGATAATAAGATGCACTATAAAATCATCGTTTTACTTCCAACACATTATCAATATACAAGCAGAAAAGTATCACAGATTTTATGTAACTTTCTAAAATCTGTGATACTTTTCTGCTTGTATATTGATGGTAGTCAAAAATTCTCTAGTTCATTTACATGGCTCTAATATGTTATTTTTAGAGAGTTATTAATGCTGTCTAATTCAATTCCTGCACCTAATCCCCTAGCAAAAACCTGAGCAGGAACATAGGTAACTCCCTTTATTACTTTAGGTGCTGCGCTCACTGTTTCAGATGATCCATTGTAAAACACTATTTTGCTTCCAATGGTAAGTGTCATTTTGCTATTTCCTTTAGTTACGCCAATTGTACCACTAGTATTATCATAATTCAGGGTAGCACCCAAGCCTTCAGCAATCTCACGAAGAGGAACCAAGTTTGTATTCTGATAAATCAATGGCTCACTACTAAAGCTTAATTTATTTCCGTTCACGTAAACTCTTAATCCAGATTCTTTATAAGCTGGCTTCGCTGCTTTAGGCTTTGCAGTGCTCTTTTTAGGAGTCGATTTACTCGAACTCGAAGATGAGGAACTACTTGAAGAAGATCCTCCACCATTATGATAATGATATTCCCCGTCTTGGAGTCCCCACTTAGCACAGTTAGTACGACAATAATGTCCACCATTTGAATCAGTTCTACCCGGATGAGCATATGCTGTAGCACTGGAAAGAATCAACACTAAGGCAAATGAACTAGCTAATACTTTATTTTTCACTCTTCCACAACCCCTTTTTGGTATTATATACCTAGTATATTAGCACAATGCACCAATAATAAGGAAGAATTTTGTTTCATATTTAAATAAATCCAACAAAAAAACGCCTATCGCTAGGCGCTTAAACTTGCTAAATGTGCTTGATCCTTTGACTCTTATTCGTTTATTATTCTTCAATTCATTCATATTGAGAAGGAAATGGAATTTCGAGTATTTTGTCTATTTTATCAGTAAGATCATTTCTTGTATGTGCAACTGTTAAAGAATTTAGGACTTCAAAATCAGAATCTATTGCACCAAGCGCTTCATTGACTTCTGCATCATCATGTAAGGGACTGTCAATGTTTACTTTGAGCAATTCGTAATAAGTGCTGCGCTTGACTTCTTTTACATAGTTTGTGATTGTAGTCTCCGTTGATGTGTCAATATTGTCGAATTCAGTCACCAGCTTACCCAAATCTCCAATTATAAATTTCATATCAGTTGGCGTTACTGAAACCCCTGCACTAAGGCGTTCTTTTCTAATCGTATACAACTCATCTTTAAAATTTCGAGCTTTTTCTATTGATTTGATTTCAGCTTTTATTGAGTCAATCTTATCTCTAATTTCAGAAGACTCTTTTTTCTCAAGAGCTTTTTCATAGACTTCTAGAGCATCGTCCATTTTGTCCTCTTTATAATATTGATCGGCTCTATCTGCCAAACTTGTTACTTCACTTTGAAGCTCCTCCTCTTTATTTACACAGCCGCTAAAGAGTGTTACCAATATTACAACCATAGCAGTAATTAGTATCTTGTGAATCTTCATTATTGTTGCCCTCCAACATTTTCCTTTAGCTTACCACGCCTATAGTAATGGGTCTATAGTAATGATAACACACCTACTTTTAGGCGTTTAGTTACATATTCAAGGGGTGACAATTTGGTATCCCCCCGACCACACATTCCCTCTTGTTTCAGCTTTCTCCTCTCACGTCTTATAGCTGTAAGTTGCTTTTTAATCTCCAGCCTTCTCTCAAGCTCTGTATCCTTCCCTGCTGCCTCTTTCACCAACTGTCTATACATTGAGTTCAACCAGTCCATATCCATGTTACATAGCCTTTCTGTCAGTCTGAGCCAACAGCTTGAGGTTGATCCATTCATCATTCCACGTTTTCACGTACAGTCTTCCTTTGATTAATCTTCCAGTTTTATACATACTGTTTGCTCCTTTATTTTTGTATTATTTAATCTTATGATTCAAATCCCATTCGCTCCGACCCTACCATTCCTATTAACCAGACAGCAAATAATTTTATTCCTATAGATTAAACAGTGTACTAAGCAATAGAAGTCAAATTAACAACAGGTTAAACATTAACCTCAACCAACAAAAAATCAGAAGCCAAGAGTTGGATAAGCGTCAGCGCAGACATGCTCTAAATACTGTATCTACACATCTAAAGATATAAAGATTTAAGAACTACTAACTAGACCTCAAATCGTGCAGCATGAATTGAGGTAGACCCTTGCATATTTAGAGGGTAAATATTGCACGATTTGAGGTAAGATGTTGCATGAATTGCGGTTAGGTAAAATAGGCTGATTTATCAATAATCTGAGCAGTCGTAATGTGCCTTTGCTTCCAGAACACTTACCTCATCGAATACACAATACATTCTGTTTATCACTCGTTGTAACTCAATTTGGTCATAGCCTAACCGTTCAAGAGCTATAGCGGTATATCCCATTGCTGCATTGTTACTCCATTCATGAAATCCGAATATAGATGATTGCTCATATCCTGCCTTGTATGCTTCAGCTAGTCGTTTCTCTATATCATCCAGCAGATTAATTTGAGTAGCATTGACACCATTGGGAAAGTAAAGGCGTTCGATCTCCATACGTTGTGACATTGGGAATGGATATTCGGGATTGTTATTGTTCATACTCTCGTTTCCTTTCTATGTTCACCTTGCTTATATTTGCGGTTATCTAAATCATTGTTACAGTAAGTGTGACTCGTTACGTTACATTGTTGATTATGATGATAAAATGACTCTTTTACATTTGATTGTCATAGCTGTTAAAAGCCCTGAAAAAGTTATAGAAGCCTATTTAATGTTATTATTGCGTTGTTATATGATAAAACAGGACAGATATATCCTATAATGGATATGAGATTGTCTGCCCTGCTATGTATTATGATTAGATAAACAATGCCACTTCTCCAGACGTTGAATACTTGCCACGCTCAACGTAAACATCATAGATACGTTCAGGATCATCAGTTCTTAAGCGATTGAGTTTGAAAGCTGGCATATCTTCCTGAAACAACTTTTCCAATGCCGATTGCTTATTGCGATAATAGTCGTATACAAATGTTGCTTTAGCATTATAACCGTAAGCGTCAATATGTTCTTTACGCATTTTAGTGAGCAGGGACAAAGGATGCCTAGCAAAAGTGGAGCGATTCAGAAACTCGTTTAACCGTTCGACACTGGTCAACATGAACCTCATTGATGTAATAAGGGTTTCAGCTTTAGGCGAGATATCAAGGAAGTAACAGACTTGCTCCAGTGTTAAATCAGCGTGATATGGTGTGTTCATGGTGGACGCCCCTTTGTTGGTTGTGATGGGTTTGTTCAATAATCTTGTCATATATGTATCTTCTCCTTTTGGGAAATAGTTGTGTCACGTGACACATTAGAAGCCTGAAACAATCCCTCTCGCTTCATCCTCAGCACGTTCAATGGCCTGAATAAACGGTAATAAAGCTTCCTCACGTTTGTACTGTATAGCCTTCTCAGCAGTACCGTTAGCATTAGCCCATTCCCAATACGTGATGATATCAATGGGCTGCAAGAAATACATGGTCAAAGCTTCCACGGGATTTACAGTGTACATCTGCATGAACTGATCATCTGTAAGTTGGCTATGCTGAAGGTATTCATCCTTCATTTGGTGGAGTAAAAGAAATCTACTTTCACGATTAACGTTGACGATACGATTTACATACTCATTACGGCGCTCAACTGTGTTCAATATGATTTGCATGTCATTGCGAATGCCAGTTGCTTCAGGAGAAATATTGAGCATGTTGATTAGGTCATTGATGGACAGGTCAGGATTGTACGGTGCTGGTTCGATAATACGAGTCCAATTGTCGTCATTACCATGCTCAAACACTTGGATAGCGTCTGACACGTTAAGGCCAATAGTCTGCCATTTCCGATTTAGAGCGTCGGTTATGTGGTAATAGTGCAATTCTTTTTCAGCGTCTTCTTCTGATTCCCAAACTGGCTTCATTCGCACAATGTTGAGGATCGCTTGCTTGTTTGCTTTTTTCATCACTAGGTATCTTCCTCCTTGAGATATTGGTAAAATGGTGATGAAGGTGCCGAAGAAAGTACTGCACACTCCTTTGTTCAAGAGTATATTGCTCTATTCACCAGCTGCACTTTCATAGTGCAAACCTTTATACACAATATATCATATGCACTTTCATGGTGCAATGTTTATTCTAACTCTTTTGGAGGATAATATGGATCAACAAAACTACATTTTGTATTGCAAGTTAGATGAAATTCTAAAGAGGCACGATAACATGTCTGTACTAAAATTATCTGAAGAAATTGGACATCGTAGAACTACGATTATGGAACTACTACACAACACCAATATGGAAAAAAAGAAAATATCAGCTTCGTTAATCACAAAACTTTGTGTTTATTTCGATGTGACTCCAAATGATTTATTTGAAATCCGTAAGCGTGTAGAATAGCAAGTATAACCAATCCTAATTTGAATACTAAAAAAATAAAGAAGATCTCGAAAGTTGAGGTCTTCTTTTCGTGTCGGCAATTTCGCCGTGTCGCCAAAGTTGGCGATACCCTTACACATAACAACTCAATGGCAATTTGTCTGTTAGCTATCCCTCAAATTTGAGGGGCAGGTACAAGATGTATCCTTGTTCATCTCACTATGTAACAAGGGAACGAAATTTCGTTCCATATGCATAGGATTTTGGATATCGCGTTTCACGATAGTTGAGTTTAGCTTTCAGATATTTTGAATCGAAAGGTCTGGATTCGGATGTCGTGTAAATCGACTTCTCACGGATAAACTTCCAGCAGTCAGATACAGCTATCCGTCAATTTGACGACTACCTTAAATTTCTAAATGACTGATCAATCCACATTGTCTCGAAATCGAGCAATACATAATTTCTGTATTAGATATCGTTTCGTGATTCTCCGAAGCGAAACGTCAATTTGACGTGTTGCGATGTCGCATCTCCAATGTGGACAAAAAAATCCAGTTGCCGTCAATATGGGGGCAACTGGATGGTAAAATTGGTGTTTTATATAGACTTGAGTATTTACATTGTTACATAAAATTTGATACATGCTTTTATGGTAAATTTGTATCTTGCTTTTTACTCACACGCAACTCCGTCATTATCCCTATCTAATCCACTTCTGTACCCAGAGTCACTTTGATAAAGTGGAGCCAATCCTAAACTTCTCACTTCGGCGCAATTTCGGTAATACACATCTTCACTACTGTCAGAAGTTCCGACATTTTGAAACGTTACATAATCACGGGGTAAAAACAACAACGATACTAGCGCAATACAAACGGGATAAAGTCCAATATATGATAACCATTCAACGGAAACATCTTTATTAGATCTTTCTCCTACTTTAAAATCCAACACCAAATAAATTAAATATGAGAGCATAGAAACGAAACACACAATTCCTATAATGTAATGATCATCCCAAATACAATACACTGAGAAAAGTAACAGTCCAACTGATAAATAAACTGGATATAGAATATACCCCCATCTAGCCCCGACAGAGCTTATTGAAAGAAAGAATAAACAAAACAATCCTCCTAAAAAAATTAAGACCATCTTGGATCTGCTCCCATGTAAATAGTGATAGGAAATTTAAAACACATCTTTTATTTTTATTGTTTAAATTTGTTTGATCTTCGGTATGAATCTAATGAAAAATCCTTAAATGTTTCATATTCGCTTCTAATTTCATCATCAATGTATTGCTCGCCTAGCTTCCATGCATTTAGCTCCATTTGTTCTTCATGGCCTTTATTATAAAAAAGAAAACTATTTCTCTTATAATCAATTAAGTGTCCAGTTTCGTGTGCAATTAGAATCTTTATTAAATTGGCTATTGTCGACACGCCAGCCTGATCAAAAAAGCGCGGGTTGTTAAATACATCTTTTATCTCATTGGGATCATAAATAATTGTCTCAGGAGCGTCTGCTATCATTTGAAATCCCTTCTCCAGCTTTTCTTCTTTTACCGCTAGATTCAACTCAAACTTCGTATTAATAGTTCCGACCTGTCTACGCACCAATTTTCGGATTTCTCCCACATGAGTTGTCTTCAATACATCCTTGCCTCCCATTTTATCTCTAAAAAAACCTTTTTATTTCGTTTGTTATTCCACATATCCCCTATTAACTCAGAAGGAAAATTAAAAACGGTTCTTTGGCAACTTCACTTCCCCTTTTTCACTATTCCAACCAAGAGTGAAAACAGTTTCTTGGTGGCGTTCTACGGGATGTCCGTAGTCAGTCGTATGTATATTAAGCAAAATCCAACCTTCGCCAATATATATATTAGCAACTTCGACAGATTGTGTCTGATATAAGGAAGCGACTTTTTCCAAACCTCTATTATCTTTTTCCACTTCTACCACTCCATTTCAAATTAAAATATTAAAACAGTCATTTGATCAGTTTCACAACCCAAATTTCATGTTGATTCTTTAATGTATCTCTTTCTTCTTGATAAATTTCTCTAAAAAAATCCAACCTTTGATGACCTTCTAGCAAATGATAGGGAGTTCCCCAAGAAGGAAATGTATTATTTTCTAGAACAATAATAGGTTTGGGCCATGTACGATTTTTAAGCATAAAACTGATCAACCAGTTTTCTTCCTCATATACGTTATGCCCCATTCCACCAAGTTTATCGAATTCAAATGTATTGATTTTAGAATAAACCTTATTGCTATCCCATATTTCCCTTTCAAATTTCATTTTTTCAATTCCAAGGCTGATATAACGAGCATCAATATATTCGTAATGCCGATAAATCCATTGTTCGATTACATCAGTAGGAATATTTAGACCCAAATCGGAAACTTTCTTTATATAACTCTCCAAACTCTCAGCTCTTTCCCCAAATAAATCATATGAATGAGAACCGGGATTAAGTGCATTCCATAAATTTTTATCAAACATACTAATGCCCCTTTTTAGTAGTGTATGTGTTTTGGTGAAATAGTTATTTTAAACATATTTAAATTCTGCTTTTAATTCATTCTTGTAATAGTTGACCAACAGTGTAGCAAAATCTTTAATGTGATCTTCAGTACCATATAACTCAGAGAAGTACTGATACATTCTTGCTACTATTTCATTTTGTTCGTTTTGGTCATATTCCCAAACACTCATCTCTCCAAGTGTCTCATGAATTTCATTTAATATTATTTCCTTGTCTTCAGCCGATGCATCGTTGATATATTCGAGCCAAGTACCCAAAGTGCTGTAAATCCGACCTCTTAAAGAACGCTCTTTATTCGATAAGAAACCGTCTAAGTCATCCATTATAATTCTTACCAAGAAGGAGATCGATTCATTACCAAGCCCCATTACAAACAACTCCATCCTATGAAATAAACCTTTAACAACAGGAACAATATACCATATATCAGCACACTCGTTCGAGTATAATTTTTTGATTCCATACACTTTACAATGACATACTCCTTAGACGCTCTCACATTCGCTCTAAAGCTGTTATTCATGTTATGAATAAGGAAGTCTCAAAATTCCCGTAACTCTCACCTGTGTTGGCTCAACCCTCTCCTTTGAACTTATCTCATTTACTATTCTCAAACCAAAAAACTATTTACACATCTATTTTTTTGTGATATATTTAATTATTACCCAAAATAAAACAAAGAAAATATTAGGAGGTTGCTTATGGCAAAAGGTTCAGTCAAACTTGATGAAAAAACAGGACTATATTATTTTGTTGTGGACGTTGGAAAGGATGGAATTAGAAAGCAGAAAAAGAAACGAGGATTCAAAAGGCAGAAAGATGCGTATGCCGCTATGACTGAAGTATTGAATCAGGCAAATAAGGGTGAGTATATAGAACCCAGCAAGATAAAGTTTATTGATTATATGCTAGATGTATGGATAGTGGAGAAAGAACAAAACAAACATATATCTAGATTAACAGCAGAGTCATATCGGTCTACAATCATCAATCATATCTCTCCTTTCTTTAAAGATAAAGCTTTAGGCGAGGTGAATTCCAATGATATTAAAAAATTTGTAAGTTATATTAGGCAAAAGAAAACAAAAAAGAATAAAGAGTTTGCAGAATCTTATGTCCAGCGAATTTTCGACATCGTAGTATACTCCTTAAATTATGCAGTTAAAGGCGAGTCGATTAAAGTAAATCCAACTAATAAAATTGACAGACCTAAAAGAATAAAAAGAAAGTTGTCAATATGGACAGTTGAGCAAATCCAAAGCTTTTTAGACTCTTTAAAAGATAGCAGACATTACATCGTTTTCTATCTGGCAATACACACAGGAATGAGGAAAGGGGAAATACTCGGACTCCCTTGGAGGAACGTTGATTACAAAAATAAATGTATTATGGTTACTCAGACGCTAGAACGTGACGGTAAGAGAATCAAACAAGGCGCAAAAACTTCTTCAGGTGTCCGTTTGCTTGATATATCAGATGATGTAGTTGAGGTACTAAAGAAGCAACATGAAAAAATAAAATTAGAAAAAGAATTGGCTGGAGATATGTATATAGATAATGATTTAGTGTGTTGTACAGATATTGGTAATCCAATATTGTCCACCAATCTCTTCAAAATAATGAAAAAAAAGATTGGAAAATTGGGGTTGCCATATATTAGATTCCACGATCTAAGACATACTTCTGCTTCGCTTATGCTGTCAATCGGTATCCACCCAAAAGTCGTATCAGAGAGATTAGGTCATAGTAGCGTAGTTTTAACACTGGATACTTATTCACATTTATTAAAGAGTATACAATCAGATGCAGCAGCAGGTCTAAGCAATTTGTTGAACAAAAACAATGAAACTGAACTAGTAGAAATTGATGAAGAATTCCGTGACCAGAAGCGTGACCAGAAAAATGAAGTTTAAGATAAACTCCTTGATACATAAGGATTTATGAGGTAATTTGAAGAAAGGATTATCATGTTGCCTACATGATAATCCCCATGCTGAAAAGTCTGGGGACGATTTTCTAATAGATGGCGGTTTTTCTCAATAAAGCTTATGGCTTGATCTGCTCCCTTTAGGGGAATACCGCATGACTTATAGTTTGTAATATATCTGTTGATTTTGGCATTATAATGTTCAGCCCATGGGACTCGATCTTGCTCCGCATGAATCTCATGCATTTTTTTTAGTGCATCTCCTGCCTGAACTCCGAGTTGATACTGTTGTGCTGCGGTTAACGTGGGGATAATCTCTTCAGCATCTTTCCCTTCGATCCAGGTGAACAGAGAATACACAGATTGACCATCATGACAAATCCCAAATTCAAGCGGCCGGGACATGAACAGATTCTCCACGTGATCCAGCTTTGTTACAGCTTCAAACTCGCGTTTCTTTTTATCATAATGAACCATATTCGCCATTCTTAGCAGCAATTCCCTACCGTCAGTGGTTTGAATATAATATTTTTTGTCACTAGACCAGCCTTTATGAATCTCTTCCACGCTGCTCCACATGCTGGCACCCGGCATTTCACTAAAGAGTCGATTCACGCTCATCCCCCCACGTTAAGATAGCCTTACTTACTATATTTGCTTTCCATAGTTTACCTTTGAAATGACAGAGGAATCAATCTTCTTCCAGGAAAAACTCAAATAAAAAAGGCTGAAAAGACAAGTCGTCTCTTCAACCTCAATATTCACTGGGTTGCCATCGTGAACACCCATCACTTGTATTGTCAAATTAGTAAGAATAAGAAAACTCATGTTTAAATTCCTCTACCCGTTGAATGGTTTTCAAAATATTGCGACCTTCACGTGTGCCATCAATAATACGACGGGCTTGTTTACTATCCCCGATATTAATAACTTCTACTTGATGTTCTTTACCATATTCGAGCAAGCTGTCCATCAGCGGACTGTACGAACGCATACCCAAGCATACGAATCCAAGGTCAAAAGGAATCTCAAACTCCTGTTCTCCATGCTTTACTTTGAAGCGGTCGCTACACACTTCTGTCAAAGCTGTTTCCGTATGGACGTTCACTTCCTGCTCCTCTACCATTTTCATCATGGAAATGCGAGTAATCATATCCAGGTCTTTACCCAGTAGCGGCATCATCTCAATGATGGAAACCTCTTCTGCTCCACGCTCTGCGTAATATTCGACGACATCCAGTCCCACAGCTCCGCCACCAACTACAGCAATGCGTTTACCTTCAAACTCCTGGAATTTCTCCATGTTGTGCAAAAGATCAAAGATGGAGAACACTTTTGTGCCCGGTTTGCCCAGTTGTTCATGCAAACCTGCAATTGGCGGAAGAAGTGGTGTGGCCCCCGTCGCATTGACAATAATATCAGGATTCAGGGCACTAATCATCGCCAAATCGGCTCGGGTCCCTGTTACAATGTTCAGATTGGTTAACTGTTTGGTGCGTTGAATCAGATAATCAGGGAAATCATTGATGCGTGTTTTGTCCGGCAAGCGGGCAATATCACGAGCCAAGCCACCCAACTCTGGTTTCTCCTCAAAGAGGGTTACTTTGCAGCCTACTTCGGCTGCCGTACATGCTGCTTCCATCCCAGCGGTACCCCCACCGATCACAACAACCTGAACATTGTTTTTAACACGTTGTTTCCGGTATTCAGCTTCCTTGAACAGATCCGGATTTACCGTACAGCAAATCGGTTTACTTTTGGAGATACGATGATCGGCACAACCAATGTTGCAAGAGATACATTTTCTAAGCAAATGTTCGTAGCCGTTTTGCACTTTAAGCACCCAGTTCGGTTCTGCAATCAACCCTCTACCCATAGCCAGCAGATCAGCGTCACCTCTCTCCAAAATATCCTGCGCAGCCTGTGGGCTCCGAATATTACCTGAGGTCATTGTGACTTTCCCGAATTTTTCTTTTACCGCTTTAGCCATATATGAGCGCCAACCATCCGGCAGGTTCATCCCGTCAATCTGGAACTGGATGGAATCATTCAGAGCAGCAGAAACGTTCAGAATATCTACCTCATCATTAAGATACTCCAATAACTCGAGTGTATCTTCCAGTGTGTTCCCACCTTCTGTGAACTCTTCCGCGCTAAAACGTAAGCAAATAGGGAAAAATGGGCCGACCACTGAACGAATTTCATCAATGACTAATCTGGCAAAACGAGTACGGTTTTCTGCGCTTCCGCCAAATTCATCCGTGCGTTTATTATACATCGGTGAAAGAAACTGACTCAGCAAGTAGGAGTGTCCCGCATGAATTTCAACACAGTCAAATCCTGCTCGTTGCGCTCTTCCCGCTGCTTCTCCGTATTTGCGCACAATGGCGTAAATTTCTTCTTTTTGCAGAGGTCTTGGAATAGCTCCGCCCTTTTTAGAAGGAATATTCGAAGAAGATACAGGCTGAACTCCGTTCAGTCGTCCCGCATAAGCCGAAGCACCCGCATGGTTAATTTGTACAGAAACACAGGCTCCATAAGAGTGCAGGGCTTCTGTTAATCTAAACAGTCCGGGAATAAACTGGTCGTTATCCATACGCAACTGGGTTGTTCCGTTTGTACCCATCGGGAAATCCAGACAAACATTTTCTACTGTTATCAAGCCGGTACCACCTTTGGCCCGTTGCACGTAATAGTCAATATGATCCTGAACAAAGCTTCCGTCCATGGCAGCAAAGTTAGTTCCCATCGGGGGCATAACAATCCGATTTTTCAAGGTCATGCGTCGTATGGTTAGAGGTTCAAAGATAGCAGGATAGTGGTTCATTGTTCTTCCTCCTTGCGAGTTTACAAATTTCATGTTCAAGCTTCCATTAAAGCATTCTCATATGTGATTTTTTTCACTTTCGGGAATATCGAGATGTTATTGAGTACGATCATTCCTTATGACTTGATTTTATATCATCTAATCCATAAATTCTAATGCTATTTTATGTATCAAATCATAGTTTTAGTCTATAGATTAACTGGATTTAGACATAAAAAAGGAACAATCCTATGAGAAATGTTCCTTTAGTGTGAAAAATCATGCTTATATTCCGGACCATCTACCGATCCGTTCTTTTGAAACCGTTGGGTACACGCTCCAAAATCCCTTCCCTAACATATTTGTCCAGCAGCCCACACATTGCGGCATATCCATTTTTTCTGAATAAAGGTACGTAGGCGTTGGCTTTAGGAGAGGTGTTCAGATATTTAAGAAAAAATCCTTCGTCGATCACCTGGGTATCGTAAATATAAGCCTCAATAGATGTATGCCGTTCTGGGTGATGCTCCCCATTATTCATAAACAGACAATGATCACCATGCAAATCAGCTGACCATATTCCATCAATAATCAAGTCTGTTTCTTCCTGTTTCAGCCATTCAAACTGAGTTGGGAACGGATCATACTCAGAAGGTCTGATTTGGTGGGTTTCGATAGCCATTCGTTCACATAAACGCTGAGCAGATAATGTGTATTTGTCCCACAATCCCAGAATAGCCATATCTCTTTCATGCGAGTATTCCCACTCTGGATCTTCTTCTGTCGAAGTTGTGAACTGTGCGAGCGATTGGTCTATACCCTTACGCCTCATTTCTATTTTCCTTCCTCCTATCCATCACTAGAAGTATTCCATTCAGAAACCAAAAATCCCCTGCCCGAAAAGCCGGGTGAGAGTCCAATGAAAGGAAACACCTCAGCTTGACGTCAAGGGAGACTTGTCTAGATTATACTTTTAAATCACCATCATAGGTGGCAATCATATTGTACAGTTCAGGACGACGGTCACGGAAAATGCCCCATTCAATCCGTCCTACTTCCAGCTCATCCAGGTCAAATTCAGCAGTAAGCACTTCCTCATCAGTACGACCCGCTTCTGCGATCTTGTTACCTTGATGCCCGGCAATAAAGGATGAACCGTAGAATGTAATACTGGAGTCCTCGTCTGTTTCAGTTCCGATCCGATTGGAAGCAATGACTGGGATCAGATTGGAAGCAGCATGACCCAGCATGCAAGTCTGCCAGTGATCTTTGGAATCAATGGCAGAATCCTGCGGTTCCGAGCCAATAGCTGTCGGATAGAACAAAAGTTCTGCGCCCATAAGCGCCATACAGCGGGCCGCCTCAGGGTACCATTGATCCCAGCACACGCCTACCCCAATTTTGGCATAACGTGTATTCCATACTTTAAAACCGGTATCGCCCGGATTAAAATAAAACTTTTCCTCATACCCAGGACCGTCTGGGATATGACTTTTGCGGTATTTACCCAACACTTCACCGTCTGCGTCAATTACAGCAAGACTGTTGTAGCGCGCGTAGTTTTTCTTTTCATAAAAACTGATTGGCAGCACAACCTGTAATTCTTTGGCGATCTTCTTAAAATGGTTAACCGCCTTGTTGTGCTCCAGCTCAGTTGCATATGAATAATAATCAGACTTTTCCTTCTGACAGAAATATGGAGTCTCGAACAACTCCTGCAGCAAAATAATTTGTGCGCCCTGCGCAGCCGCTTCACGTACTAGCTTCTCTGCTTTGCTTATATTTTCTTCGATATTGGTAGAGCAGCTCATTTGAGTCGCTGCCACTTTTACTTTTCTCACTTTAGTCCTCCTTTTAGATGTTGTATCGTTCAACGCTTTAAAGCAGGCATCTGCTGGGTCGTACAGTGTACGTTACCGCCTTCACGGATGACCGCCATACCGTCTACAGTCCGAATGATGCGATCTGGAAATACATTTGCCAGCACTTGCTCAGCTGCAAGATCGCTCTCAGCGGCAGTGCCGCCAAACACTGGCAAAATGATACCGCCATTCACAAAGTAGAAGTTAATATAGCTCAGTGTCAATCGGCTGTCTTCATAATCCACACGCGGCGGCTGACCGATCCGAATCACTTCCAGCTTACGGCCTTGGGCATCCGTTGCTTGTTCCAGAATACGCAGATTTTCCTGCGTGATTTCGTAATTTTCATCCTCAGGATCATCACATACTTGCATAATGACCTTGCCAGGAGCTGCAAAGCAAGCAATATTGTCCACATGGCCATCTGTTTCGTCGCCACTAAGACCACGTTTTAGCCAAATTATTTTCTCTACACCTGTATACTCACATACATACCGTTCAATTTCTTCTCTGCTTAATTCCGGATTTCGGTTGGAATTGAGCAAACACTCTTCGGTTGTAATCAGTGTGCCTTCGCCATCTACGTGCAGTGAGCCGCCTTCCATCACAAGCGGTGCATCAAACCGTGGAACTCCAAGTTTGTCCAAAATTTGCGGCGCAACCTGGTCATCCAGGTCCCATGGAGCGTATTTACCACCCCAGGCGTTAAACTTCCAGTTTACACCTGCCAGCTGACCACGCTCGTCTGTGAGAAAAGTAGGGCCATTGTCACGCAGCCACGCATCGCTGTGTTCAATCGGCAGCAGTTCTACACGTTCCCCAAGTTCAAGCGCCTTAACGCTCTCCAGATCATCCGGATTTACGACCACAGTAACTGGTTCAAATTCCGCCATGGCGCGTACAATTCCGGCATAGCCCTTGCATACATCAGCATGCATATTCGGGTAAACCATTGAAGATTTTACAGGCCAAGAAATATACGTGCGTTCATGTGGCGCCCATTCAGGCGGCATCTTATAATGTGAATCCTTAATTTGCATGTATTGAAGCTCTCTTTCTTTTTCATAATGTAGACTCCGCTCCTATCATACAATAATATGATCTTTGTCTCAATCGAAGCGGAAAAGTTTTAATAATTTACAATCACATTTGGGTAAATTACTTTGAAAACGTGATTGCTTTCACCGTATTCCCATCAAAATCCTTCACAGTGAAATGTGCTCCCTCCAGCACACCGTAAGAGGATGGATAGTTATCTTTTGGCAGCGAGATCGAACCGGGGTTCAGTATAAAGACCCCATTTTCCACATCCGCTACCGGAATATGAGTATGTCCCTGGATGAACACATCTCCCGCTTCCAGTGGTGGTAAATTTCCGATACTAAAGCCATGTCCGTGCGTGACATAGATTCTCCGTCCTTCATGGTACAGCCAAGCATAATCACCCATCATAGGAAACTCAAGTAGCATCTGATCCACCTCTGCATCGCAATTCCCGCGCACAGAAACCGCAATGTGGGACTTGTACTTATTCAGCAGAGCGGCCACTTCTGCCGGATTATACCCTTCTGGTAACGGATTACGTGGTCCGTGGTACATATAATCTCCGAGCAAGACAAGACGATCGGCTTTCTCCTCCCTGAACTTTTCCAGTGCCAATTGCAACCAGTGCAGCGAGCCGTGAATATCTGAAATAAACATCAATTTCATGATTGTTCTTTCCTTTCTGAATAGGCTAAAAACATTCCACTTAAGTACATTATTGCATTATTCCCTGAACAAATCTGTGCAAAAATTTTCTCTCGTTTGATAATACTCTTTTAAGAAAATAAACTACAGCTCCGAGTGAGCTGTAGTTTATTGTTAGTTCCTTTTATACTTGGTCTTATCATCTTCGGTGAT
The DNA here is from genome assembly GCF_024213315.1 of Paenibacillus sp. A3M_27_13. Taxonomy (NCBI): domain Bacteria; kingdom Bacillati; phylum Bacillota; class Bacilli; order Caryophanales; family Paenibacillaceae; genus Paenibacillus; species Paenibacillus sp. A3M_27_13. The sequence goes on from NZ_JANAVE010000010.1 coordinate 119,587, forward strand.
TTTACGGATTACCGTGCAAGGGTTTCCAGCAGCAATCACACCAGAAGGGATATCTTTGGTAATAACACTTCCTGCACCGATAATGGAGTTATCGCCTATAGTAACACCAGGCAGAACGCTGACATTACCACCGATCCACACATTATTGCCGACTGTAATTGGAAATGCAATCTCCAATCCCTCATTACGTTGTTCTACATCAAGAGCATGACCCGCAGTATAAAAGCCGCAGTTAGGAGCAACGAACACATGATCACCAAAAACGATTTTTGCCCCATCAAGCATAACTAGATTATGGTTACTATAGAAATTTTCACCGATTTCAATGTTATAGCCATAGTCACATACGAAAGGTTGCTCAATCAAGAATCTATCAGTTGTTTTCCCAAGTAAAGTTTTGATGAGTGTTTCTCGTTCTTCGATATTTCTAGGATGGAGCTGATTATATTCGTGGCAGAGAACTTTAGCGTGTAAACGTTCTTCAATTAACTCTTCATCATAATTAGCATTGTATAGGAGTCCTAGTTGTGATCTTTCTTTTTCTGTCATGTCCATCCTCGCTTTGCTTATTTAGATACAGAATTCAGATTTCTTTTAAAGCTTCATTGTAGGATTCCACATGCTCACTCTTCAGAACTGGAAAGCTACTCACATTGAAATTTCCACCAAATTACCTTCTGGATCTTTAATTACGCTTTCATAATAGCCGTCACCTGTCAATCTTGGCTGACCCACAACTTCATACCCTGCATGCATGAGCTGCTCTGTCTTTTCATTCACCCGTGCTTTACTTCCAACGGAAAATGCCACATGAGCCCAGCCCGTAATATTTATCTGTGGTGAATGATCTACTCCCGTTTTACGCATTACCTCTAACCTTGCTCCATCCTCAAAGGTGATAAAATAGGACTCAAATCCTTTTGTAGCGTTATAATATTTATCGTTAGATTTTCCATCAAAATATTGCTCGTAAAAGCTTTTCATCTTTTCTAAGTCTCTCACCCAGATCGCTACATGCTCAATCTTCATTATTTTCCTCCTTCTGCAGCCCTCATCATTAATTTATACTGGACTCAATTTTTAACATCGTTATTATTAACGTTTTAATAAGTCTCAATATATCTCAGTAATTAATTTTTGTCCAATCTATTTATCATCAATTACCAATAAATAACGCTTACGAATCATTCATGAAAGCTCTTTCGTCCTCAGCTTGTAACCCGGTTGCTAATACCCCTAAAAAATTAGCGACCGCTTCATAAAAGAGAAGAAGCGATCGCTATCTATAAGCCTTCATTGTAAATTTAATACTTAATCACTGGTTTATTTATAAATTAACGTTTCAAGCTTTCACCGTTCGTAGCAATAACTTCTTTGTACCAATGGAACGATTTCTTCGGAAATCTTTCAAGTGTACCGCTGCCATCATCATGACGGTCTACGTAAATGTAGCCATAACGTTTTTTAAGCTGAGCGGTCGAAGCGCTGACAAGGTCAATACATCCCCAAGACGTATAGCCCAAAACCTCTACTCCGTCCTCAATAGCTTCTCCAACCTGAACCAAATGATCATTCAGGTAGTTGATTCGGTAGTCATCCTCAACCGTTTTTTCGCCTTTTTCATTCGTGATTAGTTCATCAACGGCGCCCAGGCCATTTTCAACGATGAACAGTGGTTTTTGGAAGCGATCATAGAACGTATTCAGTACATAACGCAGACCTTGCGGATCAATTTGCCAGCCCCACTCACTTGCCTCAAGATGCGGATTGCTGACACCACCAAGGATGTTACCTTCACCTTTGACTTTTTTAGCTTCGTCAGCTGTCTCACAAGTACTCATATAATAGCTGAACGAGATAAAATCAACGGTATGCTTCAAATCTTCGGCATCACCTGGTTCGAAGTGAATAGAAATTCCGTTTTCTTTAAAGAATCGTTTCATGTAACCAGGGTATTGACCTCTTGCGTGAATATCGGCAAATGCCATGTTTCTGTGATCAAATTCCATCGCAGCAATCACATCGTCCGGATTAGGTGTCAGCGGATAAGTAGGCATGCTCAGCACCATACAGCCAATTTTGAAATCAGGGTTGATCTGATGACCGATTTTTACTGCTCTTGCACTCGCTACAAGCTCATGGTGAATAGCTTGATAAAGATCTTGCTCACTAAGTTGATCTTTTGGTGTGCTAATTCCTCCACTCATGAATGGTGCTTCAAGAATGGAGTTGATTTCATTGAAAGTCAACCAGTATTTAACTTTATCTTTGTAGCGATTAAATACAGTTGTAGCATAGCGCTCATAAAAATCAACAAGCTTACGGTTTACCCAACCATCGTATTCTCTGGACAAATGTAAAGGTGTTTCATAGTGAGATAATGTAACGAGTGGCTCAATTCCATATTTGTGAAGTTCATCAAACAAATCATCGTAAAATTGCAAGCCTTTTTCGTTAGGCTCCAGTTCGTCACCTTTAGGGAAAATACGTGACCATGCGATAGAAGTACGGAATACTTTGAAGCCCATTTCCGCAAAAAGTTTGATATCTTCTTTATAATGATGATAAAAATCAATACCGATCAATTTCATGTTATCTTCTGTTGGTACATCCGTAACGGGCCCCCAGCCACCACGAGGAGTTACATCCTGAATGGACCAGCCTTTTCCATCTTCTTGATAAGCGCCTTCGAGCTGATTAGCAGCAACTGCTCCGCCCCACAGGAAATCTTTTGGAAACTGTGTACTCATATTTTCTCCGCCTTTGCTGATGTTTTTCATTAACTAGGATAGAAATACGTTACCTCTATGCTAATGTGTTATAAAGTACTTCTAATTGAATCTTAAGGTTTGTAACGCGTTTCATGTCAAGTATTATTTTAAAAACTTCCAGAGCTTATAATTGTATTATCTCCAATAATTACTCCCATATTTATAACTCTTCTATTATTGAGTAAAATGGCTATTCTTCAAATGGCGGATCTACATGAATATCTCTATCTGGTTCAGTGCTTACCCAGCGAGTAAAGATAACCTGAAAGCCGGCTCGAGTCGGCGCGCAGGCAAAAGGACCCGCCTGTTGTCCCGTTTCATAAGGAAAACGTGCTACACGTACGGTGCGCCAGCTTTGATTTTCGGTTCGGGCTCTAATGATAACTGCATCCTGTAGCTGTGAAGCACGAATCGTCACATTTTTCCCTACCCAATCAGGTACAGGAGCTAATGACCAATCGGAATAGCCATCCGTGACTACGACTGCCAGTTGAGGAATTCCATCATTTAATTCGATTCCGGCTTTAATCCACTTTTGCTGTCCTTGATACAGCATTATACCTGCCTGATCGTAGAGCTCCGTAAATGAGCCTAATTGAAACGTGACTTCGATGGCAGAGCCTTCTTCCCAGTCTGTAAGCAGGGAATGTCCGCTACTGCGTTCAAATCCATACAAAGTTTTTTCCCAGTAGTCGCTTCCTTCTCTGGTTTCAACTTTAAGGAACTGATCTTCTTCTATGGATGATACAGGGTGATTAGTCCATGTCCCTGTAGTCCATGCAATCGATTTTTGAGTCATTAATCTCATCCTCTCATTCTTTATTGAACGATGCCCTATTTCCTTTTCTCCACCAATTGCAAATTGTACGTCAGACTTTCAAGGGTCACCGAAATCAACCCACGCATGTATTCATCATGTGTATCGTTTTTCACAAAAATCTCGGGCATATGTTCTTTGGGTACATCTTTTAGACAGCCGTTATAAATATCGTCCAACAGAGTCGGCTTGGATAACTCTCCAGTCAAAGCGATAGATACAGGATCTATAATCGCAATAATGGAAGTTATCGTTTTGATCGCCAAAGGAACAAATCCCTCTGTGCTATTTAACTGTTTAAGCTGTTCCTCTCTTGTTAAATCAAAGGGTAAGAAGGAAACCTCCCCAGCAAATTTGGTATTTCCTTTTAACAAATGTCCATCGACAATAAAACCCGCGCCGGGGAAATTGTCTTTGGGAAACGTAACAATAGCAAAGGTTTTATCCTCATCATAATTCTGCATGTTATAAAATCCGTAGACTGTCAAATGCATATCATTTTCAATGGTAACTTCTAATCCGTATTTATCTTGAAGCCGTGGACCTACAGGGACTCCTATGAGCAGGTCGAGATCACAAACATCGATAATCCCTTGATGAACAACCCCGGGGATGCCAATCCCAATGGCTTTGACGTTTCCATAGTTATTAATCAGCTCTCCAATTTGGGTTTCTATGACCTCATAATCAATATGAGGCACATTGGAAGTATTCTCGATGATGATATCACCAAGCAAATTGGCAACAGCATAAGTAAGAGAATGTATACCGCCTTCCGTTTTCACATTTAAACAGATAATATAAGAATAGTCAGCGTTATATTTGTAACGTCTAGCCGGACGTCCGCCATTCGACTCTTCCAATTCCGTCTCTAATACTTCCCCGGTTTGAAGAAGCTCATTCAGAATATTTCCGCAAGTTGCCACACTAAGACCTGTGATACTGGCTATGGATGACTTGGTTGCATATTCCTTGGATTTCAGTGTGTTTTTAACTAACTCTACATTAATTTGTTTAACCCGAATGGTATTATTGGAGACTGGTTGTATTTGAATACACTCCTTTTCCAGTATTTATTAAAAGGTTTATAATAAGTTGTAATATAACGCTCTGCCTGCAAAAAGTCAATTTGTACACATTTTCCTCTTCTCTTCGATCATCATGCTATACTAGAAATAAGAATCAAATTTTTAGTGCGGCATCTTTGCGATGAAACTAAGTGAAATTGGGGGGATTCTGTTGTCAGCTATTGAGTATATAGCAATAATCGCGTTGCTCCTCTCCGTCATACTTTTAATTAAGGTCTACAGCCTTCAATCTCGGCTTAATGACTTGAAATCCGACGTGGAGCGTCTTGAAAATCGTTCAGGAATACAAGGCGCATCGCTGTCAGGTACCATCGCTGCCACTCCTCCACATATTCTAGATGCAGGAGCTTCAGAAGATATCAATGAAAGGTTGCTCCTGCTAATTAGGGAAGGTAAAAAGATTCAAGCCATAAAAGAGCTGAGAACCGCTAAGGATCTTTCCCTTAAGGATGCAAAGGATTATGTGGATCACTTGGAAAAACTCTAAAGAAAGGAAGAAATAAGATGAGTGCCAGCAAAACAAACGCCATGCGCATATTGGACGGGCAACATATACAATACAATATTTTGAGTTATGATCATCAAGACGGAAAAATAGACGGGATGAATGTGGCTGAGAAAATCGAGAGAGCCCCGGAAATGGTTTTCAAAACTTTGGTTGCACATGGCAAACAAAATCTGTTTGTTTTTGTGATTCCTGTACATAAAGAGCTTGATCTCAAAAAAGCAGCCAAATCCGCGGGAGAGAAAAAAATTGAAATGCTTCCAGTTAAGGATTTGCAAAAATATACGGGATATATTCGCGGTGGCTGCTCCCCCATAGGAATGAAAAAGCTCTACCCCACTTTTATCGACCAGCCTGCATTGGAACTGGAAGCCATCGTTGTGAGCGGTGGGAAAATTGGGACCCAACTGGAGTTGAGTCCACACGATTTAGCTCTAATCATTCAGGCACAGTTTACAGATCTGACGCATACAGCATAAAACTCACCACATGATCATAAAATCTTTATGCGTATTTTCTCTTATCCCATACTTCATCAAGCTTCAACCTGGAGAGGAAGATCTAATGATGCATAATGATTGCCCGAAAAATGCAAGAATCCCCCAACCCATCAGAAGTGATGGTGCTGGGGGTATCGACAAGGGTCCACGTGATGTGATGAGGGATCTACAGAATCCTGATATGCTGGTTCCCCCCGTAACGGACAATGGTCTCATTCCGAATATGAGATTTTCTTTTTCTGATGCTCATATGCAGCTTAATCATGGTGGGTGGTCAAGAGAAGTAACAGTAAGGGAATTACCTATTGCTACAACCCTTGCCGGGGTGAATATGAGTTTAACACCGGGTGGTGTACGTGAGCTTCACTGGCATCAGCAGGCGGAATGGTCATATATGCTGTTGGGAAGTGCTCGCATTACGGCAGTTGACCAAAATGGACGTAATTTTATTGCTGATGTGGGTCCCGGGGATCTCTGGTATTTTCCTCCTGGCATTCCGCACTCTATACAGGGGCTTGAGGATGGGTGCGAATTTTTGCTGGTTTTTGATGATGGCAGTTTCTCCGATCTGAACACCCTATCCATCTCGGATTGGTTCGCACATACTCCCAAAGACGTACTTTCTGCAAATTTTGGTGTACCAGAAGCTGATTTTGCAGCGATTCCTCAAGATCAAGTATACATCTATCAGGATTCCGTTCCCGGTTCAATCCAAAGCCAAGCGGTTCCCTCTCCTTACGGGACATTGCCCCAATCCTTCAAGCATGAATTACTAGCCCAGCCCCCAATCAAAACGCCGGGCGGAAGCGTACGAATCGTTGACTCCTCCAATTTTCCGATTTCCAAAACCATCGCAGCCGCCCTTGTTGAGATTGAGCCCGGAGCCATGCGAGAAATGCACTGGCACCCCAATAATGACGAATGGCAATACTATCTGACAGGGCAAGGACGGATGACTGTCTTTGGTGGTAATGGCGCGGCCCGCACATTTGATTTTAGAGCCGGAGATGTCGGATATGTGCCTTTTGCTTACGGTCATTATATTCAAAATACTGGCTCTAGCTCACTATGGTTTCTTGAAATGTTTAAAAGTGACCGTTTTGCAGATGTTTCCTTGAATCAATGGATGGCTCTCACGCCAACAGAACTGGTTCAGAGTAATTTACATGTAGGTACTGATGTGATCTCTAACTTACGAAAGGTAAAATGGCCCGTCGTCAAATATCCTGGTTATTCTTATGACCCTAAAAAGAAATAACCGGGAACGGTATCACGCTCGCCACTAGATCAGTGAACCTTCTTTTTGAATATGACGGGTTGATTCAATTGCCCCCTTCATTATTACTTCCATTTTCACGTATCCTTCTATCCAATCCCGCCAACATATCTGCATACTCTTCAGGCATTCCAGCGTGAACCATTCCCACTTCCAACTCTTCATCAGACAACGAGATATGCTGAATCGGTTGGCCTGTTACTTTCCCGATAATCTCAGGCACTCCGCCAAAGATTAGCGACTGAGGTCCGGTGATGACTATACAAAAAAAACACCGTATCGGAATACGGTGTTTTATAAACTAATTAACAAAGACTATTCCTCAGAGTCTACATTGTGGTAAACCTGCTGAACATCCTCCAAATCTTCTAATGCATCAATCAATTTATCGAATTGAACCTGTGCATCTTCTGGAAGAGAAATATCATTTTGGGCAAGCATGGTGAGCTCCGCAACGGTAAACTCAGTCACTCCTGCTTGTTTGAAAGCTTCCTGCACAGCATGGAATTGATCAGGTTCTGCATATACGATGACGGCTTCATCTTCTTCAATGATGTCACGTACCTCTACATCTGCCTCCATCAGCAGCTCCAGCACTTCATCTGCGGTTTTACCCACCAGACCAATAACTGCTGTTGAATCAAACATGTAGGCTACAGATCCACTCACGCCTAAGCTACCGCCATTTTTAGTAAAAGCAGAACGCACATCTGATGCTGTACGGTTAACGTTATTGGTCAGTGCATCTACAATGACCATGGAACCGTTCGGTCCAAAACCTTCATAACGAAGCTCTACGTAGTTTTCATCGCCAGCACCTTTTGCTTTTTCAATAGCACGGTCAATGATTGCTTTGGGTACATTGTACGTTTTTGCACGTTCTAAAACGACTCTTAATACCCGATTGGATTCAGGATCAGGTTCGCCCTGTTTGGCTGCCACATAAATTTCCACGCCAAATTTAGCATATATACGACTCGTATTAGCATCCTTGGATGCCTTCTTTTCTTTAATGTTATTCCACTTACGTCCCATAATATCCCGCTCTCTTCCTGTATGAATATACACAACGAACTTCATTATATCCTTGTATATTATATCTCCTAAAGGACATACGAACAAGTTCAAACAACTCCGTTATGGAAAAATAAACAATTCTACCTAATTAGGGATGCTTGGAAATGTGAACTTTCAATTCTCCTCATCTATGGACAATCCCCCTATCAATCTCTAAGATGAGGAGGAAGTCTGACTTGAAGGAGATCATTCACTTGGATGTCTTGTACAAAAAGTTGAGCCATAATCATGAAATCACAGTATACGAAACCACTGAGCTGTATGGTGAAAAGGGATTATTTCGAGTAATGCAGTTTTCAAATACAGCCGTCCAAGGCGCGGTGGACTTGAATCATCCGCAACGCATTGTGTTCGAATATCCGAGAGCAATCATCCATCTCATGGAGCTGAACGATCCGTCATTTGAAGATGTATTTGTTATTGGGCACGGTATAGGTACAATAGCGGGTCATTTTACAGATAAACGCTTTAAGATTGCCGAGCTGGATGCACAAGTCGTAGAGTTCAGCCGAACATTCTTTGGATACGATCAGGATAATGTGACTGTTGGCGATGGACGACGCATTCTGGAGAAGGAAGCGCCGGATGCTTATGACTATATTATTTTGGACGCCTTCACGGAGCAGGGTACACCCTTGCATTTAATATCCTGGGAATTTTTCAAGATGACCAAAGAAAAGCTGGATTCCGAAGGCTCCCTGATCATGAATTTAATGGGCAAAAGTGAACACGACCACCTGATCAATGCCATTCACACAACGTTGCGTGAAGAATTCGCCTATGTCACAACTTTCTCGCTCCCCTCGGAAGGCGCTGCCGACATTCAAAATATCATTATGATTGGTCGGGACAAGCCCATCCGGTTTCAGGCACGTCAGATGGCGGACTTTCATGAGATTACACTTGGAGAAGGTCATATTCTACGGGATACAGATGCTTAGTGTAGTTCCAATATTCGTCTCTCTACATCTTCGATATGAATCGTCTCTTTGTTGCAGCTTTTTCGTTCCACTAACTCTACTTTCCCGTGTTCGGCATCTTTACCAACGACGATGCGCACGGGAATACCTACTAAATCGGAGTCTTTGAATTTAACCCCGGGCCGTTCCTCCCGATCATCCAGCAGCACCTCCACGCCACGATCCTGCAGCTGGTTGTATAATTTCTCGGCTATTTGCATCTGAAGCCTGTCTTTCACAGAAATCGGAATAATATGAACTTGAAATGGGGCCAGCGCATAAGGCCATATCATTCCGTTCTGATCGTGATTTTGCTCTACAATGGCGGAAAGGATCCGGGATACGCCAATGCCATAGCAGCCCATAATCATCGCTTGCTCAGTTCCGGAAGCATCCAGAAAAGTCGCACCCAGCTTCTCACTATATTTGGTGCCTAGTTTAAATACGTGTCCGATCTCAATCCCACGATGAAGTTTCAATTCCCCTTCGTCACATCGAGGACATCTATCCCCTTCTATGGCATTCCGCAAGTCAGCCACATGCCGAAGATCTATATCGCGCACTGGATTCACATGTCGATAATGATAATCCAGCTCGTTGGCGCCTGCGATACCGCTGGACATTTGGACAACGGCGTAATCTACCCACATAGGGATCGTCAATCCGCATGGGCCTATGAACCCCGAGGGGGTTCCAGTCGCCTTTGACACAGTGTCTGCACTTGCTATTTCGAATTTTTCACTACCTAAAATATGTTTAACTTTCACTTCGTTGACCTCATGATCACCCCTGACAACTACAGCAACAGGTTGATCGTCAGCCATATAAATCAGTGTTTTTATGATTTCTTCAGGTTCTATGTGAAGCGATTCAACCAGTTGATCTATTGTACGCAGACCTGGAGTATGGAATTTTTCCATTTTAGCTATATCGAAAGAAGGATGGCTGACATGTTCATTTTCATCTGAGACTGGGGCTATTTCTATTTCCCCCGTCGACCGCGCCACGGCTTTTTCAAGATTAGCTGCATATTCACAGCAGGTACATGCTACAATTGTGTCCTCTCCAATATCAGCTAAAGCCATAAATTCATGGGTTTCACCTTCGCCACCAATGGCACCCGCATCTGCTTCTACAGCACGAAAATTCAGACCACAGCGGGTGAAAATGCGATGATATGCCTGGAACATGGTCCAATAGGTATGATCTAATCCTTCCCAATGTGCATCAAACGAATAGGCATCCTTCATTAAGAATTCTCTGCTGCGAAGCAGGCCAAATCGAGGACGTCGTTCATCCCGAAATTTGGTTTGAATTTGATACAGGGTTACAGGCAATTTGCGATAAGAATTCACTTCATTTCGTATTAAAGACGTAATGACCTCTTCATGTGTAGGCCCCAAAGCAAACTCCCGATCATGCCGATCTTGCAAACGCATCAGCTCAGGACCGTAAACATCGTATCTCCCTGATTCTTGCCACAGCTCCGTTGGCTGCAATACAGGCATCAGCAGTTCCCCAGCCCCTACGCGATCCATTTCATCCCGTACGATTTGCTCTACTTTTCTGAGCACCCGTCTGCCCAGTGGCATGTAGGTGTACATTCCAGCCGCCAGTTGACGGATAAATCCTCCCCGCAGCATAAGCTGATGACTGATCACTTCGGCCTCTGCGGGTGCTTCACGCAAGGTTGTCAGTAATAATTGGCTTTGGCGCATGTGTAGCTACCTCCTTATATGGACGATAAAATGTACGCAAAAAGACACATCCGTCAGGGACGAATGTGTCGTGGTACCACCCTTAATTTGACCGTAACCATACACGGAACGGTCCTTCATCAGATAACGGCGTCTAGCCGGTAACGGTTTATCTTACAAACCGCTACAGCTCGCAAGGCAGGGAAACGTTCATTCGCGGCGAGAAACCTTTCAGCCCATGAGTTTCTTCTCTGTACAGCGGGTATTGAACCTTTGATCCTTGGTCTACACTATTCCTATATATTACAATTTTCACCACTTTACACGAAACGTAAGTTCTAGTCAAGGAGATGATCGTCTATCTGGAGCTGTCCAGGGACATGAACGATATTTAGATTTCAAGATAATCAAATTCCGTTGGTTACCATATTGCATAATGAGCGGCCAGATTTTAGGACGAATACGCCTGCGAAAACCCAGAACAAAACGGACAAAGCGAGGCGAAATATCCCAAATACGAACTGCTTCCTCCTTCACTCCTTTAGGTAGCTCCTTGGAAAACAGAAAACGGTTGAGCGAACGTGTGATAACGCCTGTTATTGCTTCAAGCGTACTAACATCCATTACAATGATCGTATCGGCGCGCTGGAGTCGCTCGGTAAAATAACGCTCATGATAATTCCCTTCGATGATCCACTCTTCCCTTTGGAGCACTTCACCCAGCTGTTTGAGAAATTGTTTGTCAGTGCTCCGCTTCCACTCCGGGCCCCAATACAAATCATCCAAAGAGATATACGGCAAATGAGTCCACATGGAAAGACGTTTGGCCAAAAAAGTCTTACCGCTTCCCGGCGAGCCGATCACGATAATACGTTTAGCGTGCTGCACAGCACGAAACTCGTTATCCTGTCCTGCATGTAAGGGCCGCATGGAATAGATCAATCGATAGAGTAAACCTACTACCAAAGAACCTCCCTTTAAAAGCAAATAAAGGAGGCACAGTGGCAGAAAAACAATTACGTATTTCACACTGTCCATCAGACAACATGCTCCTTTTACAAATTCAATAATTGAGGCCATTACGTACGTGAAGCTCCAAATACACGCTGTTGTAGGGTAGAGTTCTCTTGATTACTTATGTATCTTTCTTTTTAAAATACACGCCCTTGAAAAACACAAAATTTTGCGAATGTGTGCCATACAGCTCCTGAAACCTAGAATGGAGTTTATTCATAGAAAGGGTCTCTGAAACCGTCCGATCCGTTTGCAGGGTCAAGTCGACACAGCTAATTCCAAATTGGCACACTTGCTCCATAGGATAACCTTGGGTAATACCATAAATCATCCCGGCAATAAAAGCATCATCTGCGCCTGTGACATCAATGACCTCTTGAACAGGATGCATAGGAATTTGTCCATGAGTTCCATCCTGAGAGGCGTACAAAACACGATCAGCACCGCAGATAAAAATGACATTTTGAACCCCAAGTTTGTGAAAAATCCGGGTGGCATCCAACATATGCTGATCATCTGTAAGTTCTAGCCCCAAATAGGCTTCAGCCTCCACCGGTTTACATACCAGCCATTCCACCCCATGCAAATTTCGGGGAAGCTTTCTCATCTTGGAGGCTGATACCGAAGAAACGACAATCGGAACCCGATGCTCATGGCAGACATGTATGGTGGCCGCAATTACGTTCATAGAGAAATTAGTGTCCAGCAGAACCAGTCGGGACGAAGCGATTAAAGGAGCATTTTCAAAAATTACTGAAGGACGAATCTGATCATAAATCTCCATTTCTGCTGTCGCTACAATCAGTTCACCACGCTCGTTCAGCAAGGCAGTATAAACCCCAGTTGACGGTTCACCTTTGACTTGTAGAGGAACCACGTGCATGTAACGGCTGGATTGTTCGATAATAAATTCACCTTCCGCATCGTCCCCAACCGCAGTTAGCAGGCTGACCCGCTGACTCAACCTCCCTAAATTTTCGGCTACATTTCGTGCTACCCCACCGCAAGATTGCAGCCTTGTACTGCTCGGATTGGAGGTATGAAGCTGAAATGTACCTTTAATCATGATTTTACGATCCAGATTGGCCCCCCCGATACATAATATTGGTTTGCTAGAGGGCCAAGGCTCGTCCTGTTCATTTTTGTGGATTTTTTTTAATTTCATCATTTGACTCCTTTCTCGAGTCTATTCGTTAGAATGATTTAAATTTGTACAGAAATAGGCACTATATAAAATTAACACGTTCCAAATGTCATATTCCCAAGAATAATGTCGAGTTCGTTAAAATATCCTAAAGTTACACATGCAAAAAAACACCCTATCGTAAAGATGCCTTCCACTTTTACGATAAGGTGCTTGGGTTGGAACTGCGCATAGTTCTTCCTTACATTATTTCAAAATAAATAGCGCTGCTCCGTGAGGAGGTAAATCTGCGGACAGTTCTTGTGCTAAAACACCTAAATCTATATGGTTCCATAAATCTCTGGCATTTGCCTGCCCTTCAATACCAAGGTCTTTTAAGGATACACGCACCTTTGAAGCTTCATCTCCAGCATTAAACAAAGCTACATATACATGACCTTCCTCGTTATGTGAAGTCCAAACGATATGTTCATCCTTTCTATACACCTGCCGCGCATTCAAACCGTTGTGATGAGCATTTAACACTTCTTCATTAGTTAGCAAGGAAAGGGTCCATGCATCATTATCCCGCAGTTCCCCCCCGAACATCAGTGGAGATCGGAAAATGCTCCACAAGGTCATCATCGTTAGCTGCTCATCCTTCGTAAAGCGTGTCCATCGGTCATGGCTGCCGGAATCTACCGAATCTACCGAACGAATACCCAGATGACCCAGTGGTAGCATGTCGCAATCCGGCCAGTGACCTGGACCTACATGTTCCGCCCATTTTTCGCAGCGCTCAAACATACCATACAGTAAAGGCCATACATCCCAGAAGTCATCCGTCATACGCCACATATTCGCGTTTGCGATTAAATCGGATGCATGCTCCAGTGGTGCCGGACCAGGCGATAGACTCAACACCATCGGACGTCCGCATTGGGCGATAGCTCGCCTAATCAATTCAATTTCCGCCAAATGAATACCATAGAGACGTGATGCAGCAATGTCATCTACTTTGACAAAATCCACACCCCATTCCGCATACAGGTCAAACAATGAATTATAGTACTCCTGTGCGCCCTCCTTGGATGCATCTACCCCATACATATCTGTGTTCCAAGGACAAATAGAGTTGGGATGCGCAATTTGTCTCGCCGTGGCTGTGGTTCCCAAAATCGGGGTATCCTGGTGCACCGCCTGACGGGAGATGCCTCTCATAATATGTATACCAAATTTCAATCCCAGTCCGTGTACATATTCCGCAAGAGCTTGGAAGCCTCGTCCATCTGCTGCCGAAGGAAAACGATTCACCGCTGGAATAAGACGTGAAAATGAATCCATTTCCAATGGGACAAACGGGCGATACTGTGAAGATACTGCTCCTGACTCATACCACTGAATATCTACCACGACATATTCCCAACCATATTCCTTCAGGTGCTCCGCCATATATTGAGCATTTCCCCGTACTTCCTCTTCCCGTACTGCTGCACCGTAGCAATCCCAGCTATTCCACCCCATAGGTGGTGTATGCGCTGTCAAATGATGTTTCATTTCATTCATCCTTTCATCCAGTAGAACTCATCCTGCTACTAAAAATCTCCTCATGACTACGTTACTATTATAATGTAAACCCTTACTTTTGTCGCTCGTCATCTTTTCCATTTCCACTTTTTATACATTTAAGTTGACTAACTTAAAGAATGTGGTACATTTAAAATTGCTTGTTAAAAAACTTTGACTTGAATCAGAGGGTGATTTTACGTGTGTGAACATGCTTATCGAATTTTGTTGTTTTACAAATATGTCAACATTGAAGATCCTGCCACCTTTACGGCAGAGCATCTGGCTTACTGCAAGGAGCTGGGCGTCAAGGGAAGAATCTTGATTGCTGCGGAAGGAATCAACGGAACACTGTCTGGTACAGTAGAGCAAACGGAGCAATATATGCGTGATTTGCACGCCAATCCGAAATTCCACGATATCGTTATTAAAATAGATGAGTCTGACGGTCATGCGTTCAAGAAAATATTTGTACGCCATCGTCAGGAGCTTGTTACGCTGCGTCATGAAGATGAGCTGGACCCTAATGAAATTAGCGGTAAGCGTCTGTCACCAAAGGAGTTTTATGAACAGCTTCAAGATGAAGATGTAGTTGTTCTGGACGGACGTAATGACTATGAATATGACATCGGTCATTTCCGCGGGGCTATTCGCCCCGAAGTCGAATCGTTCCGTGAATTTCCACAATGGATTCGCGACAATATGACTCAGTTCAAAGACAAGAAAATCCTGACGTACTGCACCGGAGGTATCCGTTGCGAAAAGTTGTCCGGTCTTTTGATCAAAGAAGGATTTAACGATGTAGGCCAGTTGGATGGTGGCATTGTGACTTACAGCAAGGACCCGGAAGTACAAGGACGTTTGTTTGACGGTAAATGCTACGTATTTGACGAACGAATCTCGATTCCGATCAATCATACGGATGAGGACGTCATTGTCGGCAAGTGCTTCCATTGTGAAACGCCGAGCGATCATTATATCAATTGCCCGGTGTGCAATCTCCAGCATATCGTATGTCCGGATTGCGAAGAACAGCATCAGCACTATTGCTCTGACGATTGCCGAATCAAAGCGGAAACCGTGGCTACTGCATAAATTAGTAGCATCATTGGTTCATTATAACAAGAGGGATGCCCTATTAGCCGTTCAACATGGCTGTGGGCATCCCTTTTGTTGTTTTCACAATAAGTGTCGAAAGCTTCATAGTATGTACCTATGACCTTGATTGTATTTTCATCTTGGACGGGCTCGAAAGTAGCGTCTTATAATGGAAAATGTCATTACAGAAAGGATGGGTGGAATTCATGATTCAAATCGTACTTTCAACTCTATTATCCGTTATCGTTCCGCTGTCCATTCCGGTGATCGCCGGATTTTTACTCGGCAAATTCATGAAGCTGGAAACGAAACCGCTCTCGACTTTGTATTTATATTTTTTAAGCCCCGCAATGATTCTGGACACGCTACTCAAAGCACAGCTTTCCTGGCATGATGTGGCGCAGACTGCCGCTTTTTCAATACTGAACCTGCTGCTGTTGTGGGGAATTGCACAATTAGCGGGGAAAATCTTTAGACTGAGCACTCCGGAAACGGCTGGACTTACCTTAATCTCTACGCTGACCAATAGTGCAAATTATGGCCTGCCCCTTATTTTACTTGCCTTTGGGCAGCTCGGTCTGGATAAAGCCTCCGTGTATGTCGTCATCCAGATGATTATGGTCAATACCATTGGCGTTTACTTTGCAGCCCGCTCTGAATTTTCTGTTCAAAGTGCTGTTAAGTCGGTGTTTTCACTTCCTGCGATCTATGCAGCTCTACTTGCCATGGGACTGCGGTTGCTGGACTGGCATCTTCCCTTAGGGATTCAGTCAGGCGTCTCGATGATTGCTGCCGCCTATTCTCCGGTCGTGCTTGCGATCCTTGGTACCCAGATGGCTTATGTAAAAATATTCAAGCTGGAGTCGTCTATTAAAAAAGCCAGCTATGCCGGACTAACAATTCGGCTTCTACTCTCGCCGCTTGCGGCTTGTCTTGCTATGCTGATACTGGGAATTTCAGGCCTTTTGTTCTCCGTTCTCTTCATTTTGGCCTCGATGCCGGTTGCTGTGAATGCTGTCATTTTAGCAGAAAAATTTAATGCATCGCCAAAACTGGTTTCCACCTGCATCCTGTGGAGCACGCTTGCCTCATTCCTGATTTTGCCTATTCTGATTATGTTGGTAGCAGGTTAGCGAGCAAAAAAGACTCTCTACAACATAGAGAGCCATGCGCGATTCTGTCTCCATTCTACTTGCACAGGCGTTTCAAAAAAAGCACTAAGCGTTTCACTGCTTAGAATATCAGTCGTTTTACCTTTGGCAAATACCGTGCCCCGGCGGATTAGAATCGTATGCGTGTACATCGGTAGAATTTCTTCGATATGATGTGTAACATACAGTAAATTCGGCGAAGCCGGCGACTCCGATAACTGGCGAACGCTATCCAGCAATGCTTCCCGGGAGAAAAAGTCCAAACCATTACACGCCTCGTCCAAAATCAGTAGCTTGGGCGAGGCCATTAATGCACGGGCGATAAGCACTTTTTGCTTTTCTCCCTGTGAGCATCCCTGATACAACCGATCCACCAGATGAGCACACCCCAGTTGCGTCATAAGCTGAACGGCCTGTTCATAATCTGTATCCGTCGTCTGATCATAAAGTCCAATGGAGGCAAATTTGCCACTAATGACAACATCCTGCGTACGCTGACTCCCATTAATTCTTTCCTGTAAAGAGGAACTGACCCAACCGATAGATTTGCGCAGTTCCCTCAGATCCACATCTCCAAAGGTATGGCCCAATACACCGACACTACCTGTGGTTGGCCATATGTAACCGTTAATCATATTGAGCATCGTTGTTTTACCTGACCCATTCAAGCCGAGTACAGCCCAGTGCTCTCCCTCAGCTACCTGCCAATTGATTTGGTCCAGTATGGTGCGGTTATCTCTCTTCCAGCTTACATTGTTAAGTTCAATGACAGAATTCATGGCATACATCCTTTCTATTCGTCGTATCATCAGATGTTTATACGCATAGTAAAGATCATCGTTAGTACGTCTGGCTTCTCTTTCATGTAAGCATAGCATAGGGTCACTGGTTGTTCAATTTTAAATAACCCACTCCATTGTTCATATAGGAGTGGGCTCAACATGTACTGCTCATGTAAATTCTCTCGCTTCATCTACTGTTTCTTACGTTCGCGAAATCGACGTACCTTCATCAAATTACCGCACATCTTATCGTCGCAAAATCGCTTTGACCGATTTCGGGTATCATCGTAAAACACCCATCGGCAATCGGTGTTATCGCAAATACGAATTCTGGAGCCGCCGCTATTGACGAATGCCTGGGCAAAATCGGCTACCACCTCTGCCAGCACTTTTTTCCAACCATTTGCCACAGGTTCCAGCACAATGTTGAAATGCTCATCCTGTTGCTTTAATAAGCGAGTGACCGGCCCCCCTTCTATCATCTTCCGGTTAATCGTATCCACCAGATCAGATGTCATTTGTCCTCCGGAAGTCAGGTGCTCAGCGAAGCTACGCAATTCCCGCCGGAGAATTTGCATTTCTTCGATATCTTCTGCACTGGCTGGGACCGGAGCGGAAAATTGCCACTGTATGAGAAAGTCATTTTGCCATTCCGGCTTCAACAAACGATCTTCTGAACGCCCGCTACCTCTCCAGTCATGCCATTCGCTGTTTACAAAATCAGTCCAAAGTGTATTCAAAAGAGTTCCCCCTACCGCCTGTAACCACTAAAATCATTTTAACTGGTTGCAAATCTTATTTTGTCATGCTACATTATTAATTGTAACGATTTATTCTACATTTAGCTAGTTACATCCCTACAAAAGGAGTTGGGTTAGGTGAGCCGAGATCGAGTAAATATGCTGGTATTGCAAAGAGAAAATTCATGGGATAAGGAAGAATGGATTGTTCCTCTTGCCGCAGCACTTCACGGTGTGAATACACAGGAAGCCACTTGGACACCACCAGGTGGAGGAAACACGATTTGGCAAACGGTTCGTCACATTAATTATTACAATGAGCGTATTTTGAGACGTTTAACTGACCGACCTGTAAGCTCAACTGGAATAAGCAACGATGAGACATTCGGTCCGCCAGGGGATACTGAAGACCATGAAGGATGGCAGAAGACACTGAAAGAAGCAGAAGCTATTGTAAACCAACTGCTTGTCGCCATTACTGCTTTGACTGATGCTGATCTGGATAAGCCTTTCGGCTCCGAAACTCTCGGTGCAGAATTATCGCGGTGGACGCTGCACGATGCATATCATAGTGGACAAATCGTACTTATACGTAAACAACTGGGTACTTGGCGCGTTTAAAAATAAATATCCTAATTAAAAAGGATGAATTATGAAATATTCATCCTTTTTTCTGTATTAACTGCTGGCAATGAAGCAATCTACTGGTCAAGATATTTTTTCTTTTTTTGAATCTTTAATTACATTCTTATTTTTATCTTTACTCTTATCTTTATTCTTGTCTTTATTTGTATCTTTGCTTGGGACGGAGACTTTCCTTTTTTCATTAGCCAGTCGCCAATAGCTTAACACTTTACGGTACATGGACTTATCTGTTAATTGGTTAAAAATATATGGGTCCGGCTTCGTATTCACCTCAATAATCCACGGGATAAAGCGATGATCCAGTCCAATGTCCACACCAATTTGCCGGAAATTCGGATATGTTTTTTGCAGTTGTTTGGCGATGGTAAGACCCAGTTCATTTAGTTTCTTGACCAGCTCCGCCTGTTTGCTTTGCGATAAATGGGATTTTAGTAACTGCTCCAAGGCCATCGGCTTACCACCACTATGATAGTTAGTCACGATTTTACGAGGATGACCAAGACGTCCAATAATTCCGGTAGACTCCCATAGCCCTTTTTCATTCCGCTGCACCATAACCCGAATATCAAAATAACGCATTTGATGGCGTAGTAAATGGATTCCCTTTTGAATGAGATAACTTTTCTTCCCCGTATGTTTCGATAGGCTGGTATATAGTGCATCCAAATGTTTGAATTCTTGACGCGTTTCCTCATATTGATAGGCGAAACGCTGGCCGGCCTCCTGCTCTACTCTCATTACACCTTTACCAAAGGTACCTCGCTCGGGTTTTACATAGACCATACCGTATTTCTCCAGCATTGACTTCAAATTTGCTTTGTTATATTTGCGAGTTTCTGGTACATAAGGTTTGATGCTTCCATGCTGGAGCAACAATTGGGTTTTATGCCATTTGCTGCGCAACGCCTGCGCTTTTGAAGAATTCACTTGCCCCTCTCCTCTCTACTCTCAGGTAGAACGCTCCTGTTAAAAAAGATCAATCTATCGTATGCGCTAACTCCCCATTCGAAGCTTCATCAGCCCTGTCCTGCATAGAAATGGACGTTTGACCTGCCCGGTCGAAAACGCCTGTCCAAGCATACGATATTGGGAGACGCTGGGAGCGTATATTTGCACATATAGGGAGTGAATAACATGTCAGCGCAATCGGATGGGCCACGAGAGGGTTCCCTTACAATCGATATTCTGATTCCCGCAATTGATAAAGATATTGCCACACTACCGCTGGTGATTGACAGTCTACGCCGTCACGTGCAGCACCGAATTGGAACTATTTATATCGTTTCACCGCAAAGCACCGGGATTCGCCGTCTGTGCGTAAACAAGAAATGTACATTTATAGACGAAAAAACGGTGCTGCCCATCACCAAAAAACATATTCATTACGGGACAACGCGCTGGGACCGCTCAGGCTGGCTGTATCAACAATTGCTCAAAATGAATGGCGACAAAATCAGTAAAGCCTCTTTTTTTCTCGTCATTGACGCGGACACGATTTTGATTCGTCCACATACGTTCCGTAAAGACGGAAAAACGATTTTTTACTACCGCAGCTGGAGCCAGCCTGAGTATTTTCGCACCTATCACAAGCTGATAGGCGTTAAAGCTCCCTCACCAAAGTCCTTTGTTACTCACTATATGCTTTTTGAAAAAGCGCGGCTTACCCAGCTCAAGCAAGTTATCGAGGCCCGACATGGAAAACCTTGGTACAGCGCAATTATCCACAGTATAGACCGGACAAAACAGTTTGGGTTTTCCGAATATGAAACGTATGCCAACTATTTATACAGCAATCAACCCTCTCGGATGATTTTGCGCAAGTCATTGAATAAAGCGCTTCATAGTCGGGCTTCTTCCCTGTCGCAAAAACAATTGGATGTCTTGGCCAAGAGCTATCGCTCCTTATCTTTTCATCAACGCAAGGTGTACCAGCTTGCTCCAAAAACAAAGATTGAATCATCGCTAAAATAGTTCTTAAAATCCTGCAAAATGATGCAGTACAATGGATCTGCATTGAAGGAGGAAACGTCCGTGCGCATCGTATTGTTATGCGGTGGTGCCGGAAAACGGCTATGGCCACTATCCAACGAAATCCGGTCGAAGCTGTTTCTCCGGTTGTTGTCCGCTCCTGACGGGCGAAAGGAATCTATGCTCAGCCGGGTGTACCGTCAGCTCACCTTAGCTGGGCTGGATTCCTCAGCCCTGCTTCTGGCTCATCGGAGTCAGGTAAATCTAGCCTTTCGCCATACAGAAGGTCGTCTGCCCGTTCTAGGCGAGCCTGCCAAACGGGGAACCTTCACCGCAGCTGCACTGGCGGCTGCTTATTTTCACACCAGAGGCACGGGGCTGGATGAAGTTCTCTGCATTGCTCCAGCGGACATGTATGCAGGGGAGGATTTCTTCCATAGCATAGCAGCGCTCTCCGGCTTATTGCTTGAGAGCGGAGCCGATCTGGCTATGCTTGGGACAAGGCCTACTCATCCCTCCGACCAATACGGCTATGTCGTTCCGGGTCTGCAAATGATACGGGAAGGGAAAATTTCTTATGCGCAAGTTGCCCGCTTCACAGAAAAGCCGGATCTCTCCGGGGCACAACAGCTTATTCATCAGGGCGCGCTGTGGAACTGTGGTGTTTACGCTTTTACATTACGGTATATGCTGTCCTGTATGGAGCGAAGTTATTTGCCGCTGAACGATAAAGCATTATGCGCAATGTATGATAGCCTCCCGGTTCGCAGTTTCGACGAGGAGATTGCAGAGCGTGCCGAACATGCCATCGTCCTGCCCTACGATGGCGAATGGCACGACATCGGCAACTGGCAGGCCCTAACAGAGCAGCTAAGCAGCCAAGTGATCGGGCGTGGACAGATTAGTGGTCAGACTCTTGGTACGCACATCGTCAATGAGCTGCCCTATCCAATTCATGTCATTGGCGTGGAAGATATTATTGCTGCTGCGAGTCCCGACGGCATTCTCATTGCGTCCAAGAGCCATGCCCACGTAATCAAGGAGCAGCTAGGTAAACTTCAACTTCACCCTATGCATGGTGAAACCTCTTGGGGCAGTTACCGGGTGCTGGACGAATTTGATCATCGGAGTCTGAACGATATACTGGCCATACGGCTGACGGTACTGCCAGATCACCGCTTGAATGGCCGTATTCACGGCAGTGGACTTAAAGTATGGACGATTGTGTCCGGTCGTGGAGAGGTCATGCTGAACGGAGAACGTTTTGCTGCCGCAAGCGGTTCTGTATTTAGCATACCGGTTGATACGTATCACACGATCCGTGCCGATCAGGATACACCACTGGAGCTGATTGAGGTACGTCTGGGGAACAGCTTGGTGAATGCCTTCTATAAATCCGAGGCCTGACAACACATAGATCAGGATTTTGCAAAATTCGATTCCAGTCGCTCCAAAGTGCAATATATAGACGAACTAGAGCATTTCGATCTATATATTGTTCATTGGAAGTCGCTTATTGGATTTTTTGCAAAATCCTCAGATATAACATAGCACGCTACGGATTCTGAACGGAGGTCGCACATAATAAATCGCTCCTGAGCAAGGTGAAAAAATCCTTGCTCCAGAAGCGATTTTATTTTGTGATGCCATATTTTCTTGAGATAATAGTTCTTACCTTGGCAGATAAATATACCTCGTTGCCTTTGACTATTCCGGCTTCTTTTAAAAAATGCCGGACGATCTCTAACTGATAGTGTATGCGTACTTTCTTGGGCAGGCTCCAACCCGTTTCCACGGTAACCGCGCGTGCACCTAAAATGCGGGCTGCAGCAGTGCGGGAGGAACCTGGGAGCTCATGCAGCCGAATGTTGAAATGTCGGTCGCTCACCTGGATGGAGCGATTCATTCGCTTAATAATCCGGCGAACCGCAGGAACCACCGGATTGGCTTTGTTGGTGATTAGCGTTTGACCAAGCACCTTGGCATCCTTTTGTGACAATCCGTTAGCCTCATGCAAGTCGAGATACCATTCAGGTTGATGCTTTTGTGTTAATTTGAATAGAGCAGCGGAAAGTGGTTGTGTTGCCAGCTGCTTTTTTTTGCGCGGAAAGGTTCGATTAAGATCAGGTATTCCTCTAATCCGTTTGCGGTAAGCCTCTTGATTTACAATCGGTACAATTATAAGCTTACCCTGGCTAAATGGCAGTTTTTGCTGATTCAAAAGCTTTACCAGTTTCTCAGCAGCTCGTATGCTTGCTATTTCTTTACCATGTATTCCCGCCACCACCAACACACACGGACCTTTCTGTGCCCCTGTGGCTATATAATAAGGAGTTGCCCAAGAGCCCTTTCCGAGCATATACCGTTTAACCTGCATTCCCCTCACCTCCGTGTAGGCTGTCGTTGTCCTCTCTTGTGTTCTCTCCGACGGATGATTTCACGGTATAGTCTTAAGTAGTTACTGGTCATCTGTTTGTTGGTAAATCTTTGAGTCACATACAAACGCAGCTTCGCTGGTGACGGGTAGTTTTTTTGCTGTGCTTTTCGTGCCATTTGGCTAACCGATTTGCAAATCAACTGTGGAAAGCCCGAGAGCACCTCGGGAACGGAGCCGTTTTTTAATGCCAGCACTGGTGTTCCACAAGCCATGGCCTCAACCATAACGAGTCCAAATGGCTCTTCCCACAGTGTCGGAAACAACAGACACTCTGCATGTTTCAGCAATTTCTGTTTCTGATCGCCTCCAACTGCCCCCACATAGCGTATATTCGGATTACGCTGAATTCGTTTCTGAATCTCTTTGCGGAAAAATTCTGGAGCTTTGATAGGACCTGCAATAAGCAGTTTTTTTCCTGTTCGTTCTGCAACCTGAATGGCCTGCAATACACCTTTATTTCGTATAATTCTGCCCATGAACAGCAAGTAGCCACGCTTCTCACTGCTGAACTCGTATTCATGTGTGTTAATGCCGTTATAGATATAAAATCCTTTGCCCCTGCCCATCAGCTGACGTGCTCGTTTACTGACATATACCGGGTTTTTACCGTGTCTCTTCACTGGAAGATGAACGGTGCATACTGATGGACAAGGCAGCTTCCTACGCCCTACAGCAGAACGAAAGGTATGATCATGAATGATATGTGTGTCGGAAGGCATATGCCGGAGTACATATTGGGGGATCTGACTATGTTTCAAACCCTTGGGATAGGTAATCAACCGCGCACTGCTCCTGCTCCCAAGAGCGGCAAAAAGAGATACATGATGCCCTCGTCTCACCAATTCCTCAGTTAATTCATGCACGACCTTTTCCGTTCCGCCCTTGTTGGAGGGTACCGGCTGTGCATCTGGATAGTTGGAAATGACCTGAACAATGGTTAGACGCCGTTTTTTGAGTGCTTTATTCTGCTTTGAAGCCATACGAATTCCCCTTCCTGACCGGAAATACGGTGTGATCCTTACAATGTCAACGGGAATCAGAGCATACTCCCGTACAAGTTATAAATTGTAGTATATAGGTATGTATATTTTGCGTGATTGCTTGTGCCAATCGTCTGCAAGTCGCTTTTTGTCATACGAGCCTATCTATAAGTGGAGTCTATACAATTTGTCAAGCCAAAATTAAGGAGAAAATTCTCATCGTTTTCTAATAAATGAGGACAAAGCGTTGGGGTAACAGGTTTGTAACCATGAGTGGTAAATTCCGGATATTTTATTTGTGTTATTGTCATTTCAGGACATCAACACAATACGAATAACGGAGGAATTTATATATGAAACATACTTCTAAAAAATTGTGGATGGGTATTTGCTTTACTATGACTTTGGCATTGAGCGCAGGGAGCTTCGTCGTTGGACCAGCCACCACTCATGCTGCTTCGGCAAGTAAAGCTGATCGGATTATTTCTAAAGGCTCCCAGTTTATGGGCGTGCGTTATGAGCATGGAGCCCCAGCTGGCAATACAAGCTCTTTTGACTGCTCTTCATTCACTCAATATGTATTTGCACAAAATGGCATTAAGCTACCACGTTCGTCTAGACAGCAATCAACTGTTGGCACTTTTGTACCGCGTAGTCAGCTGAAAAAAGGCGATTTGGTCTTTTTCTATGCACCAATTCATCATGTAGCCATTTACATGGGGAACGGCAAAATTCTGCATACGTATGGTAAAGGCGGCGTAACGGTTACAGATCTAAATTCCGGATGGTGGAGTCGCAATTACACAACAGCACGTCGTGTCCTTTAGAATAAATTTCAGATGATAAAAAGGGCTGTCCCGCTAGTAGATGTATCTACTAGCGGGACAGCCTTTCCTGTTGTCTTTGGGGCAGCGTGACGATGACTACCGTTCCTTCTCCTTCTACGCTCTCCATGCGTATCGTACCCTGATGGGCATCTGTAATTGCCTTGGCAATTGGCAACCCCAGCCCCGTTCCTCCGGTTTTACGATGCCTGGAGCTATCTACCCGATAAAATCGTTCAAAGACCCGCTTGATCTCGCCCTCAGGTATTCCGATCCCATAATCCTTAACCTGGATATAGACATCCTTTTCATCTGTAGATAACCCTATTTCGATCTCATCCGAGCTGTATTTTAATGCATTATCCAGCAGGATCACTAGCAACTGCTTTATTTTTGTCAGATTGGCATCCAGCCAAATTTCGTTCTCTTCTGTTAAAATAGAAATTTGACGATCATGTACAGGCTTGAGATGCGCTACCACCTGTTGACAACAACCGATCATTTCTATCCGCTCATGCGGCTCAGGATCTTTCTGCTGTGAGGAGGCAAGAGTCAGCAACTGCTGTGTCATCGTACGCATTCGCTGAGTTTCTTCATAGATCGATTCAATGGATTCCTTACGAATGTCCTCGTCACGCGTGCCCCACCGCCGCAGCATGTTGGCATAGCCCTCAATAATCATAAGAGTGGTGTTCAGCTCATGTGAGGCATCTGAAACAAACTGCTGCTGGCTCTGAAAGCTTTCTTCTAATCTCTCCATCATTCGGTTAAAAGTGGCGGTCATTTGGGACAATTCATCTTGATTATGACTGCCAGCGGGGATTTTTTTAAATTTCAAGCTTCTTTCAATTTCCTGCATCGTTTGAATACTACTGGAAATCGGCAGCAATATGGCATTCGCCAAAATCGTGCTTCCTACCAAGCTTAGCAACATAGCCCCTACAGTCGATGTGATGAGAATCGTATTTAAAATATCGAGATTGGTTTCGAGTGCATCCCATTTTTCCACGATCTCCAGCGTCCCCTTCTGATTGCCCTCCAGAGAAAGCACAGGCAGATGGATAACCAGAATTTTATGACCCTGTACATCTGTCAGTTGAGAGCTTTGAGAAGTGTTAAAACGTATATCGCCCAGCTTAAAGCGGGACTGGCGACTTACTTCATACAAAAGTCGGGATTGCTGATCAAATACCCTCAAAATGGTATCTCCAGAAAGCTCATCTTTCAGTTTGGGGCCCCATGCATTCTTCAGAATCATCGTGGGTCCGGTTTCGGCAATGATTTCAGTCCACTTATTTTGCAGCACTTCTCTTTCATTTCGCGTAGCGATTTTGACGAACAATAGGTGAACTGTAACATCCACAAACAGGAGTATCGACATCACTAAAATAGAACTGAGCAGGGTGATTTTGGTCCGAAGCTTCACTAGTCTTCCTCCCGGATGAAGTACCCAACACCGCGCACGGTTTTTATCAATTTCTTTTTGTATCCATGATCAATTTTTTTGCGAACATACCGGATATACACATCTACGACATTCGTATCACCGACAAAATCAAATCCCCACACGTCCTGAATCATTTGATCCCGCTGCAATACCTGATTTTTGTGCTCCATCAGATAAAGAAGCAGATCATATTCTTTTGGCGTCAGTTCGATTCGGTTTCCTTCCCGCACTACTGACCTGGTTTTGCGTTCCAACACCAAACTATCCACTTGGAGCCTAGACGGCGGCTTGTCCTCTTCTTGTAAAGCGGTAGCTGTTGGCTCCATTTGATGCCTCATACTGGCCCGCATCCGCGCTAATAACTCCTCGATCTCAAAAGGCTTCGTAATGTAATCATTGGCACCTTCATCCAGACCTGAAACCTTATCAGGAGTCGTGTTACGTGCAGTGACCATAATTACTGGTGTATGATTGTCCACTTTTCGAATCTGCTTCAGTACCTCGACCCCGTTCATCTCCGGCAGCATTACATCCAAAATGATGATATCCCATGTACGTGCTAGAGCTTTTTCCAATCCTTCTCTGCCCGTCTGTGCGATTTCAACTGCATATCCTTCATGGGATAACTCCAACTGAAGCAATCTGGATATCTTCTCTTCATCATCAATGACCAGCACCGACTTTTCCATCGCAAAACCACCTATTTTCTATAGAAAAAACAAATGAGTAATGGAAATGACATTCATTTTTTATTTGATTTTAAGCTTTTATCCGTGTAGTCGCTCTATAATATAACTTTGTTATTCAATTTTTTGATGTTAAGGAGTAATTTATTCATGTTAATTAATGTAGATTATGCTTTATTTCACTGGATCAATGAACTGGCTAATTCCCTCGCCTTTTTGAATGGAACCATGCGTTTCTTGGCGCAATATGCACCATATTTATTCGGAGTGGCTTTGCTGATTTACTGGTTCACTTTTAAAATGCCGCATCGGATGATGGTTTTAGAAGCCGTTATAACGGTTTGTATC
Source organism: Paenibacillus sp. A3M_27_13 (assembly GCF_024213315.1). Lineage (NCBI taxonomy): Bacteria > Bacillati > Bacillota > Bacilli > Caryophanales > Paenibacillaceae > Paenibacillus > Paenibacillus sp. A3M_27_13. The sequence goes on from NZ_JANAVE010000010.1 coordinate 147,086, forward strand.
GGTTTTGTAATTAGTTGGGGCCTTGGACATTTGTTTTACAGAGATCGACCTTTTGTCGGACATTCAGTCATTCAGCTTGTTCACCATGATCCTAATGCTTCATTCCCAAGTAACCATGCACTTGGAGCGTTTGCTCTGGCTTCCATTTTATGGCTTCATCATCAAAAATTCCGTGTTCTCTGGGTTATCTTGGCTGTACTCATCGCAGTATCCCGCGTGTGGACCGGAGTGCATTATCCCTCGGATATTTTGGCAGGTGCGCTTATTGGTGCAGGTTGTGCCATTGGCGTTCATCAATTCATTCGAAGCCGGAAGCTTCCTGGCATCTTCATGCAGGCGGCTATTATATTTTATGGAAAATGGGAGCAGAAGCTGGGGCTCAATCCTGGTGAACAGGCCAGAACTAAGATGACTGAACACACTTCCTCTGTCCAAATGAAAAGCAGACGCTAAAGCGTCTGCTTTTTTATATGCTTCATTTATTTATGCTACCTATTATGCTGTCGATTTGGAGCGAAGTGGCAGCATTCGTCGTTCTTCGTACCGCTGATAAAACCAAATACAAGCCGCCATCCAGCAGCCACTCATAAAATAGCCACCCACAACGTCGCTCGGATAATGTACGCCCAAATAAATGCGGCTCGTTCCGATTGCTACAATCAGCAGACTGCTGAGCACAATAAGAAGGATACGCCCCAGCCTAGAAGGAACATGCTTCCACACTAAAAATGTCAGCGCAGCGTACATGCTGAAAGCTGTCATGGAATGTCCGCTCGGAAAGCTGTATCCATTCTCTTCAATAATACGGTTAATCTCCGGTCTCGCACGCTGAAAAAGCAATTTCAGTATCGTATTCAGCATTACCGATCCCAACACACCAGCCGCCAAAAAAAGCAGTTCTCTGCGGTGTCCCAATACTCTATAAAGCACGAACATGGCAATTAAAATGATGATCACAACTGGAATCCCGCTGCCGATCATGGTGAAAAATTTCATTAGACGGGTCATGGCGGGCGACTCCAGCTGTCGAATAGCCGTAATAATTTTCTGGTCAAAATACCGGATTTGATGGTCGCTCACCCATAATGCGATTAAGCCAAAACCGAGCGCACATACTATACATGTGAGCAGTGCTAAGGAAATGGGCAGCTTTGTTGGTGTTTTCTTCATTTTCTATAGTTCCTCCATAACATTCATTGCGTGATAAAACAAAGTCCAGCATTAGCTTTCGTATATATCTTACTTTACCCATTTTTCTGTTATCATTTCATTCAAAGACTAGGTGCATCCTCCACATGTCGAAACCCATTTTTTTTGGAAAAGGTGGGATCAGGCGCCCATGAGGTATCCCTGTTGGTATATAGCCGGGTGCTTTTTGCACGCTTCTCATGCAATAGCATCCGTCCTCCTTTATTTGATGATCATATCATTCTATGGACGTGGTTGGAGTTCTCATATAGCCTCTCCCAACTTTAAGAATCATTTTATAATATAAGGATTTCATATTGACTACAAAATCACAAGCGGAATGTAGCGAAAAAGCAGCATCAAAAAAGGACGCCATTCTAAGCCTTATAAACGGCTCGAATGACATCCTATGATTACACGTGGCATACTACAAGCGCAAATCTTAAGTTAAACAAATATCATCTTCTATTTAGGTTGGTGTGACTTCTCCAAGTTTAACCTTACTCTCTGCTTCCTCTATTGGATAGCGTCTGCGGAACCACAGCGACTGAAGCAGCAAAAAGGTGCCGCTTACTGTCCAATATAATGGCATGGCAGAAGGGGCATTAAAGGAAAAGACCGCCATCATAATCGGTGAAAGATAGCCCATGATCGCAAATTGCTTGCGCTGGTCAGGCGTCATCTGAAGCTGAGAAAGCTTGGCCTGTGCCAAGTATACAACTGCGACGACGATTGCCAAAATCCAGTCCGGCTGTCCGAGCCGGAACCATAGGAAGGAGTGAGACGCCAGCTCCGGGGTTAAGCGGATTGCAGTGTACATACCGCTCAAGATCGGGAGCTGAATGAGAATAGGCAGACAACCGATATTAAGCGGATTGAATTGATGCTCTTTATAAAGCGACATCATTTCCTGCTGCATACTCTGCTGGCTGGTGGTATCTTTCTTGTTTTCATACTTCTTCTTAATTCGGTCCAAGTCGGGCTGCATGGCGCTCATCTTACGCTTCATCCCCTGCTGGGCACGCGTTTGACGCATCATAAGAGGCAGTAAGGCCAGCCGGACAATGAATGTCAAAGTCATAATCGCCAGCCCAAAGCTTCCACCAAACCATTGCGCCAATTGCTGAATAAGCCAAGAAAGCGGGAACACCACGTAATGATTAAAAAATCCGGGTGTCTGTGCATTTATCTCCGCAGCATTCGCACCACAACCAGACAGCAGCATAACCACCGCCAACGCTACCATTAATCCTAATATCCGTTCTTTTTTACCCCAAAAGGTGAATCCCTTGAATCGTTTCATATGTTCCTCCTCGTTGATTGGCTGTGCCATCGTTCAACGAGGGAGAACAATCGGATGCATCTTCATCCGGCGCTTCCTTACGCCGGATATGTCGGGCCAGCCGGACAGGCATGTCCTGTCCACGAGCAGACATCGGCATCTGTGGAGAAGCATGCGACCTTACGGGCCCGCCTTCGACCCAGCATTCGGGTACATTGCCGTGCAAATGAGCGAGATATGCATAAGTCACTGTGCACAGCAAGCCGATTGTAAATAAATAAGGGAGTAGGTCCTGGAGCTCAAACAAGGGATTCACCTCCTTCGGTTTGTTGCTACAATTATAGCACGAAAACCGGACAAGCGACTAATCTTTAATTAGAGATACAGGTTGGACACAAGCAACTGAATTTAAGTATTTATGCTCAAAACAACCAAAATGTAAATACAACATGAAACTTTTGGGTTTATTTACAGTCTAATCAAAGGTGACTTTCTATAAAGCCTTACTCCCCTATTAACCATTAAAGGAGCCAGCGCGTATGAGAAAAACGATACACAGCACATTGTTTACAGGATTGGCGTTAGCCAGCATTGGGCTGCCCTTAATCAGCGATGGATTCACTGAAAAGGCAAGTGCAGAGCAATCTGCAGTCTCCATGAGTAACGCCGCTTATAGCACCACAATCCAGGCACCTGTGATCAAACCTTCCTGGTCTTTTCCCGTTATCCCAATCGATAGAAACCGATATCCAGATAAGGCGGTAGCAATAGCGGAAAACGGTAAGGTATTCGCGGTTGACTCGAACCATAGACTGGTTGCCCTTGAGGCCAGTTCGGGTCGGAAATTGTGGCAATATGGTGATCAACTTACCCCTGTTTTAACGTACAACAAAGGTATCATCTACGGAATGACACGAAGCGGTTCTATCTATGCCGTTACAGAAGCTGGCAAGAAAGTGTGGTCCACTCCGCTTGGATTTACTGAAGCATATGGTATTCAGCGCATTGGTCCAACTATATATATTATGCAATCGGTGCAAACGGCTGCCATTGATGCTGTCAGTGGCAAGGTGAAGTGGAAAATCAGTGAGGATAAGAACTCATACAGTGGTTTGGGCGAAATAATGGAAACTGACGGTGTGCTTATCCGCAACTATAATGTACAGGGCAGCCTGACCTTTGAACAGATTAATGCCTATGACGCTAAAACCGGCAAAAAGCTTTGGGACAGCTTCAGAAGTTCTTTTCCACTGGCCGTTAAAGACGGGATTGTCTACTCTGTTGCCAATACGTTTATGATTGATGATGACCCGGTAAATCGAAAAGTTACGATAGCACAGTACGACCTCAAGACAGGTGAATCCAAAGGAGATCGTCAGTACCGATGGACTGAGGCTGAAAATAAAGATGGCACTTTCCAATCTGGAGGCATATACGGTTCTGCTTTTTTGTACGGTAAAGACCTTTATGTCTTTCAGGGAAAGATACTAGCTTCCTATGACTTCTGGAACTATAAACCAGATAGCAAACCTGCTCGCAAGTGGGCGCAAAATGGCTATGATCAACTTGTTCCTTTATTGTCTATTCATGAAGGTCGCATGTTCTACCAAGATTTTAGTACATCCAGACTGACTGCTATGAAGCTGTCCTCAGGTCAATTCATTCATTACGACGGCGATAATCCGACCGTTCAAGCTGACGTATTCGGTAAAGGAGTCTATGTCGGGCAATCAGATGGCGTATTTCATGGCTATGATTTGATGAGCTTAAAGCCCGTGTTTGCTGTCAACACAGGCTCACGCTCCTTCGGTCCAACGCTCAAATCCGGTGGAATGATATTTATTCAAAGCGGAAACCGTCTGCTTGGCGTCAAGCTCCCTGCTTCTTTAAAATAAGACCAAAGATTTTAAGCAGCATTCTCGCTGGAACAGCAAAAGGTTAACGGATAGCAAGCATACGATTCAATGCTAGTACAGCATCCTGTCTGATCTGAGCATCCACACGAATCACACCCACAGGCTCACCCCGATCAAACTGCTCCATTGCCCACAGCAAATGGGGAAGATCGATCCGGTTCATGGTCAGACAGGGACACATATCGGGATTGAGCGATTCAATCTGCTGTTCAGGGTACTGCTGTTTGATTCGTTGCACGAGATTCATTTCTGTGCCAACAGCCCATTGGGTTCCCGGCTCTGCCGCGCGAATGGTATCGATGATGAATTTTGTGGAGCCCGCGCAATCTGCGAGCTGTACGACCTCATAAGAGCATTCGGGGTGCACGATGACCCGGATGTTCTTATCACGCTCGCGGACATTGCGAATGTGATCTACCGTGAATTTTTCATGAACAGAGCAATGTCCTTTCCATAAAATAATTTTTACGGTTGCCGGGTCCTGTTCAGTCTCCAGCTGATCGGTCATGGGATTCCACACGGCCATTTCATTTAGCGGAATTCCAAGATCGTAAGCTGTATTGCGGCCCAAATGCTGATCCGGCAAAAACAAAATACGTTCCTTTTGCTTCAGCGCCCATTCCAGCACTTGTTTGGCATTCGAAGAGGTCACGGTAGCCCCGCCATGTCGCCCTACAAAGGCTTTGATCTCTGCTGTGGAATTTACATACGTTAACGGTATGATCGTATCTCCTACCCATTCCTGTAAATGCTTCCATGCTCGTTCTGTCTGCTCCACATTCGCCATATCTGCCATCGAGCAGCCTGCACGCATATCCGGCAGGACAACAGTCTGTCGATCAGTAGTCAGCATATCCGCTGTCTCGGCCATAAAATGTACCCCACAAAATACAATAAACTCCGCTTCCTGATTTTGTGCAGCCATTTGAGCAAGCTGTAGAGAATCTCCTGTTATATCAGCAAACTGAATAACCTCGTCCTTCTGATAGTGATGGCCCGGTATAAGCAGCTTGGGTCCCCATTTTTGTTTCAACTCGGCCACTCGCTGCTCCATGTCAGCAACCGTCAGTGTCTTATAATGCTCTGGTATAAGCCCTCTATTTCCTTGTAAAATGTCAAGCATAGACATTAGAATCCCTCCATATCGATGCGGCTGATCGTTTCCGCTCTCACGAACAGATAACCGCTTTGTGTACATAACTGTTTACAAGTGTCTTGACACTTATATTTACACATGACTACAATAATCTCAAGAGTTTTTGAATGGAATTATTTTTAAGCAGGGAGGAATTACTGTGATTTATCTGGACTATGCCGCTTCCACACCTATGTGTGACGAAGCTTTAAATATGTATAACGTATTAAATAAGGAAATGTTCGGAAATGCCAGCAGCCTCCATGATGCGGGCGGTCAAGCAGCCTACACGCTGGATTACAGCAGGCAACGAATAGCAAATATGATTGGCGGGCAAAAGGAAGGCATCTATTTTACAACCGGGGGAACAGAATCCAATATGTTGATTGTGCAATCAATCCTGAACGGGTTGCCGCCGCATAAAAAGCATTGGATCATGAGCGCTTTGGAACATCACTCGATGTACAACCTTGCTACTTTGCTGGAACGTCAGGGCTATGAACTGACCATTGTGCAACCGGATCGGGAAGGACGAATGACTCGCGAAGCTCTTTTACCTCACCTGAGAGAAAACACCGGACTTGTATCTGTACAACACGCCAATTCGGAAACGGGACTGGTTCAGGACCTTGCTGCCATATCTCCCCTGCTACACGAACGGGGTATTTTGCTGCACAGTGATGCGGTACAGACATTTGGGAATATTCTCTTAGATGTAGAAGCCATGGGAGTAGATGCACTCTCTGTATCGAGCCATAAAGTGTATGGCCCCAAAGGTGTCGGTGCTGCATATCTCAAACCCGGAACCCCGTGGCGTCCCGTGTACCCTGATACGCTACATGAAAACGGATTTCGTCCTGGAACGGTTAATGTTCCCGGGATTGCAGCCTTTGTCGCGGCGGCAGAAATGATGACCGAACAGATGGAGTCGCATCAGGAGCGATATGCTACCCTGAGAAGACACTTTATTAGGAAAATTCAGGAAAGATCCATTCCGTTACGTTGGGTCGTACAGGAAAGCGAGAATAAAGCAGTGCTTCATCATATAGTTGGATGTTTTTTTCACGGTTACGAGGGACAATATGTTATGCTGGAATGTAATCGCAGAGGTGTCTGTATATCAACCGGAAGCGCATGTGCCGCCGGACACCACGATCCTTCGCCTGCCTTACAAGCGCTTGGAGCATCCGACCGTGAAGCATTACAATTTATCCGTATTTCTTTCGGAAGGGCAACCACCATCGAGGAATTGAATGTACTGGTAGATATTTTGACAGACCTGACGCATCGACAAGAAAGGAGCTTATCCCGTTGACTGAATCTTTAAAGCGGTCAGGTACGGATCGCCGCGAGCAGCTGCTGTTGTGGCTGAAGAGCGAATCACCGCTGACCGGGAGCGAACTGGCACGCAGATCCTCCGTTTCCAGACAAGTAATTGTACAGGATATTTCCCTGTTAAAAGCAAGCCAAGAGCCTATCCTTGCAACGAGTCAAGGATACATTTATATGGAGCCTGCGGGTCAGACAGCCCCCTTAGCCTCACGTATTATTGTGTGTAAACATCGACCTGAACAGACAGAAGAGGAACTAAAGCTGATTGTGGACTACGGTGTAAGTGTGCAGGATGTTATTGTTGAGCATCCGGTATACGGGGATCTAACTGCTCCGATACGGGTTGGAACTCGCAAGGAAGTGGACGATTTTATCCGTAAAATCAGTTCCACCCAGGCCACTTATTTGTCCCAGCTGACGGGAGGCATCCACCTGCATACCTTGAATGCCTCGGATGAAGATAAAATTAACGATGCCTGCGCTGCACTGGAGCAAGCAGGCTTCCTGATGACGGACTAACTTAGTGCGCTATAGCGGAGTAAAGAAAATCCTGTCCAGTATGTGGAGTGCAACTGTGCTCCACATGGACGGTATGTAAGTAGCGAGAAATAAAAAAATCCCGGCCCCCTCATATAAGGGAATCGGGAATGAACTATGTGAGCTTAATTTCAAGCAACTCATATTTGATTACAGCCATGGGTGCATCCACATGAATGATACTGCCCACTTCTTTCCCCAAAAGTGCCTTGCCTAAAGGACTCTCATAGGAAATTTTGTTATCCAGAACATCCGCCTCAGCAGGACTTACAATTTTGTATTCCATCTTCTCCGAAAATTCGATGTCATTCAGAATGACAGTCGATCCGATACTAACGGTTCTAAGGTCTAAATTACTCTCGTCCACGACCCGGGCTTTGGTCAGCATCTTCTCCAATATGAGAATGCGGGTTTCCATAAATGCTTGGTCGTCCTTGGCTGAGTGATACTCACTATTTTCCTTCAAATCACCGTAGCTGATAGCCAACTTAAGCCGTTCGGCTAGCTCCTTACGTTTTACGGTCTTCAGTTCCTTAAGCTCATCCTCTAGCTTGGCCAATCCCTCTTTAGTTAACAATACTTCTTCATTCGACATATTTTATCTACAACTCCTATTTCAGCATTTGCTTAATTCCAATTCAACGCTCAAAAATACAATAAACGAACTAAACCGTTTCGGTCTAAACATTGCTGATTGGAAACGCTCTTGGGATGTATGCAAATTGCTCATTTGGCTTGCTTTATTGTAGTTTACTCTAAATCGGACCAACATGCGAAATAAATTACTGATAATAGTAGCCAACTACCTTCAGCCAGGGTGATTCTTATAGTAACCAATGCTCTCTTATTCGCATATCGTATGATCATAACGTATATTGATGAGCACATGCAGTGCCGCTGTCCTTGTCCCGAATTTTGTGAAAACCAGGCAGGAGCAGTATATGGCGGGAGGAAGATTCAATGGCTTCCTTAGGAAAGAATGGTAATGGGAATGGGAATCGTAAATCCAAATCCCCCCCCAACGGTCAAAAGAAAAATGGATTAAACAGTAATTCGGCTATCTTTTCTGCTCTTCAAGGGAAAAATGTGGAGGTCTTAGTGGCAGCCCTCCTACTAACGGGAAAACTAAACGTCGATTCCGTGACTTTATACAGACAAGCAACATTATTTTTAGGCCTCACTGGAAAATACAAAACATTAGCATCTACTCCTTCCAATGTCGATAATATGGTAAAATTTTTAAATGATAATGGAAATATGACACTTGATCAAGTAATACAGGCCTTTTCACAGAAAGTAAACAATTAACAAGTGGCGAAAGGAGATACTTGTGGTGAGTGAGTTTGATGGAGAATATTTTGCAGAGGTTGTCATTATTGTGATACTAGTTGCCTTGTTCTTCTATGGCTCCTCAGATATAGAGGGACTGTCTGCTCAACCAACACAATCCTAAAATGATAGTACCCGCTGCGGGTACTTTTTTCATGCTTCTCTCTTATATAAATACAGCTCGACAGAACACCATAGTGGCAGACATATCGTAAAAATAAAATAGAGCATCTATAGACTCTCACGAGGTCAATAGATGCTCTTACTTTTTAACGGACCATCCTTTCTACTTAATGGCCCTTTACTTCTACACTTATCGTTTGACTAGAAACTTCTCCTGAAGCATTGACTAACTCGGCCCGATACTCGTATGTACCCGGCTTTTGATTTTGGATGTTGGTGACTGCACTTTGGGCCTGCGGGCTTTGGCTTGGAAGATCCTGGGCGTCGATCAGTTCTCCATTTTCATATAAGTTGTATTTTGTCGCATTCGTGCCCCACCACATGTTCATTGTAAGGGTGTAGGTGCCGTCACCGTCCCAATTGTCATGAGACAGCACTGGAATACCAGGCGAAGCATCGGTCACTTCAACAGTTAACGGGTCGCTGGTCGTTTTACCAGAAGCGTTGATCAGTTCTACAGTATACGTGTAGGTACCATTGGTCTTGCCTGTAACAGGAATGACTGCATGCTGTGCTCCAGGGGAAGCAGCTTGCAATGATTCGGTGCCAATCAGCTTGTCGTTTTCATACAACTTGAGTTCATCACCATTCGTACCCCACCACAGATTCATGGTGATGTTGTAGTTGCCATCCTTCAGTCCAGTGTCCTGCCCGTTATCATGCGACAGCACAGGTTTTCCCGGCACTTCACCTACAGCAGTCTTTTTGACTCTAACGGCTACAGGATTGGATACCACTGTTTGACCGTCCAAGGTGACGCTGGCTGTAATCTCCGCGCTCCCCTCTTTTAGGGCCTTAAGTTCTCCATAAGTATCCAGTGAAACGGATTCATGACTGCTGATATACTGAACAGAAGCGCGGCTTAAATCAGCTTCGCTGCCATCTGTCAGCGTACCCTTGAGATGTGTCGCTGCCGTATCCCCAATGTTGAGGGTCGTTTGATCCAGTGAAAGCTCTACTTCCTGCAATGCTGCGCCTGTCTGAGCTGAAAAATCATCCAGTCCACGCGGTTTTAACTGATAATTCCCTTTGAAAATCGCCGAAATTCCCTTCAGCTTCACTTGCTGTCCTTCTTGATATGGAAAAGATGTCCGTGTTAAGCCTGTACGTGCATCGACGCGCACATGGTGACTTCCTTCACCAGATACTGCATCAAATTCAAACGAACCTACGGGAGTCGCGTCTATCACATTACGAATCATTGCCGTAGGAAGCTCAACTAACTGTCCTTGGTTCGCATCACTGAGTTCGGTGACTTGTACAGCTTCCGGCGTTTGTCCTTCTCCCGTTTTTTCAATTGCCACTGGATCGGTTAACTCTAGCTCACTATTATACAGTGCCAAGCTTGCTGTAAGCTTTACTCGATCACCTTGGTGAAAGCCGCTTTGGTTCTGATATACATAAATCCCACCACTTTCATCCTGCATGTAAAAGGCTTGACCGCCGAATGCACCTGGTTCTGTCGTCACAACACCCTCTAAGGTCACGACTTTGCCAGCCGGGAGACTCCGTGCTTCTGCGACACTGATACGAGCTGGAACCGTATTGCCTTCCTCAGGCAACGGCTGGGCCGGGACATCAGCCAGCACGACGGATTGGGTCAGCAGATTGCTGCCGTTTTGCCTCAGTCTAAGATTAGCTGAACCACTGGTTCCCGGCTTGATCCGCACCGTCAAGTCCTTATAGGCATGCCCTTTGCCGTTGGACTCCAAACTAAATGTTCCGCTATAGCCGTAAGAGGTTGGCCAGCTTCCATCCGGATTTTGAATCTGGGCTACTTGATTGCCGCCCGCTACATAAATACCTGTGCTAAATCCGCTAATCGTGCTGTTAGGAGCCAGTTGGTCGGCAGTAACTCGAATTTGAAAAGGCTGTGCATTGGGCAGCTGCTCTTGACGAACGATGCTGTACACTGGTTGCACACTGGCTGTAGATCCGCCATAGGACCCTGCCTTGAATGTTCGCTGATCCCACCATTTGTAGCCGGCTGCGGGAGCGGACCAAGGCTCGGCTTGTGGTTCCGTGGAAGTCTGTGGCTCTTCAAAAGGCAGTAATGCCGTCGGCTGGTCCAGCTGTAAGCTTTTCACTTCCGTCAGGCTGGTATACTCCTCCTTGTTGGACAACCAGTCTACGATATTGACCAGTAACACGGCGTCATCCTGCTCCTTAAAGCCGTCATACGTTGTCTTCTTGGTTCCTGTCTCTTCGCGCAAATATTTTGGCGTTGCATCTTCAACAGGAGACGAGTCCCCAATGAAAGCAGCTTTGCCTAGTCCTACTTTCGATACAGCTGCATAAGGTCCTTCTGGAATGCCGCCTCCGTTATAAACGCCCTGATCTACCGCGTTGCCCCAAGCCTGATTGGTTTTAGGGAGATATACGATTCCCTTGGCTTTCGCCGGGTCGATAATCGCGAGTGTTGATCCTGCATGCATTGCCACATTACTCACTCCAGCTGTAATGCCGAACGCCTGCGCTGGCTCGACAATCTGATTAGCCGTGATATCGCCTAATGCATTGTAGCGAAAGCGCACACCAAACTGGCTGCCCAGCCAATCTGAGCTGACTACGCCCTGCATCGCTGCTGAGCTTTTTTCTTCTGCACTCATTCCCTTCGCAGGGTCTTCCCATGCACCACGACGGTAGCCATTAATGCTCTCCGATCCGTCCCAGCGATTCTTGTTGCGGTCCGCGTTATAATGATCTCCAATGAAAAAAATACTATTGCCTGCTTTTACATACTGCTCCATTGCAGCCTGTTCGCTCTGTTTAAAAGGAATATTTGGCTCTGCCGTAACAAATACATCATAATTCTTTAGATCATTGTAAGTAATAGGCGTAGATTGGCGAAGCTCGTGTACATCATAGCCATTGCTCGCGAGGGCTTGGCCGAAGTCTGAAAATCCACCATCAATCACCCAATCTGCTGCGCCAGCTGTCTGTCCATGTGTATTATCAAACAGCACTTTTCTACCAGCGTTCTCATTGACCACTTTCGCAGCAATGAAGGGGGCTGGGTCCGCCGGACCTTCTGCCCGTACCGGTTGTATGCTGCCCGCAACACCAGCGTACAACGATAAAGTGAAAACCATAGCAGTTGCGTATTTGAAGCTACGGGATGTAAAGCGACGAAAGATTCCCATTATTCTCCTCCTGTTTGTTGGTTTAAAGCCCCTCTGGGGGGCATCAGATACAAATTTTAGCATTCATTTATGTTCGAATATGCATTGTTTTGTAAATCTTTAGGAATAATGAATAGGAAGTAAATTCCAATAAAAGAGATACACCGTATGCAGCAATGTGAGTACCGCAAATAGGATTTTCCCAGCAGCCCGGGGTCTCCTTTCCCCTGTAATCAGCTTTGCGCCATTCACGATCAATACCCATACGGCAATGAGAGCTGAAATGAGCGGTAACGTGCAAATTCCCCAGATATACCAGGCGGAATAGCCATACACGATCTGATTGTTACCATAGATGACCTGCACCCCGAGAAAAATCGAATTTAGTGACGCAATGAATGCAAGGTTGGACGAAATGTGATTATTCGTTTTACGGATATCTCTGATCACATATCTTACAATCCAAATCAGCAAGGTTGTGATGAAAAATAAGGAGGCGGCAGCGTAGCTGACAAGCAGAGTCCAGGTACGGTGCCAAAGTGTCGTCTGCTTCATGGTCTTACTGTCTGGGGCAACCATCATCCAAGTACCGTTTTCCTGATACAGCAAAATTTTAAGCTGGCCCCCCTTTTCCACAAACAATCCATCACCTGCTGCTTGAAACACTTTGTCTGTTGCTTCATTCTCATTTGGGTGTTTTCCTTTAACAATTAACGTATGATCATCTTGAATTCGCACGGTGTATGTAATGCTTCCCAGTATCCGAATCCATTTTCCCCAACCATGAACAGGATTAGAATCCACCTGATATACGCCCTCGATCTCTGGCGAAAGTTTCACTTGTGTGGAAGAGCGAGCTAGTGACTGCGAAACGGCCTGCGGCTCTGAGGGCAGCATTTGGGCTATCGCATGGATGACTTTTCCATGTAGCAGGGTGTCCGTGTCAGCTGAATTAATGATCACAAAAATACCAATCTTTTGGGACGGAATCAATACCATCTCAGAAATAAAATCATCAATTTCCCCGGTAGCCCACAGCATAGGTACTCCCGTCTCCAAATGACCACGAAAAAATCCGTAGCCCACGCCATCCAGGCGTGCATCGACTGCAAATTGCTGCGCATGCATCACTTTTACCGTATGTGGCTGAAGCACCACTTTGCCCTCATACTTGCCTTGGTTTAAATGAGTGATCAGATAATGGGAAAACTCGTTGGGTGTGACGTTCAACGCTCCTGCTCCCGGCAGATTGATATACGACAAAGGCTGTTTCAAATACGCTCCGTCCTTCCACTGATACGACTGGGCCAGTGCAGGATGATTTAACGGCAATTCCAGTGTCGCGCTGGGCATATTCATCGGCTGGAACAGATGTGTACGGAGGTAATCATTCAGTCCCTGACCGCTTACTTGCTCCACGATATTACCGATCAGACCGTAGGCGACATTGCTGTAATCATACTGAATTCCAGGTTTGCGGATGGGAGGCTGATTTTGAAAATACGTGCTGAGATACTGCTCTGTGGGCAAAACGCCTGCCCGAGTCGAGCTGTTAATGTCGTACAGCGCTTCATCTAATCCCGAGGTATGTGTCAAAAGCTGATGCAAATTGAAAGGCTGATTTTGGTATTGCGTAGCTTTATAGCTGTGGAGATAGCTGTTCACGTCTTCATTCAAATCAAGCTTATTTTGCTCAACCAGCTGCATCGTGGCGCTTGCACTAAATGATTTGGTTAGAGATCCGACACGAACAATGGTCTTTGCTGGATCGAATACCACTTTCCGCTCCATATCTGCATATCCATAGCCTTTACTAAAAAGGATTTGGTTTTCCTGGGTCACGACGACTGCAGCCCCCGGAATATGCAATTTTTCCAATTCTGTACTCATAATATTGTCCACTGTTTTTTCCAATGAATCAGGTGTTATGCTGTCTGTTGCCCATGCCGAAGCAATGAGCAGGTTCGAGAGAAACAACGCTGCTAAAAAAGCGGATAGGTAGCAAATGCCTTTATTCTTCATATTGAAGTACCATCCTTACGTATGAAGTTGATTTAATGATTTGAACCGTGCGGTGATTGCATAGCGAGCAGATATTTATACTCCATATGGAAGCCATCAGCATGGCGCTATGGAATCATCGCACTTCCCATCGCGGGAGTGCACATAATAAAGCGAATCCTGATCGAGTCGCGTAAGCAGAAGGCTTCTTACCTGTCGATCAGGATTCATGTGTTACAGATTAAAAATTAGTGATTCAGTTCGTTACATCATCGACCGTAGATTTTCAAGATTTATGATGTGCCAAGTCTTGTGTCATGTCTTTGTCCGTGTTCCGAGTTATCTTTTGTATGGTGGCACGGATACTTTTTACATTTTCCTCGATAAATCCGGGTTCCAGCAGTTCATAATGATTGCCAATCAAGCTATGCTCTTCATAGCTACCTTGTGTAGCGTCTTTCCATAAAAGTCGATTATCTCCTGTACCCTTGACCGTTTCCGATCCAACGGCGACAAAGCCGTGAATATTCGCCTGAACGCTCTCTGTATTCACAAGCTGGTTGCCATATACCGCGTAAGCGATCATTTTACGTTGGTACGTTTCATTCAACAGCTCACGGTAGGAGTAGGGAACTTGTTCCAGCATGTCATGAATTTCATGCTCTGTTTCTTCAACTGTGAAGGGCAGGGCTTCCGCCCTTTTGACCGAATCGAGCATAAAAATATCGGATACAGTATGACCTTGACGTTCCAGTGTGTCAGCAACCTTATGCGCCAGATTACCACCTATGGAATAACCAAGCAGCACATACGGACCTTGCGCTTGCGTGCTGACGATCAAATCAACGTAACGTGCCAGCATGGCCTGCTCATCCGCAGCATCATCTACGAACTCCAACCCATACACGACTGCGTCCTGATCCAGTTGTTTCGCAAGCTCCGCGAACGACAGCCCGTATCCAAGCATAGGAGGAAAGCAGAAGATGGAGATCGGACCGTGTTCATTCAACCGAATGATTGGACTATCGGCCTTGTATTCCAGATCGGCTTTCAATAATGTGAGCGCCTGCGCTTCTATAGTCGGGAAGTCCAGAACACTACGGATGGGAAGCTCAATATCTGTAGCAAGGTGAACTTTGCGTATAAGCTCCAGTACTTTTAAGGAATGTCCACCTAACGTGAAAAAGTCATCGTGGATACCCACTTGTGGAATTTCAAGTACTTCCTGCCAAATGGCTGCCAGCAACTGTTCCACATCAGTTCGCGGTGCGACATATTCTATACCCGTGTGCAGCCCTTTGTCCGGCACAGGTAAAGCTTTGCGGTCGATTTTGCCGTTTGTCGTCAGCGGAAACCGATCCAGCTGTACAAATGCGGATGGAATCATATAGCTCGGCAGACTGGCCGACATCGCAACTCGAATCTCACGGATGGTCAGCTGTTCATCGGCGGTGAAGTAAGCACATAATTGCTGCTGACCCGCTCCATCCCGCAAAGCAATAACAACGCTATCCCGCACGGACGGTACACTTGCCAGCCGCGCCTCCACCTCGCCCAGCTCAATCCGGTAACCGCGAATTTTAACCTGTTGATCAATCCGTCCAGCGTATTCCAGTATGCCGTCTTCACGCCAGCGAACAAGGTCTCCCGTACAGTACAGGCGATCTCCGTCCACCCACGGGTTAGCTAGAAATCTCTCAGCTGTCAGCTCAGGACGGTTCAGATAACCACGTGCAACTCCGTCTCCGCCGACAACCAGCTCACCCCAAGCTCCGACCGGCTGCAGGTTAAATGACGAATCCACAACATACGCCGTCGAATTGCGGATGGGGCGTCCGATCGGCACAGAATCCAGCTGTTCTTCCGTAATGTGATACGTCGTCGAAAAGGTTGTATTTTCCGTTGGCCCATAGCCGTTAATGATGTTGATGTCCGGATTATCGCGCAGGACCCGGTTAATATGGGGTGCAGACAAAACATCACCACCAACCAGCAAATACTTCACATCGCCGAAAAGTTTACTATCCTGCTGTGAAAGCTGATTAAATAACGGAGTGGTCAGCCACATCATGGTGACGCGATGATCCCGTATCGTCTCTTTAAGCTTGGCCGCGTCCAATAGATCATCCTTATGCACAAGAACAAGCTGACCGCCGTTCAGCAGCGCGCCCCAAATTTCAAACGTAGATACATCAAATACAAACGCGCAAGTCTGCAGCATTCGGGTCGATTCATCAAATGGCACATAATCCGTATTGCGGACAAGGCGCACGACACTTTGATGCTCAACAACGACACCCTTAGGCTTACCTGTTGAACCTGAGGTATAAATGACATAAGCAGCATGATTACCCGCTCCATCTATACCCAGATTGGAAGCATCTGCACTGTAGGACGTATCCTCATTCAGATTGACAATCTGTCCGTCAAAATAGCAACGATCCAGTAAATCCTGCTGGGCCAGCAGCAGCTTGGCTCCAGAGTCCTCCAGCATATAACGGATACGGTCCTCCGGATATTGAGAGTCTACCGGCACATACGCGCCACCAGCCTTCAAAATAGCGAGTGTTCCCGTAATCATATCCAGTGAGCGCTCCGTCAAAATGCCCACAGGTTCATCGGATTTCACCCCTGCATCACGCAGCGTATGCGCTAAACGGTTGGCTATCTCATTGAGTTCCCGATAGGTCAATGATTGATGACCCAAAGCTACGGCAATATGATCCGGCGTGCGCTCTGCCTGCTCCTCAAACAGTTTTTGGATCGAGTGATTGCTTGGATATGCAGAGGCAGTGTCATTAAACTCTCCTGTAATTTGTTGTTTTTCCGCCGCTGTAACCAGTTCCAGCTCTTCTACGCAAACATTCGGGTTAAGCAAAACTTGCTCCAACAGGTTCACAAAATGTCCATGCAGACGCTCAATGCCTGTTTGATCATAACTTAACGCGTTATACATAAAACGAATCTTGATGCATTCTCCCGGCATAACGACTAAGCTCAGATCATAGTTAGTCTGCTCTGCAGCCACCACATTGGAAATCGAGAATGTATCCTGCCCGTCACTTCCCAGTTCCTCGACCTGCTCATCTACTGGATAATTTTCAAACACCATAATATGGTTAATTAAATCCTGTTTCTGGTCGGTCAATGCCTGAATCTCAAACAGTGGATACGTATCATATGCATGAGAAGCCAGCGCCTGCTCCTGCGTTTTCTTCATAACTTCTGCAAAAGATTCCCCTGCCTCACTAAGAATGCGAACGGGAATGGTATTAATGAACAAGCCGATAATATCCTCTACCCCGATAATATCTGATGGACGGCCTGAGACGACACTGCCAAATACGACATCACTGTGGTTGTTATATTTTTGCAGCACAATCCCCCATGCGGTTTGTAATAACGTATTCATGGTCACTTGATATCGCTTAGCCGTCTCCTCCACCCGGAGGGTCAACTCACGTTCCAAAACCGTCACCCAATCACTAGCCGTGTTGCCTTCACTCTTGCGACCGGATTTTACAGCTGGTAACGCTGTTTGCTGCTCATATCCGGATAAATAGCTGCTCCAGTAGTCGGTTGCCGCCTTGCGATCCTGTGCTTCCAGCCATTCAATAAAGCGGCTGTACGGCACTGCCGGTGCCAGTTCTGGTACTCTGCCCTCCTGAAGTGCTGCATAGCTTTCAAACACTTCTTTGTTTATAAGGGACAGACACCAGCCGTCCATGACGATATGATGAAAGCTCCATACAAAATGATAGCTGTCTTCTCCGGTACGTAAAATCGCTACACGCAGCAGGACATCCCGACGCAGATCAAAGCCCCGTGCTTTATCTTGTAGCTTGAAATTTTTCACCCAGGTATCTTTTGCATCCTCATCTAGATGGTGTAAATCTTCATATTGAAAGCCGCAATCCCGATTTCGATACACCACCTGCAACGGTTCCGTATCTCTGCCAAAATAAAAATGTGTACGCAGCGCCTCATGTCGCCGAACCAGAATATTCAGGCTTTCTGCAAAAGCCCGAATGTCCATCTGACCTCGCATATCATAAGAAACCTGCTCAAAATACGCGTCATTCGCAGCTGCTTGACTATCTAGCTGGCTGTGAAACAGCATCCCTTTCTGCATCGGGGTCAGTGCATATACATTGTCGATCTCACCCGCAGCACCCATTTCAGATAAGAGACTGTCCAAGCCCTCCACACTCATTCCTTTATAGGAAATATCACTTGGGGTAAGCTCCGGGTGTTCTTTATGGATGCAATGCGTCAAAATTTCACGCAGGCTCGATTCTAGAAATTTCGCCAATCGCTCGATCGTCTCCGCTCTATAGCTCGTACGGCTATAGCTAATCGTCAGACCCAGTTGGCCTCCCGAAATGATGCCGCCAAAATCCAGTGTATACGTTCGAGCCATGGTCGGGCTCAGCGGCATCCCACCCTCATATGAGGATGATTGCAAGTCGTTCCCTTTCATATCTTGATCGAACTGTCCCAAATAGTTAAAGCTGATTTCGGGATCTGTCGTAAATATGGCTGGAGATGCCTCCGGTGCCTGTGTCTGACGGTCGGATAAATATTTCAGTACACCGTAGCCAATCCCTTTTTGCGGGATGCCGCGCAGTCCTTCCTTCACACCCTTGATCCGTTGCGAAAGTGCCAGTTCTTCCGGCATATCGAGCAAAACAGGATATTGGCTTGTAAACCACCCTATCGTTCGGGTAATGTCCACCTCTGGTAAAATGGCTTCACGTCCATGTCCCTCCAGATTAATCAGGAAACGCTCATGTCCGCTCCATGCTTGCAATGCCATTCCTACCGCCGTCAACAACAGGTCATTAATTTCTGTACGGTAGGCACGATTGGCCTGCTTGAGCAGCTGCTCTGTCTCAGCATGTGTCCACAAAGCAGTAACCGACTCACTATCGCCAATCAATGGCTTTTCGTGCTCGTTATGCCCGTAATCCTGCGGCAAAGGAGCCAGTTCCGCTTGTGCAAGTTCCCCCCAATACGCTCGCTCACGTTCCATAGCTGGACTGTTGGCATAAGCGTGCAGCTGCTCGGCCCACGTTTGGAACGAATCTGTTTTATGAGGCAGCTGAATCACCTGTTCACTCTTGGAGGCTTGATCATAGGCAGTCGCCAAATCCTCGAATAAAATGCGCCAGGATACCCCGTCCACCGCCAAATGATGAATCACGACCAGCAGATGATCTCCATCCGGGCAACGGAACAGCCCCAGTCTCATCAGCGGACCTTCGCTTAGGGAAATACCAGATTGAATTTCATTACATTTCGCTTCAATTATCTTCGCCAAATCTTGCTTGTTTACATCGCTGTCATTATAGTCAAAGCATTCCAGATGGTACGGTTCGCCTTCCTCTACACTGCGGTTCCATGCTGTACATCCGTTCTCCGACAAACTAAAAACCATACGCAATGCATCATGGTGCGAAGTAATCTGATGGAGCGCCCGCCGTAGTGCCTGTTCGTCATAGCCTTCCTGACGATAGAGCATGACAGATTGGTTAAAATAGTGTGGTTCTTCCGTTGGTTGTTCAAAAAACCAGCGCTGAATCGGTGTAAGCACTACATTTCCTATAACCTCGCCCTGCTCGGCTATTCGGTTAACAGGCTGAATATATGTGCTTAGTCCCGCAATTGTCGGGTATTTGAACAAGTCCTTCATTTCCAGCTTGTATCCAGCCTGAAACAAGCGAGACGATACTTGGATGGCCTTGATGGAGTCACCACCCAAATGGAAAAAGTTATCCTGTATTCCGACTTTCGGGATACCAAGAATGGCTCCCCAAGCCGTAGCCAGTGCCTGTTGGACATCCGTCTCAGGTGCCATATAATCCATACCTGTATCGAGATTGTGCTCAGGTGCGGGCAGTGCCCTGCGGTCTACTTTGCCATTCAGCGTCAAAGGCAGTCTGGAGAGCTGCACAAAGTAAGACGGCACCATATAGCCAGGCAGATCCTGCGACAAAATGTTACGTAAGTCGCTGGCGCTCAATTCACTGTCTGTTGCAAAATAGGCACACAGCTGTTTTTGTCCGTGATCATCCTGCCGCACGGTAACAACCGATTCCTTCACACCTGGAATCGTGGACAAACGGGTTTCAATTTCACCCAGTTCAATGCGGTAGCCGCGAATTTTGACCTGTTCATCCATTCTTCCCTTGTACTCCAGTACACCATCAGCACGCCAACGCACTAAGTCCCCTGTACGATAGCAATATTCTCCAGACCGGAATGGACTTTCAATAAATTTTTCCGCCGTAAGCTCGGGCCGATTCAGATATCCTCGCCCAACGCCGTCGCCACCGACGATCAGCTCTCCCCAGGCTCCGATAGGTTGCAGCTTCAACGAACGATTGACCACATAAGCGGTCGAGTGATCAATTGGACGTCCAATGGGAATAGCCTGGGTTTGCGGTTCTGTAATGTCATAGATGGTGGAAAAGGTGGTGTTCTCCGTCGGCCCATAAATATTGGCCAGGCGAAGCTGCGGGTACTCCTTCAACACACGATTGACGTGTGGTACAGACAATACATCACCACCCACGAGCAACTCCTTCAAGGACGCAAACACTCCGATTTCTTGCTGCGAATACTGATTGAATAAAGCCGTGGTCATGAACATCGTGTTAACACCATACTTGTCAATCGCCTGCTTGAGCTTGGAGGCATCCAGAATAGTGTCATGGCTTACCACATACAGTTGTCCCCCGTTCAGCAGCGTTCCCCAGATTTCAAATGTGGAGGCATCGAACACAACTGCGCCCAATTGCAGCATACGTGTATTTTCATCAAGCATGGCATAGCTTTTGTTTTTCACTAGGCGCACGACATTACGGTGCTCAATCATCACGCCCTTCGGCTTGCCTGTCGTACCAGAGGTGTAGATCACGTACGCAAGATCGGAGGAAGATCCCCCTGTTGTAATCGCAATTGTTCCATCCGTCTGAGCGTCACATTCAGATTTGCTATTGCATCGCTGTTCATCACTCAAATCGATGATCGGAATGCCGGGTTCAAAAGGAATCTGCTCACGTCGCTGTAACAGTAACAGCCCAGCACTGGAATCCTCCAGTAAATAACGGATACGCTCCTCAGGATAATCAGGATCAATGGGAACGTAAGCCCCTCCGACCTTCAAAATCGCCAGCATACCGACGACCATTTCAATGGAGCGTTCAGCCATAATCCCTACTCGCTGTGTCTCTGGCTCGGACCCGCGCCGTATCCCATGGGAAGCGAGTATGCGTGCCAGACGGTCGGCACGTTCATTCAGCTCGCGGTAGGTAAGCTGCATGTCCGCAAAGGTGATGGCCAGCCGATCTGGTGATTGCGCTACCTGTTCCTCGAACAGCACATGCAGTGCTTGATCTCGTGGATACGGATAGTCTGCTACCGTATCATTGAATCTCTGCACAAGCAGCTCTTTTTCTTGGGCCGAAACCATTTCTATAGCCGAAAGAGCGATATCCGGCTGTTTTATAACCGCATTGATAAGCTGCTGCAAATGTTCAGTCAGTCGTTCGATGGTTTCCCGTTTGTACAGCCGAGTTCCGTATTGAAGAGCACAGGAAATTTGTTCTCCATCCTCCACTGCGAACAGACTCAAATCAAATTTGGCCGCCGTTTGTTCACTTGGATAAGATGCCAATTGCAGCCCCGCCAGCTGCTGCTCTTTTTGCTCTATGTTTTGTAGTGCAAACATGGTATCAAATATCGGATTACGGCTTAAATCTCGATCCACGCCCAGCTTCTCCACCAGCTCTTCAAACGGATAATCCTGATGTTCAAAAGCCTTTAACGCGTTTTCCTTGACCTCCAACACATAATCGCGGAACGTTTTCCCGCCTTCTGGATAATTACGGATTGCCAGTGTATTCACGAACATCCCGATCAGACTGCCAAGATCTGCATGGGGCCGCCCTGCAATTGGCGAACCGACAATAATATCTTCCTGCCCGCTATAGTGGCTAAGCAAAGCCGAATAGGCAGCCAACAGCACCATATATAATGTCGATTCCGTCTGCACCGCAATGCTTTTTAAGCCTTCGCTTTGTCGTTGGTCAAGCGTAAATTCCAGCACATCTCCTTCAAAGCTTCTCACCGCTGGGCGTGAATAATCAGTCGGTAGATCAAGCACAGGTAGCTCTCCTGCGAAGGTATTGAGCCAGTAGTTTTCCTGTTCCCGGTAGCGTTCACTTTGCTGCTGCTTCTGTTGCCAAGCGGCGTAGTCTTTATACTGAATGCGCAGCGATGGCAGCGTGTCGCCTGCATATAAATGAATGAAGTCCTGAATCAGTACATTTATAGAGGTACCGTCCGAAATGATATGATGCATATCTATGAGCAAAATATGATGCTCTGGGTCTGTTTCAATCAAGCCAACTCGGAATAACGGAGCTTGCCCCAGATCGAACGGCTGAACAAAGTTATGTACCAGCTCATCCGTTTCCTTTGGGGCAGCTCCGTGAGCATAGGTCAATTCCATGCGAAAAGGAACCTCGTCATGTACTCGCTGGACAGGTTCACCGTTCATGGTCTCAAAACTTGTGCGCAATGTTTCATGGCGTTCAATAAGCTGACGGAACGCGTTATCCAGTGCCTTGTGATCAAGTGAACCGGTCAGAGTCAGGGCACCAGGTATGTTATAGCTAATTCCCGCTCCATCAAGCTGATTGAGGATATACATCCGTTTTTGAGCCGAAGAGACCGCATAAAATGGCTTATTCTCCGTAACAGGGATGGATTCATAGGTGGTTTGCTCCAGTGCTTCAATAACCTGCGCCAGCTGTTCAATTGTCGGATGCTGGAACAAATCCTTTAGCTGCACATTTTTATGCAATTCCTTATAGATGAGTGATATGACATGTGTCGCCCGCAGGGAATGTCCTCCTGCCTCAAAAAAGTTATCCTTAATCCCAATGCGCTCAAGCTCCAGCACATCTTTCCAGATGCTAGCCAGTTGTGCTTGTAATTGATTTTGAGGAGGTACATATTCTGCGCCTGAGCTTACACCTCCCTCTGGCTGTGGCAACGCTCGGCGATCCACCTTGCCGTTGGGCGTCAGTGGCAATTGCTCCAGCTGTACAAAATACGACGGTACCATGTAGCCCGGCAGCTCCTGACTCAAAGCACTACGCAGCTCACTTGTCGCTACTTCCGCATGGGTGACCACATATGCGCAGAGCAGCTTTTGCCCCTGCTCATCTTCATGTGCAATTACAACAGCTTCTCGGACTGCCTCCAGCTTCAACAGCTGTGCTTCCACCTCGCCCAGCTCAATCCGGTAGCCTCGAATTTTCACCTGTGCGTCGATTCGTCCCTTATATTCCAGCGTCCCGTCCGCATTCCAACGCACCAGGTCCCCTGTTCGATAGCAGCGTTCGCCGCCACGAAACGGACTGTCAATGAACTTTTCGGTCGTCAGTTCTGGGCGGTTGCGGTATCCGCGAGCCACCCCGTCACCGCCGACGATCAGTTCTCCCCACGCTCCAACAGGCTGGAGCTGCATCGAACGGTTCACGACATATGCCGTCGAGTTATGGATCGGGCTACCAATGGGCACAGATGCCGATTGAACGCCGGTAATGGCATGTGTGGTGGAAAAGGTCGTATTTTCCGTCGGACCGTAGCCGTTAATGATATGTAGATTCGGATGGGCCTCCAATACCCGGTTAATATGCGGTACGGACAGCACATCACCACCAACCAATAGCTCCCGCATCCCCTCAAATAGTTCCAAGTCCTGCTGGGATAGCTGATTAAAGAGTGGTGCGGTCAGCCACATCGTGGTAATGCCGTGATTGCGAACAACTTCCTTGAGCTTGGGCGCGTCCAAAATAACATCCTGACTCACCAGCACCAGCTGTCCACCGTTCAATAACGCACCCCAAATTTCGAAGGTGGACGCGTCAAAGACAACAGACCCGGTCTGCAAAATGCGCGTGTCGGCATTCAAGCGTGCATAATTTGTGTTTGTCACCAAACGCACGACATTACGGTGCTCCACCATAACCCCTTTGGGCTGGCCTGTAGTCCCTGAGGTGTACATAATATAGGCCAAACGACCAGCTGCGCTCGCCTTCGGTTGTTCTCCAGCTGCATAAACCTGCTGTATTTGTTCTGCTTGTTCTGATTGCGTAGCTTTTGGTTGCATGGTTTCTGGTTGTATGGTTGTCATAGAAGCAAGTTCGGGACTGGCGAAAATGGAGTAGAACGGATCTAGGCAGTCCACGTATCCCGGATCAGTATTCGTCCCGTGATCATTCGGCAAAATTGGATCGTAACGATCAGCATCATCCGTTCCATAAATTGCAGCATCGCTAAGGTCAAGCACCATTCCCTTAAAATCAGTGGGCCGATGTTCCATTCGCTGCACGAGCAGTATGTCCGCACCGGAATCCTGCAGCAAATAGCGTATACGCTCATCCGGGTAATCAGAATCAATGGGTACATACGCTCCACCTGCTTTGAGAATTCCGAGCATACCGACAATCATCTCAATCGAGCGTTCAGCTACAATGCCGACCGTCTGCTCAGTGCGGATTCCCTGCTTACGTAAAGAATGAGCCAGTCGGTTGGCCTTTTCATTCAATTCTGCATAGGTTAGGCTATCTTGCCCACACACTACCGCCACCTGCTGTGGTGCCTGCTTCGCCTGTTTCACGAACAATTCATGAATAGACGCATGACGTGGATAATCAACAGTTGTATCGTTGAAGGTATGGACCAGCTGCTCTACTTCTTGCTCTGACAGTACTTGTGCTGTGGAAATCGCCAACTCTGGCTGCTGCAAAACAATAGTGTACAGCCGCAGAAGCTGCTCAACAAAGTGCTCAATCGTCGTCTCGCTATAACGGTCGCTACTATACTTTACGTTCAGGGAGACCGCTTCATGTTCCCATTGAAACTGGAAATCCAGTTCAGATTGTACGTGATTTAAAAAATCAGAAATATGAATATTTTGCAAGGATACTGTGGTGTGAATAAGAGGCTTTTCATCCTCATTACGTTGAATGTCAAGTAATTCAGAATAGTTCCAAAAAGGAATGTTTTGATGTTCAATAGCTTCGCCGACAGAGGTTTTGATTTGAGACAGCAAAGCTTTGAAGGTTGTGCTGGAATCCAGCGTATTTTTCAATAAAAGCAGATGGTTGATCGGCTTTGTAGCACCGTTGCCAGACTTGGCTACCGGAATGCCCAGCAGCACACGTTCCTCACCTGTGTATTTATGCAATAAGCTCTCTACTCCAGCAAGCAGGACCATAAACACGGCCCATGGAGCGCCACCTGTTATAGATGATATTCTTTGGGAAATTTCAGTTGGAAATGTGAGTGTGTACGTATGGGAATTTAAACTCGTTACAGTTGTACTTCTGGACACATGGTTGGTGTATGGTAGGCAGATGATATGATCCTCAGATTCCAGTTTATGACTCCAGTAATTTTTTTCCTTCTCAAATAAGGCTTTCAATGACATCCCTCCTGCTTCTCGGGGCCTGTTCCCCCGTTGGATGGTGCGTTGTTACGTACATGAGCGTTGTGTCAGAAAAAGAATACTTTGCAGGCAAGGGCAGTCGGACAAGCCGCCGCCCTCTGCACATGCAAAGTGAAATCACTGCATCTTAGAAAACTGATTTAGAAAACAAAGTCGATGGAATCCGGCGAGAAGCCTTCTGGCTGCTCGTCCGTGTTCACTTGAATATCGCTTAACAGCAAATCTGGGTCGGTTCCAATCTGGGACAGGATCGCTATCAAATCTCTGGTTAATCTCTCAATAGCGTCGGCTCCAAACAGCTTCGTGCAGTATTCAAAGGAACCCTTGATCTCCCCATCCTCATCACTCATGGACAAGGTCAAATCGAATTTGGAGATACGATGCTCCTGAACATACGGGCTGAAGGACAGCGTCTCAAGCTTCGCTTCCTGTGACTCCGTATTTTGCAGTACAAACATAGTGTCGAATAACGGGTTACGGCTTGCATCCCGTGCTATATCCAGCTTTTCCACCAACTCTTCCAGTGGATAATCCTGATGCTCGAAGGCTTGTAGCGTACGATCTCTGGCTTCCAGCAAGTAGTTGTGGAACGTTTGGTTGCCCCTCGGCTGATGCCGGATGGCTAGCGTGTTGACGAACATTCCGATCAGTGGCTCCAGTTCAGGTAACAAGCGGCCTGCTACTGTCGTGCCGATGATCAAATCGTCCTGACCGCTGTATTTGGACAGCAGAACGGTGTAGGCACTCAATAGCACCATGTACAGCGTACTTCCAGTCTGTGCCGCAATTCGGCGCAGTTGCTCAGATACATTCGCGTCCACTGTAAATTCATACATCGCACCCTCGAAGCTGCGAACAGCAGGTCTAGGATAAGCAATTGGCAAATCCAGTACCGGCAATTCTCCGGCTAAATGCTCCAGCCAGAAGTGTTCCCGGCGTTGGTATGACTCACGCTGCATCTCCTGCTGCTGCCACACGGCATAGTCCTTGTACTGAATTTGCAGCGGCTCCAATTCCTGCCCTTCGTACAGTTGTACCAGCTCCTGCACGATATTGTTAGACGATACACCGTCTGAAATAATATGGTGCATGTCGTACATCAGGAGATGGCGCTCTGGTCCGGTTTGAATAAGACGGACACGCAGCAGTGGTGCCTGGCGAAGATCAAAGCTGCGTACAAAGGACTCGATATAGGCTTCGGCTTCGGACTCTCTGGCCTGCAGGTGCTCTACTGCAAACTCCGCTTGATCGTAAATCCGCTGAACGACCTCGCCTTCCAGCATTTCAAAGGAAGTCCGCAACGTTTCATGACGGGCTATTAACTGACGGAACGCATCCTCCAGCCGATCGGCCTGAAGCGGTCCCTCCACGGTTAATACACCCGGCATATTGTAGCTGAGATCCCCACCTTCCAGATGGCTCAAAATGTACAGTCGTTTTTGAGCCGAGGAAACCGGGTAGTACGCCTGTTGCGCCGCCGCAGGGATCACCGTATAGGTGTCTGTACCGTGCGTTGCGATGAGCTGGGCTTGCTGCTCAATCGTGAAGTGTTGGAACACCTCACGCAGCGTAATCCGGCTGTCCAGTTCCTGATGGATTTTGGCCACCAGCGTCGTTGCCCGCAGGGAGTGTCCGCCCACGTCAAAGAATGAGTCGGTGACTCCTACGCTGGACAGCTTCAAGACATCCTGCCAGATTTGGGCTAGCTTGGCTTCCAGCGGCGTCCGCGGTGCAACGTACTCCAGGCCTCCTTCGAGGCGTGCTTCCGGTGCCGGCAACGCCTTGCGGTCGATTTTCCCGTTCGGTGTCAGCGGGAAACGATCCAGTTGTACCACATACGTCGGGATCATGTAATCCGGCAGCTTCGGCTGCAGCGCATTGCGCAGCTCCGGCAAACTCAGGGACTCTGAAGCTATGATATAGGCACACAGGTCCTTGTGTCCGTCTTCGTTGTCCCATGCTGTGACCACGGCTTTCTGAATGCCGTCCACGGTCAGCAGCTGCGCTTCCACCTCGCCCAGTTCGATCCGGTACCCCCGGATTTTCACCTGGTGGTCGATCCGGCCCAAATACTCAATACTGCCGTCTGGCATCCACCGTGCCAAGTCGCCCGTCCGGTACATCCGGTTTGCGTGATCCGCTGGATCAGCTGCTGCCGCATCAGCGAACGGATTCGGGATGAACTTCTCTGCCGTCAGTTCCGGCAGGTTCAGGTATCCTCGTCCCACGC
The DNA here is from genome assembly GCF_024213315.1 of Paenibacillus sp. A3M_27_13. NCBI lineage: Bacteria > Bacillati > Bacillota > Bacilli > Caryophanales > Paenibacillaceae > Paenibacillus > Paenibacillus sp. A3M_27_13. The sequence goes on from NZ_JANAVE010000010.1 coordinate 174,865, forward strand.
CTGCACCTCCGATATAAAGCTCACCTGCGATACCGATCGGTACCAGCTGTTGCTGGCTGTTCAGGATGTACACCGACTGGTTCGCTATCGGCGTTCCGATGGATACCGTATGCTCCCCTTTTTCCAGCAGTACGTTCAGGGACTCCACATCTTCAATCGTATAAGCGGTCGCATCTACCGTCGTTTCGGTCGGACCGTACACGTTCGTAATGACCGGACGATACTCGGACCACTTGTGCAGGAACACATTTACCAGCTGCACCGATAATGCTTCGCCACCGATCAGGTAATGCTTCAATTCCGGCGCTTCCGTCACACTGACGCTTTCGTTCAAAATATGCAGATGTGCAGGTGTGCCGTCCGACAGATCAATCCGGTGCGTGCGGTAGTAGGCGATCAAATGCTCTCCGCTCAGACTGACGTCACGGGACACCACATGCAGGGTGTGGCCTAACAGCAAGCTGGCAAAGATTTGCTTCACTGAAGCGTCAAATACAAATGCCGACAGCCATGCGACATGAAGCGACTGTTCATAACGGCTGTATACTCGTTCCAATAAAGCATCTACCAGATTGCTAACACTGCCCTGCTCGATCATGACCCCTTTCGGCTGACCGGTGGTACCTGACGTGTAAATCATATAGGCTAGGTTGTGCGGGCCGGCGACAGGGATTAGATTGCCCGCATCCTGTGCTCCCAACTGAGCTTGAACGTCCTCGTCATCCAAGACTACAGCTCGAACTGTGGATGGCAAGCTGAGCGACAGATTGGCGACTCTGCTTGTAATCACGACCTTGGCCCCACTGTCTTGGAGCATGTAGTCGATGCGCTCCTGTGGATACATCGTATCCATCGGTACATATGCGCCTCCGGCCTTAAGTACCCCCAGAATGCTCACCAGAATATCCGCAGAACGTTCCAGCAATACCCCTACCGGTTGATCTGCTTCGACCCCTTCCGCTCGTAACACACGAGCCAATTGGTTCGCACGCTCATTCAGCTCAGTGTAGGTCAGCGCGGTAGCCCCAGACACAACTGCTATTCGCTCAGGGTTGCGCTTCGCTTGCTCTTCAAAGCGTTCGCTGAGCGAACGGCCTTGTAATGCTCCAAGCAGGCTGTGCGCATTCGGATCATTGAACACCTTCAGAATCTGCTCGGTTTCTTCTGCCGTAATCAACTCCAGCTCACCCAATTTCGCATCCGGGTTCGCCGCGACGGCTTCGGCCAAGCGAACAAAGTGACGCGTCATCCGTTCTACCGTTTCGCGCTCGTACAACGCAGTTGCATACTGCAATCCGAACTGGATACCTGCCTCTTCCTCTCTGGCTTCCAGCGTCAAATCAAACTTCGCTGGCGTTTGTTCCAAGCCGTATGGACGGAAGCTCAGATCTGCCAGCTGCAACTCGCCTTCCTCGGTGGTTTGCAGGGTAAACATCGTATCAAACAGCGGATGGCGGCTCATATCCCGCTTAACATTTAGCTTTTCCACCAGTTCCTCAAATGGGTAGTCCTGATGTTCATAGGCTTGCAGAGCACAAACTTTCACTTCTTCCACGTAGCTGCGGAAGGTATGTTCCGCTGTCGGATAGTTTCGCAATGCCAACGTACCGACGAACATCCCGAGGATCGGTTCCAAATCTGCATGCGGTCGTCCGGCAATCGGTGTGCCGACCACAATATCTTCTTGCCCGCTGTATTGGTGTAAGAGCGCGGTGTACGCAGCCAGCAGCACCATATACAGCGTAGAGCCTGTGTGCGCCGCCAGTTCCTTCAGACGTTCGCTAGCTTCGCGCTCCAGCCCGAACACCACCGTATCACCTGCCGTACTTCGTACCGACGGACGGGCAAAGTCCGTAGGTAGATCCAGCACAGGCAGTTCACCCCGGAAGGTGTCGAGCCAGTACGCTTCCTGACGTTGCATCCACTCTTGATGTGCTTCGCTTTGCTGCCATACCGCATAATCCTTGTACTGGATACGCATTGGCGAAAGCTCTTCACCGTCGTATAAGCGGACAAATTCATCGGTCAGTACTCCCATGGACACACCATCCGAGACGATATGGTGCATATCGAGCATGAGCAAATGCTGCGGTTCCTGCTCGGTTTCTTGTACACCCAAATCTACCAAGCCTACCCGCAGCAGCGGAGCGACTTGCAGATCGAACGGACGTACAAACTGTTGCACACGTTCCTGTGCTTCCTGGCTGACCCTTGTGTCCGCAGTCGCCCCCTCTACCTGTACCTTCGTATATTCCACCTCGAACGGCACGGTGTCCTCAATCCATTGCACCGGCTCACTGTCCACCAGTGCAAAGTGGGTACGCAACGTTGCATGACGGGCGATCAGTTGACGGAACACGTCCTCCACTCGCTTCACGTCCAGCGGGCCACTCACTTGCAGCACTGACGGCATGTTGTAGTTCACATCATTCGGGTCGAACTGATGCAGCACATACAGTCGTTTTTGCGCCGAAGATAACGGGTAGAAGCTGCGTTCTTCCGTTACCGGAATGGATGCGTACGCCACTTGATCCAGCTGTTCCAGTACGACTGCCAATTGTTCAATGGTTGGTGATTCAAAAATACTGCGCAGTGGAAGCGGCTTGTTCAGCTCTTTGTGAATTTTCGAGGCCAGCGTCGTCGCCCGCAGCGAGTGTCCACCAATCTCGAAGAAGTTTTCCTTCACACCGACCTGTGCCAGACCCAGCACATCCTGCCAAATTTGCGCCAGCTTCACTTCCACCCATGTCCGCGGTGCTACATAATCCGCTCCGCTTTGCAGGCTGCCTTCCGGTGTTGGCAGTGCCTTGCGGTCGATTTTACCGTTCGGTGTCAACGGCATCTGCTCCAGCTGCACCAAATACGAAGGCACCATGTAGTTTGGAAGCTCCTCGCTCAGTAAGCTGCGCAGCTCACCAGTGCTCACTTCCCGTTCAGCAACATAGTACGCCACCAGTTGGTTTTGCCCCTGTTCGTCCGCTTGTGCCAGTACGATGACCTCTTGTACGTCCTCCACTTTCAAAATTTGTGCCTCGACCTCACCCAGCTCGATCCGATAGCCCCGGATTTTCACCTGATGGTCGATCCGGCCCAAATATTCGATGTTGCCATCCGGCATCCATCTCGCCAAGTCACCTGTACGGTACATCCTTTCATAGCCCGCTTCGCCAGCCGCAAACGGATTCGATACAAATTTCTCAGCCGTCAGCTCTGGACGATCCAGATAACCCCGAGCCAGACCCGGACCGGACACGCACAGTTCACCCGCTACGCCCACCGGAGCCAAATGTCCATGCACATCCACCATGTATACCCGATGATTCGGCACAGGGCGTCCGATGGAAATCAGTTGTCCGGCTCTCTCATCCTCGGATACCGGCCAGATGGATGTCGCCACCGAGTTTTCGGTGGGACCGTAGCCGTTGTAGTACGCCACCTGATCCTTCCACTTGTACACCAATTCTGTTGAAGATGCAGAACCCACAGTGAACAGAATACGCAGGTTTGGCATCCGTCCCGGCTCCAGATACACCGCATAGGTCGGCGGCAAAGCGGCCACGGTGATTTGATGATCCGCCATATATTGCTCAAACCGCTCGTAGTTCAAAATCGTTTCTGACGTTGGCACATACAACGTGGCTCCACAGAACAGCGCTTGGAAGATTTCCCAGCAAGCTGCATCAAACGAATAGCTGGCGAACAGCAGCGCATGATCCGACGTGCTCATCCGAAGCGTCTGATCAAAATACGTTTTCAGATTGCATAGCCCGTGATGCTCCAACATTACACCCTTCGGCTGCCCCGTTGTACCCGACGTATAAATGACATACGCCAGATCGTTCGGACCAGACAACGACTCCAGATTGGAACCATCCTCGTGATACACACTCTGTGCTCCATCCAGCACCAGCACGTTACCGTCAAAAGCTGCTTTATCCACCAGATGGTTTTGCGTTAACAACAGCTTCGCACCCGAGTCATCCAGCATATAGCGGATACGCTCTTCTGGATACGTCGGATCGATGGGGACATACGCGCCACCAGCCTTCAAAATCCCGAAGATACCTACGATCATGTCCACAGAACGCTCGGTCATCAGACCCACCAGTCGATCCTTCGTCACGCCTTGACTACGCAAGGTACGAGCTAATCGATTGGCGCGTGCATTCAGCTCGCGATAGGTCAACTGCTCTCCTTCGAAGAACAAAGCTGCCTGCTCCGGTGTCTGCGCCGTTTGTGTCTCGAACAAGCCATGGATCGTTTGCTCGCTTGGATACTCAGCAGCTGTATTTCCCCATACGCTGAGAATTTGCTCGCGCTCCTGCTCACTTACCATATCTAGCTCCTGCACTCGAATGTCCGGCTTCGCCACCACCTGCTCCAACAGCTGTATCAGATGGCCCTGAGTCCGTTCAACGGCTTCACGATCATATAACTTCGCATTGTATTCAAATCGGATTTTCATCGCTTCCTGCGGCATAACGACCAGATTGAAATCATAGTTGGTTTGTTCAATCATGCCGGCATTGCGAATTTCAAAATCCGACTCTGCACCTTCGCCAAGTTGCTCGACCTGCTCCTCCACCGGATAGTTTTCAAACACGATAATGTGGTTGATCAGATCTTGCTTTTGCTCGCTCAAGGCTTGAATTTCATACAGCGGATACGTTTCATAATCTTGAGAAGTCAGCGCCTGCTTCTGATTCGTTCTGATCATGTCGGCAAAGGTGTCCTCAGCCCCACTGCGGATACGTATTGGAATGGTGTTAATGAACAAGCCCACCATATTTTCGATCCCCGGAATATCCGCTGGACGACCAGACACTACACCGCCAAAAACAGCGTCGTCACTACCGTTGTACTTTTGGAGCAGCAAGCCCCAGGCTGTTTGCAGCAATGTATTCGCGGTCACGTGGTGCTGCTTGGCCACCATTTCCATACGTCCGGTCAAGTCCTTGCCCAGATCGCACAGGATATGCTCAAATTGTGCACCGTCCGCTTTCACGCCTACTTTTCCGGTCGGAATCGAAGTTTGCTGATCATAGCCGAGCAAATAATCCTTCCAATAGGAAGCTGCAGCCCCTACATCCTGTGCTTCAAGCCACTCAATATACTGACTGTATGGAGTAACGGGGGCAAGCTTCGGCTCTCTATGCTCCACGGCTGCAAAATAAGCCTCAAACACCTCATCCGTGACTAACGCCACACACCAGCCATCCATCAAGATGTGATGAGAGCTCCACACAAAATAATAATCCTCATCACCTGTTCGTAAAATCGCCACGCGCATCAACGCATCCCGGGACAAATCAAATCCGGCTGCCTTGTCCTTGCGAATAAATTCCTTCACATACGCGTCACGTTCCTGATCATCCAAATGACGCAAATCTTCACATTTGAAACCAACATCCTTGCGGCGGAAAATGACCTGCACGGGCTCATCCTGCCAACCGCTGATGAAATTGGCTCTAAATATCTCATGCCGCTGCGCCAAATGATTCAAGCTATCTTGGAAAATATCCGCTTGGAAGCGTCCGTGCAAATCAAAGGTCGTTTGTTCAAAATAAGCACCTGACTCTGCATCCATCAGACTATGGAACAACATGCCTTTTTGCATCGGCGTCAACGCATATACATTTTGCAGTTCCCCCATGTCACGAGTCCGTTCTACCAATTGATCCAGCTCGGCCATGGTTACATTTTTCAGCATGACATCGCTTGGCGTCAGCTCTTGCTGTTTGCGGCCTACACAATGCGTAATGATTTCCCGCAAGCTGGTTCGGAACGCTTCGGCTAACTGCTCCATCGTTTCACAGCGATATTCCTGCTTGCTGTAGCTGATCGTCAATTGCAGCTCGCCTTCCGAAATCAGTCCGTTCATATCCAGCGTGTGCGTTCTAGCTGCATGGGCGCTAAGCTCTGCACCGCTAGAGTAAGGAGATACGCCAATGGATTGATTTTGCATATCTTGGTCAAATTGTCCCAAATAGTTAAAGCTGATTTCGGGTTCGGTTGCAAAACGCTCTTGCTCACGTGCTGCGGACAGGTATCTCAACATCCCGTAGCCAATGCCCTTTTGCGGAATGCGGCGTAGTCCTTCTTTCACATGTTTGATGCGTTGTGAAAGGTCTTGGCCCACGCTCATATCCAGCACAACCGGGAATTGAGTCGTAAACCAGCCCACGGTGCGCGTAATATCCAGTTCTGGCAAAATGGACTCCCGTCCATGACCTTCCAGGCTCACGAGCACTCGTTCCAGGCCCGCCCAGCGATAAATAGTCAGTCCCAATGCGGTAAGCAGCAAATCATTCATCTCCGTGTTGTAGGCACGATGCGCCTGTTTTAACAGCTGCTCCGTTTCCTGAGCTGTCCACGTGACCGTAATGTTCTCGCTGTCCCTATTCAAGGAATGAGAATGGGATTCGTCTTTTGGAAGCGGCTCATACATTCCCTGTTCAATGTCTTGCCAGAATGCGAGTTCTGCTACCATGGCCGGGCCGTTCGCATATTGAGACTGCCCATCAGCCCAGGTGCGGAACGAATCCGTTTTGTGCGGAAGACGAGCTGCTTGTCCGTTCAATGCCTGCTCATAGACGGTTGTAATATCCTCGAACAAAATGCGCCAAGATACGGTATCCACCACTAAGTGATGAATCGCCATCAGCAAATGATCTCCATCCGGGCAATGGAACAGCCCCAGCTTCACCAGCGGTCCTTCGCTTACATGAATACCCGCTTGAATTTCATTCACTTTGGCCTCGATCGCCGCAGATACCTCAGACTCATTTCTGAAGTCGGCCCGATCCAGCGTATACAGCTCGCCCTCACCAACCGCACGGTTCCAGGCTTCATATCCGTACTCCGTAGGACGGAAAATGATACGCAGTGCGTCGTGATGGCTCACGACGTGATCCATCGCCGTGCGCAGGGCCGGTTCATCAAAACCGTCCTTGCTATGCAGCATAATGGACTGGTTATGATGATGAGCATCCGTTAGGTTCTGCTCAAAGAACCATCGTTGAACAGGTGTCAGCTTCACAGCGCCCACCACTTCGCTCTGATCCGCCAATCTGGTCACCGTTTGGACTTTCAGTGCCAATGCAGACACGGTTGGATGACTGAACAGGTCTTTCATCTCCAGTCGATAGCCTGCTTGCAGCAATCGGGAGGATACTTGCAAGGCCTTGATCGAATCGCCACCCAGTTCAAAGAAGTTATCCTGCGTGCCTACCGCTTCCACACCGAGCACCCCGGCCCATACCGCAGCCAATACTTGTTCCACCGTGGTACGCGGTGCCACATAGGCTGCACCGGTATGAATGCTTCCTTCCGGTTCCGGCAAGGCCTTGCGGTCGATTTTGCCGTTGTGGGTCAGTGGCAAGGTCTCCAGACGCATCAAGCGTGCAGGTACCATATGTGCTGGCAGTCCAGCTTCCAGCTCAGCCTGTACCTCCTCAATCCGCAGCTCTGCTTCTCCTGTGATGTATCCGCACAAATACTTGTGTCCACGCTCATCCGTCCGGTCGATGACTACCGCTTGACGCACACCCGGCACCCGCTGGATCGCCGTTTCAATCTCGCCCAGCTCGATCCGGTAGCCCCGGATTTTCACTTGATAGTCCATCCGGCCGATAAAGTCCACATTGCCGTCCGGCATCCACCGCGCGAGGTCACCTGTGCGGTACAATCGTTCACCCGGTACGTACGGGTTCGCTACAAATTTCTCGGCCGTCAGGTCTGCACGGTTCAGGTAGCCTCGTGCTACCCCAGCTCCGCCAATACACAGCTCACCCAGTACACCGATCGGCACCGGATTCAGCTGGCTGTCCACGATGTAGAAGCGCGCGTTCAGCCACGCTTGGCCAATCGGTACACTGCCGCTGCTTGGCAGCTTCGACAGCTCTTCATCATAGAAGCTAGAGTCAATCGCTGCTTCCGTGACGCCGTAGCTGTTCATAATGCGAATATCTGCGCCAAACCGTTCCTGCAGCACCCGATAATCCGTCACGCTGCAGCTATCCGAGCTGGTAATCAGCAATTCCAGGCTGCTCATGTCCAGTCCCTGTTCATATACATGCTGCATAAACGGTACGATCAAGGCCGGTGTTGATTCGAACACCGTAATCTGATAGTCGCGAATCCAGCCGTATAGACGGCTTGGATCAATCCGGTCGTCCTTCGGACAGATAACCATCGTGCCGCCGTTATAAAGCGTCCGCGCAATATCGCCGACGAACACGTCGAAGGAGAAGCTCGCCAGTTGTAGCAGTCGTACCGGGAACTGGTTTAGACGGTAATCCCGACGATACGCCGCAGCCGTATTCACCAAGCTGCGATGCTCAATCATGACGCCCTTCGGACGTCCCGTTGTACCGGACGTGTAGATCACATAGGCCAGATCCTGCGGTTCGTTGATGTGCTCGATATCGGTGGTGTCTCCGGTATACAGCGACTCATCGTCCAGCGCCAGCACGGTATGCAGACGCAAGTGCGCTGCGGGTTCGGATGCTACTTCGCTGTCAGGGGCCGAATCTGCTGTTCCGTTCAGGGTTCCATGGAGAGTACCTGATTCCATCGTTTCAGCGCCAGCCGCTGTTTCCAACTCGCCTTCAGACTGCCCTCCGGTCAAGGCCTGTCGGCTTTCCGCCAGCCAGACCTGTGCACGCTCCTGCAAGCCCGTTTGGGTCAACAGTACCGTCGCACCGCTGTCCTCCAGCATGAAACGAATACGTTCGGACGGATAGTCTGCATCCAGCGGCACATAGGCGCCTCCAGCTTTCCACACCGCCAATACACCGACCAGCATGTCCACCGAACGCTCACTCAAAATGCCAACAATCGACTCGCGTCCAATACCTTCATTCCGCAATCTACGCGCCAATTGGTTCGCACACTCGTTCAGTTTCTGGTACGTAAGCTGCTGCTCCTCGTACACCACCGCCACGTGATCCGGTACAAGCTGCGCTTGTTCTTCCACAAATGTATGGAACAGTGCTCCTGCTTCTACCGCAGCAACATCCGACACCCCTACATCTCCAAAACCGTAGATGATTTGTGCCTTTTCCTCGACGGTTACCATATCCAAAGCTGCCAGTGACTGCTGCGGATGAAGGGTAATTGCACGAACAAGCTCGGTAAAATGCTGTGCCAATCGCGCGATGGTTTCAGGCTTGTACAGCGCCGTGCTGTATTCCAGACTGCACAGAATACCCTCCGGTTGCTCCACTGCATCCAAAGTCAGATCAAACTTGGCCGTATGATTGTCCGTCGGATACGTCTTAAAGGTCAGACCCTCCAGTTCGAACTCCTGCTGCTCAAATGTTTTCAACTCAAACATCGTGTCAAACAGCGCATTCCGGCTCGTATCCCGCGTTAAATTCAGCTTTTCAACCAGTTCTTCAAAAGGATACTCCTGATGTTCATAAGCACTGAGCGCATGCTCTTTCACCTCTTGCAAGTAATCCAGGAACGTTTTGTCGCCAGACGGATAATTGCGGATCGCCAGCGTGTTGAGGAATACGCCTACCAAGCCCTCCAGTTCCGCATGCGGTCTTCCGGCAATCGGCGTGCCGACGATGATGTCCTCCTGCCCCGAATATTTATGCAAGAGTGTGCTATACGCGGCCAGCAACACCATGTACAAGGTGGAGCCGGTTTGCGCGGCCAGCTGTTTCAACTGCTCGCTGTCCTCCAGGCTGATCGCAAATTCCAATCGAGCTCCTTCCAGACGCTGTACGGCAGGTCTTGCAAAATCCGTTGGCATATCCAGCGCTGGAATGTCACCAGCCATCGTGTTCAGCCAGTAGCTTTCCTGCTCACGAAGACGTTCACTTTGCATATCGGCATGCTGCCAAACGGCATAGTCCTTGTACTGGATGCGCAGGGACGGCAGTTCCTTGCCTTCATACAATTGAGAGAACTCCTGCACGATAATGCCTTCAGTCACGCCATCCGAAATAATATGGTGCATGTCATAGAGCATGACGTGACGCTCCGGTCCGGTTTCCACCAACTGAACCCGCAGCAACGGTGCTTGTGCGAGATCAAATGCACGTACAAAGTCCTGTGCGTACTGCTGGGTCTCTTCTTCGCTTGCCTGCACATGCTCCACGTTGAATGCGACGCCCGATTCAATCCGTTGAATAACCTCGCCATCCACCATGTCGAATCGGGTTCGCAGGGCTTCATGACGGACAATCAGCTGGCGGAAGGCTTGCTCCAGTCGCGTTTTATCCAAGGAACCTTCAATGATCAAAGCGCCTGGCATATTGTAGCTAACCTCTCCGCCTTCCAGGTGACTCAGCACGTACATCCGTTTTTGCGCCGAGGAAACGGGATAATATGCACGCTCCTCCGCCACAGGGATGGATACATACGTTTGCTGTGTCTGATCTTCTCCCATCACCTGCACCAGTTGCTCAATCGTCGGATATTGGAAAATATCTCGCAGGGCCAGCTTGTAATTCAGCTCCTGATGGATTTTCGCCATCAGTGTTGTGGCGCGCAGAGAATGTCCTCCCACTTCAAAGAAATGGTCCTTAATACCGATCTGCGGATGATTCAGAACACTTTGCCAAATACGTACCAGTTGCTCTTCCAGCAGTGTCCGCGGTGCCACGTACGCCGTGCCTCCTTCGAGGCGCGCTTCCGGCGCAGGCAACGCTTTGCGGTCAATTTTTCCGTTTGGTGTCAGCGGGAAATGATCCAGTTGTACGACATACGTCGGGAACATATAACCCGGTAGCTTGGGCTGCAGCATGTTACGCAGCTCGGGCAAATTCAGCGCCTCAGAGGCTACGACATACGCACACAAATCCTTGTCTCCGTCTTCGTTTTCCCAGGCGGTGACGATGGCTTTCTGAATGCCGTCCACGGTCAGCAGCTGCGCTTCCACCTCGCCCAGTTCAATCCGGAAGCCCCGGATTTTGACCTGATCATCCATCCGGCCGATAAAGTCCACATTGCCGTCTGGCATCCACCGCGCGAGGTCACCTGTGCGGTACAATCGTTCACCCGCTACATACGGATTCGCTACGAATTTCTCGGCCGTCAAGTCCGCACGATTCAGGTAGCCTCGTGCCACTCCGGCTCCGCCAATGCACAGCTCGCCCAGTACGCCGATCGGCACCGGATTCAGCTGGCTGTCCACGATGTAGAAGCGTGCGTTCAGCCACGCCTGACCAATCGGCACATTACCGCTGCTTGGCAGCTTCGACAGCTCTTCATCGTAGAAGCTGGAGTCGATTGCTGCTTCCGTGACGCCGTAGCTGTTCATAATGCGGATATCTGCGCCAAATCGTTCTTGCAGCACCCGGTAATCCGTCACACTGCAGCTATCCGAGCTGGTAATCAGCAGTTCCAGAATGCTCATGTCCAGTCCCTGTTCATGCACATGCTGCATAAACGGTACGATCAGGGCCGGGGTCGATTCGAATACTGTAATCTGGCAATCGCGAATCCAGCCATACAAGCGGCTAAAATCAATCCGGTCGTCTTTCGGACAAATAACCATCGTGCCGCCGTTATAGAGCGTCCGCGCGATATCCCCGACGAATACGTCGAAGGAAAAGCTTGCCAGCTGCAGCAGTCGTACCGGGAACTCGCTCAGACGGTAATCCCGACGATACGCCGCAGCCGTATTGATCAAGCTGTGATGTTCGATCATGACGCCTTTCGGACGTCCCGTTGTCCCGGACGTGTAGATCACATACGCCAGATCCTGCGGTTCGTTGATATGATCGACGTCTGTGGTATCACCGATGTACAGCGACTCATCATCCAAAGCCAGCATCGTCTGCAAGCGTAGTCCACTTACTTGTTCCGATGAGACCTTACTTTCCTCCAGCCATACCTGTGCACGCTCCTGTAAGCCTGTCTGGGTCAACAGTACCGTCGCACCGCTGTCCTCCAGCATGAAACGAATACGTTCGGACGGATAGTCTGCATCCAGCGGCACATAGGCGCCTCCAGCTTTCCATACCGCCAACACGCCGACCAGCATGTCCACCGAACGTTCACTCAAAATGCCGACAATCGACTCGCGGCCAATGCCTTCATTCCGCAATCTACGCGCCAATTGGTTCGCACGCTCGTTCAGTGTGCGGTACGTAAGCTGCTGCTCCTCGTACACCACCGCCACGTGATCCGGTACAAGCTGTGCCTGTTCTTCCACAAAGGTATGGAATAAGGCTTCTGCTTCAACCGCAGCAACATCCGATACCCCCACATTTCCAAATCCATGGATGATTTGTGCTTTTTCCTCGGCAGGTACCAGCTCCAAAGCTGCCAGTGGCTGTTGTGGATGCAGTGTAATTGCACGTACGAGTTCGGTAAAATGCTGCGCCAATCGCGCAATAGTCTCAGGTTTGTACAGCGCCGTGCTGTATTCCAGACTGCACAGAATACCTTCTGGCTGCTCTATTGCATCCAAGCTCAGATCAAATTTGGCCGTATTATTTTCCAGCGGATATGAATGTAAGGTCAGACCTTCCAGCTGGAACTCCTGTTGCTCCAATGTTTTCAACTCAAACATCGTGTCAAACAGCGCATTTCGGCTCGTATCCCGCGTCAAATTCAGCTTTTCAACCAGCTCTTCAAAAGGATAGTCCTGATGCTCATAAGCACTGAGCGCATGCTCCTTCACCTCTTGCAGATAATCCATGAACGATTTGTCGCCAGACGGATAATTGCGGATTGCCAACGTGTTGATGAAGACACCTACCAGGCTCTCCAGTTCCGCATGTGGTCTTCCAGCAATCGGCGTTCCCACTACGATATCTTCTTGGCCTGTGTATTTATGCAAGAGCGTAGTGTACGCCGCCAGCAGCACCATATACAGGGTTGCGCCGGTTTGCGAAGCCAGTTCTTTCAGGCGTTCGCTAACTTCACGCTCCAGTCCGAATTCGATCGTATCCCCTGCCGTACTCTGCACCGCCGGGCGGGCAAAGTCGGTTGACAGATCCAGCACAGGCACTCCGCCCCGGAAGGTGTCGAGCCAGTACGCTTCCTGACGCTGCATCCACTCCTGATGGGCTTCGCTTTGCTGCCAGACCGCATAGTCTTTGTACTGAACCCGCAATGGCGATAGCTCTTCACCGCCATACAAGCGAACAAATTCATCGGTCAGTACCTCCATCGACACACCATCCGAAACGATATGGTGCATGTCGAGCATGAGCAGATGCTGTGATTCTTTCTCTGCTCCTTGTACGCCCAAGTCTACCAAGCCTACCCGCAGCAGCGGTGCAGCTTTCAGATCAAACGGACGGACAAACTGCCGAACCCGTTCTTGTGCTTCCTGGCTGATCGTCGTGTCCGTAGCTGTGTCCTGATCTGTATCCGAAGCCGAACGCTCTGCCTGTACCTTCGTATATTCCACCTTGAACGGCACGGTGTCCTCAACCCATTGCATCGGCTCATTGTCCACTAGCTCAAAGCGGGTACGCAAGGTTGCATGGCGATCGATCAATTGATGGAACACATCTTCTACTCGTTTCACATCCAGCGGACCGCTCACTTGCAGCACCGACGGCATGTTGTAGTTCACATCATTCGGGTCGAACTGATGCAATACATACAGTCGTTTTTGCGCCGAAGATAACGGGTAGAAGCTGCGTTCTTCCGTTACCGGAATGGACGCGTATGTTACTTGATCCAGACTTTCTAACACCGTTGCCAACTGTTCAATGGTTGGTGCTTCAAAAATACTGCGCAGTGGAAGTGGCTTGTTCAGCTCCTTGTGAATCTTCGAGGCCAGTGTCGTCGCCCGCAGCGAGTGTCCGCCAATCTCGAAGAAGTTTTCCTTCACACCGACCTGCGTGAGGCCCAGCACATCCTGCCAAATGTGTGCCAGCTTCACTTCCACCCACGTCCGCGGTGCGACATAATCGGTTCCGCTTTGCAGGCTACCTTCCGGTGCTGGCAGGGCCTTGCGGTCAATTTTGCCGTTCGGACTCAGCGGCATCTGCTCCAGCTGTACAAAGTACGACGGCACCATGTAGCTTGGCAGCTCCCGGCCCAGCTCACTTCTCAGCTCGCTGGCGCCCATTTCTTGTCCGGCGACATAGTACGCCACCATTTGTTTTTGGCCCGTTTCATCCGCACGCGCCAGCACTACGGCTTCGCGTACCGATTCCACTTGCAGCAGCTGCGATTCGACCTCGCCCAGCTCAATTCGGTACCCGCGGATTTTGACTTGATGGTCGATCCGGCCCAGATATTCAATGTTGCCGTCCGGCATCCATCTCGCCAAATCGCCTGTGCGGTACATCCGCTCATAGCCTGCTTCCCTGCCAGCAAACGGATCTTTCACAAATTTCTCGGCCGTCAGTTCTGGACGGTTCAGATAGCCTCGGGCTACGCCGACACCGCCGATGCACAGCTCACCCGCAACCCCGATCGGCTGCAATTGCTCCGTGCCTTCCTTCACGATGTACAGACGAATGTTTTGAATCGGTTTCCCGATTGGAATGACCGTATATTCCTCTGACGGCTCGCAATCGAAGTACGATACGTCCACCGTCGCTTCGGTTGGACCATACAAGTTGACCAGCTTCGCTCCCGCTAGGCTCGACACGAGCCGTTGGAACCGTGCGACATGCTGTGGTGGCAATGCTTCACCACTGGCAAAGACGTGACGCAACGTACCCAGCTTCGCTTGCATCACTTCCCGTGGCTGCTGCTCCACGTACTCCAGGAACGCATGCAGCATGGCGGGTACAAAGTGCATCGTGCTCACGCCATCGCGGGCAATCGTGTCGACGATGTCTTCCGGGTTCTTTTCCCCACCCACCGACAGCAGGCTTACCTTTGAGCCGACCAGCGACCACCAGAACAGCTCCCACACCGACACGTCAAAGGTGAAGGCGGTCTTTTGCAGGATCGTATCTTCCGCACTCAAGCCGTAACGATCATGCATCCACAAAATCCGGTTCAGCACAGAATGGTGCTCCACCATCACGCCCTTCGGTTTCCCAGTGGAGCCAGAGGTATAGATGACATAGGCTACATGGTGCGGTCCGGCCAGTGGCTCCAAATTCGAGCCATCTTCGTGGTAAATGTCCTCGCGATCCAGCAACAGCACCTGGCCGTCGAAACTCAGTGATGCTTGCTCCGCCAGATGCGATTGCGTCAGTACCAACTTCGCTTCCGAGTCCTCCAGCATAAAGCGGATACGATCCGCTGGATAGTCTGGATCGATGGGCACGTAGGCTCCGCCTGCCTTGAGGATCGCGTAGATGCCTACGATCATGTCCAGCGAACGGTGAACTAGTATGCCTACAGGCTGATCCGGTTCAACACCTTCCGCACGCAGCGTCCGAGCCAAACGGTTCGCGCGTTCATTCAACTCCGCGTAGGTCAACGATTCCGCTCCGCACAACACTGCCACCTGATCCGGTGTTCGTGCCGCCTGCTGCTCAAACATTGCACTTAGCGTCTGATCCTGCGGATAAGCTGCCGCCGTATTTCCCCACACCTGAACGATCTGCGCCTGTTCTTCCGGTGTCACCAATTCCAGATCATTTACTCGGATATGCGGATTGTCGATAATTTGCTCGATGACATGCAGTACATGTCCTTGCATCCGCTCTATCGTAGACCGATCGTATACATTGGCGTTATATCTGAACATGATGCGGAAAAGCTCATCGGGCATCACAATCAAGTCCAGATCATAGTTCGTTTGCTCGACAACCTCTACATTCGTAATTTCAAAAGCGGACGGACGAACTTCACCCAGCTGCTCAACTTGCTCCTCTACCGGATAATTCTCAAATACCATAATGTGGTTAATCAGATTTTGCTTCTGCTCCGTCAGCGCCTGAATCTCGTATAGCGGGAAGCTGTCATAGGTTCCCGAGGTCAGTGCCTGTTCCTGCGTTTTCCGCATCACTTCCACAAAAGTGGCATTCCGTTCACTTTGAATCCGCACCGGGATCGTATTAATGAACAAACCGATCATATGCTCTACGCCGGCAATATCTGTTGGACGTCCAGATACGACACTACCGAAAATAACATCCTCATTGTTGTTATATTTCTGCAAAATAAGGCCCCACACGCTCTGCATCAGCGTATTAATCGTGACCTGCTGCTGCTTCGCAATCCGGTGTATGGCTTCGCTCCACGTTGGATCCAGATCTACCGTCATTTTTTCAGAAATATATTCGCTAGTCTCACTGGCAATAGTGGATGGAACATGTTCCTTTTCTTTTTCCTTGCTGTCCGGCGTTGGCTCCTTCCATAAAGCATCTGCACCCGGCAACAACGTTTGCTGTTCAAAGCCCGCCAAATAGCTGCTCCAATAATCTTTTGCCGCACGTTCATCCTGACGTCCCAGCCATTCGATATATTGGCCATACGGTGTGATCGGAGCAAGCTCTGGCTGCTTCTGCTCCAGCAGCGCAAAGTACGTACCAAACACTTCACCAGTAACCAGCGATAAGCACCAGCCATCCATGACAATGTGATGGAAGCTCCATACCAAGTGATACGTTTCTTCATGGGTTTGCAATACCTGTACGCGCATGAGTGCATCGGTTCCGAGATTAAAGCCTCTAGCTTGGTCCTCCAGTTTAAACGCCTGGATATACGCCTGTTGCTCCGCTTCCTGCATGCCGCGTACATCTTGGAAGGAAAGGTCGCTATCTTTGTAACGGAACACGATCTGCAATGGCTCCTGACTGTGCCCTGTCTCAAACATATGGAAATTCGTGCGCAACGCTTCATGACGCTGTGTCAGTACATCCAGACTCTTGCGGAAAATTTCAACATCAAAGCTTCCTTTTTGATCAAACGACGCTTGCTGGAAGTAGGCGCCTGACTGCGGCTCCATCAAGCTATGGAAATGCATCCCCTTCTGCATTGGCGAAAGAGCATATACATTTTCCAGCTCGCCCACAGAAGCCGTTTGCTCCGTCAATTGCTCCAGTTGCTCCAGTGTCAAGCCTTTGAACAATACATCACTTGGTGTTAGCTCACTCCGCTCTTTGGAGGCACAATGAGTGATCACTTCCTGCAAGCTTTCCTGCAGCAGCTGCGCAAAGTTTTCTACATTTTGCTGATGATATACTTTGCGGTCATAGCGAATTTCCAGTGTCAGGGCGCCCGCTGTAATCATTCCGTTCACATTCAAAGGATGCTCCAGTACGGTATGATCACTCATCGGCTCTCCACCTGGATGTGAAGACAGCGTGATATCCCCATTTTCCAAGTCCTGATCAAATTGTCCCAAATAGTTAAAGCTAATTTCAGGCTGCAAGGCAAGGGAATGATGGGCATCATCCTGAGACATATATTTCAAAATGCCGTAGCCAATGCCCTTATGCGGTACATGGCGCAGGTCTTCCTTCACCCGTTTGATTCGCTGCCCTACTTCTGCCTTTCCGTCCACACCCAGCAGCACCGGATATTGGCTTGTAAACCAGCCCACGGTACGGGTGATGTCGATATCTGGAACAATGGCTTCCCGGCCATGTCCCTCCAGATTGACCAGCACACGCTCCTGCCCGCTCCAGTTATATACCGCTGTGCCGAGTGCGGTTAACAGCAGATCATTGACCTCGGTGTGGTACGCACGGTGTACTTCTTGAAGCAACATCCGTGTTTCCTGCTCGCTCCAAGCCACAGTCACAGTCTCACTGTCTCTGATCAGAAAATGCTGCCCTTCCGCTCTTTCTTGATCCTTAGGCAACGATGCAATTTCTATTTGGGCAAGACGCTGCCAATATTCGCGTTCATCTTCGATGGCCGGACTATTCGCATATTGTGATAAGCGCTCTGCCCAAGCGGAGAAAGAGTCCGTTTTATAAGGCAGGCGAATCGCTTCTCCCCGCGCGGCCTGCTCATATCCCGTGGCAAAATCCTCAAACACAATCCGCCATGAAATGCCGTCTACGACCAGATGGTGAATGGCAATCAATAAATGATCTCCATCCATGCAATGGAAAAGCCCCAGCTTCACCAGTGGTCCTTCGTCCAGACGAATGGAGCTTTGGATGGCATTCGCTTTCACCTCAATTGCTGCTGCAACATCTGTAATGTTTTGCACATCCGTCAAATCCACAACGTCCAGACTGTACAGCTGACCTTCGTTCAAACCGCGATTCCACGCTTCATAGCCCTGTTCGGTCTGACGGAAGACTATACGTAGCGCATCATGATGCTCCGTTACCTTGGTCACCGTTTGATGCAATGCGGCTTCATCAAAGCCTTGTGCTCTATATAGCATCACTGACTGATTGAAATAATGCGGCTCTGCTGATGATTGTCCAAAGAACCATTGCTGTATTGGGGTCAATCTAACTGCCCCCGAAACCACCTGCTGATCGGCTGATCGGCTAACTTTGTGTACATGACCACTCAGCAACGAGACGGAAGGATATTGGAACAAATCCTTCATGTCCAGCTTGTAGCCCGCTTGCAGCAAACGGGAGGATACCTGGATTGCCTTGATCGAATCGCCGCCCAGATCAAAGAAATTATCCAAAATCCCGACTCTCTTCGCCCCCAACACGGCCCGCCAAATGGACACTAACGTCTGCTCCAGCGCTGTGCGCGGCTCTACATAGTCCGCTCCGCTTTGCAGGCTGCCTTCTGGTGCTGGCAGGGCCTTGCGGTCGATTTTACCGTTCGGCGTCAGCGGCATCTGCTCCAGCTGGATGAAATACGAAGGCACCATGTAGTTTGGCAGTTCCTCACCCAGTAAGCTGCGCAGCTCACCAGCGCTCACTTCCCTTTCAGCAACATAGTACGCCACCAGTTGGTTTTGCCCCTGCTCGTCCGCTTGTGCCAGTACGATGACCTCTTGTACGTCCTCCACTTTCAAAATTTGTGCCTCGACCTCACCCAGCTCGATCCGGTAGCCCCGGATTTTCACCTGATGGTCGATCCGGCCCAAATATTCGATGTTGCCGTCCGGCATCCATCTCGCCAAGTCACCTGTACGGTACATCCTTTCATAGCCCGCTTCGCCAGCCGCAAACGGATTCGACACAAATTTCTCAGCCGTCAGTTCTGGACGATCCAGATAACCCCGAGCCAGACCCCGACCGGACACGCACAGCTCACCCGCTACGCCCACCGGAGCCAAATGTCCATGCACATCCACCATGTATACCCGATGATTCGGCACAGGGCGTCCGATAGAAATCAGCTGTCCGGCTCTCTCATCCTCGGATACCGGCCAGATGGACGTCGCCACCGAGTTTTCGGTGGGACCGTAGCCATTGTAGTACGCGACCTGATCCTTCCACTTGTACACCAATTCTGTTGAAGATGCAGAACCCGCAGTGAACAGAATACGCAGGTTTGGCATCCGCTCCGGCTCCAGATACACCGCATAGGTCGGCGGCAAAGCGGCCACGGTGATTTGATGATCCGCCATATATTGCTCAAACCGCTCGTAATTCAAAATCGTTTCTGACGTTGGCACATACAACGTGGCTCCGCAGAACAGCGCCTGGAAGATTTCCCAGCAGGCCGCATCAAACGAATAGCTGGCGAACAGCAACGCATGATCCGACGTGCTCATCCGAAGCGTCTGATCAAAATACGTCTTCAGATTGCACAGCCCATGATGCTCGAGCATTACGCCCTTCGGCTGCCCCGTTGTACCCGACGTATAAATGACATACGCCAGATCGTTCGGACCAGACAACGACTCCAGATTGGAATGATCCTCATGGTACACATCCTGCGTTCCATCCAGCACCAGCACGTTACCGTCAAAAGCTGCTTTATCCACCAGATGGTTTTGCGTTAACAACAGCTTCGCACCCGAGTCATCCAGCATATAGCGGATACGCTCCTCTGGATACGTCGGATCGATGGGGACATATGCACCCCCGGCCTTCAAAATCCCGAAGATACCTACGATCATGTCCACCGAGCGCTCGGTCATCAGACCCACCAAACGATCCTTCGTCACGCCTTGGTTACGCAAGGTACGAGCTAGTCGATTGGCGCGTGCATTCAGTTCACGATAGGTCAACTGCTCTCCTTCGAAGAACAGTGCTGTCTGCTCCGGCGTCCGCGCGGTTTGCGCCTCGAACAAGCCATGAATCGTTTGCTCGTTTGGATAGGCTACCGTTGTATTGCCCCAAACCTCGACGATTTGCTCACGCTCCTGCGCGGTTACCATATCCAGCTCATGTACGCGAATGTCCGGCTTCGCTGTCACCTGTTCCAGCAGCTGTACCAGATGACCTCGAATTTGCTCTACACTTTCCCGTTCAAAGGCCAGTGCATTATAACCAAAACTCATGTGAATGGTGTTCCCTGGCAGTACCACCAGGTTAAAGTCATAGTTGGTCTGCTCGACAGACTCGGCTCCGGTGATACTGAAGCTGGACTCATCGTCGTTGCCTAATTGCTCCAATTGTTCCTCTACCGGATAGTTCTCAAAAATAAGAATATGATTGATCAAATCCTGCTTAAGCTCCGACAGCCCCTGAATTTCATACAGCGGGTACGTATCATAGGCATGGGAAGCAATGGATTGCTCCTGGGTTTGCTTCATCACGTCTGAGAATAAGCTGTCCACTTGACTGCGGATGCGTACAGGAATGGTATTGATAAACAAACCTATGATGTGCTCCACATTTGGAATGTCTGCCGGACGTCCAGATACCACGCTGCCAAACACCACATCATCTGTGCCATTATATTTTTGCAGCAAAAGGCCCCACACCGTCTGCATCAACGTATTGATCGTTACCTGATAACGCTTGGCTATGCGCTGAATGCCTGCCGTTAGCTCCGCACCCAAGTCAAAATCCAGACGCTCCGCCTGATACCCCGTTTTGCCCTGAATTTTAGCCTGTGGCAGGCGGGACTGTTCCTCATATCCTTCCAGAACCTTGCTCCAGTAACCTGATGCGGCCTGACGATCCTGCTGCTCCAGCCATTCGATATATTGACTGTATGGCGTTACAGGGGCCAGTTCCGGCTGTTTATGGGCCAGTATCGCAAAATAACTTGCAAACACTTCATTGGTCACCAGCGACAAGCACCAGCCGTCCATCACGATATGGTGGAAGCTCCACACAAAACGGTACGCATCCTCACCTATGCGCAAAACAGCGACACGCATCAAGGCATCTTGTGCCAGATCAAAGCCTCTTTGCTTGTCTTTGCGCGTATATTCGAGGATGTACTCGTTTTGCTGCACTTCCTCCATATCCCGCAAATCTTCCACATAGAGTTCACTGTGCTTATTGCGGTACACGACCTGCAGCGGTTCATCCTTCCAGCCACTGTAGAAGTTCGTGCGCAGTGCTGTATGCCGCTGCACCAATACATCCAAACTTGCCGCAAACGCATCGATATTAAAATGTCCTTGCAGATCAAAGGAGGCCTGTTCAAAATAAGCTCCCGATTGCGAGTCCATCAGATTGTAAAAGAGCATGCCCTTTTGCATCGGCGTCAGCGCGTATACATTTTCCAGCTCACCTATATGTGCGGCCTGGGCTGCCATGTGCTCCAGCTCTCCAGTCGTCAGACCCTGGAAGGACACATCACTCGGCGTCAGCTCCGGCTGTTCCTGAGCGACACAATGTGTAATCACCTCTTGCAAAGCGGATTGCAGAAGTCCCGCCACACGTTCCAGCGTTTCTTTGCGATACTGCTTACGACTGTAAGCGATCGTCAAGCGCAGCGTGCCTTCCGAGATCATCGCATTCAAATCCAGCGTATATTGCAGCGGTGAATGGGCATCCTCTGTCTCCCCTGCGCTATAGGATGACAATGAGATTCCACTGTTTTGCACATCCTGATCGACCTGTCCCAAATAGTTAAAGCTGATTTCCGGTTCTGCTGCAAACGCATGGGACGCAGGAGACAAGTAGCGCCAAGTTCCATACGTCAGCCCTTTATGTGGAATCCGGCGCAAACCTTCCTTCGTTTCTTTGATGTGCTGTGCCAGTGTCATTCCCTTGCCCATTTCCAGCAGCACCGGATACAAGCTCGTAAACCAGCCTACCGTACGTGTTATATCCACCTCTGGCAAGATCGCTTCACGACCGTGTCCCTCCAGGTTCACCAGCACCTGTCCCGCGCCTGTCCAGTTGTGCATTGCCAATCCTAACGCGGTCAACAGCAAATCATTGACCTCGGTGTTATAGGCGCGATGGGCCTGCTTCAGCAGCTGCTGAGTTTCAGCTTCGGTCCACTCTACCGTCAGCACTTCGCTGTCTGCATTCAAGGAGCCCTCATAGGCAAAATCCTTAGGCAGCGGCGCCGCTTCCGCTTTGGCCTGTTCCAGCTGCTTCCAGTAAATTTCATCCGACGCCTCCGCAGGACGGTTGGCGTAAGACGACAGCTCCCGTGCCCATGTTTGGAAGGAATCCGTTTTATAGGGCAATCGTACCGACTCGCCCTTGATCGCCTGTTCGTAGCCAGTCGAGAAATCTTCAAACAGAATCCGCCACGACACCCCGTCTATCACCAAATGGTGAATGGCTATGAGCAAATGATCTCCCTTTGCTGTGCGGAACAATCCGAGTTTGACCAAAGGTCCTGCGGACAGGTCGATGCTGCTTTGGATTTCATTTGCCTTCACTTCCAGCGCTTCCGCATAGGCTACTTGTTCACGGTAGTCTGCGGTTTCCAGCGTATACAACGCGCCTTCATCTACACCGCGTGTCCAAGCCGTATAACCCGAGGAAGTCTGACGGAAAACTGTGCGAAGCGCATCATGATGCTTCACGATGTGATCCATGACTTGGCGAACCGACGTCTCATCAAAGCCCTCGGCACGATAGAGCATGACCGCCTGATTAAAGTGCTGCGGACGCTCGCGCTCCTGCGCAAAGAACCAATGCTGGATCGGAAGCAAAGCGGTTTCCCCTCTCACTTCTCCTTGATCTGCCATACGACTGACCTCGTGCATATGCGGTGCCAGTGTTGCAACCGTTGGATACTGGAATAAATCCTTCATGTCCAGCTTATAGCCGGCCTGGAACGCACGCGATGCGATTTGGATCGCCTTGATCGAATCGCCGCCCAGATCAAAGAAATTGTCCAAAATACCGACAGTCTGTAGTCCCAGTACCGACTGCCAGACCGCTGCCAGAGCACGTTCTTGCGCGGTACGCGGCTCAGCATAATCCGCTCCGGTTTGCAGGCTGCCTTCCGGTGCTGGCAGGGCCTTGCGGTCGATTTTGCCATTTGGACTCAGCGGCATCTGCTCCAGCTGTACAAAGTACGACGGCACCATGTAGCTTGGCAGCTCCCGGCCCAGCTCACTTCTCAGCTCGCTGGCTCCGAGCTCTTGTCCGGCGACATAGTACGCCACCATTTGTTTCTGGCCCGTTTCATCCGCGCGAGCCATGACTACGGCTTCGCGTACCGATTCCACTTGCAGCAGCTGCGACTCGACCTCGCCCAGTTCAATCCGGTAGCCCCGGATTTTGACTTGATGGTCGATCCGGCCCAGATATTCAATGTTCCCGTCCGGCATCCATCTCGCCAAATCGCCTGTGCGGTACATCCGCTCATAGCCTGCTTCCCCGCCAGCAAACGGATCGGCTACGAATTTCTCTGCCGTCAGCTCTGGACGGTTTAGGTAACCGCGGGCTACGCCGACACCACCGATGCACAGCTCACCCGCAACCCCGATCGGCTGCAATTGCTCCGTGCCTTCCTTCACGATGTACAGACGAATGTTTTGAATCGGTTTTCCGATCGGAATAACTCCATATTCCTCATCCGGTTCACAATCAAAGTACGATACGTCCACCGTCGCTTCGGTTGGCCCATACAGGTTGATCAGCTTCGCTCCAGCCAGGCTCGACACAAGCCGTTGGAACCGCGCGACATGCTGTGGCGGCAATGCTTCACCACTGGCAAAGACATGGCGCAGCGTTGCTAGTTTCGCTTGCATCACTTCCTGTGGCTGCTGCTCTACATACTCCAGGAATGCATGCAGCATGGCAGGTACAAAGTGCATCGTGCTCACGCCATCGCGGGCAATCGTGTCGACGATGTCTTCCGGGTTCTTTTCCCCGCCGACTGACAGCAGGCTCACCTTTGAGCCGACCAGCGACCACCAGAACAGCTCCCACACCGACACGTCGAACGTGAAGGCCGTCTTTTGCAGAATCGTATCTTCCGTACTCAAGCCGTAACGATCATGCATCCACAAAATCCGGTTCAGCACGGAATGATGCTCAACCATGACGCCCTTCGGTTTCCCCGTGGAGCCAGAGGTATAGATGACATAGGCTACATGGTGTGGTCCGGCCAGTGGCTCCAGATTCGAGCCATCTTCGTGGTAAATGTCCTCGCGATCCAGCACCAGCACCTTGCCGTCGAAACTCAGTGATGCTTGCTCCGCCAGATGCGATTGCGTCAGAACTAGCTTCGCGCCCGAGTCCTCCAGCATAAAGCGGATACGATCCGCCGGATAGTCTGGATCGATGGGCACGTAGGCTCCGCCTGCTTTGATGATCGCGTAGATGCCTACGATCATGTCCAGCGAACGGTGAACCAGTATGCCTACAGGCTGATCTGGTTCAACACCTTCCGCACGTAGCGTCCGAGCCAAACGGTTGGCTCGCTCATTCAGCTCCGCGTAGGTCAACGACTCCGCTCCGCATAGTACCGCCACTTGCTCCGGTGTGTTCGCTACCTGCTGCTCGAACAGCACACTTAACGTCTGATCCTGCGGATAGGCTGCCGCCGTATCCCCCCAGACCTGAACGATCTGTGCCTGTTCTACCGGTGTTACCAATTCCAGCTCATTCAAACGGATATTCGGATTGTCCACAATTTGTCCGATGACATGGTCGATATGCCCCTGGATACGCTCCATGGCAGACCGACTATACACCAGAGCATTGTATTCAAGCAGGATGGAGATATCCTCGTCAGGCACGACAATCAGGTTGAAATCGTAGTTGGTTTGCTCGGCAAGTGCCACATTGGCAATAGAGAAGCCATTTTGTGCTCTTGTCTCACCGGAACCGCCCATCTGCTTCATCTGTTGCCCGATCGGGTAGTTTTCAAAGACCATAATGTGATGAATCAGGTCTTGTTTTTGTGCAGTCAGTGCCTGAATGTCGTATAACGGGAACGTGTCATAGACACCAGAGGCCAAAGCCTGCTCCTGTGTGCGCTGCAATACTTCTGCAAATGTAGCATCCGGTGCACTGCAAATGCGTACCGGAATCGTGTTGATAAACAACCCGATCATATTCTCCACACCCGGAATGTCTGCCGGACGACCGGATACCACACCACCAAATACAACGTCCTGATGATTATTGTATTGCTGTAAAATAACGCCCCACACGCTTTGCAGCAAGGTGTTAATCGTGACATGTTGTTGCTTGGCCATTTGGTTCAATGCCGCGGTCCGTTCTTCACCCAACATAAATGGCAGCTTTTCTGAAACATAGCCGGAACGGGAACCCGCACCGCTTCCGTCTGGTTCTTCATCCCGTGCGACTACAGAAGCTTGTGCGTTCTCACCAGGCAACAAGGTTTGCTGCTCATAACCCGCCAAATAGTCACTCCAATAACGGGTCGCTTCCTGTGCATCCTGATCTTCCAACCATTCGATATAGTCACTATACGGCTTGACAGGTGCGAGCTCTGGCTGCTTGTGCTCCAGCAGGGCAACATAGGCACCAAACACTTCATCCGTCACCAGCGACAGGCACCAACCGTCCATCACAATATGATGGAAGCTCCATACAAAACGGTAGGAGCTATCACCCGTGCGGAAGACGGTTACGCGCATGAGCGCATCCTTGCCTAAATCAAAGTTTTGAGCTTTATCCTGGGCCACAAATTCAGCTATAGCGTGCTCACGGCCTCGGACATCCTCATAACGGAAGCTCGGATTTTTATGACGATAGACGATCTGCAACGGTTGACCATACCAGCCGCTGTAGAAATTCGTCCGTAATATAGCATGCCGGCTAACCAGCAGCTTCAAGCTTTCCTCGAATAGGGACGGCTCCAAGTGGCCCTCCAGATCAAAGGTCGCCTGCTCAAAATACACGCCTGTTTCTGCATTCATCAGACTATGGAACAGCATCCCCTTTTGCATGGGGGTTAACGGATACATATTTTCCAATTCCCCAACCGTCTTGGTCTGCTCCTTAATCGTATCTAATTGCTCCAGGGTCAGACCTTTTAGCAATACATCACTTGGAGTCAATTCGGTCCGCTCCTGCGTAACACAATGCTCGATCATTTCAAGCAGATTGGATTTTAACAGATTAGCCAGCATGTGGACGGTGTCCTTACGAAAGGCTTTGCCGTTATACCGAATGCCCAGTTCCAGGATGCCGTTCGTTACGATTCCGCTCACATCCAGAGCATATTTCATCTTCGTCCGGTCACTAACGACCGATCCAATCGAGTAAGGAGACATACGCATATCGCTATTTTGCAAGTCCTGATCAAACTGGCCGAGATAGTTAAAGCTTACTTGTGGCTCGGCAAAAACTTGATGTTGACCAAGGTGCTGTGCATCTGCTTGCTGACCAACGGCTTGGCCGGATTCACTCAAATATCTCCAGATTCCGTAGCCCATTCCTTTATTCGGAATATGACGCAGACTCTCTTTGACCTGTTTGATGCGTCCCGACAAGGCGTGATCACGACCGATGTCCAGCAATACAGGATATTGACTCGTAAACCAGCCTACCGTACGAGAAATGTCCATATCCGGCAAAATGTCCTCACGTCCGTGTCCCTCCAGGTTGATCAGGCTGCGTTCATGGCCGGTCCATGTGTACAGCATCATGCCCAAAGCAGTCAGAAGCAGATCATTCACTTCCGTGTTATATGCGCGGTGTGCTTGCTTCAACAGCCGTTCAGTCTCTTCTTCCGTAAGCTGGACGACCACTGTATCCGTGTCAGCCAAGGTAAATGGCTCAGCCTGCGCTTGATCCTCAGGCAAACGCACTTGGTCAGCCCAAGCGGCTGCGTTCAGTTGCTCCCAGTAGGTGTGTTCACTGTCCATAGCTGTGCTATTCGCATAGGTGGAAAGTTTTTGTGACCAGGAACGGAAGGAATCCGTTTTGTCCGGCAGCTGAAGCACTTCCTGATGAACAGCCTGTTCATAGGCAGTAGCCAAATCCTCAAACAAAATACGCCAGGATACCCCGTCCACCGCCAAATGGTGAATCACTATCAGCAGATGATCCCCATCGGCACAGTGGAACAAACCAGCCTTTAACAGCGGTCCTTCTTGAAGCTGGATACTGCTTTGAATTTCGGTGGATTTCGCTTCAATTGCCGCGCTGAGCATGGCTTCATCCGTCAAATTTCTAAAGTCCAGCACGTCCAGGTGATACAGCTCGCCTTCCTGTATTCTGCGGTTCCACGCTTTATAGCCTTGCTCGGTCTTGCTGAACACCATCCGCAGAGCATCGTGGTGCTCCGTCAGCTTGCCAAGCGCCTGACGCAAAGCAGCTTCGTCAAAGCCCTGCTCCCGGTGCAGCATAACGGCCTGATTAAAGTGATGCGCATCCACTTGCTCCTGTGCAAAGAACCCGTGCTGGATCGGAAGCAACGCCGTATCTCCGCTCACTTCTCCCTGATCTGCCATACGACTGACCTCGTGCATATGCGGTGCCAGGGTTGCGACGATGGGATAGCGGAACAAATCCTTCATGTCCAGCTTGTAGCCTGCCTGGAACGCACGGGACACGATTTGAATCGCCTTGATCGAATCGCCACCCAGGTCAAAGAAATTGTCCAACATTCCGACGGTTGGCACGCCTAGGACGTATTGCCAGACCGCTACGAGTGCCCGTTCCGGTGCAGTGCGCGGCTCTACATAATCCGCTCCGCTTTGCAGGCTGCCTTCCGGTGCTGGCAGGGACTTGCGGTCGGTTTTACCGTTTGGTGTCAGCGGCATCTGCTCCAACTGAATGAAATACGACGGCATCATATAGCTTGGCAGCTCCCGCCCCAGCTCATGTCTCAGTTCACCGGCTCCAAGCTCTTGACTCGCGACGTAGTACGCCACGAGCTGCGTTTGACCCGTTTCGTCCCCACGGGCCATGATGACCACTTCTTGTACCGAATCCACCTGCAACAGCTGCGATTCGATCTCACCCAGTTCGATCCGGTAGCCCCGGATTTTTACCTGATGGTCCATCCGCCCCAAATATTCAATGTTGCCGTCCGGCGTCCATCTTGCCAAATCGCCTGTATGGTACATCCGCTCATGGCCTGCCTTGCCACCAGCAAATGGATTATTTACAAATTTCTCAGCCGTCAGTTCTTCACGTTTCCAATACCCACGGGCTAATCCTTCCCCTGCAATACATAACTCGCCCGGCACACCGACGGGCTGCAACTCTCCACTCGCATTCATGATATAGATTTGGGTATTCGCGATGGGACGTCCGATATTAATGTCTTGAGCATGGGTCAGTTCCTGTACGGCCGACCACACCGTCGTTTCTGTAGGTCCGTACATGTTATAAATGCGGGGACCGTTTATTTCTTGCAGTGCTGCGAGCAGCTTGGACGGAAGGGCTTCACCCCCGACCATAATGACCTTCACGTTTCGCAGCGCGCGGGAACCTGCTTCATGACCCAGCAGCATTTGCAGCCGGGATGGGGTCATTTGCAACATCTCAATAGAATGTTGAGTAATCAACTCACCAAGCGCCTGCGGATTCACCTGATGCTGGCGGTCGCCAAGCACAACAGACATTCCACCCAGCAGGGGCAGGATGGTTTCCAAGACGAAAATATCGAATGAAATGGTCGTGAGTGACAAAATGGTTTGGCTCGTTTCAAAGTCAATGGCTTCGCGCATCCCGGTAATAAAGTTGAGTACCGAGCGATGCTGGAGCATAACTCCTTTCGGATTTCCAGTCGAACCCGAGGTATAGATGACGTAAGCCAAATGCTCTGGGCGGGCAATCGTCTCCAGGTTGCTACTTTCTCCCTGATACAATGCGGCATCCTCAAGAAACATGGTATTGGCATGGCAATGGTGCTCTTCTGCCAGCTCACGACTGGTCAGAAGCACTGCGGCCTCGCTGTCTTCCAGCATGTATTCAATACGAGAGGACGGAAATTCGGGATCGATTGGCACATAAGCACCACCTGCTTTGAGAACGGCCAGCAGACCTACGATCATTTCCACTGAGCGCTGCACCATCAGACCGACCAGCTTGTCAGGTCCTACTCCCTGGGCTTGAAGCATTCGGGCCAATGAATTTGCCCGTTCATTCAGCTCCCGATAAGTCAGACTCTGATTTCCAAACACCAATGCCACTTGGTCTGGCGTACACTCCACCTGATCCTCGAACAGCTGATGGATCGTCTGTTTGGACGGAAATGCACAAGCAGTGTCATTAAATGCTGCTGTAATCTGTTGCTTTTCCGCTGCTGTGACCAATTCCAACTCTTCAACCCGAACATTTGGGTTGAGCGAAATTTGCTCCAGGAGGCGGGTAAAATGTCCATACAGACGCTCAATGCCTGCTTGATCAAAGCAGAGCGTATTATACATAAACCGAATCTTAATACCTTCTCCCGGCATAACAGCTACGTTCAGATCGTAGTTGGTTTGCTCTGTAGCCACCACATTCGAAATCGTGAATGGTTCCTGTCCTTTACCTCCCAGCTGCTCTACCTGCTGCTCCACCGGATAATTTTCAAATATCATAATATGATTGATTAAATCCTGCTTCTGCTCGGTGAGTGCTTGAATTTCATACAGCGGGAAGGCATCATAGGCATTGGAAGCCAGTGCTTGCTGCTGTGTTCGTTTCATCAGCTCGTTAAAGGCTTCGCCCTCTTCAGACTGCACACGCACTGGAATCGTATTAATAAATAGCCCGATCATGTGCTCCACACCTGGAATATCGCCTGGACGACCAGACACTACGCTACCGAACACGACATCCGAACTGTTGTTATATTTTTGCAACAGAACGCCCCATACGGTCTGAATCAACGTGTTGACCGTCACCTGATTTTGCTTCGCCACCCGTTCGATCTGAGCAACCAGCTCCGGCTGGAAGTCACATTCCAGATCTTCAGCAACATATTCCCCATCTTGCATCGATTTAGGCTGTGTTTTTTGCTGAGGAAGCGTAATTTGCTGCTCGTAGTCTGCCAGATATCCACGCCAGTATTGCAAGGCTGCCTCACGGTCCTGACGCTCCAACCATTCAATAAATCGACTAAACGGCGTGACAGGCTCCAGCGTTGGCTCATGACCCGCACGCAGTGCCAGATAGCTACCGAATACCTCCTGTGTCATAAAGGACAAGCACCAGCCATCCATCAAAATGTGATGGAAGCTCCAAACAAAGTGGTACGTATCATCCCCGGTTTGCAAAATGGAGACACGAATGAGTGCATCCTCTGCAAGATTGAATCCTTTCGCTTTATCCTCGATGACAAAAGCTTCAACACAAGCTTCTCGTTCCTCTTTTTCTAGTCCGCGCAAGTCTTCATAATATAATTGCCCGCTACGATTACGGAAGACGACCTGCACAGGTTCATCCTTCCATGAACTGATAAAGTTCGTCCGTAACGCCTCATGACGCTGTACGAGCAAATCAAAGCTTTTGCTGAAAGCAACCACATCAAAACATCCATTCAATTCAAAGGTTGCCTGCTCAAAATAAGCTGCCGAACTCTCATCCATTAGACTGAAGAAGAGCATGCCCTTTTGCATCGGCGTCAAAGCATACACATTTTCTAGTTCACCCATATCTTGTGTATCTTTCACCAATTGCTCCAGCTCGTCCAGCGTTACATGTTTTAACAAGACATCACTTGGGGTCAACACCGTTCTTTCCTGCGCAATGCAATGGCTAATCACCTCACGCAAGCCGGATGCCAGTAGTTCTCCAAGCCGTGCAATCGTTTCGTGCCGGAATTGTGTGGTACCGTAGCGAATAGTGAACATCAGCTCGCCATCCTCGATTAATCCATTGATATCTAGTGCAAAATCCATAGCCGCGTTCGTGCTAACAGGCACACCAATGGAATAGGAGGAACGCTTCAGATCGTTACCTTTATAATCCTGATCGAATTGGCCCAGATAGTTAAAACTGATCTCAGGCTGAGTCTTTAACTGCACGCCTGCTTTCTCCAGAACATTCATATCTGACAGGTATCGCAAAATACCATAACCGATGCCTTTTTGCGGAATATGACGCAGCCCTTCCTTGACCCGTTTAATCAGCCGAGCGGTATTTCCACCTTGTCCCAGACTTCCATCCAGTACAACCGGAAATTGGCTCGTAAACCAGCCGACTGTGCGCGTAATATCCACGTCGGGTACAACGGCTTCCCGTCCGTGGCCTTCCAAGTTAACCAGCACCCGTTCGGAACCAGACCATTCATACACGGCTTTGCCGAGTGCGGCCAGCAGCAGGTCATTCATTTCCGTGTTATACGCGCGATGAGCTTGTTTGAGCAGCTGCTCGGTTTCCTGCTTCGTCCAGCTGACTGTCACTACCTCGCTGTCTCCAAGCAGAGCATTGTCATTCGCAAAATCCTTCGGCAGAGGCTTCGCGAGGCTGGCTTCCGCCTGTTCGATATGCTGCCAGTATGCAAACTCCCGCTCCATCGTCACACTATTTGCGTAGGCTGACAGCTGTTTGGCCCATACCTGGTAGGAATCTGTTTTATGCGGCAATCGGATGGCTGTGCCTGTTTTACCTGCAACGGCCTGCTCATATCCGGCTGCCAAGTCCTCCAGCAAAATGCGCCATGATACACCGTCCACAACCAAATGATGAATCACGATTAGCAAATGGTCGCCTCCAGCGCAATGGAACAGACCGAGCTTCACAAGTGGACCCTCGCTCAAGTGAATGCTCGCTTGAATTTCACTCGCCTTGGCTTCTACTGCGGTGGATTCATCTTCAACTCCGCTAAAATCTACGATGTCCAGCGTGTATAGCTCGCCTTCCACCACACTGCGGTTCCAAGCGGCATAGCCTTGCTCCGTCTCACGGAATACAGTGCGCAATGCGTCATGATGCTGGACAATACGTTCCATCGTACGGCGCAGCGCGTCGACGTCAAAGCGCCCGGCTCGATACAGCATCATCGCCTGGTTGCTGTGGTGCAGATCAACCGGCTGCTGCTCGAAGAACCACCGTTGAATAGGTGTCAGATCTACCTGGCCTACTGCCTCTTCCTGGCTGGCAATCTTGCCATCTGTACGAAGCAAAGGACTGAGTGACGCTACCGTCGGATTGCTGAACAAATCCTTCATGTCCAGTCGATACCCTGCTTGCAGCAATCGGGATGATACTTGCAATGCTTTGATCGAATCGCCGCCCAGTTCAAAGAAGTTATCCTGCGTGCCTACCGTTTCGGCACCCAGCACCCCGGCCCACACTGAAGCTAAAACCTGTTCTACCGTAGTACGTGGAGCCACATAGGCTGCGCCGGTATGGATGCTTCCTTCCGGTTCCGGCAAGGCCTTGCGGTCGATTTTGCCGTTGCTCGTCAGCGGGATCATCTCCAGTCGCATCAAGCGTGCCGGCACCATATGTGCTGGCAGTCCGGCTTCCAGCTCCGCCTGTACCTCCTCGATCCGAAGCTCCGCTTCTCCCGTGATGTATCCGCACAAATACTTGTGTCCGCGTTCGTCCGTCCGGTCGATGACTACCGCTTGACGCACACCCGGCACCCGCTGGATTGCCGTTTCAATCTCGCCCAGCTCGATCCGATATCCCCGGATTTTGACCTGATAATCCATCCGGCCGATAAAGTCCACATTGCCGTCCGGCATCCACCGCGCGAGGTCACCTGTGCGATACAATCGTTCACCCGCTACGTACGGGTTCGCTACGAATTTCTCGGCCGTCAGATCCGCACGGTTCAGGTATCCCCGTGCCACCCCGGCACCGCCAATGCACAGCTCGCCCAGTACGCCGATCGGCACCGGATTCAACTGGCTGTCCACGATGTAAAATCGTGCGTTCAGCCACGCCTGACCAATCGGCACACTGCCGCTGTCCGGCAGCTTCGACAGTTCTTCGTCGTAGAAGCTGGAGTCGATTGCCGCTTCCGTGACGCCATAGCTGTTCATAATGCGAATATCCGCACCAAATCGTTCTTGCAGCACTCGGTAATCCGTCACGCTGCAGCTATCCGAGCTGGTGATCAGCAATTCCAGACCGCTCATGTCCAGCCCGTGTTCATGCACATGCTGCATAAACGGTACAATCAAGGCCGGGGTTGATTCGAACACCGTAATCTGATAGTCGCGAATCCAGCCGTATAGACGGCTTGGGTCAATGCGATCATCTTTCGGACAGATGACCATCGTGCCACCGTTATAGAGCGCCCGCGCGATATCGCCGACGAACACGTCGAAGGAGAAGCTCGCCAGCTGTAACAGGCGTACCGGGAACTGGTTCAGACGGTAATCCCGGCGATAGGCCGCAGCCGTATTCACCAAGCTGCGATGCTCAATCATGACCCCTTTTGGACGCCCCGTTGTACCGGACGTGTAGATCACATACGCCAGATCCTGCGGCTCATTGATATGTTCCACATCCGTGGCATCCCCGGTGTACAACGACTCATCGTCCAGCGCCAGTACGGTGTGCAGACGCAAGTTCGCTGCGGATTCGGATGCTGCTTCGCTATCAGACTCCGAATCTGATTTCAAGCTTAATCCCTCATTAAGGCTGTCTCTTTCCATCGTTTCAATGCTAACCGCCGTTTCCAGCTCACCCTCAGCCTTTCCTTCGGCCAAAGCCCATCGGCTTTCATTCAGCCATGCTTGGGCACGCTCCTGCAAACCTGTTTGAGTCAGTAGCACCCTAGCGCCGCTGTCCTCCAGCATAAAGCGGATACGGTCAGACGGATAATCCGCATCTAAAGGTACATATGCACCTCCGGCTTTCCATACCGCCAATACGCCGACCAGCATGTCCACCGAGCGCTCGCTCAAAATACCAACAATGGATTCGCGCCCAATGCCTTCATTCCGCAATCTACGAGCAAGTTGGTTCCCACGCTCGTTCAGCTCGCGATACGTAAGCTGCCGCTCCTCGTATACAACTGCCACGTGATTCGGCACAAGCTGCGCTTGTTCTTCCACATAGGCGTGGAACAACCCTTCTGATTGCTTTTCATCACTCCATGCAGATACGCCCACTGATCCAAAACCGTCGATGATTTTCGCTTTTTCCGAAGCAGTCACCAACTCAAGCTCATCTACCAGCGCATCTGGTCTGTTAATCGCTTCTTCAATAATATGCAGCAAATGCCCGCGGATTTGCTCTATAGCTGTACGTTCCAATACTCGCGCGTTGTACTCTAAATGGACATGAATTTCATCACCCGGCACAACCGTAATGTTGAAATCATAGTTCGTTTGCTCCGATACGGAAGCATTTGTAATCGTAAAACCATTCTCACCACGGCTACCCATTTGCTCCATACGCTGTTCCACTGGGTAGTTTTCAAACACCATAATATGGTTCACCAGGTCCTGTTTTTGCTCTGTCAGGGCCTGAATTTCATACAACGGATAGGTTTCATAAGCACGGGAAGCCAGTGCCTGCTCCTGTATCTGCTTCATTAACGCAGCAAACGTAATATCTTTCTCACTGTGAATCCGTACAGGAACCGTATTAATGAACAAACCAATCATTTTGTCTATGCCCGGAATATCCGCTGATCTGCCGGATACGACACTGCCAAATACAACATCCCGACTGTTGTTATACCGTTGCAGCACAACGCCCCATGCTGCTTGCAGAAGGGTGTTGACCGTCACTTGCTTTTGCTTAACCAGCTTGTTCATCCGTTCCGTCACTTCGCGGCCCAGTGTAAACGAAAGCTTGTCCGCTTCATATTCTTTAGCGTGACCGTCCAGCTGTTTTGCCTGCGGCAATACCGTCTGCTGCTCGAAACCAGCAAAGTAATCACTCCAGAACCGTTCAGCCTCCGCGTTGTCCTGTCGCTCCAGCCATTCAATATATTCGCTGTATGGCGTTATCGGGACAAGCTCCGGCTTGCGGTCTTCGAGGATGGCAAAGTACGTATTAAATGCTTCCCCCACAACCAGGAACAAACACCAGCCGTCCATCAAAATATGGTGGAAGCTCCATACAAAACGGTACGACTCCTCGCCTGTACGCAAAACAGACACCCGCATCAGCTCGCCTGAGCTGAAATTAAAACCTTCGACTTTGTCACGCTCAGCAAAATCAGCAATGTATGCGTCCTGCTCTTCTTGTCCCATTGAACGCACATCTTCTAAACGGAACCCGGCATGTTTGTGGCGGTACACCACCTGTAAAGGCTGCTCATTCCAGCCGCTATAAAAATTCGTTCTGAATATTTGATGTCGATCCACCAGTTGATTTAAACTTTCGGCAAAAGCCTCCACTTGAAAGCTGCCTTGCAGATCAAATGTCGCCTGCTCAAAGTACGCCCCGGATTTCGGCTCCATTAAGCCGTGGAACAGAATCCCTTTTTGCATGGGTGTGAGCGAATAAATGTTTTCCAGTTCTCCCGCAGCAGCCGTCTGCTCTACAATATGATCCAGCTCTACAGCCGTCAGTCCTTGGAAGGACAAATCGCTTGGCGTCAGCTCTGGCAACTCTTTTTCCACACAGTGAGCCAATACCTCACGCAAGCTCTCCTGAAGCAGATCAGCCAGCTTTTTGATTGACTTTTTCATGAACATTTTGTTGCTGTAGCTGATCGTCAACTCCAGTGCACCGTCCGTGATCATGCCGTTGATATCCAGAGCATACCGCTTGGTTAACGTGTCACTAATGGAAGCTCCGATGGAATAAGGAGACATGCGAAAGGCATTATTCTTTAAATCCTGATCGAATTGTCCGAGATAGTTAAAGCTGATTTCCGGCTCGCTGATAAAAGGTGCTTCCCCTTCCCTGTCAGCAAGATATCTCAAAATCCCGTATCCAATCCCTTTATGCGGCAAACGGCGCAGTCCTTCTTTGACGTTCTTGACACGCCGTCCCACATTCTGTTCCTCGCCCATATCGAGTACAACCGGGAATTGGCTGGTAAACCAACCGATCGTACGCGTAATGTCTACATCCGGCAAAATGGCTTCCCGTCCGTGCCCCTCCAGATTTACAAGCACCTGACGGATGCCTGCCCACTCCTGAATTGCAGTGCCCAGAGCTGTCAGCAACAGGTCGTTTGCTTCCGTATTGTAGGCGCGATGAGCTTGTTTCAAGAATTGTTCCGTTTCTTGTACCGTCCACGCTACTGTCAGTGTCCGATCATCGCGAAGCTGTGGCTTAGCCTGAGATTTACGAGTGTAATCTTTAGGCAAGGATGCCTGACTCTTCCCTGCTTGCTCAATCTGCTCCCAATACGCACGCTCATTCTCCAACGCTCCACTGTTCGCATAAGCGGATAGCTGATCTGCCCACAGACGGAAGGAATCCGTTTTGTTGGGTAAACGGACAGACTCGCCCTGTAAAGCCTGCTCATAACCGGATGCCAAATCCTCTAGCAAAATACGCCAAGACACGCCGTCGACCACAAAATGGTGGATCGCTACCAACAAATGGTCTCCATCGGTGCAACGGAACAGACCCAGCTTCACCAAAGGGCCTTCATCTAGACGGATATTGCTTTGAATTTCGCTGGCTTTGTCCTCCAGCAAATGAGCAAAGTCAGACTCATTTGTAAAATCAACTACTTCGAGGCTGTACAATTCTCCTTCTTGCACGCCACGGTTCCATGCTTCATACCCACCGTCCGCATTTTGGCGGAATACGATGCGCAAAGCATCATGGTGCTCGACAATGCGTTGCAGTGCCTGACGAAGCGCCGTTTCATCCAATCGATCCTCACGATGCAGCATCAGAGCCTGGTTATAGTGTTCAGGATTGGATGGCTGCTGTTCAATGAACCAGTGTTGAATCGGTGTTAATGCCACGTTTCCACTGACTTCTCCTTGATCGGAAACACGGCTCACCCGCTGCACTCGTCCATTCAGCTCAGCAATCGTCGGATACTGGAACAACTCCCTCATTTCCAGCTTGTAACCATTTTGCAGCAGTCTTGAAGACACCTGGATGGCCTTAATCGAGTCGCCCCCCAGATGGAAAAAGTTATCCAGCACACCAATATGCTCAATACCAAGTACAGATTGCCACACAGACACTAGCGTACGTTCTACCTCATTACGTGCCGCTACGTATTCCTCACCGGAATCCACGCTTCCTTCTGGTTGCGGCAATGCCCGACGATCCACTTTGCCATTTGGTGTCAACGGCAATTGCTCCAACTGCACAAAATATGACGGTACCATGTAACCCGGCAATTCTTGGCTCAAGGCACTTCGCAGCTCGCTAGCCGCGATATTCGCAAGGGTGACTACATATGCACAGAGCTGCTTTTGCCCCTGCTCATCCTCACGTGCAATGACGACGGCTTCTTGCACCGCCTCCAGCTTCAGCAGCTGTGCTTCCACCTCGCCCAACTCAATCCGGTAGCCCCGGATTTTCACCTGTGCGTCAATCCGTCCTTTGTATTCCAACGTCCCGTCCTCATTCCAGCGCACCAAATCGCCTGTGCGGTAGCAGCGCTCTCCGCTGCGGAACGGGCTGTCTACAAACTTTTCAGCCGTTAAATCCGGACGGTTCCGGTAGCCACGTGCCACCCCGTCGCCGCCGACGATCAACTCCCCCCATGCCCCGACAGGCTGAAGCTGCATGGAACGGTCTACGACATACGCTGTGGAGTTGTGAATCGGACGCCCAATCGGCACCGCTTCCAATTGCACGCTGGCAATCGCATGAGTTGTAGAAAAAGTTGTATTTTCTGTCGGCCCATAGCCGTTAATGATCCGCAGGGACGGATGAGCCTCCAGCACCCGGTTAATGTGCGGTACGGACAGCACATCACCACCGACCAGCAGTTCTTGTACCCCCTCGAACAGCTCCAAGTCCTGCTGAGATAGCTGGTTAAAGAGCGGCGCAGTCAGCCACATTGTCGTGATACCATGGTTGCGCACGGCTTCCTTGAGCTTTGGAGCGTCCAAAATGACATCCTGACTTACCAGCACGAGCTGTCCACCATTCAATAGCGCACCCCAAATTTCGAAGGTGGACGCGTCAAAGACAACGGCGCCAGTTTGCAAAATGCGTGTATCAGCATCCAATTGCGCATAGTTTGTACTTTTCACCAAACGCACGACATTGCGATGTTCTACCATAACCCCTTTGGGCTGTCCGGTCGTGCCCGAAGTGTACATCAAATAAGCTAGTCGGTTTCCAAATTTACGTTCTTGTTCTCCAGCAGTGCTGTCTACGACAGACGAGGATGATTCATTTGAAATCTCATTTTTCAGATTTGTATAATTGGTATAATCCGCATGATAAGCCCCGTTTTGCTCCCAATGTACGGTATTCAAGCCTTGGTCATTCTCTGCCCCGTACACCTTAGCATCGCTCAGATCCAGTACGATTCCGGTGTATTCCTCCAGTTGCTGTTCTGCATGCTGCACCAGCAGCAACTTCGCCCCCGAATCTTCCAGCAGGTAACGGACACGTTCAGCCGGATAATTAGGGTCAATCGGCACATATGCGCCGCCCGCTTTGAGAATCGCCAACATGCCGACAATCATATCCGTGGAACGCTCAGCAACGATACCTACAGTTTGCTCGGCGGTAACACCGTGTCCGCGCAACGTGTGAGCCAGTCGATTTGCTTTTACATTCAGTTCGCCATAAGTTAAACGGGCATTTCCGAACACGACTGCTGTCTGATTCGGTGTACGTTCAGCCTGTTCCTCAAACAACTCATGAATGCCTGCTTCGTGTGGATATTCCACCGCAGTAGCATTGAATACGTCGACGATTTGTGCCCGTTCTTCCTCACTGATCAGCGACAATTCCTGTATCCGCTTGTGTGGGCCCTGCACCATATGCTCCGCCACACTCAAAAATTGTCGAATAATTCGAGCAATTTCCTGTTCACTAAACAGCTCGGTACGATAATCTAGGTACAGCACGAGTCTATCGTCATCCAGCATTTCAACCATGTGAATATCGAAGTCGTTCACCGTATCTCCGCAGAAATCGTTATCTACCTGCTGAATGGCTTCATCAAACCGGGAGAAACTCAATGTACGATACTGGATGGAAGCACCAAACAGACGCTGAATGTCCAGACTGCTTTGCTGTTCACGCAAATCCTGAATAATTTTGTTGTATGGGTAACGCTGATGCCGCAAAATGGACGCCTGCTCCTTCCCTACACCTTGCAAGAAGGTCAGCAGTTCGGATTCTGGTTCGACCAACAGACGCGTAGCCACGGTGCTGACGAACATACCGATGGTATCCTTTTCCTTCTTAGACGTACGGTTGGCATAGAGTGTCCCCACGGTTAGGTCCTGCTCTCCCGTCACTTTATGCAAATAAATATACAGAGCCGCCAGGAAGAACGTGAAAATACTAATTTTATGTTCCTCGCAAAAAGCCGTAACACCACGATACAACTCATGTTCCAGTATAAAGCTCTCCCGGCGTGCAGCTGTGCTCAGTGTCAGCGGGTTATATGATTTCAAACCTGTAGTCTCTGGCAAATCGGCAAACTTTTCTGTCCAGTACGTTTTGTCCTTTTGATAACGGTCTGATTGCTCATAGCTTTGCTCTACCTGGATAAAATCCAGATATGGATTGCCTTTGGTCGGTGCATCTTGACCTGTACCATGCACAATATCCATATAATGTCCGGTGATTTCATTAATGGCCTGATTCATGGACACACCGTCTGAAATAATATGATGCATTTTAAAATTAAACCATGTTTCTTCTGCTGCGAGCTGCAAGATAACAAATCGGTACAGCTGCGAATCCAACAATGAGAATGGCTGTGGATTATGGCGCTTTAACCATACATTCGCTTCTTCCGGGGCAACTTGGAGCGTTTCTATATTTTCCGCCGTAAACGGCTCTACATATTGATATGGAATCCCATCCTGAGCAGTGATCTTGATACGGAAAGAATCATTTTGGGCAATCACCCGGTTCATTGCTTGCTGCAAGGCATCTATACGAACAGTTCCCCTGATTTTTACTGTTGCAATAATTGTTGATGTATTCCGATTAGGATACAGAAGCTCCGTATACCAAATCCGTTGCTGTGGCTGGCTTAGCGAAAACAATTGAACATCTTGCTGTGTCATCCGTTTCTCTCCTCGCAAAATAGATATTGGTAAAAAGGAAATTCGCATATTTATGCGGTTTGTTCCTCGGGATGCTTTCGAAATTGAAGCTCATACAGCTCTGCATAATGACCTCCCTCGGCAAGGAGCTGATCATGGGTACCCTGCTCTTTCAGTTCGCCATCGGCAAGGACACAGATCGTATCCGCCCGTTCAATCGTAGACAATCGATGGGCAATAACTAATGTCGTACGATCCTTCATCAGCTCATTTAAGCCCTGCTGGACTTCATATTCCGATTCTGCATCCAAAGCCGAGGTCGCTTCATCCAACAGCAAAATCGGTGCATTTTTGAGCAAAGCACGGGCAATTGCGATCCGCTGTCTTTGACCGCCGGACAAATTGGCTCCGCGTTCACCGACAATCGTGTCGTACCCCTCTGGCAGCTCGCCTATGAAGCCGCTGGCATAGGCTGTTTTGGCCGCAGCCTCTACTTCTTCATCCGTGGCAGCCGGTGAGCCAAAACGGATATTATCCGCTACTGTACCGTGGAACAGCGTAGCCTCCTGTGGTACATAGGCCATTAAATCCCTGACCTCATCCAACGGAAATTCTTCTGCCAAGCGACCACGAACCCGCAGCACACCTTCGTCCGGTGGGTAAAATCCCAGCAACAGCTTCATGACTGTGCTTTTGCCACCACCACTCGGGCCGACAAGCGCGGTTACCTGCCCTTCTGGCACGACCAAGTTTAACCTTTGCAGCGTTGGATGGTCAGGCTGATAGCCAAAGGTGATGTCGTGCAGCTCCAGCGCAGCCGGAGTCTGTTCAATGGCGTGGTCTGAACGCAAGCTCTCAACATCGCCATAGAATCCCCCAGATTCACGGGCTGATAAAGCTGCCGTCTCGGGATCGATAAGCCTAGTCAGCGGTCCCTTCTTTTTAGCCGCGGGGAACTGCTCCTCTTCCTTCGACTCATCCAGAATTTCGCGGATACGCGCCAAGCCTGCCAAGGAGTTTTGTAACAGTGTTACAGCCGCCCCTAGCTCCAAAAACACCGTTGAAATACCGGTTTGCAGCTGCACAATCTGTCCCAATACCCCCAGTTCCATTTGCTTCTGCGATACCAGAATCAATCCGGCGACAAGCACACCGCCCAGCGTGATGAACTCTATGACAAAATTGCACATATCCTGCAAGCCCATATGACGTCCCTGCCGAATGCTGATGCGGTTTATGTCCTCGCTTGCATCGTTACAAAGTCCACCTACCTTTGTCCTCAACCCAAACAACTTCACCGTCTGCAAACCGGAAAGCAAATCACTCAATCGTTCCGTGAACCTGCTCATCCGTCCCTGTAACTCTTCACTCGTCTTTCGCATTTTCTTCGCGAAATGAGCGTTTATCCAGGCTGAAGCCAGCCCAAGTAAAACCGCCATAATCCCAAATCGCCAATCCAGAACCATCAAAATGACCAACGAGCCCAAGAAAAGCGAAATTTCTAGTATAATCGAGCGGATA
Source organism: Paenibacillus sp. A3M_27_13 (assembly GCF_024213315.1). Lineage (NCBI taxonomy): Bacteria > Bacillati > Bacillota > Bacilli > Caryophanales > Paenibacillaceae > Paenibacillus > Paenibacillus sp. A3M_27_13. Next base: position 216,509 of record NZ_JANAVE010000010.1, read on the forward strand.
TGAACGGTGTAAGCCTGCTCCAGCGCCTGTACATCGTTCGTCATACGGGATACAAGATCACCCGAATGGTGTTTTTCGGCTTTTTCGTACGATAGCTTGACAATGTGGCCAAATAGTTTCATTCGTACATCGGCAATCGCCAGCTTTACACACCGTTTATACATATAGCTGCACAGGGGGGAAATAAGACTTAATGCCAAAAATGTACCACTGACCAAATAGACCGCTCGGTATAGCTCCTGTACATCGCCATTAACCGCAAAATTCAGCAAATAATGCACCACGAAAGAAAGTAAAATCGTGATGCTGGCATTGGTCAGACTATTGCCAACCAGCCCGGTAAAATACCATTTTCGATGCGGCTTCATCAGGGACATCAACTGCTTAAATTCATAAAACCCCTGCTTGAAGGTCACGACGCTCACTCCTTTCCTCAGGCAACGAATTACCGTTTTCCGCCGTATGCTGTTCTTCTTCAAAATTTTTCAAATACAGCTTTCGGTACACACCATCACGACCTAGTAATTCCTCATGAGAACCCGATTCCACAATGCTCCCCTGATCGAGTACAATAATACGGTTCGCCTTACGTACGGTTGACAGTCGATGAGCAATGACCAGTACCGTCCGGTTTTGCATTACCGCATTCATCGCATTCTGCACCTGAGCCTCCGACTGACTATCGAGTGCTGAAGTCGGCTCGTCCAATAAAAGCAGCGGAGCATTTTTCAGTAATGCTCTTGCTATAGAAATACGCTGTTTTTGACCGCCAGACAATCCGCCTCCCCGCTCGCTCAACAGGGTTTCATAGCCCTCGGGAAGTTGAACAATAAAATCATGCGCATGTGCCGCTTTCGCCGCCTCGACAATTTCTTCCCGAGTCGCCTCCAGACGTCCATATCCGATATTTTCTGCAATGGTGGCCGGAAAAAGCGACGACTCCTGAGATACCATCGAAATATGACTGCGCAGGCTTGTTAAATTCCAATCTGTCAAACTCTTTCCAAATAGTTGAATGGTTCCGGCATGCTCTCCAGGCTCATTAAATCCGCAAAGCAGCTTGAAAATCGTGCTTTTACCGCCACCGCTGGCACCGACAATCGCCACCATATCCCCTTGCCCTGCCTGGAAGCTGATATCCTTCAGCACTGTGTTCCCTTCATCGTAGCCAAAGGTCAAATGCTCAAAACTGACTACAGCAACACTATCAACGTCATCATCGCTTTCTGCTCCGCCTTCACTCATTCGGTTGGCTTCCCCATCTGCATCGTCTTTCAAATGAGGTGCCCTATTCTCTCGCCTCTGATCTACCAAGGTCATTTCGCCGTTCTGACGTTCATTCTGCCAATCCAGCACCTCAAACAAATGCTTTGCGGCTCCACCCGCTTCCTTCATTTGCGAAATGATTGTCGGCAGCATGGCAATCGGCTGTAATATGAACGAAATCAGGTATAAAAAAAGTACAATGCCTCCAGCATTCAGCTCTCCTTGTTGTATCAGGTATCCTCCGTATACAATGACCAAAATAATTGGTGTTGCCAGCATCATCACACCTACTGGAGTAATGGCTGCATAGCGCTTTTCTAGCCTTAAGCCGCGCTTGACGACCTCCTCCATAATCACCATATACTTCTTCAACAGCACAGCTTGCATATTGAATGCCTTGACGATAGGGATTCCTCCGATTGCATCTTGCCCCACAGCGTTCAAATGAGCAATTTTCTCCTGAAGATCTGCGGAATATTTTTCAATCGGCTTGCTCATTAGTGATGTTATGATCATTCCTATTGGCATGAGCGCAAGACTTGCCAATATCAGTTTCCAGCTTGTCAGTAAAAGCAATATGAGTGATGCCGTAAACACAAGCGGTAAATAAAACAGATTGGAAAACTGCTGGATAAAAAAGTTCTGTAATACTGCCGTATTATTGGTTAGACGGGATACCAAATCTCCGGTAAATTTCCTTTCCACGCTGGAAACCGGTAAATCGCAAAACTTATGTACGAGATCGCCTCTCAAGTCGCGCAGAGCACTAACACTAAAACGCGCTGAAGCGTACCTCATCACAAACTTACAGGGCATTCCAATTAGCGTCATACCAACAACCAGATAGATCATGTTCTGGGTAGAGGAGAATGTCCCCTGTGCCATTTGCTCAATAGCCTTACCCAAAATAATGTCAATAGCTGCCAAACACAAGGAGGCGATCACCGTTATGAAAACCCATAGATTATACGGCCTTACATAACGTGCGAGTCTCCGAAAAGCAGAATTTGATCGAAACAAGGGCATCCCTCTTTTCGTTGCCCACACTTTTTCAGTGGGAACTTTTTATATTGGCTGTGGACGTCGTTGAGATAAACTCTGGGTTTGGATGCATGAGTATCCGTACAGAATAAAATGCGATTTTGAACTATGCTGGAATTTGCATCTTGTTTGTGGGTTGGTTGTCGATTGTTGCTGAGATGGTAATAACGAAGTGTATCGTGATGTGTGGGACATTCAACTCTGTCTGAATCGTGGTTGTAGGGTGCTTGTGTTGTAAGCTGTATGAGCTGCCGCCGCGTGGGCCATCGGCGAGGATGTAGAAAGAATGTTCTCGACTGCGCTCATAACTTCTTGTTCTTGTTCATGGATGAAAAAGTGATTACCTTCGAACATCTGAACATCCATAGGTGATGTCGTATGCTGTTGCCAGGCATGGAGTGAATCTGTGCTAACCTCAAAATCCATCATTCCGCCTAAAACGGTCATCGGACATACCAGTGGATTTCCCGGCTGATAAACATAAGTTTCACATACCTTAAAATCTGCACGCAGACGAGGCATAATAATTTGCATCAATTCTGCATTTTGCAGCACCTCTTCAGGTGTTCCCTGCATCAAACGAAGCTCTTCGGTGAAAGAATCGTCTGCTAAATCATGGAGTCGTTTTTTGGAGTATGGAAGATGTGGTGCGGATTTACCAGATATGATGATATGCACAGGTAGCTTTCCAGTTTTGCTGTACAACTGTCGTGCTGTTTCAAATGCAATCAGTGCACCCATACTGTGCCCAAAAAAAGCGAACGGCTTATGCATGTATGGGGCCATAGCGGGAATCAACGATTGAACGATGTCCTGAAGAGTATCCATTGGAGCTTCTGTTGAGCGGCTTTCACGTCCTGGAAGTTGTATAGGCAACACGTTAATATCAGGCGCGAACCTAGACTTCCAAGAGTTAAATATGTAAGCGCCACCACCAGCGTAGGGGAAGCAAAATAGTTGGAGCTTCGCAGTCGGTTGGACCTCTGTTTTTGCGAACCAAGATTGTGATCGAGTTGTCAAATGAATTCCTCCATCCTCTATGCAGTTCATAATTTTACAGTAAATCCTTATATCTCTTTTTTTCTTCCAGCACTTTCTAACTGTTTTTAAATATACAAACTTTAAAACCGCTTGGCATGGGACAAAAGGGCTAAATTGATGGAGCTCATAAAAATAAAACAAAATCCATATTATGTTATTTGTTTCCAAACTTCAAAAGCAACAATTTCACTTTTTGTATTAGTTATCTGTCAATCATGATCTGTTAATTTAGTTTAAAACGAAATTTTTGGTTTTCACGAATTTTGTAAAACTAAACTCATTATGATTTACATTGAAGCTCCAACCCCTTATCCTACAACAATTTTATCTTTACATGCCATTAACATAAATGTAACAAATTCAACCTGATATCATCCGACAAATTCCGCCTTTTTCCGCAACTCTCTTTAACCTCCTAAATAATGGATCGAATTTGTATCAAGCTCACATAAACCAAAATTAATAACTCTTTAATTTTGTAATAAATATTGTTATTTCATAGTCCTAAAGGGCCATATTTTGCATATTTTTTTCTGACTCTTCGTCTAAAAAATTCAGTTCGGATTGAGTTTTTCTCTCCCAAAGCTATGAATTTTCTTTTCAAACTCTAATAGAAACGTTTCTATCTCGCTTCAAAAGTACCTGTTCTCTAGAAATTTATAGCCTTACTTTTAATCTTCCCCCTCAAAAAACAGTAACGGCAAACAGCAAGGCTCCCTGTTGTTGGAGACTTGCTGCTTTATAAATTTCATTATGTTTGACTTCACTATCGGTCGATATGCAGAGTGTTGTAAGCTTTATTGTAGTTATCCCCCAATCATATTAATTTAGTGGAATGGAGTATATGTATGGGTTTCTTGTATATTTTCCAAAACGCGAAAGCCTTATGGTATACAAAAAGAGCACAGCCCATCAAGGCTGTGCTCTTTTATCTTGCTTGGCGACGTCCTACTCTCCCAGGACCCTGCGGTCCAAGTACCATCGGCGCTGG
>NZ_JANAVE010000011.1:0-185998 GCF_024213315.1 Paenibacillus sp. A3M_27_13
AACACGACCGTTAAGCCCTCCAGCGCCGATGGTACTTGGACCGCAGGGTCCTGGGAGAGTAGGACGTCGCCAAGCAAATAAAAGTATGACCTCTACATAAAAAACCGCGATTATCGCGGTTTTTTTGTTTCCAAAAAGATGTGCTTGTCAAAAATGAAGTATGAATCCCATAAGTAAAGACAAGTAAGACAAGAGTAAACCAGTTTTGTTTTTGAAAAAAACATGTTAAACTTTTCTCATAAAAATAAATGTACTTTCTGAGGTGAGTTGAAGTGTTGGAACGTTCTATGGAGAATACAAGGGAATTACACAAAGGAAAGGGAGTGATTTAAAAAAGAAAAGGAGATTATAAATGAGCACTTATCAAACAGTTATTAGTGATGGATTTGAGCTGAAATATGCTATAACAGGTAACGGAAGGCCGATATTGGTGATCGGCAGTAGTGTATATTATCCTCGCTTATTTTCAGACCATTTATATAAAAAGTTTCAGTTTATTTTTCTGGATCATAGAGGATTTGCAAAACCGACTCGAGCTTTAAAACTAGAAGACTATACTTTGGATAAAGTTATTAATGATATAGAAACAGCAAGACAATGCCTTCACCTAAACGAATTTATCATATTAGGACATTCCGGGCATGCCTTTATGGCTTTGGAATATGCTAAACAATACCCGGACTATGTTCAAAAAGTGGTGCTTTTAAATTCAGCACCTACGAACAGCCAGGAAAGACAGCGGCAAAGCGCTTCATTCTTTTATGAAACGGCCAGTCCAGAAAGAAAGGAACGTTTTGAAAAGGACATTGTTTTATTAGAGGAAGATATCAAAAGAGACCATGATGGAAGATTTGTTCACATGTGTATACGAATGGGAGCCCAAAGCTTTTATGATTATGCCTATGATGCGGCTTACACGTGGAATGATGTGTACACGAACATGCCTATCATTGATTATTTATGGGGAGAAGCTTTCGGTAACATGAATTTGATACAATCCCTGGCGGATATCCATAAACCCGTATTTATTGGTTTGGGAAGGTATGATTATTTGGTTGCACCTGTTTCATTATGGGATAGGGTCGATGACACCTACGAGAACGTGAAAAAAGTGATTTTTGAATATAGTGGGCATAACCCGATGTTTGAAGAACCTCATTGTTTTGATCAAACATTAGCCAAATGGATTAATGAAGATCACTAGGATTTTAAACGGTCGATTCCTATTTAATAAGGAGTCGACTTTTTTGATGTTAACAAAGATCATAACTGAGCTTAGGAAAGGCGTATAACATGGAGTTGACGAAACTTGTAATTACGTTTAATAAGGTCATTAGCAATTGACTTCATGCTGCGCCCAAACAGAGCTTATATCGAGTGTTTTCTTCGGATGTCACTGCCATGTTCGGTGAGTTTGTTTGACAGAGAATAAAATTAGTAATACTGTGAATTCTAAATGACACTCCGTCTGTCATTTCCATGACTTAAATTTAATAAGTAAGTTTAAAGAAAGAGGGATAAGATTGTTTTCAAAACGGCAAAAAGAAATACTCTTATACTTAATTAGTTCAAATCATCCTGTTACTGCTGCATGGATTTCTAAAGAATTAAATGTTAGTGATCGAACCATACGTAATGATTTGAAGTATATACAAATTAAGTCTGCTCCAATGGGTCTAAATTTAGAATTGATTAGGGGAAAAGGATACGACATAAAAATTACCGATAAAGATTTGTTTAATCAAAATTTCAATGACTTAACTAATGATAAACTCAGTCATTCTACAATTGACTTTTCTGAACAAGATAACCGAGTTATTTATTTGTTGAGCCGTTTCTTGTTAGAAAATAGATATATAAAATTAGTGACTATTGAAGAAGAAATGTTTGTATCTAAATCTACAATACAAAACGATTTAAAAGAAGTGCGAAAAATACTGGAAAAGTACAACCTGAATTTAGTAAATCGCCCCCACTACGGCTTGTATATAGAGGGTGATGAATTTATGAAACGAACATGTTTATCAAATTATTTATACAAAAGAGAAGAAAACTTCAATCAATCTCATGAGGACTTTCCTTTATTTGATAAAAAGGAATACAAGAAAATTAAAGAAGTAATAATCGAAAAAGTAAACAAATACAAAATTGAAATATCAGATATTTCTTTAGAAAACCTTGCTATTCATTTAATTATTGCTTGTAAGAGAATCGAAGAGGGATTTTTAATTGATAATCTGTCGGTATATTTACAAAAAGACTACCCTTTCGAAGAAATAGTGGCCCATGAAATTGTCAAAGAAATAGAAGACATTACAGGATTGCTATTTCCTGATTCGGAGATCAATTATGTTATTACCCATTTGGTAGGTACTAAATTGCTTCCAAAAGAAAGTTTGTCAGAGTACAGTAAGTTGGATGAAGTCGGATCCATTGTGAGTTGTATTCTGAATAAATTACAGAAAGAATTAAATTGGGATTTCAATCATGACGTTGAATTCATTCAAGCACTCACACTTCACATTAGGCCTGCAATGAACAGACTTAGGTACAAAATGAATATTAGAAACCCCTTATTAAATGAAATTAAAGCAAGTTATCCAGCGGCATTTGAAGGAGCTCTTATAGCCAGCAAGTGTATTAATAATTTTTTGAATTTAGAAGTTGGAGAACATGAGGTAGCTTTTATAGCTTTACACATTGGAGTTGCTTTAGAAAGAATGAAAAATAAAAACAACAAGATAAAAAAAGTGATTATTGTATGTGCTTCAGGTGTCGGAAGCGCAAAATTACTGTATTATCGATTAATTAATTCATTTGAAAATAAGTTACAAATTGTAAATACAATCAGTTATTATAAATTAGCAGAAGCCGATTTATCCTCTATAGATTTTATAATCAGTACAGTTCCGATCAAAGAGGATATAGGGATACCCGTCTATGTAGTAAATACCTTTTTAGATGATAAGGATCTAAATCGAATCAGGAACCTCTTATCCTCTTCAGAACAGCAAAGAGAAGCTCATACTTATCTTGATCCATCCCGGGTGTTTGTGAAAAAAGAATTAACAACAAAGGAAAGCGTTATTCATTTTTTAAGTAGTAAGTTGGTTAAACAAGGTCTTGTACCTGATGATTATGTATCTTTAGTATTAGAAAGGGAGGCATTGGCTCCAACAAGTTTTGGTAATCTAGTAGCCATTCCACATCCGACTCTTCCCGTTACGACAGAAACTTTCTGGACCATATGTACGTTAAAACGCCCAATTCGATGGAATGATAAGCAAATGGTACAGTTGATTTGTTTGTTAAACATTAAAGAAGGAAACAATGTCGATTTAGAAAACATGTATAAGAAACTCGGTTCGCGTATAGAGAATAAGGAGATCGTCCAACGAATTCTTGCCAAAGACTCCGTGGAAGAAATCATGCAGTTACTAAACTGAAACAACAAGGAGCCGTTTTTTACACCACAAACGTTTCCTATTGTTTTTGGAAAAAGGTTCGGTTAAAAAGAAAGCGATTTAATTGTAAACTTAAGTTGTTCAGTAAATGAAGGAATTTAAGGGGGAAAAGATTATGAATACAATTATGTTAGTATGTGCAGCAGGAATGAGTACAAGTTTATTAGTAACGAAAATGCAAAAAACAGCTGAGGAAAAAGGCATAAAAGTAGATATTTTTGCCAAATCGGCTTCTGAAATTGAATTTACTTTGAAAGAGAGAAATGTAGACGTCATATTATTAGGGCCTCAGGTGAAATATTTGAAAAAGCAATTAGAAACTAAATTGGCAGATAAAAATATTTTTATTGAAGCTATTAATATGCAACATTACGGTATGATGAACGGTGAAAAAGTGTTAGAAGATGCATTACAGTTAATAAAAAGCAAATAACAAAGGATTTGAATTAAGAATTTGTTACTAAACAATAAAAGATAAGAGGGGAGAAGTTATGGTAAAAGAAGAATACTATACGGTGGCGTTTAACATTATTAGTAACGTAGGTACAGCTAAAAGCTTAGTAATTGAGGCACTTTATGCGGCAAAAGAAGGAGAATTTCAATTAGCAGAAGGAAAGTTAGAAGAGTCAAAGCAATTTTTTAGAGAAGGACATAGAGCGCATTCTTCATTAGTAAAAAGAGAAGCAAATGGAGAGCAACTTGATTTCTCACTGATATTAATGCATGCAGAAGACCAACTCATGAGTGTAGAAACCATTTCACTGCTTGTTACAGAAATGATCGAGCTATATAAGCGTTCAAAATAGAGATTGTTCAAGCCAAATAGAAGTGGCATCGCTACAAGAAATTACATCTTCGGGAGAGGACACGATGTTATGGGTAAAATAACTGAGTTTTTAGAAGAAAAGGTAATGCCAATTGCAGGCAAAATTGCTGGTCAACGGCATTTACAAGTACTTCGCGATGCAATGGTTCTAACAATCCCATTTATTATTATCGGTTCCGTGTTTCTAATCTTAGCAAATCTGCCAATTCCAGCTTATATAAACTTCTTAAAAGCTCATCCAGATATCAAAGCAACCTTACTTTATCCTTACAATGGTACATTTAATCTGGTCGCATTAATTGCTACCTTTGCTGTCGGATATAGGCTAGCTGAGAGTTATAAAGTGGACCCACTTGCTTCAGGGGCTGTAGCATTATGTTCGTATTTTGTTGTCACGCCTAATACAACTTTTACGGTAGATAAAGTGGTCACAACAGCAATGAATGTTAATTACTTTTCGAGTCAAGGCTTATTCGTAGGATTGCTTATTGCAATATTCTCGACAGAAATTTACCGTAGGGTCGTTCAAAAGAATATTGTTATCAAAATGCCAGATGGAGTTCCGCCCACTGTTGCAAAATCCTTTACAGCAATTATTCCAGGTTTTATTGTCATCGTGAGTGTATGGGTTATACGTTTACTTGTTGAAAACTTTACTCATTTTGAAAACGTTCACAATATCGTCGCAAAACTTCTACAACAACCTTTAACCAATGTTGGTACAAGCCTAGTTGGTACAATCTTTGTATTCTTATTAATCAATTTGTTATGGGCGATTGGGTTACATGGTTCTACAATTGTAGGTTCTGTCATGTTACCTATCTGGTTACAGTTGACATCAGAGAACGCAGCTGCCTACGCAGCAGGATTACCCGTCGATAATATTGTTACGGCAGAATTTAGATATCTTATCTTTATCGGTGGATCCGGTGCAACACTTGGTCTTGTGCTCGCAATGTTTTTCTTTTCTAAGAGTAAACAATTGAAGCAAATGGGACGACTAGCCATTGGACCCGGACTATTTAATATCAATGAACCGTTAATCTTCGGTATGCCAATCGTATTAAACCCAATCATTTTGATTCCGTTTCTTATAACACCAGTTATTAGCGTGTTGATAACCTATCTATCTATGTATTATGGATGGGTAGCGAGCCCCATTGGTGTGTTGCCTCCTGGGACAATGCCAATACTTATAGGCGGATATCTGATGACTGGCAGTGTCTCGGGGATCGTCTTACAGCTTATTTTGTTTGCTGTATCCTTTGTTATTTACTTCCCGTTCTTTAAGATCATGGACAATCAGAAATATAAAGAAGAACAGAAGGCGCTTGCAAGCTAAGATGAGATCATCAATTAAAGCCTGTTAGAGTTTCTTAATGCATTTCTGTTCATAAAAATAATAGTTTGTTGACATAGGATCTATGTACTAATAGGAGGGTTATCATGTTTCAAATGAAAACAAAATTTCCAGAAGATTTTTTGTGGGGTGGAGCAACGGCTGCAAATCAACTAGAAGGAGCAAGTGATGTTGGCGGCAAGGGACTTTCTCTGGCTGATGTATATACGTTTGATGAAAAGATGCCGAAAGAGCAATGGTCAGATCAGTGGCATTTAATGACTCATAAGCAAATAGAAGAAGCTCAAGATCCTGCAAGTAAAAAATATTATCCCAAAAGACATGGGATAGACTTTTATCATCATTATAAAGAAGATATCGCATTATTTGCAGAAATGGGCTTTAAAGCTTATCGCATGTCAATTGCTTGGACTCGTATTTTTCCGAATGGTGATGAGTTAGTACCCAATGAGGAAGGATTGTCGTTTTATGATCGTGTTTTTGATGAACTGAATAAGTATGGAATAGAGCCTGTTGTTTCTTTATCTCATTATGAAATGCCACTACACCTTTCAACAAAGTATGGTGGCTGGGTGAATCGTAAACTAATAGATTTCTTTGTTCGTGTTGCTTCAACTGTATTTGACAGATATAAAAACAAAGTGAAATATTGGATGACTTTTAATGAAATTAACTGTGTGACCCATCACCCATATGTAAGTCTAGGGGTTATTGAGGAAAATCACCCTAATATTGAACAAGCAAAATTTCAAGGCGCTCATCATCAATTTGTAGCAAGTGCTCTTGCAACCAAAGCATGCAAAGAGAGTAATCCTAAAGCAATGGTAGGATGCATGGTTAGTTATCAGTTGCTTGTTCCTTATAGCTGTGATCCAGATGATGTTCAAGCTACAGTAGATAAACAGCGTACCTCATTGTTCTTTACAGATGTTCAGGCAAGAGGCTATTATCCTGCTTACACAGCTAAAATGCTTGCAGAAAAGAATGTAGTACTGGAAACAGAACCCGAAGATGAACAAATTATGAGAGATTATCCGGTTGATTACGTGTCCTTTAGCTACTATATGTCTAGCGCAGTCAGTGCACATCCAGAAAGAATCGAAGGAGCGGTAGGAAATCTACTTACAGGAGGAGTTAAAAATCCTTATTTGCCAACAAGTGATTGGGGATGGCAGGTTGACCCTAAAGGTCTACGAACTGCTTTAAACCAATTGTATGATCTTTATCAAAAACCATTATTTGTTGCTGAAAATGGATATGGCGCTTTAGATGTATTAGAGGAGGGCGATAAAATTGAGGATGATTATCGTATTTCTTATTTAAAAGAACATATTAAACAAGTAAAAGAAGCAATTGCAGATGGTGTAGATGTATTTGGCTACACGAGCTGGGGCTGTATCGATATGATTAGCGCCGGAACTAATCAAATGTCAAAACGCTATGGATATATTTATGTAGATCAGGACGATATGGGCAGAGGTACAAAACGTCGCATAAAGAAAAAATCATTTTATTGGTATAAAAATGTTATTGCTACGAATGGAGAACAATTAGACTAAATTTTTAAAAGGAGAATGGTTACCTATAGGCTTGTCTCATCAGGGGCAGCTTGAGGAAGCATTCTCCTCTTTTTATAAATCGATATGTCAGCGGCTTGGCAAAACGCATGCGCTTCTCACTAGCTCAAATCGTCAATCAGTTCATGTTCGTCACCAATATCCAACTTTAGCGAAATATTGTTATCATAGGTTCCAACGGTAATCTTTTAATTTCAATTAGGACAGCCAGAAAATCAAAAACATATAGAAGATGATAAACAATAAACAAGATTGACAAAATATTAGAAGAAAGATACGATCTCGATTTATCTGATAAAACAAACAATGTAAATAAACTGTTGGGTAATATTACTTCATCCTGGTTGTCTGTGACTTGACGGCTTAACTATGATCTGTATAATAACCGGGAGATCATGTTACATTGATAGTCTAATTCCCGTTTTTTATGCCCTATCAGAAACAACTCTAAGACTCATAGAACTGAACAATTTAGTAAAGCAATGATACGGAGGTCGTTATGAAATACGAAATTATTTTATTTGATGTCGATGATACGCTGTTTGATTTTAAAAAGGCAGAAAGTCATGCGCTACATAATACGTTTACCCAATTTGGATTGCCGCAAGGGGCCACGGAGTATAAATCCAGTTACGATGAAATCAACGGCGCGTTGTGGCGAGAGGCAGAGGAAGGACACATTACCTCAGCGCAACTGCGTGTGGAACGGTTTAAGCGATTATTTACTGTTTATGATCTAGACTTCAATCCAGATGCCTTTAGTGCTGCATATTTACGTTATTTGGGTGAAGGTGCTTTTTTGATGGACGGAGCGGTTGAATTATGTGATATGCTGTCTGATTGTCGTTTGGCGATCATTACGAATGGAATCAAAGAGGTGCAAACCTCCAGAATTCAGCTTTCACCGCTGCGTGATGTATTTGAGCAGGTAATTATTTCAGAGGAAGTGGGTTGCCAAAAGCCACAAGCTGGTATTTTCGATTATGCATTTACTAAGCTAGCCATTTCAGATAAAAGTAAGGTTCTCATGGTCGGTGATTCTTTGACCTCGGATATTCAAGGAGGGAACCAATACGGAATCGATACCTGCTGGTTCAACCCTGCTGGGAAAACAAACGTGTCTGGCATTCAACCCACTTATGAAATAAAAAGCCTGATGGAGTTATCGAATCGTGTACTTTCAAAGCGTCTCGTACTGAAACGTACATCGGCTGAAATTAGATGAATAATGTCGAAATCAGAAGGCCGGAAATTAAGGACATCGAAAAGATAAATGAATTGTTTAGAATTGTGATTATAGACACGTTTACTAAAGAAGGCATTGGTCATATGCTGGAAGACATAGATGAGGAAATTGAGACTAAGAGGGTATATTTGGAACGTGACTTTGAGAGTCACGGTGAACAACGATACTTCTTAATCGCTGTAGATGGGAATCATATAATAGGTTCTATTGAATATGGACCAGTAAGTGAACTAATAAGTAAATCTACCAATGCTACATTTAAAAATTTGTGCGAGGTAGGAACTGTACTTGTTCACCCTGACTACAGATAGTAGATATCGTATTGCGCAGAAAATATGGAAAAAGAAATTTGGAACTCCTGATTATTTATTAAAAGATTATTGGGGAGCAGGCTCTGATCATATGATATGGAGAATCAAAGTCAAGGATGCTATTAAATGATCAATTGCTTGGCAATCTCTTGTGTGTCTTTAATCTACAAGGACCAAAGTTATAAAACAAGGCAGGCCGGAAAATCGGCCTGCCTTGTTTTAATTTTTTTATCGTCACTGGCTGGTCCATGATTAGCAGGAGACAGCTTTAAGGCGGAAGGTAGAGCTGGCGAAATCTCCAGTGAGATCGGAGACCACAAGCCCAATTCTCATTAGGCGGTCACCTCCGAAAATTTCTCCATCAAATGCTACGCGGAAGGGGGAACCGTCATCTTCCACTAAGGTATTACCCGTATGGACTGCAGTGTTGCCCGTCGCTCCGTGTTCGATTATATACTTTTTATCTGGGTCAAGTCCTTTTAGAGTTAGTCGCCGGATGGGCCCATTCGGTTCAGCTAGTACACGGAAGTAAGCGACAAAAGCTTCGGACTGGTCCTCGCTAACGAACATCCAGGCCGTGTCGCCTCGGCCCTCAAATGGACTAAGGAGTCGATACATATCTCCTTGCTGTACAAGGGAACGAATTTCCTTATACTGGGCGATTTGTTTGGCAGCGAGCTCCTTTTCTTCATTTGTAAAGGCAGTTAGGTCAAGTTCGTAGCCAAAATTCCCGCTCATTGCCACGTCGCCGCGTATAGCGAGGGAGGTGATTCGCCCCACCTGGTGATTCGGTACATTCGATACGTGTGCGCCCATGGTACTGGCCGGATACACGATGCTTGTGCCATACTGGATAGCCAATCTTTCAATGGCATCAGTATCGTCACTGGTCCATGTCTGCGGCATATAGTAGAGCATTCCTGGATCGAATCGTCCACCGCCTCCGGAACAGCTTTCGAACAAGATGTCCGGGAACTGGGAAGTCAGACGTTCCAGAAGATCGTAAAGTCCGAGCATATAACGGTGCGCAGTTTCCTTTTGTCGCTCGCTAGGAGCTGTAGCCGAAGCAATCTCCGTCATATTACGGTTCATGTCCCACTTGACATAAGTAATCGGAGCGATCGAGAATACGGAGCTAAGCGTCTCGTACAAGTAGTCGCATACTTCCTTGCGGGAGAGATCGAGCACCAGTTGGGATCGGCCTTCCGTCCGCCGCCGACCTTCCGCATGCAGGCACCAGTCGGGATGGTTACGATACAATTCACTATCAGGTGATACCATTTCCGGCTCAACCCACAAGCCAAACTGTAATCCTTGTTCATTAACCCGTTTGGCCAGGTCGGCAAGGCCGCCAGGCAGCTTTCGGCGATCTTCAAACCAGTCCCCAAGCGAATTGTCGTCGTTGTCGCGCTTACCAAACCAACCATCATCTAGAACAAAGAGCTCAATTCCAAGGGGGCCTGCTTCCTTGGCAATTGCTTCGATTTTATCGGCGTCGAAGTCGAAATACGTGGCTTCCCAATTGTTCACGAGAATAGGACGCTCTTTGTCACGGTAAGTCCCCCGGCACAGGCGTGTGCGATAGAGTCGGTGATAGGTGCGTGACATGCCCCCAAGACCTTCTTCGGAAAAGACCAATACGGCTTCAGGAGTCTGGAATGACTGACCCGGCTCAAGCCGCCAGGAGAAGTCAAAGGGATTGATTCCGATACTTACACGAGTCTGATTGAACTGCTCTACTTCCGCCTGTGCGACGAAGTTGCTGCTGTAGATTAGACTGAAACCGTACACATCCCCACGGTCTTCAGTCGCATCAGGACGAAGCAATGCCAGAAATGGATTCATTTGGTGACTGCTGGAACCCCTTCGGCTCTCGAGTCGAAGGGAGCCGGGTCCGAGATCGCGTCGTTGGATATGTCTTTCCCGAACCCAGGCTCCAGGTAAGTAGAGAGCTTGGTAGTTGGAATCGGCGAAGTCGACTGAGGCGCTCATGGCGTGTTCAATATTCATGGTAGCGCTTCCCTTTTGTTCAAAAAGAGTAGACCTCGCAATGGCACTGTGATTCGCAAATACAGTATAGAGCAGTGTAGTCTTAAGCCCAGAGTATGGATCTTCAAGGATCAAAAAGAGGGTTGTGGCTTCATCATCCGATTCGGTATAGACGGAAGGAAGTCCCTCGAGCTTTGGTTTACCCGGTTCAATACGGTAACCACTATATTTCAGCTCCGTAGTCCGAGTCCCGTCCGCAAGTGCAACCTGGTAAGCTGGTTGACGAAAGTCGCTTGTTCCATACTGGGGGTATTCCTGTGGAAGCGTGTCCAAAGAAATTGTACGGCTGGAAGAAACGGGAGTGGGAGAGAAGGAGCAACGCTCCCTAAGCTCCAATATACTTGCGAGACTTTGGTCATGATGAAGTTGAGCTCCCCAATAGACATGTGCGGGATATCCTTCTACAAGCTGGATAATATAGCTGCAATCCTTGGACTGCAAATGAAACAAACCAAGCGCCTCGTTAACATGAATGTTCATGATATTCACTCCTTAGGGGGTTATCATTATTGTTTTACGTAAGGATACTGATCAATGACAATAAGACTCTCAAGTACTGATTTTAGCCTTTTTTGCATGAACTCTCCCGAATGACAAGCTTAGTCCCGATCACGCTATACGCAGGTGGTTCACGCCCCTCAAACCGTTCAGAGAGCAGTTGCACGGCAGCCTTTCCCATCTGTTCAGGATAGGCACGGACGGTGGTTAGCGGAGGCTGCACGAAGGCTGCCATCTCAATGTCGTCGAAGCCGACAACAGCCATATCCTCTGGTACCTTGACTCCATGTCCATGAAGGGCGCGGAGGGCACCAATAGCGAGCGGATCGCTTGCAGCGAAGCAGGCCGTCGGTCGTTCCTGTTGGGTTAGAAGCTCGTTCATCATGAGATAACCATCCGCGGTACTCCAGGCACCTATACGGACGAATTGAGGATTGTACAACCCCTGTTCCCGCATGAATCGTTCAAAATAATGCGCTCTTCGCTCACCGTCGCTCTTACCGCCGATAAATCCGATTTGTCGGTGGCCAAGCTCAAGTAGATGTCCGAGTGCCTGATCAACAGCTTGCCGGAAATGAAGTCGTACAGAATCATACTCCAGCTGTTCATGGTACTGGTCGACAAGGACAATGGTGTTCTTGTCAGGATGAAGTTTGAATACCTCTTCAGGATCAACGCCGCCCACAACAATCAGACCGTCCGCCTTCTGCAGGGTGCCGATGGATGAGCGGCCTCGCAAGGTCTGGCCCAACGTCAGTCCAAGCTCTTCACAGCGCAGTTCGATTCCACGGCGGATCGAGGCGTAATACGGATCGTCTCTTTCCTCCTCAATAGAACACCATAGCAGGAGGGAGACGGTTTTCCCGGCACGTTCCGTATTCTGCTTTAATTGCCTCAGCCGGGTAGGCTTATACCCGAGTTGCTCGGCAACCAAAAAAATTCTGCTTTTGGTGTCTGGGCTTACGGACAGTGACAGATCGTTATTTAAAACCCTTGAAACGGTTGCGGCAGACACACCCGCTTCGCGGGCAATGTCTTTAATGGTTGCCAAAAGAGCTCACACCTTTTTAGTTAATAATTTTACTAAAAATCGACTTTATCCTAACACATCTTTAAAGCACTTTCAAGATGGACGGTTGAATTTTTTTAACATTATTTTTGATCTACTACTGTAGAGATTGTTTGTGTTAACATGATGAATATTCTCTTGATGACGGAGGGGTCCTAGTTGAATATTCTGTCACTAGCTCGTAAGTGGTTTGGTCGACTTCGCTTTAAAAGCAAGGTTATAACGGTATTTCTTCCGCTAATTATTGTTTCTCTGCTTACTCTTGGACTGTTGTCCAACCAGCTTTTCAGCCGTTCTTTGATAGACCGAACCACCAGCAACGTGGTCGATGAGTCTCAGCTTATCTTGTCTCGGACCGATTACATATTCAGCAGTGTGGAAACAGCGGCCAATATTATGGTGACGAATATTAACCGGATGTATGATTCATACGGTGCCAAACCTGGTACTGCGATGGAGTCTATTCAGTTTGGAAACTTGATGCAGAGCCGCCTATCCATTGATTTGTCAATCTTTCGTGAGGTGGATGCCGCTGTATTTATTGATAATGAAGGGACAATTTTCGCCTCTTATACCGAAAGCGGGGATGATCGCAAGATCTATAGCATGCTTAAGCGGGTAAGGGAATCTGAAAGTTATGGACAGGCACTCTGGTTTGATATGGAGAAGAGGGATTTCCTAACACCAGATCCGAACTCTCCGGTTTTGACGTTGGGGAAGACGGTCATTAATATAGACACGGGCGAACCCTACGGAACCCTTTTTCTGTTAGTGAAGGAAGAAGGTTTGGCCGATTACTTCCGTTCCAGCGATCCGGATGCGCCCAAATCTTATTATTTTTTAGATAACGGAATGCGCGTGGCGGTGGCAGAAGACAATGAGATGCTGATGAATCCGGTGAATCCACAGCTAGGTGAGGCCATCCAACGTTGTGCGCCTAATGCATCCCAAGGAACGTGCTCATTCGAGGATGAGGGCAATCTGGTAACGGTCACTGATTATACCCGGATGGATTGGAAGTTGGTCAATATCGTATCTCTTAGCCTGCTTACGGCTGATGTCCGGCAAAATGTTAGATTGTCGCTCTTAATCGGCATATTGTGCCTTGTTTTTTCCTGGCTGGGCGCTAGCTTTCTATCCAAAATGGTCGTTAGCCCTCTCGAACATCTGACTAGGGCCATGCGAAAAGTAGTAACTGGTGACCTGCAAGCGGTTACGACAGTCCGCACAGAGGATGAGATCGGTACGATTGCTGAAGCGTTTAACTTTATGGTAAGAAGAGTTCGGGAGCTGCTGGATGAGGTAAGGCAGGAACAGAACCGTAAGCGTGAATATGAGCTCGCACTGATAAGCGCCCAAATTAAACCGCATTTTCTGTACAACACTTTGGATACCATTTATGCACTCAATGAGTTAGATCGTAATGATGAGGCTAGAGATACTACAAAAGCGCTAGCAGATTTTTATCGAATGGTGCTGAACAAGGGACGGGAATTAATTACTTTAGAAAAGGAAGCTCAGATTACTGATGATTACCTGACGATTTTGCAAATCCGTTATCCCGATGTGTTTCGCTATGAAGTGGATATCCCTGCCGAGCTTGCAGGTACACCTATCCCGAAGCTCTCGCTTCAGCCGCTTGTCGAGAATTCGATTTACCATGGTCTTAAGAAGAAAGGAACAAAAGGTTTTATCCGTATTTTTGCCTTTAAACAGGGTGATAAGGTGATCGTTCGGGTGGAGGACAACGGTGTGGGGATGGATGAATTCCAAGTTCAGACTATTATGTCCAGACATTTACCGAAAGAAGGAATACGATCAATCGGTACCTACAGTGTTCAGCAACGACTGAGTCTGTATTTTGGCGAGGAGTATGGGATATCCGTTCAAAGTATTCTCGCGGAGGGAACAACTGTTGACCTGTCGTTGCCGATGCTGCCAAAGGGGAGTGAACACCAAGATGTATAAAGTGATGATTGTCGATGATGAGCCGCTGTTCCGAGACTTTCTGCGTATAAAGATAGATTGGGAAAGTCATGGCTTTCGGGTTTGCTGCGAAGCAAGGAACGGACAGGAAGCACTTCAAGAAGCCGAGCGGCATCAGCCGCATCTCGCCCTCGTAGATATCAATATGCCCTTCATTGATGGAATTGAATTAGCCGAGAGGTTGAAAGTCAAGTTCGAACGCATCGTTATTGTATTCATATCTGGACATAACGAATTTGAATACCTACAGAAGGCGGTTCGAACCGGAGTGCAGGATTATTTGTTGAAGCCGTTCAATGCAGAAGAAATGCTCTCGATGTTGGAACGTATTAAGCCGAAACTACCGGTGTTTCTGCAGGAGAGCGAAAGTACCGAGTGGGGTCATGGTAGCGAAGCGTTGCACGGCAGAGCAAGTATGCCTGATTTGGGCCATCTGCGTGATGCAGTCGTGCTAGACCTTCGATTGAAAGACAGTGAAACGTTAGAGGAAGTCCGTAAGGCAATCCAGCAGCTTAGTATATATAAGTGGGGGGACGAATACGCGGACGCGATGCTTATGGGAATCGTATCTCTAGCACTTTCCTTTGCAAGTGAACGCGGCATTCCTTATGATCGGCTATGGGATGAAGGTTTGAACAAGTCTCCTTATGACCGGCTTCGGGAGTTAGATTCCTGGGAGGCTGCTGAAGGATGGATGCTCGCTTTGTACCGCAGGCTGATCCAATTGATGGAGAATATGCACTCTACGAAGGCTTCCAATCTTTTTGCTGCGGCGATCACCTATATCGAGGAGCATTATGCAGACACAGAGTTGTCTGCTGAGCAGGTTTCGTGTGGGGTTTTCGTCGATCCCAGCTATCTGCGGCGCGTCTTCCGCAAGGAGTCCGGCTTCTCCATAGTGGATCATATTACACATATTCGGATGAAGAAGGCTAAGGAGCTCTTACTGAACAGAAATCGGAAGTTGGCGGAAATCGCTGAAAGTGTTGGATACAGTGACCCCAATTATTTCAGCAAATGCTTCAAGAAACGCTTTGGCATGACACCGACTGAATATGAGCAACTCCAAAAAAGGTAGCTCTTGTCCTGCGAGGCAGAACAACATCGATTTAAGCCTGGCGGTTTTCCTATATGGAGAACCGCTGCTCTATTTGTCCCGTTTTTTACTGATTATGCCCGTTTTATTCCTTAATCAAGAAAAGAAGCGGGAGTATACTGTAGTTATGAAAATGAAAGCGCAAACATAAAACACACTGCATAAGGGGGATTAAACAAATGAAAAAAACTTACAGAAGTTGGGGTGCAGCTTTGCTAGTGCTCACCATGTCTATTGGATTGGTCGCTTGTGGTGGAGATAAATCAGCTTCCTCCCAGGGCGGGACGGGAGACACAAAGATCAAATTGAAGGTATATGCGCAGCATTTTGACGCCGATACCACCAAGCCGTTCGATTATGCGGTGGAAGAACTCAAAAAGGACATGCCAAACGTTGAGATTGAACTGGATCCTGCCGTTCAGGACGGGTACCAGAAGCTGAAGACTTATGCAGCGACAGGAAACATGCCGGATATTTATTTCACGGATTGGCCAACTCTGCAAACTTTAGCAAAATCCAAAAATGTCGAGGTGCTGGACAACTATGAGACAACGGCTAAATTCAAGGAGAATCTTAATCCGGGTGTTGAATCTCGTTTAGTAGCTCCAGATAATCATGTGTACGCTTATCCGGATACAGGCATTGAATTCCAGCTTATCTATTACAACAAGTCGATTTTTGAGAAGGCGGGGATCGAAACGCCGATTAGGACGATTGATCAAATGGGCGAAGCAGCTAAAAAGTTGAAAGCTGCAGGTTATGTGCCCATGTCGATCTTTGCCAAGGAAAAGTGGATTACGACTGCTTTTTATAATGGGCTGGTCACAAGAGAGCAGCCGCAAGGATTCGGAGCACTTGATCAGAAAGGTGTAAAAGCATTGCCAGAAGCGTTTGTAACGGCAGCACAGCAGATGAAGCAATTGCAGCAAGCCGGATTGTTCGACGCAAATGCCACGAACACCAATTATGATCAGGCATCGTCCCTGTTCTATCAGGGAAAGGCTGCCATGTTTGTGAACGGACAATGGGAAATTTACAGTTCACAGGAAAAGCTGGGCGACCAGGTCGACTGGATGTACTGGCCAGCAAAGGATGAAGCAACCTACGAGAAGTCCAAATATTTTATCGACGGTGCAGGCTCGCCACAGGGTTACGCAGTATCGTCGAGTAGCGAGAACAAGGAAACTGCCGTAAAGGTAGCAGCATTCCTTGCGACAAAGTCAGCCGAGTACAAATATACCCAACTCGGAAGTCCTATCGTTTCGCCGAAAGTGGATAAGCAAATCGCCTCCACTGTTCCAGCAATGATGCAGCGAGTCGCCAAAGAGTTGCTGCCAAACGCCAAGGAATATGCTCAGCTTCTGAGCAATACCAAAATTCAGAACACAATCAATGACAATACCCAGAATCTGATGGTGGACAACTTTTTGGTAGAGGGTTTTGTGAACAATCTGAACAGTACATTGGAGAAAGAAAACTGAGGAGAAAGAAAACTGATAATCCAGGGACAAGCAACCTCTGGCGACATAAGTCGCTGGGGGGAGCCGTCCCGAAAATAAGGGGTGGAAGCAACACATGAATAAATATTTGGGGAACAAACCGGCGCTGGCACTGTTTCTGCTCCCTGCTTTGATCCTGTACAGTGTGATCCTGATTTATCCTGTTCTGCAGACCGTTCTTCGTAGCTTTTATGAGTGGGATGGCCTTAGTACGCCGATCTTTTCGGGATTGAGTAATTACCGGGAGCTCTTTTCCGATCCTTTACTTTCCACTTCGCTTAAGAACGGATTGATATTTGCAATTGTACTGGTGGTCTTTCAGATTGGACTGGGAACGCTATTGGCGCTGATTTGTGCAGACCCGCGTACACGCGGGCGGAAAATACTGAAAACGGCTTATTTTATTCCGGTTGTTCTGTCGGTAACTGTGGTGTGCCAGCTGTGGATCGCCATTTACGACCCGACCAACGGACTGATCAACCGGCTGTTCGATCTTTTGAATATCCCGTATCAGCAAAATTGGCTGAGCTCCCCGACAGCATCAATTATTGCCATCGCCTTCGTTAATGCCTGGCAGTTTATGGGGTATCAATTCGCGCTGCTATATGCAGGGGTTAAGTCAGTACCTGAGGACTATTTTGAAGCCGCCACGATTGACGGTTGCAGCAAATGGAGAGCGCATCTGCATGTTACACTTCCTCTGATGAGGGAAACGTACAAATTCTGCTTTATTATCGCGATTACCTCTGGGATAGGCGCCTTTGTGCAGATGCTGATTATGACTAACGGGGGACCTGGTACTACAAATTATACAATGACATTCATGATTTACCGCTATGCTTTTATGGAGAGCAACTATGGCTATGCGTGTGCTGTATCTGTGCTGCTTGTACTGATCTCGCTGCTGGCAACTTTAGTTATCAATAAGCTGTTCGATCGCGGACAAACCGCCTGATGAGGTGCGTATTGAAAAGGAGAACGAAATGAGTAAAACCGCTGTGAGCAAGTTCAGACAAGCTGTCCTGCAGATACCGCTGTGGTTGTATGTGATTGTTTCGATTTATCCGTTGTTCTGGATGGTTTCCTACTCGTTGAAGAACAATGATGAGATCTTTGTTACCAACCCATTCGGACTACCAACGCATTTTCGTTACGAAAATTACATCAATGCTTGGACGCAATTTAATATTCCTCGTTACTTTCTAAACAGTCTGGTCGTATCAACGATTTCGACTCTGTTCATCCTTTTATTGGCACTGATGTTTGCCTTTGCAGTGGCTCGCATGAGATGGAGGTTTCGTTCTGCTGTCCGAACTTATATGATCATAGGAATGTTTATGCCGCTACAGGTTATTATGATACCGCTGGCGATTCTGGTTCGCGATTTTCATCTTACGAATACGTATGGAGCTCTTATTCTTCCTTATATCGCAATTGGCCTTCCTTTCTCGTCAATGATTTTCTATGGGTTCCTGGCAGGAATTCCTAAGGAGATTGAAGAGGCGGCATGTATGGATGGAGCTAATATTTATAGACTGTTCCTAAAAATCATTATGCCGCTTGCAGTGCCTGCAATTGCGACTGTAGCCATTTTTCAGTTCTTGAACAACTGGAATGAGTTCACTTTGGCCTATATTCTGATTTCTGATGAGAATATGAAGACCTTGCCGCTAGGCTTGCTTTTCTTCCAGGGCTCCTACAGCACGGATTGGGGGGCCATGGGAGCTGTTATGACTATCGCTTCCCTACCGATGGTACTAGTCTATCTGTTCTTGAGTGAACAAGTGGAGCGGGCAATGACGGTGGGTTCCGCTGTAAAAGGATAGAAAGGATAAACTGCCCAGGTTTGAGAATCAGAAAAAAGATTCTCTAGCCGGGCATTTTTGTTATGTACATACGCTAGTTTAATCTGACGATGGTTTGTGGCTAATCAGAAACCTTACAACAAAATAAAGGTTTTTGTAAGTTTCAACTGTTGTTCATTATGTAGAAGCTGTTATGCTGGTAAACAGCTAGGCAAGGAAAGAAGTGAGCAGATTTTGAAAGATCCAAAGCAAAGTTTCAATGAAACATTAAAAATTCCTAAAAGAACCATTATAACAGTCACCGTTATTGTTATTATAATTATATTGTTAATCACTCTGGTGCTCGGCACCATGCATATTATTCGGGATTCAATATACACCACCATGAAAACCTCCTAAATCTACAACCAAGGGGGTTAGATTGTTGTTATTGCTTGAACGATCGAATAAAGGCATTATATAGAGAAATCAGTTGTTAAAAATTCAAGCACTAAGAAGGTAGAAAACACGATGCAAAAGATATTAATAGTAGAGGATGATCCTCAAATCAGTTCCTTGCTCCAATCTTATCTTGAGAAATATGGTTATCAAGGGATTAACGTTTCAAATTTTGATCAAGTTCTGGCTATCTTTCAAGAGGTAAAGCCTGATTTGGTACTACTTGATGTGAATCTACCTCGCTTTGATGGATTTTATTGGTGCAGGCAAATACGGACTCAGTCTACATGCCCCATCCTTTTTGTTTCTGCACGCGATGATAAAATGGATCAGGTCATTGCTTTGCAAAACGGAGCAGATGATTACATTACGAAACCATTTTATCCCGAAGTACTGTTAGCCAAAGTAGAAAGCAATCTGCGACGTGCCTATGGCTCTTATGCTGTTGCCCCAAAATCACGTTCCTTAAAAGTGGCAGATTTGACGCTATATCCCGATATTATGGAACTTGTATTCCATGACAAGCAGGTAGAAATTAGCCAGAAGGAAGCAGCACTGCTAGAGCTATTGATGACGTATCCTAAGCAGGTTGTGGGTAGAGTTCATCTCTTAGAGGCTTTATGGGATGATCACCAATATGTGGGCGAAAACACACTGAATGTTTATGTCACTCGGGTCCGCAAAAAGCTGAGTGAGCTGGGACTAGGGGATATCATAGAGACGGTTAGAGGGGCTGGCTATCGGCTTCACTTGAGTGAGGAGGAAGAACGGTGAAGCTTTTTTGGCGTGACCATTTTTCGCTGGTGATTTTTAATATCATCCAACTTTTTCTTGTGTTAAGTATCTATTGGATGGATGGTTACCGTAACTGGTCGACGGCCCTGTATTCCGTCTTTTTTGGGGCCTCCATATTGCTGGTTTATTTGCTCTTCCAGTATGTCATGTACTCTGGTTTATATCGCATATTATCCACTGCAAACATTAGAGATTTAGATGAGCTTATTCAGATGAAGGTACTTAATCCGTTAGCCTCTTCTTTGCAACATTTGCTTTTACAATATTATCGATTGTATCAGTCCCGAATTCATCAGTTAGAGCATCAGCAGCGCGATCATATTACGTTTATCAATCAGTGGGTTCACCAGATGAAAACTCCTCTTTCTGTTATTCATTTAATCCTTAAAGGAAAAATAGATCCCGAATCGGATCAGATTCACGATGAGATTGATCGAATGGGAAAAGGACTGGACATGATTTTGTATATGTCACGATTGGAATCCTTTGAACCTGACTTTCATGTGGAGCCTGTTGTATTACGAAAACTGGTTAGTGATGTGATTTATGATAACAAAAGATTATTGATTCGCAACGAAATTTATCCTTCCAATGAAGTGGACGAGCAGTTGAGTGTGATTACCGATGCCAAGTGGCTAAGATTCATAATTAACCAATTGGTGACCAATGCCGTGAAATACTCTTCAGGTCATGCCCACAATCTGAAACTAATGTCTGACGTAAGAGAGCATGTCATTGTGTTGGAAGTACAGGATGAGGGGATTGGTATCCCTAAAAAAGACGTAGAACGGGTATTTGAGGCATATTATACAGGTGAAAATGGGCGGAAGTATCGTGAATCAACCGGGATGGGACTCTATTTGGTGTCTGAAATCTGCAAAAGACTGAATCATGATATTCAACTGAAATCGACGGTTGGTGAAGGGACAACGGTTCAAATCCTGTTTTCAATTCACAAATGAGAAACCTTACAACACATTTAAGGTTTTTGTAATGTTAATCGATCGCTTCACTTTGTCTGGATGGATTATGATCATAACATAGGAAAAGGAAAGGAATGAATTATGGAGATTGTACGAATGGATCAAGTCACCAAAATATACTATGGCAAGGTTCCCTACCGAGCCCTTAACAACATCCATTTAACGATCAAACAAGGTGAGTTTGTTGGTATTATGGGGCCGTCTGGTAGTGGGAAGACCACATTATTAAACATGATTTCGACCATTGATATGCCGACTTCTGGCGAGGTTTGCATTAAAGGTGAAAATTTAAATCAGCTCAAGAAGGATAAGCTGGCTTTATTTCGTCGCAAAGAGCTGGGACTTGTATTTCAGGACTTTAATTTGCTGGAAACCCTCACTTTGGGAGAGAACATACTGTTTCCTCTGATGCTGAATAAAAAAGGATTAAAGGAAATGGAGCTTAAACTGGAAGAGGTAGCGAAGAAACTGGATATTTTTGATGTTTTGGATAAACGGCCTTATGAGGTGTCAGGGGGACAAAAGCAACGGGCAGCCATTGGTAGGGCTATTATTCACTCTCCTTCACTCCTGCTCGCAGATGAACCCACTGGAAATCTCGATTCCAAGTCTTCACGTGTTGTG
Source organism: Paenibacillus sp. A3M_27_13 (assembly GCF_024213315.1). NCBI lineage: Bacteria > Bacillati > Bacillota > Bacilli > Caryophanales > Paenibacillaceae > Paenibacillus > Paenibacillus sp. A3M_27_13. The sequence goes on from NZ_JANAVE010000011.1 coordinate 21,627, forward strand.
ATGGAAATGCTGGGACTTATCCACCGTGTAGATTATTCCACAATCGTGCTGGTAACACACGGTGCAATGGAAGCCAGTTATTGTGATCGGGTAATTTTTATAAAAGATGGTGAGTTATATAATGAAATCCACCGTAGTCATAGTCAGCAAATATTTTTTCAGGAAATCATAGATATGCTCTCCTTTTTGGGGGGAAGTAGACATGCACATGAGCTTTCGTCTGTTAGCATGGAATAATCTCAAACGCAATGTACGTGCTTATGTACCTTATTATTTAAGCAGCTCATTGATGATTTCGATTTTTTTCGTATATGCGATATTTATTTTTCACCCGGATGTCTCAAATGCAATCACAGCAGCTAATGTAAAAAAAGGATTACAAGTTGCTGATCTGTTGATTTTTGTATTTTCCTTTTTTTTCGTATTATACACAAACCATATCTTTGTAGCTGCACGTAAGAAAGAATTGGGTATATTGACCATTTTAGGGACACATCACAGACAAATATATTTTTTGGTCGCATATGAAAATCTAATTATAGGTTTTTTATCCTTGGTTACCGGGATTATCGGAGGATTTATTTCAGCGAAATTCTTTCTGCTTTTGGGCTCCAATGTCATAGGAATGTATTTAACGTTTTATTTTCCTTGGAAAGCACTGGCTTTCACAGGAATTGGCTTTATGTTTTTGTTTATATTGATCTCACTTGTGTCTGTTTTCTTCATACGCCATTTTAAATTACAGCAGCTTTTTAACAAGGTTCCACAGCTCAAAAAGGAATTAAAAGCTTCATGGAGTCTTTCCTTTCTTGCGATAGTGTTAATAGGAGCGGCTGTATATTTAATGAAGCTTGATTTTCCACCATACATTTATCTGGCACCGTATCGTTTAGGGACTCTTTCTTTTTATATATTGCACTATTCGGTTGGAGACACATTTAAATACACAATTGTAATGGGGTTTATTGGTACTTACTTATTTTATACTCAATTATGTGTACTATTCATTCAACTGCTTAGAGCTAACAGGAAATGGTCTTGGAGCGGAACACGTTTGTTATGGTTATCTGAGATCACATACAAAATTAGGAATAATGCCGGGCTGTTTTCATTGATTACCTTAATTTCTATCATTTCCTGTGTAGGAGCAGCGTCAACTTTTGACTCCATGCAGCAGCAAAAAAGATTTCTAAGGGAGCAATCTTATTCATTTGCACTTTCTTCTGATGTAGTAAGTTCTAGAGAGCTTGAAAAAGAGATTGACCAAAATCTTTATACGGCTGGGGTAGATTATTCGAAAAGTGAAATACTGATCTTTCCCTTTCGTGAACAGTTCGCACCTGTGATGAAACAATCCAACTATGAAGCTCTTACTTCCAGGTTTAAGGAACTAAAACAGACAGCCGCACTTCGGGATCATCAAGGCTTTTTCATTTTTGATTCTAATGGAATGTCTTTAGAAGAACAGAAAACCTTTTTTGAAAAAAAGCTAACTTATAATCAAGGAAAATCTCAGATTATGAATATTCAGATTATGGATACTCAGAAGATAGACCACAGCATAAAGTTTGTTGAAAACATCATCTCTGAACTAGGAAGGTTACTTGTTGTTTCAGATCGAACTTACGACCATTTAGTTGAACAACGGTACTTCAATGTTCCATTAGCATACAAATCTGTTTATTATTTTGTGCCAAAATGGAAGAATGGTCAACTTTCATTAGAAACTTCTGAAACTCAACAGGAGATATGGTTGTATTCCGTGTTGGCCAACAAGGTGAATAAAGGGGTACTTAACTCTAGAGCAGTGGATTATTTGACATCGGAGATGGATCTGAATATTAGTGAATTTATTGGCGGATTTATCGCCATTATTATGTTGGCAAGCACTGTAAGTCTGTTGTATTTCAGATTGTATGTAGATCTTCAACGGGATGAGGAAATATACCGAGCTTTATCGAAAATCGGATTAAACTCAAGGGAAATGAGACGAGCTGCATCCAGACAAATTGCTTTCCTATTTCTTCTGCCATTAGTCGTATCATCCGTAGGAGTAGTGCTTTGTTTATTTATGTCAGAACCATCTGGAATAAATGTAGCACCCTTTCATCTTACGCTTATTCAGATTATGCTTTGCTTTTGGGCAATCCAATTCTTTTCCTTTCTTATTGTACGTTTCCTGTACCTTCGTCAATTGGATTTAAAGATGCTGTAAAGAGCGATAAGCCGTGTGTGAAAGAATAGCAGGAGGGCAGGATTATACCTCCCTTCTGGAATCTGCACGGATGATAGAAGATGCAGTTCTCAATTCATGACATCCTTGATGGAGAGTTGTGCAAAGAAATTGTAATGAAGAGGAAGAATCAAAATTCATATAACAACGTATTTATTAGACTTAATGAAACTTAGAAAGAGGGGGGTTCTATGAAAAAACGTATGTTCATTTTATTGTTGTTGGCCTTATCGGCCAGTTCATTTTCAGAGTCCTTTGTTCATGCAGAGCGGCAGCAGGTTTCCAATGCAAGTGTGAAAATAACACTGAGTCAAGCACAGCAATGGGCACGATCTAATAGCTTTAGCTTGAAGGAGGCTCAGCAAGCGATAGATCGTAACCGGATTAACCTAAAAAATGCAGGTAAGAATCTGGATTTCATCCCAGCAGGTGCGGGCAACGGTGAAGAGGACGCGGCTAGTAGTTCAGCCTGGAAAGGGTATGCCTCATCGACGGTTTCTTATTTGGAATCCAAAAAGCAAATCGAACTTGCCCAAGATCAGGCGGATTACTCTGCAATGAAGAATTATTATGACGTACTTCTAGCTGAAAACAAAGTAAAGAGCAGTGAGGATGCACTTTCGCTCGCACTACTGGAAGAAAAAGCTGCTGAAGCGAAGGCCAACCGTGGAAAAATTTCTCCAGGTGATCAAAGCACGATTATTCAGACTCGTATAGAGGCTCAAAAGAATGTAGACATTGCAAAGGCTGCACTGCAAAAAGCGATGGATTCACTAAATACGCAAATGGGCCAACCTCAAGGTACGGTGTATGAACTGGTGGATCGAGCTGTTTACCGGAAGATGGATAACACGAATTTAGATACGCTTGTGACGCGTGCCATCTCGGCGAGTCCTTCGGTATGGAGACAGGAGGAGGCAGTCAAGCTGGCAAAGATGGAAATTAAATATTACACGTGGAACTCGGGAACTGACGATTATGAAATTAAACAGATTGATGTAGACTCAGCGGAAGGCGGATTGGAAAATACCAAGGATCAATTAGCAGAAACACTGAAGAATATGTACTTTAACTTACAGCAGAGTTATGAACAATACGAACAAATGCAAAGTAATCTACAGAACGCCAATAAAGTATTAGATATATCTCGTAAAAAAAAGGAACGAGGATTTGCTACAGGTACGGAGGTAGCCACGAATCAGTTAAAAGTGAAGCAAATTGAACGGAATAAGGATGAACTAATTGTTCAAATGACGCTGCTGCAACATGCTTTAAACAAACCGTGGAGCGTATAGGTTTTAGAAAAAATACATTTTAAGGGGATATAACATTGTCGGAAACAGAAAAGAAAGATGCATTGCAAGTGTTAAGAAGGAAAAAAAGATTGAGAGGGATCATAGGTATTCTTGTCTTGATCATTATAGCGGGAATTGGAAGTTTTGTTTATATGAAAAAGGGGCAGGAAAAGCCCGTGGAGAGTCCTGCGAACCAGATTGTACAGGTACAGAAAACAAACATGACGGATTCGCTTAAAGTGACTGGGACCGTTCAGGCTTCCAAGGAAGTAAATATTAATTTTACAAATGTCGAGGGTGCCAAGCTCATCGCTGTCAATATCAAAGCAGGAGATAGTGTCAAAGCAGGTCAGGTTCTAGCACGATTAGATGATTCGGATGCCAGGCTGCAAATTAAGGATGCCGAATCCAATGTCGCGATTGCAAGGGCCAAGCTGGAGGAAGCCAAGCGCGGACCCAAAACCAATGATATCGAGCTCCAGAAAACCAATGTCTTAAAGGCACAAATGGCGATTAAAACAGCCAAGAACGATATGGAGTTAGAGGAAGCCGCTGCACAAAAGGTGGCAGTCAAGGTGACTTTGGATAAGGCCCAGAAGGATTATGATGACCAGGCTTATCTGGTTCAGAATGATGCGGCAGCAGAAAGTGACCTGGCGACAGCCAAGCAAAATCTGGATAAGGCAAAACTGGATATGAGCAATGCGGAGCTGCAGTACAAGAAGGCACAGACCAAACAGACTGAGGCAATTGAGGAGGCGGAAATGGGCTTTAAAACAGCTTTAATAAATTTAAAGGCTGCACAGTCCCCGCCTGAAGCTTCCAACATCCAATCTGCACAGGCTTCTTTACAGCAGGCTGAAACGGCATTAGAGCAGAAGAAAAGTGTCCTGAGCAAATTACAGGTTACGGCACCGTGGGACGGGATCATTTTGAAGGTCAACGGCGATGTGGGTACTAGTCCTACTGCACCTTTTATTGTAATGAATAACTCCAATACAGGCGTTATGAAGGTTCTTGCCAAGGTTAACGAAAGTGATATTGCTAAATTGAAGACCGGACTTCAGGCTACAATGCACTCGAATTCATTCCCGGACAAACAATTTAAAGGCGAAGTACGCTTTGTTTCTCCAGAGCCGGTTACCGAATCTAATGTGACTACATACAAAATTGAATTGTCTTTGGATAGCCAAAAAATAAGGCTGCAACCGGGGATGAACATGGATGTATCACTCCTCTTGGCTGAACGTAAAGATGCGCTGTCTGTTCCATTGTTTGCACTGAGATCTGAAGGTGGAGTGGACGGAGTATATGTAGCGAAGAACCCAGCAAACCCTGCAGATTATGAATTCAGACCTGTGAAGCTGGGTGTTTATACAGCGGATCAGGCCGAAATCAAGTCCGGTGTCAAGGAAGGCGAGACCATTGTTATTCCGCCTCAGGCCGGTGCTGGTTCGAATGGCAGTCAAGAGGGCCAGGACCCTGATGGGGGTCAGGCACAATGAACGAAGTTCAATTAAATAAAAACGTTATTGAAATTAAAGCATTAAAAAAAATATATGAGGTAGGCGGACAGGAGATTCAGGCTCTACGTGGTGTGAATTTATCTATTAGCGAAGGTGAGTTTGTTGCCATAATGGGTCCCTCTGGTTCGGGTAAGTCCACCATGATGAATGTCATTGGTTGCCTCGATCATCCTGATACCGGGAAGTATTATCTGGATGGGTATTCCATATTGGATGCTCGTGAGAACGAGCTTTCCGAGATTCGAAATCAGAAACTGGGTTTTGTGTTTCAAAAATTCTATCTACTTTCCCGAACTACAGCATTAGCAAATGTAGAGCTACCTATGATGTATGCAGGTATACCTGCCAAGGAACGCCGGGAACGAGCCGTGGAGGCGCTTCGAAGTGTAGGCCTTGCAGAACGGATGTACAACAAACCTAACGAGCTTTCTGGCGGTCAGCAGCAACGTGTCTCTATTGCGCGTGCGTTGGTGAATAATCCTGTTATTCTGCTGGCGGATGAGCCAACGGGGGCACTGGATACGAAGACGAGCGTCGAGATTATGGAGCTATTTCAGGGTTTGAATGAGCAGGGGAAAACCATCGTCTTGGTTACTCATGAGCTGGAAATCGCTGAATATGCCAAGCGGTTGATCAGCTTTCGGGATGGAGATATTGAGCGTGATGAAAGCATTACCAATAGAAGAATTTCATCAAGGATGGCGAGCCTATGAATTTGATGGAAACGATCCGTGTATCAATTAATAGTTTAACGACCAATAAGCTGCGCTCTTTTTTAACGATTCTCGGTATTATTATCGGGGTGGCAGCGGTTATTGCCATTATGGCGATCGGAAACGGCTCTACAGCCCGCATAAAAGCAGAAATTAATAAATTAGGGAATAACGTATTGATGGTTGCTCCAGCTATGACAATGGTCGATGGTGAAATAGATTTGGACAACACGCCCTCGTTTACTTGGGCTGATGTCGAGGCGTTGGAACAAAAGAATTCTATAGATGCATTGATGCCAAATATATCGAGCAATTCAAAAGCTGCGTGGGGGCGATATAACTATAACGCTACTATTGTAGGGACTTCCACTTCATTCTATAAGGTCAAAAAGTTTTCCTTTGCTGAGGGCAGAACATTTACCAACGATGAGATGGATAAACGCATGAATGTCGCCATTCTTGAAAGCCAAGCGGTTCAACGTCTTTTTGGTGGAGATACCCAAAATGTATTGGGACGAACGTTTCAAATTAAACAGATTCCTTTCAAGGTGATCGGAGTATTGAATACTCAGCCAGTTACGAACTTAAGCTATAGTACTAATGAACAAATTTACATCCCTGCTACAACCATGATGAACCGTCTGGGTGAGAAAAACATTACGGGATTGGACGTGTCTGCCAAGTCACCAGCTTTGATGGATCAGGCTCGTCTAGACATATTGGAAAGCTTGCGTGTGACGCATCAGCTAAAACCCTCGGAACCGGATCAATTTCAAATTATGAGTCAGTCAGAGGCAGCAGGTGCAGCTTCCGGTGTAGATAATATCATGACCAGCTTACTGGGTGGTGTAGCCGCGATATCGCTCGTGGTAGGGGGAATCGGAATTATGAATATTATGATGGTTTCGGTTATAGAGCGTACAAGAGAAATCGGTATTCGGAAAGCCATTGGTGCCAAGCCGAGAGATATTATGATTCAATTTCTATCTGAAGCGGTCATCTTTGGTCTGTTAGGAGGTACAATCGGGGTTGTAACAGGCATAGGAGCGTCCAAAATAATCGAAGCAACGACACATATGACCATTGAATTTACGATCTCGCCTATTATATATTCGTTTCTTAGCTCTGCGGGCACAGGCATCCTATTTGGAGTATACCCGGCTTATAAAGCAGCAAGTTTAAAGCCTATAGATGCATTGAGATACGAATAATTTCAATTGGCACATGGTCGCAAAATGAAACGTAAACAGCTTCTAGATTTTTGGAGGAACATATACTAATGGAAAAAAGCTATACGCATAATAGAACCAGAGCTCATCGGATGAAGAGAAATAGAAGAAGACTACTGTTTATTATTATCATTTGTATTGTTCTAATTATTTTAAAACTCTTTGATATCTTTAGTAGTAAACAACAGCCGGTAAAAACGATTGAATTTGCAGAAAAAATAAACTCAGTATCAACCGACAAATTAAATAACGAATCCAAAGGGAGCGAATCACCTCTAAAAAATGTTTCGGGTGTTGAAGATGCAGCATTTGTTGAAAAATACTTGAATCAGCAAATGCAAGGACATCGGCCTGAGGGGATAGACGGTAAAAAAGTAGTCTATTTATCTTTTGATGATGGCCCATCGGTCACCGTAACGCCTAAGATATTGGATGTTCTTAAAGAAGAAAATGTGAAAGCAACGTTTTTTGTGGTAGGAAAGGCAGTAGAAGAAAATGAAGTGGCTAAAAAAATAACAAAAAGAGTAGTTAAAGAAGGACATGCTATCGGAAATCATACCTACTCACATGACTACAGTTATTTATATCCTAATCAAACTGTGAATTCGAGCATTTTTATGAAGGATATTGAAAAAACAAATCAAGTTTTAAAGCAAATATTGGGGCAGAATTTTTCCACAAGAGTAATTCGTTTTCCAGGTGGCCATATGACATGGCAGAGAAATGATCCCAATGGTATGGAAGTGCTGGACAAAGCTCTACATGATAAAGATTACCATCAGATTGACTGGAATGTGTTACCTAAAGATGCAGAAGGTGCACTTAAGAATGCTGAACAATTAATTCGCGAATTCATAAGGAACATGGGGACTAGAGAAAAAGCAGTGGTACTCATGCATGACACTTATGGGAAGGAAGAAACAGCCAAAGCCTTGCCTGAAATCATAAGATATTTAAAAAAGAAGGGATATGAATTTAAGACAATAAAGTGACTTGCCGATTCCAAACAAAACAGAAGGGACAAGCAATAATATGGATATTAAAGGTGTGGAGGATCTATATTTATCTTGCAAATCAGACCTCTTAGGCTATCTATTGAGGATATTGCATAACAAACAGGATGCTGAAGATTTGTTGCATGAGTGCTTTATTCGGTTTATAAGAGCTTCACCTGACTTGCCTCAAGATCGTATTCGATTTTATCTTCTGAGAATTGCTAAAAATTTAGCTATAGATTTAATCAGAAAACGAAAAAAGATGGATGAATACAACTTACGTAAGGAGCTGTTCCACTATCACTGGGATATCCTCGATTTTGAAATTCAAGAGGAGGTCAATCGAATTCTTTTGATGGCAAGTAATACCGAGCAAAGGACGGTACTTGAATTGCGTTTAGTCCGAGGATACTCCATAAAAGAAACGGCTAGAATCTTAAACAAGAGTGAAAATTCAGTAAAGTCTTCGCTGCACAGAGCTTCAAAACGCATTAAATTAAGATATATTTCCTGAACTGATTTGGACGACAGCAGACAATCTTTTATTCAGCAAATCGAAAGTACTAAATCTAAGAAAAAGAATAATTTCCGAAAGAGGAGTAGACATAGAGTCTGCTCCTCTTTCGTTCGATACAGAGATAAAGCAATAAGATCGATATTTTCCACCATAATAGATAATAAATATCCCCTTTTTTTGGATTGTTTCTATTTATAATGAAAACGCACCCATAACAATCAAAGGAGCTGATTTGTTTTGACACGTAACAAACGCTTAAGAAGATTGTCCACCGCCATGTTAACGGTGCCTATGCTCACGATGTTCGCTTCAGGTGCAATGGCAGAGCAGGAAATGAACGGACATAAGCCTCCGGTTTCTACTGGAAGCGGCGTATTTTATGAAATTTATATCAATTCTTTTTATGATTCGAATGGAGACGGACACGGTGATTTGAAAGGAATCACACAAAAACTTGATTACTTAAACGATGGCAAACCCCATTCGGGTAAGGATTTGCAGGTCAGCGGCCTCTGGCTTATGCCCCTTAATCCATCTCCAAGCTACCATAAATATGATGTAACTGATTACTATCAGGTGGACCCGCAGTATGGGAGTCTAAATGATTTCCGCACCTTGATGAAAGAAGCGGACCGAAAGGGCGTCAAGGTGATCATGGACCTTGTTATCAATCATTCGAGCAGCGAGCACCCATGGTTTAAGGAGGCCAGTGCCAACCCACAAAGCAAATACCACGACTATTACGTATGGGCGGATGAGAACACAGATCTGGAAGAAAAGGGCTCGTGGGGTCAGCAGGTATGGCATAAGAACCCGAATGGCGAAGGGTATTTCTACAGTACATTCTGGTCGGGCATGCCGGATCTGAACTTTGACAATCCCGAAGTCCGCAAAGAAATGATCAAAGTCGGCAAGTATTGGCTGCAGCAGGGTGCAGACGGGTTCCGGCTTGACGCGGCGATGCATATTTTTAGAGGACAGACGAAGGATGGTGCGGATAAGAACATCGCATGGTGGAATGAATTCCGTTCCGAGATGGAGAAGGTAAATCCAAATGTATATCTGGCAGGAGAGGTATGGGACAAACCGGAGACCATAGCTCCTTATTACGGACCGCTCCATTCCCTGTTTAATTTTGACCTGGGTGGAACGATTTTGAACTCCGTGAAAAACGGCCGAGATCAGGGTATCGCGGCATTCGCCGAGAAAACGCTGCAACTGTACAAATCGTATAATAAGGCGGCACTCGATGCTCCGTTCCTGAGCAACCATGACCAGACCCGTGTCATGAGCGAAGTGGGCGGAGATGTGCGAAAAGCCAAGCTGGCTGCTTCCATTCTTTTGACGCTTCCGGGTCAGCCGTTCCTCTATTATGGGGAAGAAATCGGTATGAAGGGAGAGAAGCCTGATGAGTATCTTCGTGAGCCTATGCGCTGGTACAAGGGAGATGGCCCTGGTCAAACGACGTGGGAGAAACCCAAATACAACACAGGCGAGGTATCAGTGGAAGCGCAGCTGAGGGACGATGATTCCCTGCTGGAAAGCTATCGCACACTCATCCGTCTGAGGGAAGAACATGAAGCTTTACGCAGCGACAGTCTGCAACCTATACAAGCAGGTTCTGCCAGCGTGACCGCATTTAAACGTACTTCAGGCAAAGAAGCACTATATGTATATCATAACCTGTCTGGAGAGCCGGTTACCCTGCAGATGAAAGATTTCGATAAGGGTAAATGGAAAGTGGTCTTCTCCACCTCAAAGAATGTAAAGGTGAAGAAAGGAACAGTTACAATTCCGGCTTACAGTTCTCTAATTACCGAAGAAGACAGAAAGAGCTGAATATACGGCAAAATTACTGTTCAGATGAAGCAGGATATATATCGATGAATCCAGTTTGGGGTGTTAACAGCACCCCATTTTTCTATATAAGTTTTGCTGCATACGAATAGAGGATTTAAAACCGTCAGGAGATCAGTTAAATGTCAAAAAGACAGTTTTTACGACGATTGTGTGTTGAACCGGGAAAATTACTCGTTTCAACTAGACCACTTCGATGTAAAGCACGCCCCTTAGAGTACACACAGGGAAGGATAAATGCATTCTCCAGTGTATATTCCAAGGGGCATTATTTAATACCCTCAATCATAGTAAAGATTGGACGATTCCATATGATTATAAAGGGGGTATGCCTTCCGGTACATTTCGGCTCTTGCTCTTAGCAAGCAACTGCTCATCAAACGGCAGATTCTCTCTGATCGCCCACAGGTCGTCATAGCTGAGAATCCAGCGATCGGCTCTAGACAGATCCTGCCGGCCGGAGCCGGGGTTGTGGAAGCCGATGCAGTGCATTCCTGCACTTTTGGCTGCCTGGACCCCGTTCTGTGAATCTTCAATAACGATGCAATGGGCCGGTGCAATGCCTAGCTGTTCGGCGGCGTATAAGAAGATGTCCGGTGCTGGCTTACCCTGCAATACCTCTTCACCGGTGATTCGAATGTCGAAGTAACGGCCAAGTCCTGTCTTTTCCATAATGAGATCAATTAGCGCCCGTGGAGAGGAAGAGGCTACCGCGACCGGAATCCCCTTCTCTTGAAGCCAGTCTAGCCACCGTTCCAGTCCGTCGATCGCCACAAGGCCCTCGTGTGCAATCATCGTCTGCATCACATTTTTTCGGTGATAGGACAGGGCCTCTTCTACCGTATTGGTGAGCTGATGTCTGTCCAGTACCTGACGCCACATAGATTCGAGTGTCACTCCAACATAGGTATGGTGCTCTTCTTCCGTCATGGACGCACCGAAATGGGCAAAGGAATTACGCTCGATCTCAAAATAAATCGGTTCGCTGTCTACTAGGACCCCGTCCATGTCGAAGATGACTGCCTTGACCGGAACGGACGCTGATGGGCCTCCCAAGCATTCATTATTTGGCTGCGCATCATGATGAATGGTTGTCATGTCCATTCTCCTCCTTGTTCGTATCTGGATTAGTTACCGGAGCCGTTCGATTGCAGCACAACCTTGATTGCCTGTGAAGAAGGCTGAAGGGTCCGCTCGTTGATATTGCATCCGAGGGTCAGAAAAGCCTCACGGTAGTCTTCCAGCGGATAGGAGTGGGTAATGATTTTTTTGGCGGGAACGATCTGCTGCTCAATCAGGTAATGAGCCGTGGAGAACGTTCCTAGGGAATCAATCGAGCCGATGATTTTGAGACTACGGTCAACTACCTCTTTCGGATTGAACGTGCTTGTCCCATCTCTCAGCCCCACCAGCATCAGATATCCGCCGCTTGTAAGCTGGGACAGTACCTGTGTACCGACCACGCCTGTGGTATCCACAATCATGTCTACCTGATTTTTTAACGGTGCCAGCTCATGAATGGCTGATTCCAGTGTGGCGTGCACGGACCACCGATCAGGGGCAACGGAATCCGCTATGGCGAGCCGTTCCTCCGAGATGTCAACGAGGCAGCCTGTGACACCTTTGGAAGCAAGAGCATAACTGTACAGAATTCCAATTGGGCCTGCACCAAGAATGATGGTTGTGAAGTTCGGCAGCAGGTGAATCTGGTTGATTCCGGTCAGCATACAGCTCAGCGGTTCGGTCAGTGTTGCTTCTTCGTAGCTGATATGATCCTTCAGCTTGTACAGAAAACGATCCTCCGTCACATAATAATCGGTGAACGTCCCGTCGGCGCTGACTCCGGTCTCTGTTACGGCTTTATGTGTGCAATGATTCTGTCTTCCTGTCCGGCACATTTCGCATTGACCGCAGTAATATGTTGGATCAATCACCACACGGTCCCCAGGCTGCAGTGAACTGACGGCTGATCCTACAGCGATCACTTCCCCCGCTGATTCGTGGCCCAAGATCGTGGACGGCACGGCATGATATTTGCCACTGATGATGCCTAAATCCGTACCGCATACGCCTGTCGCCCGGATCCGGACGAGTACATCGTTATCTTTTTTAATCTCCGGGACAGGTCTTTCCTCAAGTGCGACATCCCAAGCTGATTTGTATACCAGTGCAAGCATAAATAGTCCTCCTTTTGCCTGTTAGGCAGATGGTTAGTGTAGGGTGGTCAGAACAGTGTCAAGCCGCTTAACAATTTCGACAATCTCATCTTCCGTAGCCGTGAGGGAAGGTCTCACTTTGACCACATTGCCATAACCGTAACGGGAGCCTCTGAGAATTAGCTGCTGTTCGGCAAAAGCGCGGTCGATAATCGCATTGCTCTTAACTGCATCTGGGGCATTATCCTCGTCGACAATTTCCAGTCCCCACATCAATCCGACGCCGCGAGCCTCACCGATGATGCAATCGTGCTTGTCGGCCATCTCCGTCAGCAGGGTTCCGAGCAGGCTTCCTTTGGACCGAACGGCTTCCAGAAAACCGGGCTCAGATACAACCTCCAGCGTGGCTTTGGCTGCCGTAACCGAGATTAGATTGCTGCCTGAGGTGAAGGAGTGCTCGTGCTTCTCCAGGACATTAAGCCGAGACTGCATTAATACCGCTGCTACCGGTACACCAATGCCGCCGAGACCCTTGGCGAGAGTAATGATATCTGGCTGGATATCCAACAACTCACTTGCGAACATGTAGCCTGTCCGCCCAATCCCGGTCTGCACCTCATCAGCGATCAGGATCAGCCCATACTCGTTGCACAGCTGACGGAGCCGCTTAAAATATCCTGCAGGTGGGATGATATTGCCTCCGTTGCCCAAGATGGGTTCAATAATCATGCAGGCCACAGAGCCTGAGCTTGCATACTCAATGGCATCCGATATGGCTTCGACGCATTGATAACCACACTTGTCAGGCGAAGAATTAAACGGGCAGCGATAGCAGTAGGGAGCAGGTACATGCAGGGAATTTGCTGCAGCCGAGTTGGGAAATTTCCTCCGCCGGAAGGCGTTGCCGGATATGCCTGTTGCGAACTGGGTCTGCCCATGATGGGATAAATACAGGCTGATTATATCGAGCGCTCCTGTATATTTCTGGGCTAGCTTCACAGCGCATTCGTTCGCCGTGGAGCCGGTAATATCTCTCATCCATCCCGCGTCGATGCCGTTCGGCGTATACTGGATCAGATGATCCAGGACTTCCTCGACGTAAGGCTCGGTAAAGGATGAGGACATGTGGGCAAGATTGGCGACTTGTTCCTGTACCTTGGTGACGACATGAGGGTGATTATAACCGAGCGATAGATTGAAGGTGCCAGACACGCCATCCAAATATTCCTTACCGGAATCGTCAATCAGAGTAATGCCTTTTCCGTATCTGAAGCGTTCTTTGGTTAAGGTATGCACGATGTTTCCCTCCATATCAGAATATACATTCTCATTAAGTACATTCTTTAAAAATTGTACTGCCCTGCTACAACATAACGCGGCGGGCCTCACCTCCCTCAAGAATAAAGAATCTCATCCTTCCTTGCCCTGATGGACAAGGGAGTCAACTACCCGTCTGCTCCTGCCATTCCACAGATGCGAGAGAATGACTGCCAGCAGTAAAATTAGGCTGAAAGCCGCCAAAATCCAAAGGGTAGTCGTCACCGACCATTCGCTCATGCTCCAGCCTGTTACATATTGAAGAACTGCTCCGCCAATTCCGCCTGACGCAATCAGAATGCTGGTCGTTCTCTCGGTCATTCCCGGAATCAGCAGGTTCGCATAGACGAGGGCAATACAGAAGAGACCGGACATGAATAACCCTGCACCAAAAATCAGAAGGTATGTAGCCCACTGACTGGATACAAACGCCATTGCAACCAGAAAGCAGAAAGTTCCGATTCCGCTCCACAGCAGGAAAGGAATATATCCTGCTGACTCAGCAATCTTCCCTGAGAACATGCGGCCGATGATCATCGCAATCCAGAGTATGCTAACACCCAACGAGGCTACGGATTCCCGAATCTGCAGGGTCTCGATCAGAATAGAGGGCAGGAAGTTCATGAGCCCCAGTTCAAGCCCCATGTAAACAAAGAAGAATACAATGAATATTCCCAGTAACACACGGTGCTGTACCGAGTACCGGGCTTGTTCGACCGATCGCTCAGAGGTTTGGAGATCTGCTTGGATAAGGTGGGAAGAGGAGGAAGCAGGCATGGTAATCCAGAACAGTCCCAGAATAAACGTCAGAAGGGAGATGGTGTAGAAGGTCAGATACCACATTCCAAGCCAGATATACAGGCTTACCACTGCGGGAATGAGCAGTGCACCAAGTGCAAAATAGACATCCAGCTTGGACATGGCTACGGCTTTCTGCTCTTCGGTGAACTCAATCGTGAACGCTCCGATGGACGACTCAATGATGCCTGAGCCGAAGCCAACCCAGATGGTCATCACGATAACCCAGGTCCATGAGGGGAGTACACCCAAGAAGGCATACCCTGCCACGATACTAACCAGAGCAATGGACAGCATAGACTTGCGACCGATGTGTAGAGCCATGAAGGGGGAGAACAGAACGCCGACAAGAAATCCGAAAAACTGAAGGAACAACAATAATCCGCCATCGCTGTACCCCCGTCCATAGTAAGGCAGTAGAACCGGCAGTAATGCTCCAAGCACCACACTAGTAATGCCGATTAGCAGATAGAAAGCACAACTTAAAGCGAATAGTCTCTTCAAGGTCCGTCCCTCCATAAGTCTATATTTTTTATATGGATTCTGTTGCTTTACTAGATTATACCTTTTTATTGGAAATGTATATATCTCTTTATATAAAAAATGTAAAAATAATCGTTCGACAATTTTACACGTATTTGCTTAATCTAGTTAAGGCGAAACTTGGTTATCTGAAGAAACTGCAAGCGGAAGGGAGAAATAAGATCAGCCCAAATTGTTTTCGGGCGCCAAACCGCTCATAATTGAGGCATAACTTTGTGTTTGCAAAATTAGGTTAGTAAGGATACCTAACAGTGGTTTTACTTAATACAACTATGATTGATAGGGTAGGAAAAAGAATGTTAAACGCTTACAATTCAAAAGGGAGAGGGAATTTTATTCGAAAGTTGAGAAGGAGAAAAATGAAGAGGAGAAGAAGGAATGCAGTGCAGCATAATTATCAATAGTCATGTGTACGGCTTTTTTGAACTTTACAACAAAAGGAGTCTACCAAAATGAATTTTTATTTGGAAATCCCGGAGCTTGACCGACATTTTCCTTTCCGGAGCTTTATTAATAAAGGTGACGTGCTTTGCTATCCTCATTGGCATAAAGAAATTGAAATTATTTATGTGACTCAGGGAACCTTGGATCTGGGAATTAACGATATTTCGATACGGATGAAAAAAGGTGAAGTTCAGTTTATAAATGGGGGTGATGTTCATTATTTTTTGGCTTCTCCCGACAGCGAACGGGTGGTTATTCAATTTGATCTGAGCTTTTTTCAAGAGGTTTCCACATTAAGTGATCAGAAACGCCCTCTTAGATATATATTTACGGAGATGGAGCAATCAAGCTGGAACTGGCCAGAAGAAACAGCAGCTAAAATGCTTCCTCTGATTCAAAGCATTTATGATGAGAACGTCAACCACCACGAAGGTCATGCTTATATGATCAAAGCCAAGCTGTTTGAGATGTTGACTC
Organism: Paenibacillus sp. A3M_27_13; assembly: GCF_024213315.1. Taxonomy (NCBI): domain Bacteria; kingdom Bacillati; phylum Bacillota; class Bacilli; order Caryophanales; family Paenibacillaceae; genus Paenibacillus; species Paenibacillus sp. A3M_27_13. The sequence continues at coordinate 37,727 of NZ_JANAVE010000011.1, forward strand.
TTATTATGCGTGAAGTGCCGAGAAGCAAGACGCCAAGGCTTCCTGAAATCTCTGAAAGAACCTTAACACAATCAAAGGACACCCTTTATAAACTGGAACGTATTTTTGAGTATGTGGAATGCCATTATCATGAAACCATCTCGCTGAAGAATGTCGCTGATTATATGGGTTTCAGTCCCTATTATTTCGCCAGACTGTTTAAGAAGAATACGGGGATGACCTTTGTAGCATTTTTGAATGATTACAGACTGAATAAGGCAAAATGGATTTTGTTGAATGAAAACAATCCGATCACTGAGGTCGCAGAGGCAGCAGGATTCAGTAGTGTAAAGACGTTTCATCATCTCTTTAAGGAAGCGACAGGAACATCACCATTGAAATACCGCAGGACAATATTCGGGAATAATACAGCAAGAAATGAGGAGGAAAGCTTTTCATGAGATTTGTATGATAGAGCTATCCGACGAAGTGAAGGGAGAGTTACGAGGACATTAAAATTTATGGATCCATGAGCAACCGCTTGATATGCGGTAGGCTTAAATCAGAAGTGGAGGAAGATGAAAATGGGCAATCGTATATACAATGTAGTCATTATCGGTTATGGAGGCATGGGAAGCTACCATGTTCAATTGATCGAATCTAATCAGCAACTTGCCGTTGGCGGTGTATATGATATTGTTGATTACCGAATGGAACTGGCTGCGGCTGCTGGCTATAAAACCTACGCTAGCCTGGATGCTGTTCTGGCAGATCAGGCCGTGGATATTGTTTTGATAGCAACACCTAATGATGTTCATAAGGAAATCGCGATCCAGGCGCTACAAGCTGGAAAACATGTCATTTGCGAAAAACCAGTTACGATAACGAGCGCGGATTTCTTGGATATTGTTGAGGTGGCGAAGAAAGAAAATCGTGTGTTTACGGTACATCAAAACCGTCGATGGGATGAAGACTTCCGAATTATAAAAGATATAATTGGCAATAAGACCGTAGGCGAGCTTTTCCAGCTGGAATCGCGAGTTCAGGGGGCTAATGGGATTCCAGGTGACTGGCGGCAACTAAAGGCGTATGGAGGAGGAATGCTGCTGGATTGGGGAGTACATCTATTGGACCAGCTGCTTCAGATTACGGACAGCAAAATAGAAAGCGTAGCTGCTACCCTAAGCTATATTTTGGGGACTGAAGTGGATGACGGCTTTACCAGCTTTATTGAGTTCAAGGACGGCCTGAAAGCAGTCATTGAAGTGGGTACAACCAATTACGTAAAGCTGCCGCGCTGGTATATTAAAGGAACCGAAGGAACCGCAGTGATTAGGGATTGGGATTTGAGCGGAGAGATCGTCACCCGAAATCCAGATGTCGCTCACGTGGAACCCAAGCCGATTCAAGCAGGTCAAGGATTGACGAAAACGATGGCGCCGCCATCTGAGGAATCCACCCTTAAGTTCCCGATTGAGAAAATACCTGCTGCTGCAGAAAGCTTTTATGAAAATTTTGTCTCCACCATCGAAGGAAAAGCGGAGATTGCAATCAAAAGCGAAGAAGTACACCGTGTATTGGTGCTGATTGAGACGATTTTTGAGGCGGGGGCAACCAAAAGCGTGATTCGAAGAACTATTTAGATCTGCTGCTTTATTTTCGATCCGTCATAAGAGAGATATATAGGAGCCTGGAGAGAACCAAACAGATTTATTTAATGAAATTTTGGGATGCATTTAAGTAATCAGAAACCTTTGAAATGGTGAGCAAAATAATTTTGCCCACCATAAAACACAAGCGGGTATCGCTCCACAACCGAATTCTATTGCTTGATCATTTTTAAGTTGCTGAGATTTCGAATAGGTTTAATTTACACGTAAAAAGAAAAAGATGTTTTTACATAAAATCCGCTATTTCCTCCTTATAAATCAACATATTCCACTCTAAATTCTTCCATAAAAACATAAAATAATCCATGAAAGTGCTAGAATAATCATTTGTATGAGAAAGAGGAAGGGAGAGATCGTTTATTGTACTGTGCGACCAGAAGAATATAGATGAAGGGACGTAGAGAATGAGGAGTTATAAACGAAGATCTTGGAAACGCTTATTTTTACTCATGATCACGGGGATACTTGTATTAACATCAGTAAGTGTTGTTACGCCGATCAATGCTGATGAATCGCCTAAAAACGTTACAAGTACATCAGTAAAACTTTCATGGAAAGCCTCCGAAGACATCTCCAATGGTAGTAGAGTATCAGATTACGATCTCTATCGCAACGGTTCTCTCATCAAGCAGAATATCTCCGATGCAACATATGCCAATCTGCCGAAGAACCTTGATTTGACAGCCCTTCCAGACAACCAAGCGATAGTTTACTATTTTAAGAAAAGCCGTGGCTGGAGCGATGTAAATATCCACTATGCTCCCGATGGTTCATCCTGGACATCCCCGCCGGGTATCAGCATGAATGAAAACGCTTGCTTGGATTGGGCCAAAAAAACTATTGATCTTGGCTCCAAAACATCGATGAAAGCAGCATTTAACAACGGCTCTGTCTGGGATAATAATAAAGGCGCTGATTATCATTTAGCTGCTGGTTTAAGTACCGTCAAAGACGGTATCGTCACAACAACCGGAGCTAAGAATCCGTGTAACCCTCCGGTTATTGATTTAGAAGCACCTTCTATACCTCAATTATTGATAGCCAATGCCGATGGACTACGAATCCAATTAGAATGGGATCCTTCTGTTGATAATGTTGGTGGAAGTGGAATCGGCGGGTATGAGATCACTCGCACAGGAGGAACTAAAGGCAAAAAGGTCTATACGACGACCCGTACTACCTTCCAAGATTCATTATTGGAGGCGAAAACGACATATACGTATACAGTTAAGGCATACGATAAAGCAGAACCAGCCAACAAATCGGAAAGTAGTATTGAGGTGAGTGCAACAACAGGAACTTCATCACCTCCTGCTTCAAAGGGAAGTCCGATCGGAACAGATATGCGTGAAGATTCAATTTACTTTGTGATGACTGCCAGATTCTATGATGGGGACCCTTCGAACAACCGAGGTGGTGCGAATCATGTTTCAAGCGGCAATGCAGCCAACAGTGATCCAATGTTTAGGGGCGATTTTCAAGGGTTAATCAATAAACTGGATTATATCAAGGCTCTTGGCTTCTCAGCGATTTGGATTACACCGGTTGTATTGAATCGATCTGATTATGACTTTCACGGCTACCATGGTTACGATTTTTTTCGAGTGGATCCCAGGTTAGAGTCACCAGGTGCAACATACCAGGATTTGATTAATGCTGCACACGACAAAGATATTAAAATTATACAGGATGTTGTGTACAATCACTCTAGCCGCTGGGGTGCAAAAGGTCTATTCACGCCAAAAGTATTCGGTATTCGAGATAATCAGTGGAGCTGGTACTATGACGAACCTCAAGAAGGAATCGAGTACGATGGCCTTCAGCAGAATGACGCAGGCAAGCCGTATAACGGTGACCTATGGTCAACGAAGGAACCGGAGGGCAACACCTGTCGGAATTGGGGAATCCCAATGAACTCAAAAACCTACAATTGCCAATGGCCCAACCCCACCTCTGGCATGTTTCCTTCACAGTACTATCACAGTTGCTGGATCGGCAATTGGGAAGGGGAAGATTCACGGAGTTGTTGGCTGCATGAGGATCTGGCTGACTTTAATACAGAGTCGAAGCCTGTCCAAGATTATTTAATTGAAGCGTACAATCGATTTATAGATATGGGTGTAGACGGGTTTAGGATAGACACCGCTGTGCACATTCCACGCGTTACCTGGAACCGTCATTTTCTTCCTGCAGCGCAGGAGCGGGCGATTGAGAAGTTTGGTGAAAAAGGACGTAATTTCTATATGTTCGGTGAAGTAGGTGCTTTCGTTAACGATAAATGGAACCGAGGTTCTGTGAATCATTCGGCTCAATTCTTCACTTGGAAGGAACGCAAAGAGTATAGCACCAATGATGAAGTAGCTGCGTTGGAACAATATCAACACGAAAATAATCTTGGTACAGCCAATCAGCCTTTATCCGATAATGCATTCCTCAAAGGGAATTTGTATCATGAACCGGACCATTCGCAATCCTCCGGGATGAATGTAATTGATATGAGGATGCATATGAATTTTAGTGATGCGAATAACGCATTTTGGAATGGCAAGGATTCGGATGACAGTTATAACGATGCGACCTATAACGTAGTGTATGTAGATAGCCATGATTATGGACCTAACAAATCATCGACCCGGTATACGGGGGGCACGGCTGCATGGGCTGAGAATATGAGTTTAATGTGGACTTTCCGTGGAATTCCAACATTGTATTACGGCTCAGAAATCGAATTTCAGGCAGGCAAGCCAATCGACTGTGGTCCAACATGTCCATTAGCAACCACAGGACGTGCTTACTATGGAGATCATATTGAAGGTACAGTAGTAGCCTCCGATTTCGGACAGGTAGCTTCTGCTTCAGGTTCGGTTGCTCAAACCCTGCAGCACCCACTTGTAAAGCACATTCAGCGACTGAATCAAATTCGAAGAAGTATTCCTGCCTTGCAGAAAGGACAGTATTCTACAAAGGATGTAAGCGGACAAATGGCGTACAAGCGACGTTATACGGATTCATCAAAAGGCATAGACAGTTATGCTTTAGTTACTGTTAGTGAATCAGCTGTTTTTCGGAATATTCCTAACGGCACTTATAAAGATGCTATTACCGGAGACGTCAAAGAGGTCACGAATGGGACGCTCAATCTGGCAGTTTCGGGCAAAGGAAACTTAAGGGTATATGTACTTGATCTCCCGGGTAATCCTGCTCCTGGTAAGATCGGTGAAAACGGGCCTTTCTTGAAGCCTTAATTTTTAAATATAAGAAGCATGGAGGGAATGACATTCCTAGGAGTGTCGGTGGTTTGAGGTTTTAAAAACACACTCATAAACATATGGGTGTGTTTTTTTGGTGTTAAAGTAGCACAGATACCAAGAAGATGTAACATTTGCCGCAGCTTAGTACGTTAATGTAGACACCTTAACGTACTTAAGAGTATTCTTATGTGTACTTAAGAGGGACCCCATTGCAACCAAAACTAATGAATATGTAAGTATATAAAGGAGGCCCATATGTATGAAGTCTCATACCACTGACCGTATTAAAATCCCGCCAGGATTGTGGGCAGGATTATGTCAATTAGGGTTTGGCGCCCACGACGTCGCTCGCAAAGCACGATTGCCGATCACCATTATTACTGAACCAGTAGTCACCACCGCCCAATATTTCGCGATCTGGCAGGCATATTCTGATCTCATTGGTGATACTGCCCAAGGAATCATCAAGCTTGCGACCGTCTTTGATACAGCGAAGTACCCACCGACCGTCTTAGCGACTTACCACGCTCGGGACTACCGCGACGCTCTAAACCGAATGGCTCGGTACAAACAACTGTGTCCCCCGGAAAGCCTACATATCACTGAGGAGGGCGAGCACTGCACAATTGATTTGGAATGGCTGTCTCCCGAGCAATCTGGTCCGCGGATGCTGGTTGGTATCACGCTGGCTTGTCTTCTGGAGATTGGACGCCGGGGCACAGGTCAACCTTTGACCGCGCAGCTTGTTGAATTTTCGAACTCCATGGGTGATGTACAGGCGCTTGAAGCTTACTTCGGCTGTCGTATCCGGATTGGTGCAAAACGTAACCGATTGACGCTACATCGAAGAGATCTGGGCCGCCCCTTTGTCTCGTACAACGAAGAGCTGCTGGAGATCCTGACTCCTGTTTTGGACCGGTCGTTGGATGAACAGCAGCGCAGCCGCTCAATTAGCGAGATGGTCAAATGGATCATGAAACGTAGCCTTACAGGAGGGCGCCCCGACATTCAGGCTGTGGCGAAGGAGCTCGGTATGAGCGATCGTACCTTGCAGCGCCGGCTTACTGACGAAAACACGAGCTTCAAGCTTCTGTTGACACAAGCTAGACATGAGCAGGCACGAAAGTACTTGGCAGACCCCTCGCTTGATATTAAAGAGGTGGCATTCTTGATTGGATATGAAGACCAGAACTCGTTTTACCGCGCCTTCCGCCTATGGGAGGGTGATACACCTTCAAATTGGCGGACTGAACATCAAGGTACAAACTCGATATCAGGAGCACGCTAGGACTGCCGACTATTCATTGATTCAATTCCTAATGAGTTTTGTCATTTGGCGTGTTAAACAAGAACTTTGGCGCATTATACTAGTTACTGGACAATCCAGACAAGATAACATAATCACTATCCGGAGCACAAGACTGTTTTAAAAAAGGAGAAGTGTATTATGGATATGGGATTAAACCATAAAACAGCTTTAGTTACAGGATCAACGAAAGGTATAGGTAAAGCAATTGCCATTGAATTAGCCCAAGAAGGTGTTAATGTACTAATTAATGGACGAAATTATGAAGAGGTAGAACGAACTGTAAATGAAATTAAGTCAGATTTCCCAGCTACCTCTCCTCAAAATGCCACAGCCGATATTGTGGATATTGGACAAAGAGATGCTTTATTCGAAAAATACCCTAATATTGATATTTTAGTTAACAATACGGGTATTTATGAAATTATGCAATATGAGGACGTAGACGATGAAGTATGGGAAAAATACTTCCGCACTAACGTTCTTGCTGCAAATGGATTATCAAAATTTTATTTACCTAAAATGTTGAAAAATGATTATGGCCGCATTATTTTTATTGCGAGTGAAGAAGCAATTATGCCTTCAGGACAAATGCCTCAGTATTGTATGACAAAATCTATGTTGTTATCATTGTCAAAAAGCTTATCTAAATTAACAATAGGAACAGAAGTTACAGTCAATACGATCATGCCAGGACCAACACTCTCGGAGAATGTGCACCAAATCATTGAGAGTATGTATCCTCATGAAGATATGACTTTTTTAGAAAAAGAGAAAGATTTTATGGTTACCAACCTGCCTCAATCTGAAATACAGCGATTTATCAAGCCTATTGAAATAGGTAGACTAGCTACATTTGTATGTAGTCCTTATGCATCTGCATTTAAAGGTTCTCCAATCCGTATGGATGGAGGAATGGTACCGACTATTTTTTAGCGCTTGTGGAGAAGCTTGCTGAAATTAGCGCTGACATTGCGGAACATTATGATAAGATGAAGTCAAACATCACTCGAGGGTAGGATGAGGATCATGAACCATTTTGCTATGTATGGAAAGTTGACGGCACGTCCAGGGCAAAGGGACGCTCTTGCAGACATCTTGCTAGAAGCGGCCGATCTGTTGAAGTCGAATAATGACTGCTATTTGTATATAGTCAATGTGTCAGACGACGACCCGAATGCGGTGTATGTGACCGAACTGTGGAAAGATGCAGATGCCCATGCAGCCAGTCTTAAGAACGAAGAGGTACTGGCGTCGATACAACGCGGCCGACCGTTAATTATCGGAGCGGAGCCCATTAAACTGCGTGCTCTAGGGGGAAAAGGCCTGTAGGGTCATGATGCAATTGCTGCTACCACAGCAGCCGATCACTCGGTTGCTTTTAAGCTAACCAGCAGGATAGTCCTAATGAAACGCTTTTGTAACATGTGAAAGGTTGGCAGATAAAATTGGCCCTGGTATAATAAGGGTAATTCACTAAGGAGAGATTTTTTTGTCTGGAGCTGTTCTTTACTAATCCAATTCCATAAAAAGAGGTTTTCATGCACCTACTATTCGTCTGCCCAATTTTTGTATTACGGGTGGGATTTGAAAGCTTCGGAATTAGTTAAGAACAACGGATATTACCAGATCCTTAGGGATACCTGTTATAATGAGTCCAATCCGTGCTGGTTCAGCGCGGATTTTTTTTATGGCTCAAATAGCAGGTGATATGAGGGTAGGAATGACGTATGTTCATTCCTGCCCTTTTCTAATTTTTAGCAAAGGGGGATAGAAGGGAATTACTCCAATTTGGTCAAATACATCCAGACTTCTTGAATGAAAGATTCAATCTAAGTAAATAGAAAGGTGGACAATACATGAAACTTCAAACGAATCGGCTCATATTAAAAACACTTGATCTTAATTTAATCGAAGCAGCAGCCCGACGTGATATAGGTGCTATTGAAGCTTTGGGTTATAAAACCAGTGATGAATGGCCGGGTCCTGATTTCTTTGAAGCTTTACCTTATTTTCGAGAACTTTTGATAAAAAATAATGGCACTAGAGGTTTTGACTCTTGGATCATTGTGGAGAAGGATACCCAAGAAATTGTTGGAGGGATTGGTTTTTTAGGAGATCCTGATCAGAACGGTATGATTGAGATCGGTTTTGCAACGAATGAAAGCCATCGCCGCAAAGGCTATTGCTATGAAGCCGCTCAAAAATTAATAGAGTGGTCCTTAAATCATGAAGAGGTCCAAATCGTAACGGCAAGATGCGTACCTGACAATATCAGCTCTAAGAATTTGTTATTGAAGTTAGGATTTCAAATTGATCACAAAGATGAAGAATTGCTTTATTGGAAATATCAAATGAAGAAAGTAGGAGGGGGTCAGCAGAAATGATCCGTCGAGATCTAGATGACGTAGATTTCATAAGAGCAAATTTAATGGGGCCTAGTTCGATTATCATGCTCGAGGAGCTATCGAAAAATTTGCCTTTGCAGAAAGGAATGCGAGTGCTGGATTTGGGCTGTGGGACCGGACTTACTTCTATCTATCTGGCGCAAAAGTTTGGCATAACCGTGTTTGCTGTCGATTTATGGATTAGTGCAACTGAAAACTATAGAAGATTCAGAGAGTTTGGTTTGGAAAGCCAAATTATCCCCATCCATGCAGATGCCTGCCACTTGCCTTTTGCGGAACAATACTTTGATGCAGTTATAAGCGTAGATGCGTATCAATATTTTGGAGCGAATGAGCAGTACTTAGATGACCATCTTACGCCGCTAGTTAAAGAAGGAGGTAAATTGGCTATAGCGATGCCAGGGGTAAAGATGGAGTTTGATGGGGATATACCCGTGGAACTGCAGCCGTTCTTGTCACTTAGTGAGGTTGATAATCAGTGGCATACATGCGATTGGTGGCGGAAATTATGGGAACCGTCGCCAAATATTTACGTTGAATCGGTAAGAGAAATGAAATGCTTCTCGAAAGCTTGGTATGAATGGCTTCAGTGCAACAACGATTATGCACGTGCTAATAATGCATTGCTGAATGCAGATGACGGGAAGTATATGAATCTAATCTCGCTTATTGCTACTAAGAAATAGCGATATCCGGGGACAAAAGTTCCCAGTCCTATGGGCTGAAATTCACTAAAGTAACTGAGAACGATAGTTCAACTCTACCAAAAACAGCCGAGCGCTCGGCTGTTTTTTTAACTAGTGGGCAGATTACATGAAGTGGTTAATCGATGCCAGGGTCGAACTTACAGGCTTAGGTCGGAAGAGTAATACAGGAGAAATCGGCCCATGAAGGCCTCCACAAGCTTTCTCAATTCCCGACGGGCTACCCGAATATGAAGAAGCTTTAGAACTTGTATCCATGGCATTTTTCAAACACTGATTGTCGATATTCCAAAATACTGTTTAACAGTACTTTTTTTCTCTCTAATATCATCATTTTCTTTTGAAATGCCGATATAAAATTGAGTCTAGAGAACTGTTTTATACATAAATTTTACCTAAAGGAAGTGGAAAGAGATGTTGAAAAAGAAATGGCTTATCACCCCGTTGGTTGCGACGACACTGTTTTTCGGTCAATCTGCATTCGCGGCAAACACGTTTTCAGATGTGGAAGGAACAAAATATGAATGGGCTGCCGAATCGATTCGTTCCATGGTCGACAAGGGCGTTGTCAAGGGCTATGCAGATGGGACCTTCAAGCCAAGCAAAACTATAACGAAAGCGGAATTTGTACATATGTTTCACAAGCTTTTTCCAGAAATCGATCATTCTTCCGGCGAATCTTCCGACTTTGTGGATGCGCGTAAACACTGGGCGAATAAAGATTTTGCAGCAATATTCAACGGGGACTATGTTTGGCCGTATGCTGAAAGTGTTGGGGGGAAATATCCAAACTATCTTTTCTATGTCAAGCCTGACAAACCATTGACCCGCTGGGATGTGATGATGATTGCCTCTCTTCGGACAGATTATACCAATCAGACGCTTCATCCTGAGATTGAGGAAGTGATTTCCGCAGCTGCGCAGTACAAGGATATGAAAGTTCGTCAGGCCAATTACAATGACAATTTCTCGGCCTACTATCCGGTGCTGTACATCGACAAGACTGGAGAAGAGTACTCCTATGATGGCGATTCCCAGGATCAAAAGGCAGAAGCATTCTACACCCTAACCAAGATGGGGGTCCTTACCGCTAATGAAGGATACCTTCGCCCCAAAGCGCAAGTCACACGGGCTGAAGCTGTTACCCTTTTACAGCGTTTGTACGAAGCCACAACGAAGTAATTTTTATAAATCAATGATGATCCGACAAAAGCAAAAAAAGATCCAACAAATGGCTTCATTTACACCTCAAAAGGTAGTGCTGTTAGGTTTTGATAAGCCGAATTCAGAAAATAAACAAATCCAAAAGTATGTTGATGAATTTGTGGGAAAATTGAGATTTCAAACCGCTGATTTGATTTCTTCAGATCAGCGGTTTTTTTAGGGGTGCGGAACTGGCTGGACAAGTTCGCCTATTATTTCTTCCTAGACGTCACATCTGCTGACAAAGAGTCGATCTACCGCGCCATCTAGGCAAAGGTTAAGCAAGGAGGTCAGTAGAGGATCGACACTAGCCGCTTGCGTATTGTAGCCATCAAGGAGACTGCCTGCATAAGGAGATAAACCGCTTTGGAGTTTTCTACTTATTTAGTTACGTATCTATGCCGACGCCTAACCGTCGATTACTGTCGAAGGACAACAACTATGTATAAAAAGTCGCCGAATTGGCGGCTTTTTTTGTTTTAAGCAAGAGATTTTGTTGTTTTTTTGTTGTACCCATCTTTAAGCCAAAAACATTAAATCAAACGTTATATTGCCCGATAGAATACCAGAAAACGACTGATTCGTATCCAAGAAGTCAAAAGATTATAGTAATGTACTGTGATTAACTAATGTAAACGACGAATAAAATATCATTAAATATGTGTTGAGGAAGTTTTCCTGTTTGATTGTCCAATTTTCAATCGCACAAAAAAAGCTTCCATTATTAAAAAAATAGCTAATAGTTTGCTTCACAGAGAGAAACATCAGAATTAATTAGAATAGTGTGTAAAGGTTCATGCAACCCGCTTTAAAAACCGTTCGTTTAGGGGAAACACCATCTTTACGCCAAATAAATGACATTTGATGCATGATGATTGGTGCCGCGCGCTGGTTTGAGATATGAACTTAGTGAACCTACGACTCATGCAATTGCGCTGACTTCCGGTGCCGCCGACTCATGAATACCAAAGACAATGCAATTACCGTAAGGATGATCCCAAGCATTTGAAATCCCTTGAAGCTAAACGTACCTCCCATTACGATAGCTATCAATAATGAAGAGATAATGGTTCCCAGATATCTGGATGTGTTAAATAATCCGGATGCTACACCGATTATTTCTTTTGGAGAACTTTGGAACAGGGCTGCTTGCATACCTACATTGTTCAAACCGTTGCTAATTCCGAATGCAGCTAAAGCCAAACACACGCTGATAACCGGTGAAGTTGGATTCAATGTCACGAGCCAAACTGACCCCAATGTCATCAGAATTGCGGACACCAGCAATGCCGGTCTGGGTCCTGATTTATCGATCCATTGTCCTGCAATTGGAGAAGTAATTAGCGAGCACAAGCCTAAGCTTAGCATGAGAATGCCTGTTTGGAACTCGCTGACATGACGTACCATTTGCAAGTAGGACGGAAGCCCGAAAAAGAGCGAGTAATATAGTACATTAACGAGCATGAATTCAACATTCACCCAAGTCATTGCAGGGTACTTGGCGAATGTGCGTAAAGGGATAAAGGGTGATGTCGCTTTTAACTCATGTCGTACGAATATCCCCAGCGCAACGAGACCTATCAGCCCGACAATGACATTTCCTAATGAGATATGTCCAAATGATTTTGCTGAGAGTAATCCAACGAGTAGGGTAACCAAAGCCACTGTGAAGAGCAGAATCCCTGATGCATCAATCAATTCAAACCATTTACGAAAGGACATGTTGCGTGCTAAGGATGTTGGCAGTTCATCCTTAGGAATATTCCTCCAAGCCAATACAAAGCTGGCCACCACAAACGGAATATTGATGAAAAAGATAGCAGGCCAATTCCACCAATGAATCAAGACTCCGCCAATAAAGGGGCCAATTGCTGCTGCTCCAGATAGGAATATGGACAAAACAGACAACGCAGTTGCTTGTTTTTCTGTAATATGAATTCGAACAATAGCCATTCCAACCCCAACCATCATGCTTGTTCCGATGGATTGCACAATGCGGAACACGATGAGCCACCCGAAATTTGGTGATAATGGAGCCAATAATGATGCAATGAAGGCTACAACAAGCCCGGTAAGAAATATCTTTCTACGACCGAATAAATCGCTGGCTTTTCCCATGACAGGTTGAGCGATGCTACTTGCAATGTAGAAAGAAAAAATAATCCAGGAAACACCTGTAAAGTCAAGTTGGAACACTTTTTGCAGACTTGGAATAGCAACAGAAACCATCGAAGAATTTAATGGGTTCAATAGTATCCCTAGACCAACTGAAATCATTAACCACCAGCTGCGAACGCTCATTTCTGGTCCCCCCATAGCGAATTAATGTCATCGTACTTGAAACCGATTATTTATTCCAACGCATTTGATGTTATAATCTCATTGACTTGGGGGAATGAATGGGGGATCATAATGGAACTTCTTCAACTGCAATATTTTCTGACGGTAGCTCGTTTGGAACATGTGACCGAAGCTGCACGAAGTCTGCATGTTACTCAATCGTCGCTGAGCAAAACGATTCAGCGCCTGGAGGAAGATCTGGGGGTTCCTCTATTCGATCGAACAGGGAGGAAACTGCGATTGAATGAGTTCGGAAGCAGATTCCTTCACCGTGCAGAGAGGGCTTTATTTGAATTGGAGCAGGGGAAGCAGGAGCTTAGTGATTTATCCAGCCCGGAACATGGCACTCTCGAATTGGCGGTGACCACCGCTAGCACATTACCCAATATCCTTCGAGAGTTTCGGAAAAAGCGACCCTATATTCAATTTCATGTGCAAATGCTGACTACGCAGGAAATGGTAACGCTTCTTCATAGAGGCGAGGTCGATTTTTGCTTGTCCTCACCTCCAATAGAGGGAGATGACATCGAATGCCAAATCGTGTTTATCGACCCAATCCTTGTAGCTGTTCCAAAGGGACATCGGCTGGCAGATCGAAGCAGTGTAACGTTGACAGATCTAAGGGATGAATGGTTTGTCGGTGTAAAGAGAGGCTACGGTACTCGCGATTTAGTGGACTCTATATGCAAATCGGAAGGTTTTATACCTAAGTATGTGTATGAGGGGGATGAACCTGCAAGGCTTAGTACGCTTGTGGAAGCTGAAATTGGCATAGCCTTCATACCAAGCACGGCAAGAAATTCACGGGAACATCTTAAATATCTCCAAGTAGAAAATCACGAATTGGTACGGGAGATCGCTTTATTATGGCACAGGAGTCGGTATATTTCGCGGGCTGCTCTGGAATTCCGTGAGGTAGTTGTAGAATATTTCGGAGCGATATCCAAACAGACAAATTAATCCCAAATATAAGCGAAATAAAAAACATTAACAAAAGCGGTAGCGTAGGACATGTTAACCAAACGTCCTAAGCGGCCGCTTATTCTTTTATTCAACTGCATAATTTGTAATTTCGATTTGTACGCTGCCATACACACACGCCCAGCTATTGAAGGAGTTTTTGGATTGTACTAACCCATCCTTCTCAGCTGGCGGAACTGCTCCGGCGTGATGCCTGTATGCTCCCGAAATCTCTTGATAAAATAGCTGCTTTGATGAAAGCCGGTTTCCAGTGCAATCTGCTTTACAGTGAGTGCCGTAGATACAAGCAAATGTTTGGCCAGCGTTATTCGGCATTGGAGCAAATATTGAGCTGGAGTACTACCCATGATCTGATGGAAGAGTCGGCTAAAATGAAAGGAGCTATAACCTGACGTTGCAGCCATTGTCTTCAAATCGAGCATGTTTCGACAATGCATACGAATATATTCCGCCGTATGACGAATCCTCTCATGGACGGTGCCGCCGGGAGAGGTGCCGAAAATTTGGTGGGAATGATGGACGATCTCCAGAAGGACTTCATAAAGCAGGGAAGAGATCTGTACATCATAGTCGTGACGGTAAGTTTGGGCAAGTTGCAACATTTCTTCCATCAGCGGTTTTAAACGTTCTGGCCGGTGGAGCGAGAACAGATACGGTTCGTGCATGCTTCGACCTTGTAATAGCGAATCTACATCCTGCCCGTCAAAATGAATCCATCGGACATCCCAGGGATCCTCGGGTTTAGTTCGATATTGCTGCGTCGTATGCTTGCCGAAAAGAAAGCCCATGCCAGGGGTAAGCTCGATTTCCTTCCCATCATGCACAATAGCGCCTTTGCCTGCAAAAATGATATGTAAATTGTAATCTTTCAGTAATCCTGCATTCCTTCGCTCCCCATGAGTGGGGAAGTTCTTGTAATGCCCTAACGATTCGGGAAACAGTATACCTTTTAGAATGGGTGAAGGAAGATAACAATCTATTTTAATCATGTATCCATCTCCTTGAGTAAGTTAGCAAAAAAGTAATTCAATTAGCAAAATCGAGTTATTCTAATCCTTTTATTCTTATATTACAATAGATACGATTATCAGAGAATCACATTTTTGTACTATCACTTCTACTGAAGGAGAATTGGAGCATGCCGAAATCCTTATCTTTAGATCGCTTTCATTTAGGAGCTTGTTATTATCCTGAACACTGGGACGAATCGTTGTGGTCGGACGATCTCATAAGAATGAAGGAACTGGGCTTCAGCATCATTCGGATTGGAGAATTTGCTTGGTCGATCTTCGAGCCGGAGGAAGGAAAGTTCGAATTCACGCTGTTTGACCGTTTCTTGGAGCAGGCAGACGCGAACGGGATTCAAGTGATCATGGGCACACCAACAGCTACGCCACCGGCATGGCTTACTTATAAGTATCCCGAGGTGCTGAACGTATCCATGGAAGGGGTCACGTTCCAACACGGTCAGCGTCGGCATTATAACTACAGCAGTCCCGTTTATTTGGAGCTTTGCGCACGTATTACAAGAGAGATGGCACAACATTACAAAGATCATCCGGCCATCATTGGGTGGCAAATTGATAATGAGCTGAACTGCGAGATAAACGTCTTCTATGCCGAGGCAGATCATCAGGCTTTCCGGCGCTGGCTAGAGGCAAAATACGGTACGTTGGAGCAACTCAACAAGGCCTGGGGGGCTGTATTTTGGAATCAAACTTACGACAGCTGGAATCAGGTCCATCTAACTCGTCCGACCGTATCCGGGTCAACGAATCCTCATCAGGCTTTGGACGAGAAGCGATTTATATCCGATAACACCATTTCGTTTGCCAAGCTACAAGTGGACATAATTCGGTCAGTGGCGCCTAATCAGTGGGTGACAACCAACGGTGTATTCGGGCATTTGGATAGCCATAAAATGACGGATCAACTGCTTGATTTTTTCTCGTACGATTCTTACCCTCAATTCAGTACCATTTATCCGGACCAAGGGGAGAAGCCATTGCTGGATCGCAAGTGGGGGCTTACTTTAAGTAACGTCAGAGGGATGTCACCAAATTTCTGCGTGATGGAGCAGCAATCCGGTCCAGGAGGATGGGTGAACAGGATGGAGATGCCATCTCCGCGCCCGGGGCAGATGCGATTGTGGACCTACCAAAGCATTGCTCACGGGGCAGACATGATTTTGTATTTCCGCTGGAGAACGGCAACGTTTGGTACGGAAATGTACTGGCATGGAATTAATGATTATCACAATCAGCCGAATCGTCGGGTCGCAGAAGCAGGCCGCGTCGGAAAGGAGCTGCAAAAGGTTGGAGGGCGGATTCTTGGCAAACGTTACGTGGCAGAGGTTGCTCTACTTCGTGACTATGATAACGAGTGGGATGGCGAGTTGGATAAATGGTATGGTCCCTTGACAAAGCAAAGTGAGCTCGGCTGGTACAAGGCACTGCAGTATGGACATATACCTTCGGATATGGTTACAATCCGTCCGGGTATGGAATCAGAACAGCTGCGGGAACTGGCCAATTACAAGGTGCTGGTATACACGCATCCGGCGATCCTACGAGACAGTACGGCAGCTATGTTACAGAAATATGTAGAGGATGGGGGCATCCTGATCTTCGGCTGCCGCACCGGTTATAAGAACGAGTTCGGTCACTGCCGCATGCAGCCACTCCCAGGCCCTGCAGCCGCAATGAGCGGCGTCCACGTAGAGGACTTTACGATGATAAATGGGACGGCATCACCTGTATCGGTGCGATTTAAGGATCAAGCTCTTGATTTTTGGGCTCCAGGCTTCAACGATATATTGAATGTTCATGCTGATACGGTAGAAGTACTCGCAGAGTACGCATCAAGCTACTATGAAGGGAAACCGGCCTTGACCCTCAACCGTGTCGGCAAGGGACTGGTCTACTATTGGGGTGCAGCTTTTGACCTAGCATTAGCGGCTGAGCTCCTAAGACAGCTGCCGGTGACATCTCCGCTTGCGGGGTGGTGCAAAGCTCCTTCGACGGTAGAAGTCGCTATTCGTGCGGATGTACAAGAAGAGCTGGTATTTCTACTGAATTACAGCGGAGAAACGGCTCAGGTTAAACTGAGTGTTGAGACGGAGGAACTCCTTTCCGGTAGGAGGCTTACTGGTACCGTACCATTGGAACCGTATGGAGTATGGGTATTAAAGAAAGTTTAAAATGAAGAGAGCATCAGCCGCTGATCTTAATCCGAAGATCAGCGGCTTTTTATTGCATAAAGCAAAGGAATAACGTGTTGCATTTGTATACAGGGTTCCGCTCAAAAATCGCTGTCTTTCCTATGGGTTCTTGAACCAGAGAAATCGGACATGATCGGTATTTAATACAAAATTAATAATTTAATACAATATTATTGACTGTTTCAAAGCATACAAGTAAACTTATTGTAATATAATCACAGTAAATTGAGATGGGTGATGCAATGCTTGAGCTTAGTTTTGATGATCCGGACAAGCTGGTAACGGTTACGCATGCTTTATCCACCCGTTCCCGAGTTGATATTCTCCGCCTCTTGATTTCTAAAAACCTTAATATTGTAGAAATAGCGGAAGCTCTTCAACTTCCGGTGTCTACGGTAGCCAACAATATCAAGGTTCTGGAGGCTGCTAGACTGATTAATACAGAGCTGCTGCCTGCCTCTCGCGGCGCGATGAAGATGTGCAGCCGCAATTATGATGACATTCATATTGCGCTAAATCTTGAAAAAGCAGTACCCAAAGGGGATGTACAGATCTACGAAGTGGACATGCCGATCGGTCATTATAGCGATTGTGAGGTTTCACCGACGTGCGGTATGGCCAATGCAGACGGGATGATCATACGCGAGGACGAACCGGCGAGTTTTTTCCACCCGAAGCATATCGGAGCCCAGATGATATGGTTCCGCAAGGGCTATGTCGAGTATTTAATGCCGCTCGAAATACCGGCAGGAGCGCGAATAGAATCGCTTGAGCTATCGATGGAAATGTGTTCTGAAGCACCAAACTATGACAACAATTGGCCTTCTGATATTTCCTTGTGGGTTAATGGCGTGGAGATTGGCATGTGGACGTGTCCCGGTGATTTTGGAGACAGGCGCGGCAAGCTGAATCCTGCCTGGTGGTATGAGTGGTCTACCCAGTATGGGTTGCTCAAGACCTGGCGAGTAGATAAAGAGAAGACTGCGCTGGATATGGAGAAGGTTTCCTCGGTTACACTGGATCAGCTCAACCTGCAAAACAGCCACAAATTGCGTTTGCGGATCGGAATTAAGCCAGATGCGGTGCATCAAGGTGGGCTCAACCTGTTCGGAAAGCAATTTGGAGATTATGATCAGAATATCAAAATGACTGTGAATTATGTCATGGATTGAGATATTGGTGAAATGGATAGGCTTTAGTTGCAGGTGCTCTGTAGCTAAAGCCTTATTCAGTTTATTAGTTACATAAAATTAACTTGAAAGCGTTGACATTAAAAATGCATCACTATATAATCCCCTAAAGATACAATAATAGTGTAACAAATCGATTTTATTGTTTGTATTTCGAAGCGGAGGTAAAGGATGACGATCGGACCTACAGATGATAGCAATGCACTGTAAAGTCATCAGGCTAAGGTGACTAATTATATATCAAAGGATAGGTGGAAACTGTATGACTACAAACGCTTATATCAAAAATTATCCAAGGCCGCAATTTGTACGTAAAGAGTGGCTGGATTTGAATGGGGTGTGGGATTTCGCCTTCGACGACGGCAAAGTGGGTGAAAGCGAGCAATGGTATCATCATTTTCCGAAGGGAGCCAAAATCCTCGTACCTTTTACTTATGAAACCAAGGCAAGCGGGATCAGAGTCGAGACCTTCCATCCGGTGGTCTGGTACTGCAGGAGCGTGAAGGTCCCGCAGGAGGCAATAGCGAAAAGGACAATTCTACATTTTCAGGGTGTAGATTATAAAGCGAAATGCTGGGTGAACGGATTTATGGCTGGTGAGCATGAAGGAGGTTATGCTGCGTTTTCTTTCGACATCACACCCTATATCACTTACGACTCGGAGAATAGCATCGTGCTTAAAGTGGAGGATAGTCAGAGCTGCACGCAGCCCCGGGGAAAGCAGCGTTGGGTGGATCAAAACTTTGAATGCTTTTATGTACAGAGCACCGGAATCTGGAAAAGTGTGTGGATTGAATATGTGAATGAGATAAGAATCAATGAGGTCAAGATAACACCGGATATCGACCGTCATATGATCCGCTTTGACTTTCAGCTCATGGGTATCAAGGGTAAAGATAATTTACGCCTAGAGACACGGATTACGCTGAAAGGACAGCATGTGAAAAAGGTCAGCCTATCTGCCGACAGGCCCTGGATAACGGTAGAGGTCCATGTATTTCATGAAGCCGGTGGTCCATGGAAGCAGTGTTTGTGGTCACCGGAATCGCCAAACTTGTTCGATGTAGAGTTTATTCTGTATGAGGATGAGAAAGAGTGCGACAGGGTGTATTCTTATTTTGGCATGCGGAAAATATCGATTGAAAACGGACAGGTTCTATTGAATAATGGTCCTCTTTACCAGCGGCTGATTCTGGATCAGGGCTACTGGCCGGAAACACATCTGACTCCGCCGTCTGAAGAAGCTCTTATCGAAGATATCGATAAAATAGCCGCGATGGGATATAACGGGGTTCGTAAACATATGAAGTTGGAAGACCCTCGCTTTTTATATTGGTGTGATGTGAAAGGCATGCTCGTCTGGTCGGAAATGGCGGCGACCTTTGAGTTCAATGATCAGGCGGTTAGCCGTTTTACGAAGGAATGGCTGGAAATCGTGCCGCAGCAGTACAATCATCCGAGCATCATAACTTGGGTCCCGTTCAATGAATCGTGGGGCATATCGACCATTGGACATGATGTAAGGCAGCAGCAGTTCACGCAAACCATCTATCATCTGACGAAGACGATTGATCCGTATCGTCCGGTGATTACCAATGACGGATGGGAGCATACAGTCTCGGATATTTTAACCCTTCATGATTATGTGGAGACGGGCGAAGAGTTTTTGGAACGATATCAGGACAAGGAAAGCATTGTAAACAACAGCATCTCCTTTAACAATTGGAAATATGCCTTTGCAGAAGGATATGCCTACCGGGGACAACCAATTATCATAAGCGAATTCGGCGGCATTGCCTTCCAGACGGACATGGGCTGGGGATACGGAAACCAGGTGAATTCAGTCGAAGCTTTTATCGAACGTTTCCGTGCAGTCACCGGAGCAATTAAAGCGACCCCCTATCTCTCGGGCTATTGCTATACACAGGTAACCGATGTACAGCAGGAAGTCAACGGATTGTTGACGGAAGACCGAAAACCGAAGGTTCCGCTTGAAGTGATTCGGGAGATAAATCTGGCTTGAAGCGATAATTAAGATAATAGAATTTCTAGAACGGCTGCATGCTGATGTCCAGTCATTGCTGCATTCACCTGTCGTACAAGGTTTTTGTTACACACAGCTGACGGACGTGGAACAGGGAATCAACGTTCTGCTGACGCACGATAGACACCTGAAGATGCCGACCGAACAAATCAGAGCCATTATGGAAGGCCGCCTTTCCTCTTCGGTTGGAGAATAAGGGGAAGTATATGAATACGGCATCTTCAGTATTTAGAGCTAAATAAACAAAGTGTCACTGCTGTTAACCATAGAGTTTAACTTGGGATAGCAGTGTTGGAAAACAGGACAACTTTTCGCATACAGGATTTTTAGTAGAACACTGGATTTAATTATTTTGGTTTTTTGTTCCCCACTCACACAATCCTTCCAAAACAGGTAATAGCGTTTCTGCTTTATCTGTGAGACTGTACTCGACTTTAGGGGGGACTTGAGGATATTCTTTTCGATTCACCAGACCATCCGCTTCCAATTCTTTTAGTTGTGAACTCAATGTTTTATAAGTAATAGCCCCTATTTGTCTTTTCAGATCATTAAAGCGAACTGTTCGGTTTTCGGCTAGGAGATAAATAATAACCATTTTCCATTTACCACCAATCAATGAAACTGTATAACCAAAAGGTGTATCTTGAATATTTTTAACTTTACCTTTAAATTCAGCCATACTCATGTTTACACTATCCTTTCGGGTAGTACCTATCAAAATAGTGCGTACTACGTTTTTATTTGTGTTCAGTTTATACTAACCTTACTTTTGAAGTAAAGGAGAGAAAAACATGACTAAAAAAACAATACGCCTGTTAATGCCACAATGGCAAGGGGGAAACAATCCTAATTACTCTTTTGGAGCCGAACTGCTTGCTTGGCTAGCTCCGGATAATGAACAACCTCTTATTCATGTTCCAGTTCAAGCTTATAAGGGTACTCCGCTTGAAAACGAAAACGGTATGAATGGGAGAAAACAGCTACTTGAACAGTTAGAGGCTGCTCAGCATATCATTGATGCTCATAAGCCAGATCGCATTGTAATGTTTGGCGGTGACTGCTTAGTGGAACAAGCTCCATTTGCCTATTTGAACGAACGATACGGTGGGAAATTAGGTTTAATTTGGATCGATGCTCACAGTGATTTAGTTAGATATGTAGGCTATGATAACGGACATACATTACCGCTCGGAAATCTTTTGGGAGAAGGAGATGAGGAGTTCGCAAAACATGTGAAAATCCCACTAAAACCTGAAAATGTCTTTATCGCGGGATTAGCGGCTCCTACAGAACAAGAATCAGAAGTCATTTCAGAAGCGTTTCAAAGACTAGATATAGCTCCTGTAGAATCAGACACAGAAATGATTCAAAGACTAGGAATTAAAACTGCAGGAACCAAAGAGTTAACGAATAGTACTGAATCTATAAGAGAGTGGATTAAAGAAAGTGGCATTAAGCACCTAGCTATTCACCTTGATTTAGATGTGCTTGACCCAAAAGCATTTCGTTCTTTATTATTCGCCAACCCTGAAGCACCTTATAATTTTTCTCCTGCGGGAACAATGCAAATGCCTCAGCTACTTAATCTGATTAAAGAACTATCTGAAGAAACAGATGTAGTTGGATTAGGTATAACGGAGCATATGCCGTGGGATTCTATTAACTTAAAGAATCTGCTTGGAGAGATACCTATTTTAATATCTTAGGATAATCGTTTATTATTTTTATATTATCTTTCTTAAAAGGACAATCAAGGAGAAGTGGTCGTACGATTTCAGGAAAGATAGGGCGATTGAATATAAAATATAAATTAAAATGAGGGAGTTGACCTGTAGGGGTATGGTCTTTTTATCAGTTTGTCTGTTTGTACTCCGCTTATACTTTTCGGAAGCTACACATTAGGCGAATATCCCTATAATAATGGATTCTTAAAACTAAAATTACAGGAGCGTCTTAGTATGTCAAAATACGTTGAAATCGGTTACCCAATATATGAAGGAATGCCTGTTTATCCAGGATTGCCAGAAGTGAAGTTAGAGCCTAGAGAGCGTTTGGACAAAGGGGATGCCTGGAATGGAAGTGTGTTAAGTATGTATCTTCATGTCGGCACCCATGTCGATGCACCGTGGCATCATTTAAATAACGGTAAGGGAATAGATGCTGTTCCGATTGAAGAATTCATCTATCGAAATGCTTCAGGAATATGAAGAGCTGCATGAAGCGGATATTCTCATCTTTAATACAAGCTATTGGAAACACCGAGATACGGATTTTGAGAAATACGCTAATAATTTCCCAGCCGTCTCTCCCAAAGCAGCGGAATTCATCCGTAAAAATTTGCCGAACTGCAAAGCTGTGGCCATTGATACCATGAGCATTGAAAATCTGGAAGAAGCCAAAAGAAACGGCTATTTTGTTCACCATGCCTTCTTAGACCATGAAAAATATGAAGAGCCGACAATGCTCATTTACGAAGACATAAATCCTGCACCATTAATTGGTAAAAAGATATTATCTGCTTTCACAGCACCACTTCGCATTAAAAATCACGATGCATCTATGGTTAACATCATTGTTGAAGTTGAAGAATAAAAGCTAACGAGGAACAATAAGTTGGTGGAACACAGGTGCAGACTTCAGCACTGCAAGGAGAGACAACAACATATACGCATAAGAAGTCGCCATTTTGGCGGCTTTTTTGTTTTAGCGAAAATCTACGCTAAGCCTTCAGATGTAATCAACTTATTTTGATAGACGTTGGTTAGCCGCTATTTATTTCTTTTGATTTTTATAACATGGCGTGTCAAATGTGCGGGCATAAAGTCTTCTATATAGCACATAATAACAATAATTTGAAAAGAATATTTTCATAAGAATGAAAAGGAAAATATTACTTTAAGCATATTCTTATCTCTAACATTCTTTGTGAAGTTGAATGATAGTTGTTATAAGAACTATTTTTACTCTTTTAGAACTATTTTAATCTATTCATTTGAGGTCGATATAATTGAGGTGCTTTTATTCGTAAAAATCAAATTTTTATAAGGAGTTGGTATCAACTCGCTAGAATGAAAAATAATGTAGCTTGCAATCAGAAGTGTCATAGGGAGAAATATCACAGTGAAATCAATTAAATGAATACGATGGTAAAAATCGACCAGTCGTTCCTTTAGAGAAGAGGTGGTACATAAGAATATTGGGGATTCTGTTAATCGCTTCGACTTTCTCACAGACAGCATCTGCACATACGGTGAATCCTAATGGACAAGCCACAACCAAGGAAGTGATGAACTGGCTCGCTAATCTGTCATCGGAAAATCGCGTAGTGTCAGGAGCATTCGGCGGGTACACAAATGCGTCATTTTCTATGACCGAAGCTAATCGAATTGAAAATGCAACAGGACAGTCCCCTGCCGTGTATGGCTGTGATTATTCAAGAGGATGGATGGAGACTTCTAATATTGCCGATTCGATCGATTATAGTTGTAACACCGATTCAATCTCTCATTGGAAGAACGGAGGTATACCTCAGATCAGTATGCATCTGGCTAACCCTGCGTTTAACTCTGGAAATTATAAAACCCCAATCTCAAACAGTCAGTATGAAAGAATCCTAGACTCATCAACTGAAGAGGGCCAGCGATTAGACGCTATGTTAAGCAAAATTGCCGATGGCCTTCAGCAGTTAGAAGATGAAGGTGTTCCTGTTCTTTTCAGACCTCTTCACGAAATGAATGGAGAATGGTTCTGGTGGGGACTCACCGACTATAACCAAGAGGATAGCGAACGTATCACTTTATATCAACAGCTTTATAAAAAAGTCTATCATTATATGACCGATACAAGAGGATTGGACAACCTGATATGGGTATACGCACCAGACGCCAACCGAAACTTTAAGACAGACTTTTACCCTGGATCTTCATATGTTGATATTGTTGGATTAGACGCTTATTTCTCAGATCCTTATTCGATTCAAGGATATGACGAGTTAACAGCTCTTGATAAGCCTTTTGCTTTCACAGAAGTCGGTCCGCAGGCAACCAATGGTAGTATGGATTATTCTTTATTTATCAATGCCATCAAAGAAAAATATCCGAAAACCATTTATTTCTTAGCTTGGGATGAGGGATGGAGCCCCGCAGCTAATAAAGGTGCCTACAATCTTTATAATGATGGTTGGACACTGAATAAGGGGGAAATGTGGGAAGGCAGTTCACTTGCATCATTTGCTGAATAATTGATCATTAGTTCATTAAACAGGACTATGAAGAATACAAGTTCTTCATAGTCTCTTAAAAAACATGTCCTTTAGGGAGTTACAATAACAGCTAATGTATGAACATGATAATATTTTTTATATCACTTACATAACTATTTCTCGGAAACTAGCGGTTCAGCCGATAAGTAGCCTTCTTACACACCTTCCAATCTTTCGGGCGCATCACCGATATTTCTAATTATTTGTGTTGTATTATATGTACTAAATCCTCTTTTCGGAAGGCAAAGGCCGATTTCTAGTATGTTAAGGAGAAATCGGCTGTTTTTTAAAAATTGTTCCCAGTGCAGCGCTTGAGTAGCGCCGTCTGCTCAATTAATGCAATCTCCAGCAAACCCAGAATACATGAAGCCATGCTCCCAGCTATTCCTTTGAAACGGTTTGGAACCCCTGAATTATTACAAAAATCCAACGAATTTAGTTTTATGAATGAACAGAGCTGAGAAATGACAACTTAAGAAAGTAGTATACATCACAATTTCCAAAGGAGGATATCTGTTATGGCTCACCAGAAGAAAAGGAAAGAAGCAGTCTGGAAGTCACGAAAGCAAGAACAGCATCCCCATGGTAAAGTCAAATCGCTCAAGGAGCTGTCCAGCGAATAGGAGTGAGGAGTATACTGCTTGGAAGAAGGACTGTCGGTGAAATTCACCGGCAGCCTTCTTTTTGCAATAATTTCGCTTACATAAAGAATTCCCTTAATGCTGCAACTGGATTTACTAACAACCATCTAGCTATTGCTTGTAAGCTTTTCAGATTGCGGACCTCATTAGGATGAAAACACCGATACAGCGTTCTACCATAGAGAGTATCTTCTTAAATTCGTTTTTCTGAAGGTTGTCAGTTCCGGCTAAAAATTGAAGCATCTCCTGTCCAGGAGATGCTTCTTCTACGTTATGATTGGGTAGTCTGAGATAAGCTGATTTATCAGGATACGATTGAATTCAGGAGACCCTGCTTCACCTGATCCGACAGTGGCATAAGTGGCAGACGCAATTGCTCGGCGGCAATAATCTCTTTCTGGGTAAGCCACCACTTGATCGCGGCCGGGGCTGGCTCTGCAAATACATGCTGGATCACCGGTTCCAGTAGCATGAAACTGTCTCGCGACCCGTTCATGTCGCCAGCCACAAAACGTTGGTATATATCCACATACTCCTGGATATTGAGATGAGCGGATGCAAGCATACCACCGGCAGCTCCCTGGCATAGCATGGCATGGAAATAGGCATCCTCTCCGCAGAGGACAGGCTTGGTCTCGTACTGGGTCAATTTTAAAAGCAGATCAAGACCGCCCGTGCTGTCCTTGAGCCCAATTACGCCATCCAGGTCCAGCACTTTGCGTATTGTATCTATTGTCATGCGACTGCCCGTGCGAACAGGAATCTCATATACAAGCACAGGCAGGCCTACACGAGATACGACACGGAAATGCTCCAAGATTCCTTCCTGCGTCGGCCGGTTGTAATACGGAGTGACCACCATGGCTGCATCCGCTCCTAATTCAGCCGCCATTTCCGTCCGATGCACCGTTGAATAAGTATCGTTCGTTCCCGTGCCAATGACGATCGGAATGGTTTTGTTCATGCTCTTCAGAACATCCTGCGTCACCTGTACCATTTGCTTCACTTCATCCCAGGATACGGTTGGCGACTCTCCTGTCGTACCGTTAACGACCAGACCCTGGATGTCATGGCCTGCAAGATAGGTAACATACTTCCGGTACGAATCGATGTCCAACTTATAGTCACGTGTAAAAGGTGTAATCAGCGGTATGAAAATCCCACGAATATGTTGTTCGTTCATCATCATCAGTTATCCCTTCCCGTTGAATTAAATCTAATGTAACATAGGAGACAGCATCAGAGTTATCTATAATAAACGATGATTCTAATCAAAATTTCCGATGGGGTGGCCAGATTGGATTTCATTTATCTTCAAACATTTCGGGAAGTTGCCATTCGTGAAAGCTTTACAAGAGCAGCAGAAGTGCTCGGTTACGCACAATCCAGCGTCACGACCCAGATTCAAAAGCTGGAGAAAACGTATCAAGTCAAATTGTTCGAGCGATACAGCAACAACAAGATTCGTCTTACCTCAGCCGGGGAAGAGCTATTCAAGCTTGCCGGACAAATGCTGGAGCTTTTTGAGCAATCGAAAGAAAAATTGGCTAAGCAGGGCGGGGGCTCCATGACGATCGGTACTATGGATTCCATCGCTTCGTATTTTCTGCCGCCGTATATGCAGGCGACTCGCAAAGAATACCCTGATCTGAACATACGATTGCATACGGATCGCGAAGAGATGATTTTGCACCAGGTCAGGGAAGGGGAGGCCGATGTCGGGCTGATCCTCGCGGACGATTCAAGCAATCCGGCCTTGCAGTGGATTACGATTCGAGAAGAACCGCTTGTACTGATTGTCCATCCGAACCATCCGCTTATCGCTAAAGAGAGAATCGGCCTGGATGATCTGGTAGATGCGGAGTGGATTATGCCCGAGCATACGTGCAACTACAGACAACTGCTGGAGAGAGTGCTTCGAGCAAATGGAATCACCTATCGCGTGAGTCTGGAGCTGGGTAATCCGGAAGCGATCAAACGGAGCATCAAAACTGGAGAGGGTATATCCATTCTACCTCTAATGGCTGCGCTGGAGGAGATTGAACGGGAAGAGCTAAAGGTGTTACCCTTTGAGCATGCCGAGCTCAAGCTGGAAATTCAGCTTGTTCTTCATCCCAAGAAGTGGGTGTCCAATGCATTGAGCTTTTTTATGGAGAGCATGAGAATGTAGATTTACCTCCACATCAAAATTAATATACAGTACGAGCGCTTCCTAGTGGATACCAGAAGCGCTCACAGTTTAACGTGCCGAAGAGGATGAGAACTTAGAATGAAAAGAGAAAGCAAAGTTTATTCAAATCATCCACGTATTTTTTTGAAAAATAAGCAATCCATATTTGCATTCAAAACTTGACAGCAAGTAATTTTTTCACTAAATTAAATGCATGCGCATGTTTTTTTAATTTGGTAATGTGCTAAACCATTCGGTTACTTAATATTTAATTAGAACAAGATGTCAATGCAGAAGTTCAGTCATTGGTGAATTTCACCATAGACCATTTGGGCCGTGCAGATACATTTAATTGCGCAGGCTGCTGCGGAGAATATCACCTATGGCAGTATCCCTCGTAAGGATGTAGCCCGTGCCATTGTGGCAGCTTTAGATGTGAAGAACACATACAAGCGAGCTTTTGATCTGATTACTGGTGACGATTCAGTTGTTGATGCATTGCAAAAAATCTGAAGATGAGGACCAACGAGTAAATGGCGTATTTTACTTTGAAGTTTTGAAATCATACCTAAAGTTGACAAATGAAACAAACATGTTAATATATATGCTTGTGCATGCATTTGATTGATGTATTCATAATATAACTCAGAGAGGAGTCTTTCTCACATGAAAGATTTATTTAGTCCCTATACAATTAAAGGTTTGGAATTGAAAAATCGCGTAGTTATGCCTCCAATGTGCCAATATTCGGTTGACAAAAAGGATGGGATCGCCACAGATTGGCATTATATACACTACGTTAGCCGAGCGGTAGGCGGAGCTGGTTTTATCATGATTGAAATGACAGATGTAGAGCCGGATGGTCGTATCTCCGATTTTGATCTTGGTTTATGGTCAGATGAGCAGATTCCTGCTCTCAAACGGATTGTAGATGCTTGTCACAGCTACGGTGCCAAAGTGGGAATCCAGATCGCGCATGCCGGACGCAAGGCGGAAGATGCTGAAGTTCCTGTAGCGCCATCTGCCATTGCATTTGATGAAAATTCAAAACAACCTCGCGCGCTTACAACAGAAGAGGTTAAAGGACTAGTTGAGAAATTTCGTGCTGCTGTAGCTCGCGCTGTCAAGGCTGGATTCGACACCATTGAAATTCATGGTGCACATGGCTATTTGATTCATCAATTTCATTCGCCGCTTACGAACAAACGGGAAGATAGATACGGTAAAGATCTTACCCTTTTTGGTCGGGAGATCATTCAGGCAGCGAAGGGTGAGATGCCGGAAGATATGCCGCTCTTGATGCGTATTTCTGCCAAAGAATACGTAGAAGGTGGATATGGTATTAAGGAAAGCATTGCTTTTGCCAAGGAATATCAAAAGGCAGGAGTAGATATGTTTGATATTTCATCTGGCGGTGAGGGACCTATAGCTGCATGGGGCAGACCAGGAACTCACGCAGCGTATCAAGTCCCCTTGGCAAAAGAAATCAAAGAAGCTCTGGATATTCCGGTGATGGCCGTTGGAAGACTAGAAGATCCAATTTTGGCGAATGCAGTTATCGGAAATGAAGAGGCCGATCTGGTTGCTGTGGGTAGAGGGATGTTGAGAAATCCTTATTGGTCACTGGAAGCCGCATCAAAATTGAAAAAAGAAACTGCATTCCCTACACAGTATACTACAGGGTTCTAAGACCGACTGTATGCATTATTGGTTGATCCTGCTTGGGTCAGCAAAATTCGGGACGGAAGATTGGACGATTTAATTTTGTAGAACTAAAAAATAGTGCTGAAAAATCGATTAGGTGTTGCACCTATGACACGCACGAGTGCTTCTCCAGAAGGCTTTGCAACGGATCAAATGGCACAATACTATGCTTCATTTGCACATGGCGGATTTGGTTTGATTATTGTTGAGGGAACCTATACAGATGAGCTGTTTAGTCAGTGTTACTTCAACCAGCCCGGGATGGCCACTGACGAACAGGCTAAATCGTGGGAAAAGGTGGTGGAAGCTGTTCATAAGGCTGGCGGAGCAATTATTGTTCAGTTAGAACACGCGGGTGCTTTATCTCAAGGTAACCGATTCGAATCAAATATATTGGCTCCATCAGCAGTGCAACCACAAGGAGAGCAACTTGCGTTTTATGGCGGTGAAGGAGCTTTTTCGATGCCTGTGGAAGCAACGAAGAAAGATATTGAAAACGTAATTCAGGGATTTGTGAATGCTGCTGTTCGTGCCAAATCAGCTGGATTTGACGGCGTAGAAATTCACGGTGCAAATGGTTATTTACTGGATGAGTTTCTTACGGACTATACAAACCAGGGAACGGATGAATACGGAGGTTCCCTCAGTAATCGTGTTCGTTTATTGGTTGAGGTATCGAGTGCAGTTCGGCAAGCCGTAGGAGAAAACTTTATAGTTGGGATTCGAATCTCCCAAGGGAAAGTAAATGATTATGAGCATAAGTGGGCTGG
Source organism: Paenibacillus sp. A3M_27_13 (assembly GCF_024213315.1). Lineage (NCBI taxonomy): Bacteria > Bacillati > Bacillota > Bacilli > Caryophanales > Paenibacillaceae > Paenibacillus > Paenibacillus sp. A3M_27_13. Next base: position 67,569 of record NZ_JANAVE010000011.1, read on the forward strand.
TAAAGAAGAAGAGGCAAAAGTGATTTTCCAACAGTTAGGACAGTCGGGGCTTGATTATATCCATGTCACGGAATATGAGGCTTGGCAACCAGCCTTTCCAGACAGTAGTAGACAATCTCTTGCTGAGCTTGCCAAGAAGTATGGAAACATTACAGTGATGGCTAATGGACACCTGGAAGATCCATCTAAAGCAAGTCAGATGGTCGAAAATTGTACAGCCGATATTATTACTTTGGGCAAAGGAGCTCTTGCTAATCATAATTGGCCTGTCAAAGTTAAAAATGATGAACTGCTAGCTATATTTGACCAGGAAAAGATTTTAAGACCGAATGCCACGATAAAGGACTTTGAATTGGTCGATTAAGAAAAAAGTACGTCCTTTAGACCTTCTGTAAAGTACTCTATCAAGGTACTCTACAAAAGGTCTAATTGAATGAACTCTGCGATCACGGAGAGCATGGAAGATGGAAGAAGGTTTGCAATTGTGGAGGGAGAAGTGCGTAAGATTGCCGAATATGCCCCGAAAGTTACGTTAGCTGGTTGTTGTGACTGATACGTTTCCTGATATGATAAACAACGAGCAGGATTAACGGGAAAGCGATGGCATGGGTGAAATCCCAATCTACCCAGTAGGCGGGGATCTCCTTGACGTAGAAAATAATATTTTTTGCAATCAGATGCGACAGTCCGTAAATCAGAAATGCCACTGGAAAGATCAATGGCCGATAGGATTTTAGCTTTAGTAGCTGAGCTGTCCCCAAAACAAATGCGTAAAAGAAAAGCGCTGTTTTGAAATAGGTGCTAATGATCCACGTGGTGGCCATTAAAGCCTCAATCCGCTGCAAAAAATTAGCAATGTTGATTCTCTGGGCAAGAATATAGGCAGCGTAAAATTCGTGTTCTGAGAAATATGCCCCGAGTACTGTTAGGGAGAGAAACAAAATGAGGTTGAGTCCAACAGCTCCGATCAACAAAGAAATGAATATATTGCGGCTCGTATTGCTTTGTTTTTGGACATAGGGATACACCATGAAGAACACGCACATTTCTCCAAAGGGATAAAATACACCGAACATAATGGTGTGCAGCATGTCAGGAAACGATGTATTCAAAATAGGATGGATACGCTCCATCTTGACATCGGGGAACAGGAGAACGATTAGGCAAATCAGAAAAAACGCAAAGAAAGGAAAAAAAATCTGGGCTGCTCTGCCCAGCGTTTCAAGACCCAGCCGCAAGCCATACACCAACAGAAAAATCGCCATGAAGCGAATGACCCCGCCGGGTGTCCCTTCGTAAATCTGTGTGCACATGAAATCTTCGATTTCTCTGATATAGGTGGAGGCTGCAATCAGGAAAAAGAATAAATAACTCAACGCTACAGCTCCACCCACCCATTTTCCTAATACTTGTAATGAAAGCTCAATAATCGTTTTAGTTGGATCAATATTTGATGTAGATATCATCAGCTTTACGCATGCAAGTCCTAGCGGAATACTAATCAAGGCGGCAATCCACGCATCCTCGTGGGCTCCGGTTGCCATTGCTGCAGGATACACAAGTGCCATTTCCCCGATTAGCGAGAAAAGTCCAAGTAACATCATTTGAGCCGTACTGATCCGGTCTTTTTCAAGATTCATGAGATTCCTCCAAATCTGCTGCAAACTGCCCCTCAAGTTTTCTTTTGTCATTTCCTTTAGTATGTGATTTTATAACATAATTATTAATTGATAGTCGAAAAGGAATGTTAAGGGGATAATTATCAAGTTCTTCTGTCATACTATTTGTAGTTTGCTCACGGAATGCGGAGGTTGTGACATGAAGGATACAATTACTGGCACATTATCACACCGCTTGGAGGACAATTTGGTGCAGTTGGTTCAACTGCTCGGGACAAGCACCGATTTGATCACTAAAAAGCTGGAATTGGATGAGTCTACGCATATCGCTTTGCTTTATATTGATGGTCTTGTGGATACACAGGTTCTGCATAATTCCATATTATTTTCGCTTCAGGAACGTTGTACCCCTGACCAAATGAGAGATCTTGATGCTAATCAGAAGATTGAGCTTTTGCGAAAACGTATGCTGATTGCGGGGGATCTATCCGTCACGCATGACCTTGGGCAATTTGTTCATGAGCTGTTATCCGGTAATATCATGGTGCTGGTTGACGGAACATCCAGCGCCCTACGGATCGGACTGCCTGGATGGGAGGACCGCAATGTAGGCGAACCAAGCTCACAATCAGTTGTACGTGGGCCGATGGAAGGGTTCACGGAAAATATGCGGACAAACACGGCGCTGATTCGAAGGAAAATTAAAGATAGCCAGCTATGGCTAGAAACCTTCCAAATTGGTAAGGTGACTCAAACCAGTGTATCCATTATGTATCTCGCCAACATCGCTAATCCTGACCTGGTGCAGGAGGTGAAGCGCAGATTGGCCAAAATAGATACGGACAGTATCCTGGAGAGCGGATATATTGAGGAGTTTATTCAAGATACGGCTGCTACGCCGTTCCCCACGATCTATAACAGCGACCGGCCGGATACTATCGCAGCGGGAATCCTGGAAGGCAAAGTGGCGATTCTTGTGGATGGAACCCCCTTTGTCCTGTTGGTGCCTACCTTTTTTGTCGCTTTTTTTCAATCTGCCGAAGATTATTATCAGCGGGCCGATATTGCCACCTTGCTACGGTTCATCCGTTTTCTTTCCTTTTTCATTACGTTGCTTGCGCCTTCATTTTATGTGGCGGTTACGACTTATCATCAGGAGATGATCCCTACCAATCTGGTTATCAGCCTTGCCGCACAGAGAGAAAGTGTTCCTTTTCCTGCATTTGTGGAGGCAGTACTCATGGAATTAACGTATGAGATTTTGCGGGAGGCGGGAGTGAGGATTCCAAAAAATATAGGGCAGGCGATATCCATTGTTGGAACACTTGTAATAGGACAGGCGGCGGTTGCCGCGGGCTTTATCTCATCAGCAATGGTTATCATTGTATCCATTACGGCCATATCCAGTTTTGTGATACCAGAGACGGGCATGTCGATCGCTGCAAGAATCATTCGCTTTGTTCTTATCGGACTAGCTGGCTTTATTGGACTATACGGAATACTATTCGGTATCTTTTTAATCGTGCTGCATTTGGCGAGTCTGCGTTCTTTTGGCATGCCCTATATGAGTCCGATCGGTCCATACCGTTCAAATGATCTGAAGGATTCCATCTTCCGCTTTACCTGGCCGCGTTTAAAGACAAGGCCGGCAGAAAGTATGATTCAAAATCTTGACCGTCAAAGCACAACCAAGCAAAAGGAGTCGGCAGATGAGCCCAAAAAACCGTAAAACTGTTTCGCGACTGCTGCTTACCCTTTTGGTCCCTATGCTGCTCAGCGGGTGCTGGGAAAGACAGGAGTTAAATGAAATGGCCTTTGTGCTGGGAATGGGGCTAGATAAGGCTGAATCTGGCTATAAGGTTACACTGCAGGTGGTTATTCCTTCAGCAATTGCCTCGCAGGCGGCGGGAGGGACGGGAGGTGCCGGGGTGCCAGTGATTGTATCTACCTTTACGGTCCCAACGATTTATGAAGCCCAGCGCAAGTACAGTCTGGAAAGTGCGAGAGCCGGCTACTATGGACATATCCGTATACTGGTGATTGGAGAGGAGCTTGCCCGGGCAGGAATTAGCGAGGCACTTGATATGATGAAGCGGAGCCGAGAGCCGCGTAATGATTACTATGCCATGGTCGCCAAAGACACCACTGCCGAAGATGTTCTGAAGGTCCTTACCCCGCTAGAGAGATTGCCGGCAAGTAAATTATATAATTCCCTGGACAAATCTTATAAGACATCGGGCAAAACAGTCGCTGTTTCTTTGAACCAATTTATTGAAGATTTGTTGTACGAGGGGAAGAATCCGGTGCTAACCGGAGTGAAGATGTCCGGCAGTGTTAGTGAGGGCGAAAAGAAGAGCAATGTGGAAGATAGCTCGCCCACAGCCAAATTACAGTACAGTAATATAGCCGTATTTCGGAAGGATAAGATGATCGGGTGGTTAAGCGATAACGAGACGATTGGCTACAATTATATCACCAATAACGTTGTCAAAAGCTCAGGTTCTGTAATAGGAGACGACGGACGGCCCATCGTCATTGAAGCACTTCATACAGACACCAAACGTAAAGTCAAGATTATTGACGGTGAACCACATATTTACATCCATGTAAAGGCCTTGTGTAATGTTGAAGAGGTAATGAGCAAAGATAATCTGGAAGCAGAGCGCGTGATTACAGGGCTGGAAAGGAAATCGGAAGAACGAATTATCTTGCGGATGAAAACTGCAGTTAAGCAAATTAATGAGCGCTATAATGTGGATATTATGGGCTTTGGACAGTTGATCTACCGTGCCAACCCCCAAGCTTGGGCTAGGCTACAACAGAAAAAAGGGGACAATTACCTAAAATCGCTACCTATCCATTACAAAGCCAGCGTGTCGATTAACCGAATTGGTATTACAGACAAATCTTTTATTGAAGATATCAAGGAGTGAGCGCAATAGTGTTACTGCTTTTTCTGGCAACAGCAGCGGTTTGTGCGGTCATCGATGTGCCTTTGCTGACACGAGGAAGCAGGCGCCGTGACCTTCTGGTCTGGGGCTTGTTTTGGATCACGGGCATTGGTGTAGTGGTCTGCTCCTTGTACAAAATCAATGTGCCGAGCCCATTGCTTCTGGTCATGATGATCTATAAACCGGTTAACAATCTGTTTACATCCTGGTTTTATTAGGTTGTAAGGAAATTCACCTTTTGTACCTCGGAAAGCGCTCCGTTCCTAATAGTTTGATCTTGTTGATATCATGGGTCACAGTTGAGTGGCGGGAGATGGTTGCTTGAACAGCGAAATGCTGCTATCAGGAAATGCTTTTAAAAATAGTAGTAGTATCTTTGATTTTAATAGTAGAAGTGAATGTTGGTAAAAGCAGCAGCAGTCTAAGACTTTATTTTTCAAGTCCTAGTGAGCTGCTGCTTTACTTTTAGAAGCAGTCTCTTACATATCCCCGATAAGTGAGAAAAGCCCAAGTAATATTATTTGAGCCGTACTGATGCGGTCTTTTTCAAGATTCATGAGATTTCTCCATATCTGCTGCAAACTGCTCCTCAAGTTTTCTTTTGTCATTTCCATTGGACTTTTGTGTAGAAAAATTGGTAAAAATACAAGCTGGTTACGGAGGATTTTTTGTATTCCATATTTTCTCTAATTGACTTTATAACCCGACATTATTATTATCTTATACTATAAGATTAATTATCTCATACTATAAGGTATTAGCGAGAAGGTGTTGTGACCATTGGATTATAAAGCATTAGCGACAGAACTATTCGAGTATATCGTCAAATCGCGGAAACCGGCATTAGAGGAACGAGGGCACTTTTCACGTGGCGAAATGGGGATTCTCATTTGTCTGAATTTCAATAAGGACGGGGTTACCTCTGGCCACTTGAGCGAATACTTGTCCGTCAGTACGGGACGGGTAGCAACGGCACTGAAGAGCCTGGAGAAGAAAGGACTAGTTGTACGGCGTACTGATGTCAGCGACAAACGTAAGGTAATTGTATTCATTACGGATTCAGGTAAGCAATTTATGATTGATAGGCATAATGAAGGAATCGCATGGACCGAGAATGTTCTTCGAAAGTTAGACGAAGAAGATGCCAAAGAACTGATCCGACTCATTAAGCTTATTGTCTCTAGAAGCTGAATTTCTATGCAGAGCAGGATGCACCATACTTCACCAAGCATCAAAGACTATCAGATAAAAGGAGAGCAACAGAATGCTAAAGATATTCAAATATCTCAAGAAAAATGAATGGATGCTTGTGGTTTGCAGCCTAGCCTTCATCGTTGTGCAGGTATGGCTTGATCTGAAGCTACCTGATTATATGGCGGAAATTACGACCAAGCTGCAAACGGAAGGAACGCCTGTGTCCGAACTGCTGATTCCCGGCAGTTACATGTTGTTTTGTGCCGTCGGCAGTATGATTGCATCTATTATTGTGGGCTATTTCGCGGCAAAGGTGGCTGCAGGGCTGGCTATGCGTCTGCGTGCGATGGTCTTTGACAAGACCTTATCCTTTTCGATGGAAGAGATGAACAACTTTTCGACGGCAAGCCTCATTACCCGCTCCACGAACGATGTTACGCAGATTCAAACGGTGGTTGCGCTGGGGCTGCAGGTGATCATCAAGGCACCGATTCTGGCCGTGTGGGCCATTGTGAAGATTGCAGATAAAAACTGGCAGTGGACCGCCTCCACAGGAGCGGCCGTGGCTGCTCTGATCCTGATGCTAAGTGTCATTGTTGTTTTCGCTCTTCCAAGTTTCCAGAGAATCCAGCGTCTCACCGATAATCTGAACAGGGTAACACGTGAGCATCTGATCGGACTTCGGGTAGTACGCGCTTATAATGCAGATCAGTATCAGCAGGAGAAGTTCGAGCAGGCTAACGTCGAGTTGACGAATACAAACCTGTTTGCGAACCGTTTAATGACGATGATTGGCCCAGGTATGACCTTTATTATGTCAGGTCTGAGTGTCTCTATCTATTGGATCGGCGCTTACCTGATTAACGGGGCGGCCGTACCAGACCGCATCACGCTGTTCTCCAATATGGTCGTATTCTCCTCTTATGCAATGCAGGTGGTTATGGCCTTTATGATGGTAAGTATGATATTCATCCTGATGCCTCGCGCCTCGATCTCTGCCAAACGGATCATGGAGGTTTTGAATACCGAATCCAGCATCGTTAATGGGCATGAGACGACTGGAGAAGAGAGCGTTATGGGGCAAGTGGAATTCCGTAATGTCAGCTTCAAATATCCGGACGCGGAGGAGGCCGTGCTTCGCAACATCAGCTTCACGGCGAAACGAGGCGAGACGGTTGCCTTTATTGGCGCTACAGGCAGCGGCAAAACCAGCGTGATCAATCTGATTCCCCGTTTCTATGATGTGACCGAGGGAGAGGTACTCGTGGACGGTGTGAATGTCAGGAACTATAATCAGCAGGCACTCCATAACAAAATCGGGTATGTTCCTCAGAGAGCTGTACTGTTCAACGGTACGGTCGTATCCAACGTTTCGTACGGTGATAACGGAAGAGCAGGAGCTTCGGAGAAACTTGTCAAAGAAGCCGTTGGTATTGCTCAAGGAACGGAGTTTGTCGAAAAAATGGATGGTCAATATCAGGGTAGAATTTCGCAAGGTGGAGCGAATGTGTCCGGTGGTCAAAAGCAGCGGCTGTCCATTGCGCGTGCCATCTACCGTCAGCCGGAGATTTATATTTTCGATGATTCCTTCTCGGCACTAGACTACAGAACAGACCGGATTCTGCGCTCCGCTCTCAAAAAAGAAACCGGCCACGCTACGACACTTATCGTTGGTCAGCGCATAGGTACGATCAAAGACGCTGATCGGATTATCGTGCTGGACCAGGGAGAGATTGTAGGGAGCGGCACGCATGAAGAGCTGATGACGAACTGCAGCACCTATCAGGAGATCGCATATTCGCAGCTTTCGAAGGAGGAACTCATACATGGATAAGAATGAACACACCGTCGACAGCCAGCAAATGAAAATGAATCAGGAAGGTCCCATGGGTAAAGGCCCTGCGGGGGGCAAGGGTGCTGGTGAAAAAGCGAATAATTTTAAAAAGACCATCAGCCAGCTTGTATCCTACAGCAAGGCCTATGTGCCTATGATTGTACTAGCTATGGTACTGGCCCTGGTCGGCTCCACCCTCAACGTGATTGGCCCGGATAAGCTCAGTGATATTGCCAACCTGATTCAGGAAGGAATCGTAACCGGGATTGATGTAAGTGCTGTTCAGAAGATTGTTCTTGTATTGGCGCTTCTATATGGATTTGGTCTTATCTTTAACTATTTCCAGGGCTTCATTACAGCAACCGTCTCACAGCGTCTTACAAAGAAGATGCGGACAGAGCTGTCTCGAAAAATCGATCATATGCCTTTGAAGTATTTTGACTCTACGAGTTACGGTAATGTGCTTAGCCGCGTAACCAACGATGTCGATACCATCGGACAAACGTTAAACAACAGTCTCGGCACGCTTGTCGGTGCACTGGCTACCTTCGTGGGCGCCTTGATTATGATGCTTTATACAAACTGGATCATGACCATTACCGGAATTGTAGCTACGCTGATCGGCTTTTGCCTGATGAGCGTGATTATGAAGCATTCACAGAAATACTTTGTAGCACAGCAAGCGGAGCTTGGCCAGATCAACGGTCATATCGAAGAAACCTATGCTGGTCATAACGTAGTCAAGGTATATAACGGGGAACAAGCAGCCAAGGAAGTGTTTCATGGCATTAACAGCCGCCTATATACAAATGCATGGAAGTCCCAGTTCATGTCTGGTCTGATGATGCCAGTCATGATGTTCATTGGAAATTTTGGTTATGTCGCGGTTTGTGTCGTGGGAGCTTTGCTGGTCAACCAACAGACTATAACTATCGGAACTATTGTCGCCTTCATGGTGTATATTCGTCTGTTTACACAGCCCTTGTCGCAGCTGGCACAGGCCGCAACCAATCTGCAGTCGGCGGCTGCCGCCAGTGAACGTGTATTCGAATTTCTGGGTGAAGAAGAATTGGCAGATGAGCGTCACAAGACCATAAAGATGGACACCGCCAAAGGGGATGTCGAATTCAAACATGTCCGTTTCGGCTATAATACAGATCGTATGATTATCAAGGACTTCTCCATGAAAGCTGAAGCTGGTCAGAAAATTGCCATTGTCGGTCCGACAGGCGCCGGTAAGACCACGCTCGTGAATTTGCTCATGCGGTTTTATGAGCTGAACGATGGAGAAATCTACATTGACGGAACCCCGATTAGCCAATTAACGCGTGAGAATATTCATGAATTATTCTGTATGGTGCTTCAGGATACCTGGCTGTTCGAAGGAACGATTCGTGAAAATATCGTCTTTTCCAAAGATCATGTTACCGATGAGCAGGTGGAAGCTGCTAGTAGAGCGGTGGGGCTGCACAGCTTCATTAAAACACTGCCGCAGGGCTATGATACAGTGCTGGACGACAAAGCCAATCTCTCCGCCGGTCAAAAGCAATTGATTACCATTGCAAGAGCGATGATTGAAGATTCACCCATGCTCATTCTGGATGAGGCCACAAGCTCGGTTGATACGCGTACGGAATTGCTGATTCAACAAGCGATGGACCAGCTGACTGTGGGGAAAACCTCCTTTGTGATTGCTCACCGACTTTCGACGATCAAGAATGCGGATCTGATTCTGGTCATGAAGGATGGTGACATTATCGAAATGGGTAACCATGAGGAATTGCTGGCTAAAGGCGGCTTCTATGCTGATCTATACAACAGTCAGTTTGAACATGCATCCTAAAAGTAACTGCTTGAAAACATAATAAATATCCATATAGTTCCATCAGCATTGACATCAGCATGTGGACATTATAAGGTATGAAAGCCAGAATTTCTTAATCATAATTGTGGAGGCAGATCAATGAACCAGCGTTTTCGAATCACCCGTTCCATGCAGGAAAGTCCGGTGGAGCAATCCATTTCCCTGGAGGAGTGCAAAGATTACTTTGCATCCCAGCCAGACTTTTCGTATTCACGAGTGCTTATTATACAAGGTGCTGAGAGCACCATGTCGATTGAGGGAGATTTTTTCATGTGGAAGTATGCTGACGTAGAAATACCTTTTCGCCATTACATGGGGGATGTGTATGTGGCTATTTCCGATGAGGCTGTCGTGCCTAAGATGATTGAAATTGCAACAGATTTGCAAGCAGATGTGGTGGATGGGTGAAGAACTACTCACTATTTTTATTCTGCTGAAGGTTATTGACTTCGTAGTGTATCTTTACAGCAATGGACAGTGCTGATTTCTGACTGCTGACATCGAGTTACATAGATGTCAGCATTTTTGTTAACCACGTAACTGCAGTGGACATAGTAAAGCTACAAAATGGTAGACTTCATCCGCTGATCGCCTCTTATTGGCAGATGTGAAGAAGACGGAAGACCTGATATGTCAATATACTGGTAAGAACAATCCATAACCACAAAATACATATTCATTGGCTGGATGCTAAGAGACTTAACAGCTGGATCAACGAAAGGGGGGACGTATGCTATGTTAGAGATATTTCGTTGTTTCTCATTACGGGAGGCAGTTCAAGCTGGAAAATTAGCGAACAACCGTTGACGGTAAACTCCCAGGATGTGGACCAGGCAGCGAACAATCCGATTACGTCCTACAGCAATATTGCGTATACGCTTCGCTTTTATGCAGGAACACATTTTCAGTCGCTCAGGAGTTATGACGGTAAAGAATATGAAGCTATTGGAATTGGCTTAGATACCACGATATTCTCTGATGAATATAGCAAGTATGGTGAGTTTACAGGTAGTTTTGTTGGCTTGACCTGTGCCGATCGTGTTAAACATCAACAATATGCTGATTTTGATTTTTTCGAATATAACGTTGATGAAATGAATGAATAAATAAGTATTATTAGTTACCAAATGGTTACTATAGAACATTAAGGTGCCTACTTCACAAAAAACACGAGCGAACTTATTATGAATTTGAAAACCTAGGTTAAATTAATATTGTAACTTTGAAGTCTTTAGTTATCAATTATGATATTGATGTGTGAGGGAGATTTACTGATCAAGCAGGAACCTTTTACTTCAATGGTGATGGGCACGAAACGAAAAGGATAAAAAATTTTGAAAGGAATTTGAGAATGACAATTGAAGCGAATAAACAACAGATGCACCGGTTTACAGAGTTCATAAATACGGCTAGCGTAAAGCTAGCAGAAGAACTTATTGCCCCAAATGCGATTTTCTATGTCCCAGCACGGGAAGATGCGATGAAGGGACCGGATGGATATCTTGCAATTATCCAAATGATGCGAACTGGCTTCCCTGATATCCAATGGACACTGAAGGAGATGGTTGCTGAAGGCGATAAGGTGGCTGCGCGATTCATTATGCGAGGTACGCACCAAGGCAGTTTCTTCGGTTTTCCTCCAACAGGGAAAACCATCGAGGTTCAAGCGATGAATTTTTATCGATTCTCTGATGGGCAAATTGTAGAAGAATATGGTCAACCCGATATGCTTGGATTACTTCAACAAATTGGCGCTGTTCCAAGTTCGTAGAGGTTCATTTCAATACGACATCTGATGGTGTTCTTTGTTCGATGGATATGTAGCTAAGTAGGACAAATGTTCGTCTAAAATGGAAGCTACATAGGGAAGCTTTCCATTTTAGACGAATAAAAGACATACACTGTTTGTGCTGTGAACATTCGTACTTTGTTATGAAATATAAATAAAATAATGCCTGAGCCTTTGAATGTAGCTATACGCATCAAGACATCAATTCATTCGAGGCTCTCTCTTAAAATCTCTAATCCTCTTCTTAATTCCTCTAAAGAACTAGTGGATGAAAGCGCTACTCTTAGATAATTTTCTTCTGCATTCCCACCGCTCAGAAATCGATTGGAATGAAATACACGAACCCCTTTTTCCAGAAAAAAACCTTCAGAATAAGCTTCGTGCATAACTTTTGGTAAACGTAGCCATCGATAAAAACTCAGTGGATGTCCCCCGTGGAGAGTATTTGGGAAGAATTCAGCAAATAACTGGTTGGCTGTCTCGGCCAATTGTTTTTTCTTCGTAACAATCATATTTGCTTTTCCTGACAGAATCAGCTCAGTTACGATCTCTGCGTCCAAAGAGGATGTTTTGACGTTGACGTTGTATATGGCCTTCATCATTGTGTCTTTGAATGCTTCGTTAAACACGATATAGGCCACTCGAAGACCTGAGCAGATGGATTTGGCGGTGCTACAAATATAAACCGTTTGTTCAGGGAGCAGCTGATACATCGGCTGACCATAATGATCTATAATGTCCGCTGACAAAAAGGCATGAATGTCGTCCTCAATCAGGATCAAATGATGTTTTTGAATGACCTGAGCTAATTCTTTTTTTCGCTTTTCCGGAATTACAATGGTCGTGGGATTAGCGCAGGAAGGCATTAAAAACACACCATGTAAATTCGATTGAGAACATTGGTCTTCCAGAGCTTCAGGTAACATACCATACTCATCCCCTGAAATGGGAACTAGTTTGATACGAAACATTTTGGATACTTCAATAAAATTGGCATACGTATACTGGTCAACCGCAATTCGGTCCCCGGGTTCAAACAGTGCTAAGAGTGTAATAGCTAATGCATTTTGGGCTCCTGAAACGATCGCCATATGTTCAGTATCGGCCTGGATGCCAAAAGCCTTCATCCAATTGAGAGCAGCCAGTTTATGATGCGGGATACCTGCAGGATCATTGTAATTCAATAGCTGTTCCAGATAACTTTTCTCTACCACGTGCTTTAAGGCCTCAGTAACCAGATCATTGGTTTGCTCAAATGAGGCAACAAAACCAAGGTCAATATGTACGTTTGAGGATGGATCTTTTGAAATGGTGACCGACCGAGCCGCGTTGGCTGAAACAAAGGTGCCGTTTCCGGTCACACCATGAATTAATCCTTTAAGCTCGCAAAGCTTGTATGCGCGTGTAATCGTTGTGAAGTTCACATCCAAAAAATCGGCCAGCTCCCGCTGAGGGGGAAGTTTTGTACCCGGAGCCAAAAAGCCATGTCTGATGTCATGTTCCAGCAATAGGGCGAGAGAGCGATAAAGCGGTCGTTGCAATCTATCCCTGTCAGGTTTCCACGACATCGGATAATGTTCAAACGAATTAAATGGCATAGCACACCTCACAATATTGTAATGCATACAATTGTATCATTGATTGTATGGATTTACATTGCTAAACTAACGAAGAAATGTAATCTTGTCAAGGAGATGTAGCAACGATGATACACAGAAGTAAGCTTCAATTGGCCTTTAAATCAGCTTTCCCTTCCACACTTCCCATACTGGCTGGATTCTTGTTTCTAGGGATTGCCTACGGCATTCTTATGAATATATCTGGCTTTGGTGCGGGGTATGCGATCCTTATGGCCCTATTTATTTTTGCCGGATCCATGGAATTTGTTGCAGTGCATTTACTGCTCGGTCCGTTCAATCCACTAGGTGCCTTGCTAATGACCTTAATGGTGAACGCCCGGCATTTATTTTATGGCATATCCATGCTTGAAAAATACAGAGGCAAAGGATTCAAAAAGTTCTATCTAATTTTTGGACTATGTGATGAATCGTTTTCAATTAATTACACTGCAAACATTCCCAAAGAAGTGGACAAGGGATGGTATATGTTTTTCGTAACTCTGCTTAATCATAGCTACTGGGTATTTGGCGCTGCCATTGGTGGATTTTTCGGATCTCTGGTGCGCATTAATATGGAGGGGCTTGAGTTTGTGATGACAGCGCTCTTTGTTGTGATCTTTATTGAACAATGGATGAAAGAGAGCACACATCATAGTGCATTGTTGGGTTTGGGAATTTCGGTCCTTTGCCTGCTTATTTTTAATAGCGAAAATTTCATCGTTCCATCTATGATAGGTCTTCTTATCGTGCTCTCCTTCATGAGAAAATCACTAGATAGAAAGACAGGTGAGAGACACGATGTCCATGACTTTGTTTGAGAACATCACAACGATAGGAATGGTCGTCTTGGGAACGATAATGACCCGATTTATTCCATTTATTTTGTTCCCTTCGGGACGTCCCACACCTAAATATGTACAGTATCTCGGCAAAGTGCTTCCCTCGGCAGCTTTAGGACTGCTGGTCATTTACAGTGTTAAGGATGTCACTTTTTTCTCTGGGTCTCATGGTGTGGCCGAATTGATTTCCATTGTCGTCATTATTATGCTGCATCTCTGGAGAAGAAACATGCTGATATCCATCGCTGGCGGTACACTGCTCTATATGTTCCTGGTCCAATTTATATTCTAAAAGTTGATCATCTCCGTTGTTGCAGGTTAGCTATTGAAACTTTACACAAAATAGTTGGAGTGACTATCAGTTGCACGAACAATACCCAAGAGGACTAATGTTAACCTTAGTCCTCCGTTGTTTTTAAAATATTCAAAGGCTTGTCATTCTCGTCCTCAAAACACTTAATCGGGCTCAGTTTTTTAAGAATCCTTCATGTTACGAGGAATTTCCTCATTGAGCTTATGATATTCCAAACCCCACGTTTCCATAACATTAATGATGGGTCTTAAAGTATTCCCTAAATCACTCAAGCTGTATTCGACTCTAGGTGGTACTTCGGCATACACGGTTCGAATGACGATACCATCCTCTTCCATAGACCGCAAATTTTCTGTTAGAACTTTTTGACTGATTTCTGGAATACTTTTACGAAGTTCACCAAAACGTTTGGTTCCTTTCAAAAGGTCTCTCATTATTAGCAACTTCCATTTGTTTCCTATAAGTCCAACCGTTGTCGCCACCGGACAAAGAGGCAACTCTTTTTTTGTAATCATTCGGTCTAATCCTCCAATAGTTACTTTTTGGTTCCTATCTAATAAAAAGGTGCCTACTTTCAAAACGATTATATTGCTTATATTATAAAGCGGTCGAGGAAAAAGCAAATTAAACGAAAGGTGGAGAAACCTTGAATGACAGCTTATGGATGCAATTAACAGCCTACTTTTCAAATAACATGCATGTTTTTTTAGCTACTGGGAAAGAGCATATAATAATAAGTTTACTAGCTTTACTCTGCTCTGCCTCCATTGGAATTGTGTTGGGTTATGTAACCTGTAAGTACAAACGAACAGAGAAATGGATCGTATCCTTGTTCCAAGTTCTAAGAATTATGCCTAGTTTAGCTGTTCTACTCCTTCTAATCCCTATTATGGGGACGGGAACAAAACCAGCTTTAATTGCCCTGGTACTGTTGGGAATTCCTCCTATATTAATGAATATGATAGCCGGTTTAGAGTCTGTTCCCTCTTTTTTGCTTGAAGCTGCTCATGGAGTGGGTATGTCAGAACAACAGGTAATGTGGCGAGTCAAATTCCCATTAGCTGCGCCAATGATTCTGACAGGGATTAAAATAGCTGCCATTGAGGTCATTGCGAGTGCTACCCTGGCTGCCAAAATAGGAGCGGGTGGATTAGGGGAAATCATCTTTACTGGTTTAGGACTTAATCGAGTGGATTTACTTTTGATTGGTGGGTTTTCGGTGGGAATTTTAGCAATTACAGTCGGGGTAATGCTTGATATGTCCGAGCGTATTTTGTTTAAATATAGATTTTTGAAAAGGTAGGTAAAAGATATGTCTAGAAACAAGAGAAAACTGTATTTTTCAATTTCAATTTTTCTTGTATTGTCGCTCATTTTAAGTGCATGTGGTGATAAAACAGAAAATGCTGAAGATAAAGCAGCAACGATACGGATCGGTACGAAAGATTTTACTGAGAATTTGATTGTGGGTGAACTTTACGCTTTGGCTTTAGAGGGTGCGGGATATAAGGTAGAGCGAGTACCCAATATTGCGGGCTCCGTTATCCATTCATCTATTGTTAACAACGATATCGATATGTATCCAGAATATACAGGTACCGGTTTATTATCCATATTGAAAGTAGATATGCTCACTGATCCTGACACGGTTTATAAGAAAGTTAAGGAAGAATATAAAAAGCAATTTAAAATTACTTGGCTAGATTACTCTAAAGCAAATGATGGAGCAGGACTTGTTATTCGTTCGGAAGTTTCTAAAAATCTAGGAATTACTACAATTACTGATCTACAAAAACATGTAAGTAAGCTTCGATTCGCCTCACAAGGAGAAATTGACCAACGTGCAGACGGAATTCCAGCTCTAGAGAAAGTGTATGGTAAGTTCAATTGGAAGTCATCTAAAGTATATGATAACAGCTTGAAATATGAAGTGCTTAAAAACAATGAAGCGGATGTTGCCCCAGCTTACACAACAGAAGGGCAACTAGTTAATAAAGATCAGTTCACACTGTTGAAAGATGACAAACAAGTATGGCCTCCGTATAACTTGGCTCCTGTTGTTCGTGATAATGTGCTGGATACAAATCCAGAGATAGCTGAGGTTATTAATAAGGTGAGTGCGGCGCTGGATACGGAAACGGTAACCGCCTTGAATGCAAAAGTGGACGTGGATAAAAAAGAATATGAAGATGTGGCAAAAGAATTTTATGACTCAATTAAATGAGTGTGGGGGATAACATGAGTCTTATAGCAATTGAATTCCAAAATGTGTGCAAAACATACGCAAACTCCAATGACTTAGCTGTTGATCATGTCAATCTGTCTATTAGGGAAGGCGAATTTATAACCATACTGGGTTCGTCCGGATCAGGAAAAACCACACTATTGAAAATGGTAAATCGTTTAATTGAACCTACCCAAGGGAAGATAAAACTATTTGGTGATGACATTGCTGAAATTGATCCTGTAGCGCTACGGAGAAGGATTGGCTATGTTATTCAGCAAGTGGGTTTGTTTCCTCATATGACCATTGGACAAAATATTGCTACTGTGCCCCGGCTTTTGAAATGGGAAAAAACGAAGGTGGATGAAATGGTGCACAAATTGTTACTTTTGGTTGGGTTAGATCCAGTAAACTACCTAAATCGTTACCCTTCTCAACTATCGGGAGGTCAGCAACAGAGAATTGGACTAGCTAGGGCCTTAGCAACAAATCCTAATACAATGTTATTGGATGAACCTTTTGGAGCCATAGACGCCATGACTCGTCTAAATTTGCAGGATGAACTTCTGCGGATTCATGGGGGAGTTAAGAAAACCTTCCTATTCGTAACGCATGATATCAATGAAGCATTTAAGCTGGGAACCAGGGTAATAATCATGAATCAAGGTAAAGCCTGTCAGTTTGATACGCCAAGAGAAATTGTTGCTCATCCCGCAGATGAATTTGTCGCATCGCTTATTCAATCTTCAAGAGAGCAAGAACGTTTCTGGGAGGGGTTAAAGTGATCGAATATGCCATTAAGCATCCGGATAAGTTAGGAATTGCATTACTGGAGCATGTGGAGATGCTAATTGTGATCATGCTGATCTCCATTGTCGTCACAGTACTCTTAACAATTTTAGCCCTGACTTCAGAAACGATATCCAGGTTACTCATTTATATCTTTTCGATTCTTTATTCAATTCCCAGCTTGGCCCTGTTCGCAATCATGATCCCCGTGACAGGTTTGGGTAAAACGACAGCGATTACCGTGCTCATAGCATATAACCAATATATCCTACTACGTCAGTTTATTGCAGGTTTGAATCATGTTGAACAGTCTATTATTGAGGCAGCCACTGGGCTTGGTATGAGCCGTATTCAGGTATTGCTTCATGTTCGTGTGCCTTTGGCCATCAAAGCTCTTTTTACAGGATTAAGGCTAGCATCCGTATCTACGGTTGGAATGGCGACTATAGCAGCATTTATAAATGCAGGCGGATTAGGCTCGATATTAAATGATGGCTTACGAACCATGAATATAGATAAGATTCTGTGGGGAAGTGTATTGTCAGCGTGTCTCGCTATTGGAACGAATGCAGTATTCATTCAGTTTGAAAAACGAATCTACATTGGATCGGGGAGATCACTTTTATGAAGGCTGTTGTACTGGAAAGGGCCTGTAAACCTGAAGAACTAAAGATAAAAGAAGTTCCAATCCCCAAAGTTAAACCAGGTTGGGTACTTGTTAAGATCAAAGCTTTTGGAATAAACCGCTCTGAAATGTTTACAAGACAGGGACATTCCCTATCCGTCAAATTCCCACGGATTATTGGTATTGAATGCATAGGGCAGATCGAAGATCCATCTGACAGCACATTTCAAAAAGGGGAGCGTGTTGCTTCATTAATGGGGGGATTAGGCCGAGAATTTGATGGAAGTTATGCTGAATATGTTTTGATTCCTTCAAAACAGGTTTATTCCATTCCAATTGAAATGAAATGGACTGAGCTCGCTGCAATTCCAGAAATGTATTATACGGCGTATGCGTCCTTATTCGAATGTCTCCAATTAACTGCTGACGAAGTGCTTCTCATTCGCGGTGGGACGAGTTCTGTTGGTCTGGCTGCCCTTCAGCTAGCAAAAAGTACAGGCGCCACAGTCATATCAACCACTCGGAACAACGGAAAGCTAGCATATCTTCAGCAGGCTGGAGCAGACTTTGCTTTACTCGATGATGAGTATTTTACAAAAGAAGTTTATAAAATCGCTCCAAATGGCGTAGACAAGGTCCTGGAGTTGGTCGGCACCGTCACAATAAAGGAATCATTGCAACTGG
Organism: Paenibacillus sp. A3M_27_13; assembly: GCF_024213315.1. Taxonomy (NCBI): domain Bacteria; kingdom Bacillati; phylum Bacillota; class Bacilli; order Caryophanales; family Paenibacillaceae; genus Paenibacillus; species Paenibacillus sp. A3M_27_13. The sequence goes on from NZ_JANAVE010000011.1 coordinate 85,913, forward strand.
TTTCAGAGCAAGGGACCTTATGCATGTCAGGGATACTGGGAAATGAATGGACACTTGATTCCTTTGAACCGTTAATTGATATACCGACAGGTGTTTATTTTACGGCATTTACAAGTGAAGTTATCAAAGAAAACGTACTAATCGACCTGTTCAATCATATTAAAGAACATGGAATTGTTCCGCCGATTGCTAAAGTTTTCAAGCTAGAAGAAATCCGAGAAGCTCATCTTTTAATGGAGAGTAATGATGCGAATGGTAAGATCGTAATTTTGAACGATTAGTTCAGAAGATTAAGATTTCAAGGGTAGGACACATCGTTGTTGATGTTCTCTAGAACGTGATGCAAGCCTAAATGTGCCAGATCATTAATAAAATTAAATTCAAAAATCTTATATTTGAAAAAATATTCAAGCGATATCAGTGAAAGAGGCCTTACACCATAATTTATAGAGGTGTAAAGCTTTTTCAATAAGGGATTACCAAACTTTAATATAATTTTTACCTTTTTTCAAAAGTGTAATCGGCCCTATTGGAGACTTTTCTACTCTCTGCATATCCAACAAATCAGTATTCAGGATCACTTCACTACCATCGGGGCGCTCAAATTCAGCGTCAACGATACGTACCCGTGCTAATGTTGCTGTTGAATGTACTTCACCTAGAAAAACATCGAAATTTTCCGGTAATTCACAGGAAAGATAAACTTCTTCTCCCTTATCAACTATTCTGAAGTTTGGATGAAAGCTTTTGTCAACTATCTTATCTTTTTCTCTTTCAAACGGTTCTGCTCCGGCCAAATACGCATTGTTATTAATATAAACAGGTTGTTCCACCAAGTTAAATATTTCAGCGTCTCCGGGATTTTTGTGCACGTTTTCAATATACTCTTCTAAAGAAGCCGTGTGGTTTTTATAATGGGACGTTCCGACACCTTCTAATCCATCAGCTCCAATGAAAATATTATTATAAAAACGGTCATCACCGCCGTAAATAAAAGAAAAACCTGCGATTTTGGTGCTGTGGGGGAGGTGATACTGTGTAGAACGTGTCATTTCTTTCCAATGATTCATCTTACCGCAGATTAGGTTGTTTATGTAAGCTCCACCCTGTGACACATTGTCCAGAGAATATTCAGAAGCCATTATATTGTGATCAACGATATATGGCCCATGGCTTACTTCAACAAACAAATCGCGATTATTGCTATAAAATAAATTCTTACTAATCCTTGTTCCCTGTGTCTGCCAATCTGACCATAATCCTAAAGAGCAGTCATGGATACGGTTATGATAAATCTGGACATCTATGGCTGCATGGAGCTTGATTCCTGCAATTTCGTGACCGTAGAATTCACGTTTCAGAGCAATATTATATATATGGTTGTGATGAATTTCACTAAATACACCGCCTAAGTGACCCACAATTCCATTTTGACCGCAATCATAAATCGTATTATTACGGATAATATGGGAGCCGATTTTTTCCTTGCACCAGCCATTACGTTTAGCAGAAAAGACAGATTCAAGCTGGTACTGGTATCCGGGTTTGTCTTTCCGGACGGAGCGATAATTATGCCCGGTGGAGGCTTCTTTACCAATACTGATGGCGCTGCATTTTGCATCGTGAAGGATATTGTTTTCAATAATCCAACCCTTGCTCCAATTGGCACCAAGCAGTCCAGGCTGATCCGCTGTCGGAGGTGCCCATGGTGTTGCGGCCTGCGCCATTTCAAAGCCTCTTACTGTAATATAATCAATCCCTGTATCTTGGGGATAGAAACAAGATCTGCGAACGTTAACCTCAACAAATTCTTTGTTCGGATCAGCGCCTTGGAAATTCGCATATATGGTTGTATTATCAGCATTCACTTCTGCAAACCAGACATATTTTGTCTGTTCCTGATTATGAACAGGAACCATTTTTCTTGTCCAGTGGTCCAATACTTCTGTTGTAACCTTCGGATCGATCAGTTGTTTAAAGCGGCTGACTTCATAAAAAGACATACCGTTTAAATAAACGTCTCCTAAATGCTTGGTTTCCTCAATTGTTACGAGCCAATCTCCGGACACTTCAAGAGCATATGGGTTATAGTTACCAAAAAACTCATTCGGCAATACAACCTTCCAAACATTCCCTTCTGCATGCTGCCAACTTTGAATATGCTCAGAGCCTTTAATGATTACTTTTTCACCTTTTGCAGCTTGATAAGTAATTCTTCTCTTGGTGCTTAATCCTTTAAATTTTGGTTTTACCCATTCACGATATACCCCTCCATGGACAATAACCGTGTCTCCTGCCACAGCAGCAGAAGCTGCTTTATTGATTGTCAGAAATGGATCTTCCTGACTCCCCTGGCCGTGATCTGAACCAGTTTTTGCTACGTGATACTCCATAGTCTTATATCCTCCTTTAAATTCAATTTATTTTATTATAGGAAATAATATTTGTTAATTCTATCCAAAATATAGTACACTTTAAGACAATATTAGTGTTCTGGCAAAGGAGAGTTGTATGGTCTTATTTGAAAAACATGGAATGGAGGGGGAAGAATTCTTTCATTTTTTTCCTTTGAAGAATTATAGCTTTCCCCTTCATTTTCACCGCGCATATGAAATGATCTATGTTAATGATGGACAGCTATATGTATCCATTGATCAAAAAGAGTATCTTTTGAAGGAAAATGATCTGGTCTTTATCTTTATAAATCAAATGCATGAATTTAAGACCATCGATTACTCTAATATTACAATCATCCTTTTTTCGCCAGAGTTGATCGGCGACTTTTTTATGAATTTAAAAGGCTTAATTCCAAATGACAGTGCATTGCATTTGGAGAGAGCTATTGATTTTAGTAAGCTGAATTCAATCTATAGCCAGAAAAGTTTTTTATATGCTGTTTGTGCTGATCTGATAAATCAGAAATCGTTTACCCTAGTTAAGCAATCACCTCAGACAAAGGTGCTCTATAAGATGCTGCTTTATGTAGAGGAAAGTTATTCTACTGATTGCACATTAAAAGACATTGCAAAACATCTGCAGTATGACTATCCTTATCTATCAAAGTTGTTTGCCCAACAAATGAACATGACCTTCACGGACTACTTAAATCATTATCGGATTTCACAGGCATGCTATTTGCTGAAAAATTCCCAGCAGGCGATTGGTGAAGTTGCAATCAAGTGTGGTTATAACAATTTAAGAACCTTTCATCGTAACTTCAAGGAAATAACCAGGAGAGCGCCTAGAGAATATCGAGCAATGGACTAAAGAAGAACGGCATAAGCATAAGGTGAATGCGTTGAGCACTTTGTTGACCTTCAGCTTAAACTAGCTGGTGATTATGTTGAAAATATAATCATTAATTCTCAACAATCTTCAGATCATAATTTACGATCCTTCTAATCCAAAGTTTTGCTAGCAATAAATTAGAAAATCCATAAACGCAGCCATCCAATTACCAAGAATTTTTCTACATGACGCACACCATTTTAAATCGGTTATGTGAACAGGTGCGGCAATCCCTTGTCATCTAAAAGCCGTGATTTACGAGGGCTTATCAGAATATCTGGTGAGTGGTTTCAAAGGGTTCGTTTCCTGTCTGGTCACAGGGTAGAAGCTCACTCGGTTGTGATGCGCTCGGCAACAAAAACGATTCGATTCGTACACAGTATACATCACACAACAAATGTTTTCGGTACGTTCGCTGTGGCAGTATTCACTTCATTCTTAAGGGTCAAGTCGCCAAAACTTAAAAATAGCAAGTCTCTGTCAACTTAGAGACTTGCTATTTTGTGTTTTCGGTTCATTAAATTTTGTGAAAAAAAATAGTTCCAAAGTTATGAATTTTCTAAAAATTTATACTTTTAACAGCCGAAGGGCACTGCGGTTGGTACGTCATGTCGGAACGAGGAGATTGATTCAAAAAAATTGGTTGGTAAACTTGAGCTTTGAGTTAATAAAAAAATGTCGGATGACAAAAGCCATGTTGCATTAGGAGCCGCCTAAATGACGGCTTTTTTGTTTTAAGAAATCAAGTTCATGCTCCGAGCCAAGGACAAGAACTTGATTATTCCATTGCCGATTAGATATCTACCTATTTAATGCTCACTATACCGACCATCCAGTTGTCGCAGGAGCAGACGACCTCATTCTGGAGCGGTTGAAGCGAGGTTCGTTGACTGTCAAATAAGAAGCCCTTAGTGAGCTTTTTTTAGACAATTCTTTAATAGATAACCCAATTTATAAATTTATACTGTGCAGCTTTGAAAAAGCTCAATAAACTTCTGAGCTGCTGAAGAAAGGGGCAAGTCTTTTTTGATAGCAATACTTAAAAACCTTTTAGGTATGATTTCTTGGATGGGCACTATGAATAGCTGTTGTTGATCCAAATCGCTGCGAACAAAATCCTCGATTACACACGATATGCCCAAACCTTTTTTAGCAAACTCAATTAACAGTTCCATGGTACTCAGTTCTATTTTAGGTATTACTTTTAAGCCATATGAAGTGAAAAAGTTGTCAATATATTTTCTTGTATTAAGTCCTTTCTGCATGAGAATGATCGGGTAATTTACTACTAGTTCTTTTAAGAATATTGGTTTATCACATATTTCTTTAAATCTCTCACCTACTACAAAACAATCTTGTATTTCTATTTTTCCAATCACCGTCAGAGAATCTCTGCTTCCGTTCAGATTGATGATTCCTATGTCAACTTCGCCTGACTCTAGCTGCTTAATTGTAGAATGAGTAGATTGATCTTTGATATAAATCTCGATATTAGGGTAAGCCAAGGAGAATGTCTCTAGGTATTGCATCAAGAAGTTACTACAAGCTGTTGTGCTTACGGCTATTCTTAGTTGGCCAGCATCTAAATTCCTTAATTCCAAAAATTTTCTTTCAGCCGCCTGTAATAACTCATAGCTTTGTTCTACATATTGATATAATATCTCTCCTTCCGCAGTAAGGGACACTCCTTGTGCCCTTCTATGGAACAACTGTCCACCTAGCTTATTTTCAAGCAGTTTTATGGACTGACTAACTGCCGATTGTGATGTAAATAGTTCCTTTGCCGCATTAGACATACTTCCAGCTTTTACTGTGATATAGAAGATCTTATAGAGTTCATAATTAATATCCATATAAGTATTTAGTATACCTCCTATACTTATTATTAATTTTACTTATTATACTGCGTGAATTATACTCGGGTTGTCAATGATTAATCGATAAATTGAGAAGGTGATCAATCTAGTATTCCCATATTTAAGATATATTATTGACTCATCTGTAGGAGATATTCAATCTTCAGAATTTGAGAGGGGATAATACTGTGAGGCGGGATTACTTTTGCAATGGACACACTTGAAACCGTTCTTTTGGTATTTTCTTTTCTCGTGGTTCTAAAATCGGATAAACGATTTATTGAAGCACTTCGTTCAATTTCAGATTGGCTAATTGATCAAAGTAAGAGAAAGGGGAAAATACATGGCTATCATATTCATAATTTTCGCATTATTGGCAGGAATGGCCTTGCCTACACAATTTAGTGTTAATGCGCAGCTAAGGACAGTGGTGGGATCACCTATTGTTGCTTCGGCCATTTCTTTTACAGTAGGTGCCATCTCATTAATAATCATATCTTTTTTTGTAAAAGGATCGTTGTTCAAAAAAGAATGGTTTGAAGCTCCCTGGTGGATGTGGACAGGAGGACTACTGGGTGCTTTCTATGTATTGGCGACAACCATTCTCATGCCCAGAATAGGAGTAGCAGCTACGGTTGGATACGTTTTAGCTGGACAAATAATCGTGTCGGTGATCATTGATCATTTTGGATTAATTGGTGCTAGTATGCACACTTTGAATATTCCTCGATTATTGGGAGCTCTTTTGGTAATTGCAGGAGTCTTTATCGTACAAAAATTTTAAATACATTTGGGGGAAACGTACATGAGCAAAATAAGAAAAGACTTTCTGTGGGGAGGAGCTATTGCTGCTAATCAAGTAGAAGGTGCACATCACAGGGATGGAAGAGGGTTAAGTACCGCTGATATTCAGCCGTTTATTCCAGGAGCTGATCCTATTGATCTACATTTTAATAACATGGATTCAGAAACATACGAAAAATACAAACATGGGACATACTATTTCCCTAAGCGCCAAGGAGTACATTTCTACGAACGATACCGTGAGTATATCGATGCGTTAGCAGACATGCATGTAAAAACATTGCGGTTGTCTATTTCTTGGAGCAGGATTTTTCCGAATGGAGATGATACCGCTCCAAACGAGCAGGGTTTGGCCTTCTATGATCGATTATTTGAGTACATGAAAGAAAAAAATATTGAGCCAATCGTCACGATTTTCCATTATGAAATGCCTTTAAATTTGGTTGAGCAATATGGCGGTTGGACAAACCCGAAACTGATTGATTTTTTCGTGAAGTATGGGGAAACCGTCCTGCAAAGATATCATCAAACCGTTAAATATTGGATCATTATCAATCAAATTAACCTTGTCCACAAAGAGGCATTTGCCTCCCTTGGCATACTGAAAGATAAAGTTGATCATTACGAGCAGTCTCAGTTTCAAGCGGTTCATCACCAATTCGTTGCTTCTGCAAAGATTACTGAGTATGGGCACAAGCTAAATCCATCCCTTCAAATGGGAATGATGTTGGCCGATACGTTAACCGCCCCTTATTCATGTGAACCTGCAGATGTCGAACTGAATTTCAGACGGAATCGAATGCAATATTTCTACAGCGATGTTCTGATTCGAGGAGAGTATCCAGAATATGCATTGACGTATTTCGAAGACCATGACATCCAGCTGGAAATTACGGAATCGGAGAAAGAGTTGCTTTGGAACAATACAGCCGATTTCCTTGCAGTCTCTTATTACTGGTCAAATACTGTTAAAGCTAGTGAGAATACGATGGACCCTAACTCTACTGTGAAAAATCCCCATTTGAAAGCGAATCGCTGGGGCTGGTCTATAAATGCTTCAGGATTATATCTCTGCATGTCTAAGTATTGGGACAGGTATCATGTTCCCATGATGGTGGCTGAAAATGGTCTTGGATTTAAAGATGTTTTAACAGCGGACAATAAAGTTCATGACGATTATCGCATCGAATACCACCAGGAGCATATTGCAGCACTGAAAGAGGCAATACATGAAGGGGCAGATGTTTTTGCCTATTGTACCTGGGCCCCTTTCGACATCATCAGTGCAGGTACTGCTGAAATGAGCAAAAGATATGGCTTTATTTATGTGGACTATGATGATGAAGGTAATGGAAATGGGCAATTCCATTATAAAGATAGTTTTTACTGGTATAAGCAAGTTATTGATACAAACGGCGAGGATCTTCATAGAACCACCAACGATTAGGATGAGAATCACTAAATGATGAAGGCACCCCCGGATCATTTTGTATCGTTTCAGTAGTACGGTATGTGGAAAATGGTCCGGGCATTTATAATAGGGGGGACAACTATGAGTTATCAAAAATTGGCAAAGGATATTCTGGATGGCGTAGGAGGAAAAGAGAATGTAAATGCGGTGTGGCATTGTGCCACTAGATTGAGATTTAAATTAAATGATGTGAGTACTGCAGATACCAAAAAGATTGAAAACACAGATGGGGTCATTACCGTCGTCAATAGTGCCGGACAGTATCAGGTGGTTGTTGGTAATTCCGTTGCTCAAGTCTATGATGCACTAACATCATTACCTGGAATGGCATTACATGCTTCTAGCAACAATGAAAGCGCTTCAGAAAAACGAACTGAGAAATTTAATCCTGTCAGTCAGTTGATGGATTTTGTTTCGGCCGTATTTACGCCATTTCTGGGAGCCTTGGCTGGATCCGGAATTTTGAAAGGCATTCTAGCTTTATTTACAACAATGAACTGGATATCGACTGACAGTGGTGCGTATAAAATATGGAATGCAGCAAGTGATGCCATTTTCTATTTTTTGCCGATTTTCTTGGCATTTACTGCGGCCAAGAAGCTTAAAGTCAACCCATTCGTAGCCGTTTCGTTAGCTGGTGCACTCATTCATCCGTCTTTAGTAGAGATCGTATCCAATTCACAAACGATTGATTTCTTTGGCATACCGATCATACCAATTACGTATACGGCGTCTGTGTTTCCCATTCTGTTGTCGATTTGGGGCCTCTCTTACTTGGAACCTTTGTTGAACAAATTCTTTCCGGAATCAATTCGTAATATGCTAACCCCTCTGGTTTCTCTAGTGATTATGTTGCCTTTAACTTTGGCTGTTATCGGCCCTCTAGGCACAAAGATCAGTGACCTGTTCGCCATGGTATTGTTAGCAATCTTTGGTTTCTCCCCATTACTTGCTGGGTTGGTTTTAGGAGCGTTCCATCAGTCGATTGTCATTTTCGGAGTCCATTGGGCGCTGATTACGCTGATGATAAACAATGTCGCTAATCAAGGATACGACCAATGGTTGCCAATTGTATGTGCAGCCGTACTTTCTCAAGCAGGTGCTGCTCTAGGCGTATTTTTGAAAACCAAGGATGCCAAAATCAAAGGCCTATCGGGTTCTGCAGCAATCACAGCCATTTTTGGTATCACTGAACCGGCAATTTACGGCGTAACCCTTAAATTAAAGCGTCCATTCTACTGTGCAATGATCGCTGCTGGTATTGGAGGCGCTGTTATTGGATCGTTTGAAGTACATGCATCCACATTTACATTTCCTAGCTTGTTGGCTATTCCAACTTATTTAGGCCAAGGTTTCATTGGAGAAGTCATCGGATTAATTATTGCATTCTTTGGAGCCGTCATTTTAACTTATTTCTTCGGTGTTTCGAATAAGAGTGTGACGAATTTGAGTGATCAAGCAAATCCAAACGAGGTTATGGTACCTGTGAATGGCCAAATTGTTCCTTTAAGCAGTGTAAGCGATGAGGTGTTTGCTTCTGAAGCGATGGGTAAAGGAGCAGGGATTGTTCCAATTAGCGGAATTGTTACAGCTCCGGTAAACGGAACGGTAAGCAGCGTGTACAAAACCGGGCATGCGATTGGCATTGTATCTGATTCCGGTATAGAACTTTTGATTCATATCGGTATTAATACTGTGAAATTAAAGGGACAACACTTTAAACCATTGGTTAAGGAAAATGATAGAATTGGCATTGATGACAAATTAGTTGAGTTTGACTTGGAGCAAATTAAGGCTGCGGGTTATGATTCTACGGTAATGGTTATTGTTACGAATTCATTTAATTATGATCAAGTGCATGTGAATCTGGAGGATCCAAATTCAAAACAGTTATTACATGTGATTCCTGCAAAACCTAGCGTTTCATCTTCAAATTTGGTTTAACACAGGACAGCATGGATTTGATCTTGGAAGTAAATTGAAAAAATGTATAACAGCCAGCTATAGCTATTATAGCTGGCTTTTTTTAGTAGATAGTTCTGTTGCTAACGAAGAAAAGGATTAAGAAATTACGAATGCTTGGGCAGTTCAGCATCTGTTCTTCCTCCAACACTCATAACGAAAAATTTTACTGCAAACGTGCTTAGTAGTCCCCCCTTCGAAAAGGTATTAGCCGAATGGTGAACAGAATGTTTCTGTAGACTGAAGATCCTTTAGTATGAATTTCAAGTGTTCTCTAGCTGATTGATTCAATGGTTGTAAGGGCAAAGGAAGACTGGGACTTGAGATCAAGCCACTTATTTCTGCTGCTGCTGAAATAACGCGAAGGCTGCCATATTGACGAAATAACGACCAAAGCGGTTCAAGTAGCGCCGAGAGTTGTTTCGCTTCTTCAGCAAAACCGGACTGGGCCAAACGGGTCATTTTTTGGCACGCCCTTGGAAACAAACCACCAAGAACTGAGTACCATACTTCACAGCCTGCATCCAAGCCAGTGACTGCGGATGAGTCTCCACTTACTCCTATAGTTACATGGGGAGGAATGGCCGTTCGCAGTTTTCTAATGCGTGCCTTGGCTGCTTCAGGATCAGAAGGCACTCCAGGAATCTTGATAGAACGAACGTTAGACAGCTCAGCAATCCGACCGTGCAACTCATCACTGAAATGAAAATGTGTAGTCCCCGGATTATCATATACGCAGAGCGGAATAGAGAGCGAGCTTGTCACCTGTTCATACAACGAATATACCTCTTCATTTGTTAATGCCTGGTAAGAAACAGGAGCTAACAGCACTGCGCTTGCTCCTGCTCTTTGTGCATCTTCCGCTAATCGAAGTACTTCAGAAGTACGAATCGCACTTATACTTGTCATCACGGGAATCCCTTCAGATGAATGGACAGCAAGTCGAAGCACACGTAAACGTTCTTCTCGATTAAGATATGCATAATTTCCAGTTGAACCCAATGCACCAATTGAGTCTACACCAGCTGCAACTAATCGTTGAATTAGTGTCACAAATGCTTTTTCGTTAATACCTGTCTCGTTAACTGGCGTGAGTGGAAAAGCAGATAATCCACAGAACATAAAGCTACACTCCTTTATTAATTGACCTTCAAAATACAAACACATTATAAAAATGAATTAGACACAATTAAAGTACCAATTGAGAGACAAATAACAGTACCAATTCTTCTAGAGAAACTTAAGATCGAAACAAAGAGATATGAGCATCAAGCTTCAGTGTCAACTTGGATATTACATCTTTTAACAGATCAGGTTAGTTGAGAAAGATAAAAAGCATTCTATATAGAATGCTTTTTATCTTTCTCATGATTTAGTGATGTATCAGAGTGTGTTAATATGCGGTCAAGTACTTTTTTAGTAAGTGGCATAAAGTAATTGAGTATTAACCCCCCTAAACAAACGGTTAACAAAGTTCCAATGCCAATGGGGCCATTTAAAATGACTGCTATGATCAAGAATATAAGGTAGATGAGTGTTCTCGAAAAAAATAGATTTGTTCTAGTTAATTCTTGTATGATTAATGTTAATCGGTCAACTGGAATTGGTGCAAAATTTGTCTGTAAATATGTTGCAGTTCCTAATCCTACAACAACTAAACCAATTCCAAAACAAACAACTTTGCTGTACCATAGTTCAGGTGCTATCAAATTGTGTAATAAAAAAAGCCACATATCAATACCAATACCCGTTATAAATGCTGTTAACAACCCCAAAACTTCTGGTCTTTGTCTTTTCAAAAGCGAATTACAACATATCAATATTATAGCTATTATGATTTCCCAACTTCCCACAGTAAGCCCCACATTTATGGACAGTCCTACCAAAAGTGCATCAAAAGGCGAAGTCCCAAGGTCTGATTGTATAGTGAACGAAATTCCAAGGGATAATATAAAAATTCCTAATACAAAAAAAAATATTTCACTTTACTCGACCTCTTTAACATAATTTTATGTTGCAAATGCAATAAAAATAAGGTAAATTCAATATATCATTTTTATTGCATTTGCAATAAAATAGGGGCGAAGGAGTTAACTATGAAGGAAGTGCTTCGTGAAATTGGAATGATCGCAAGGGCATTAGATTCTATAAGTAATATAGAATTTAAAGAATATGACCTTACAAAAGGGCAGTATTTGTACCTTGTGCGAATATGTGAAAACCCAGGAATCATTCAAGAAAAGTTAGCTGAGATGATAAAAGTAGATCGAACAACTGCATCTCGTGCTATAAAAAAACTTGTAATTAATGGATTTATTGAAAAGAAAGAGGATAACCATAACCAAAAAATCAAAAAACTCTTTCCAACAGAGAAAGGGAACAATGTTTATCCTTTTATAAAAAGAGAAAATGATTATTCCAATAACATTGCATTAGAGGGATTTTCGGAAAGAGAAGTAGAAACCATTTTCAATCTTCTTCAAAGAGTGAGAGAAAATATAGGGGAAGACTGGGAATTTGTAAAAAAGGGGAACAAGAGAAATTATTGATTTACATGAAGGAGCGATACATTAAGTGACTGTAAAAATAATAAAGTGCAACCGTGAAGATTTACAAATACTCCAAAAAATAAGTATTGAAACATTTAATGATACTTTTAAAGATCAGAATTCACCTGAAAATATGAAAGCTTATCTAGAAAGAGCATTTAACTATAAGCAGTTGGAGGAGGAATTGTCCAACGACTCTTCAGAAATCTTTTTCATCTATTTTAATGAAGAACTTGCTGGATACTTAAAGGTAAATATGAATGATGCCCAATCCGAAAAAATGGGTGATGAGTCGCTCGAAATTGAGAGGATTTATATAAAAAACAAATCTCAAAAACATGGGCTTGGTAAATATCTGCTAAATAAAGCTATGGAAATTGCGATTGAACATAATAAAAAGAAGATCTGGCTCGGTGTATGGGAAAAAAATGAAAACGCCATTGCTTTTTATAAGAAAATGGGGTTTGTTCAAACTGGCGCACACTCTTTTTATATGGGTGATGAAGAACAAATTGATTTCATAATGACCAAAACAATGATATAAGTTTAGGGTGATATACGAATTCTTATTAATTTTTATATTGTAATTTATTCACTAATGTGTATAATGTTAACTATAATTGAATTCAAAAATGTTTTCTAGGGTTCCGCGATGTAATATCGGCTGGTCCGAGAGAAAACTCACAGTCGTCGTACTGTGCCACGGAGGGATAAAAGCCTGGGAGAAAAACTGCTGTATGCAGTATTCTCTCAGGCTTTTTTTATTGCTGCTATAAATCCATACTACATTTGCAGCATTATCAAAAAGGAGGAAGCACAGAATGAACAAGACATGGTTATCTGTTGTAATTGCGGCATTATTTGAAGTTGGATGGGTCATCGGCCTGAAACATGCCAGCGGATGGTTAGAGTGGGGGGGCACTTTAGTTGGAATTTTAGTAAGTTTCATACTCATGATTATGGCTTCCCGTACGCTTCCGGTTGGTACGGTGTATGCAGTGTTTGTCGGGTTGGGAACGGCCGGCACTGTATTGGCAGAAATTTTGTTGTTTGATGCTGAGGTACAGGGATCTAAATTGTTGCTAATCGGGGTGCTTCTGCTCGGAGTTGTAGGGCTCAAAATACAGAGCAAAGAGAAGAAACAAGGAAAAGAGGTGCACTGACGTATGAACTGGGTATTTCTAATTTTGGCAGGCGTATTTGAGATGATGGGAGTTCTCATGATTAATAAGCTCCATAAAGATCGGAATTTCCTGTCTGCTTTTTACTTGCTTGCAGGCTTTGGATTGAGCTTCTTGTTTCTATCCCTGGCCATGGAAACACTACCCATGGGAACGGCCTACGCTGTCTGGACCGGTATTGGGGCTTCTGGCGGGGCCATATTGGGCATGATCTTTTACAGTGAACCGCGTAATACCGCGAGAATTCTGTTCATTGCGATGGTACTCGGTTCAGCAGTTGGCCTAAAGCTGGTAAGCTGATTAATGATGGAATTAGACATACTGGTCTTCTTAGAACAGCAGCGAACTATCTGAATGCTTATGGGCTATCATTAAATTTAAAAATAGAAAGAAAAGACCAGCGTGCAGACAAAGTATCGATAAGAAATTTTGTCTGCATGTTTTTTTGCATTTGCTTACCCTTCTATACTCTGATCTTTAGGATCGCCGCGTTGTGTTTTCAGTTTTAGAAAATGAAGAGTCATTTGAAGTTTCAGACGAATATCACCATCGCTTAGATCAATCTCGAAAAGCTCACGCATCCTGTTGATTCGATAGAACAAAGTATTTCTATGAATAAAAAGTGTTTTAGCAGCAATATTTGGAGTGTCCACATATTGAAGATAGGCTTCAAGGGTAGGTAGCAAACTTGTTTTGTGGGCATTGTCATAAGCAATTAACTTTTGGATAACTGGATGGTAGAAGTCAGCGAGATCGTTCTGTTCCGATATGATCTTTCCAATATGCTCGCAGAGATAGTCCTCATACATATACACTGGCTTGTTAGAATTAAGTTGGAAACCAATCTCGAAGGCGGTTAGGCATTGCTTATAATATTTTCGCAAAAAGGTTAAATGACTAAAGCAGTCACTCAGCGAAGCAGTTAGGCCGTTTACTTGGAGAAATTCCAGAATTCGTTTGTCTTCAGCAATGATTTTACAGGATGAATCAACGAGGGAAATGAGAAATACAATACGTCCCTGATATACGATCCAACGGCTATCCGGAAGTAATTGGATCATATGCTGTGCAACCAACTGAACTTTCCCGTCAAAAAAGCCGTTCTTCAGGTCTGTCAAGGTCATCACTCTCAGGTAAGGTGTAAGCGTCCATTCCAGATGAGCCAGTCGCATTGCGATGACATTAGCATCATTGAGCTCGCCTGTAAGCAGTTCGGAAAGCAAAAAACTATGCATCATTCCTTGATTGCAATTATAAAAGTCGTTCTTTTGCAATTCTACCGAAACCAACTCACAAAGAAATTGTACGAGTTCAAAATCAATATCTGTAAATTTACGATCCAGTTCCATAACACTGACCTGCGCGAATTCTATACCATGTACGTACACAAAAGCTGTTATCCAACAGTCGTTGGTCTCGGGATCGCGTGAATAATAAGGAGTAAGAGCCATACGGGTTAATTCGTACAGATTGGATTTCTTCATGCTCTCAATATTACTGTCAAGAATATAACCCAAATTTCGCTGCTGTTCGATATCAGGTCGGCTGGGGATGGGGGCCTGACACATAGCGAGTAACTTATAGCCTGCGTCGACAATGATTACCGGATTACCAAAGATGCGGGAGGCCTCGTTTGTCAAGTATTGTAAACCTTTGTTTGAGTAAAGTGCGGATATCAGAGTGTGCATATGCTCAATGAGCCGATTCTCATGAGCAAGTATAGATGAAATCTTTCCCGAAAGATCCAGCAGATCCAGTCCATTTGGCAGAAGGGTAAGACAAGTATAAGAGTCTACAAGTGCATCACAATCCTGAATGCAGAAAAGAGGAGTGTCTGTAGGAAAGTCCTTTGGCAAATCCGAAAGATTGCCTATATAAGCGGTGTCAGCCTGGAAAACGGAACTCAACCGCAGGATAGTAAATTCACTGATTTCTTTTGTTTGCATGGCCTCTTCGGGCAAGGAAAGATAACAGTCGCTAAGTTTTCTGATTATTTTTTGAATTTTCACGAGAGCAGCCTCCAAAAGCTTTTTAATCCTTGTGCAATATTACAAAATATCGTCACTATATCGGCCCTGGTTTAAATTCCAGCACATAGGATATAACGCTTTCATTATATATACTGAAATTATTACGCGCTGCAATAAATAACACTTTAATCAAAAAATGAGTAATATTGTTTAAAATCAAAACTCTGTGAGGGAATAGTTTTGGAATTATGTGAGCAAATTTATGCGAAATTAGTGGAGAAAGCTGAAACTCTCGCATGGATTTGCTTCAGGATCTATGCCTAACAAATACAAATTGCAGGAGGATATTAATGAAAATTTTAGGGATCAGTTGCGGTAGAAGGATGAGTAATTCAGAAATCCTTGTGAAGGAAGCTCTGATGGGTGCTGAAGAGATAGGTGCCGAGGTAGAGCTTATACGTCTTAATGACCTGCAAATTAAACCTTGCACCGGTTGTAATGCTTGTGTAGTCAGCCTGCTTGAAAAGTGTGGCTCAGGAGATTGTGTGATAAAGAACGATGATTATGGATTTATTGAAGAAAAAATAATGGAATGCGACGGGTTAATTGTGAGCTCAGCCATTTATGAGAAGAGTCCGAGTGGACTGTTGAAGACTCTGAATGACCGGATGGGCCCTTCCCATGATATTGCCTTCCGAATGATTGCCAAGAAGCAACGCGAAGAAAGAGGAATAACTACTGGTAAAGGCCCAGATGAAAGAAGCTTTAAACAAAGAGTGGCTTCTCTTATAGCTGTAGGTGGGAGTGAGTGGGACACACTTGCTCTGCCGATGCTCCATCTTTTCACGCTGCCGATGCAAATCAATGTTGTAGACAAAATGCTGGTTAATTGGGTTGGCTTGCCTGGATCAGTAGTCTTTAAAGAAAATGAATTGAACAGAGCTAGGCAATCTGGTCGTCATGTGGCTGAAACACTAATGAATCCGAATACGGAAGCGAAATATATTGGCGAATCTGGTTTATGTCCAATCTGTCATTCCAAACTCGTTGAAATCAGAAATCATGATGATAATTATCCTGCAATATGCGGAATTTGCGGTGTAAAGGGCACTTTGGAGGTTGAACAAGGCAAAGTTAAATTCAATGTCGCGGAGGAAGATAGAGCGCATTCTCATGTTCTAATCTCTGGGAAATTCGAGCATGCGGATGAATTATATAAAGTTTCATTAAAACCTAATTCCAAGGCTGGAGAATTGCCTGAAAGATTAAAAAAATACAAAAACTATTTATCTTATTCCAGACCTGCTCGTAATTGATATTCCGAATAAAGTGCTTATTCTTTTTTTGAAAGGCTGGGAGCGAATTTGGCTGGTAAGATGCTTGCTGAAGCAGGCATGGTTGGAGCTGGTCTAAACGGCGTCAGTTTTTCATCTTACACACTCTTTTGGTTTATAGGACCTAAGATCATTAATGATAATTTAGTTGTTGGGAAAACTTCAAAAAGTATCACTCTGGAATATTACTTACTTATGTAAAGACCAGTCAGATGCAATAAGGTTCTGAACATAAATCCTTTGTTGCTGTAACTAACCGCATCACCTGGATCAATCCCTAAAAATTGACCTGACACTAATCGTTAAACTCCTTCGAAAAGATTCATCAGACTAGCTCCAATACGTGAACTAATCACCTACACAGTTCTTCAGGGACTTTCATGAGGCAGCCTTTTGAGGTGCTCGTTCTTGAGAATCCCCCGTTCGGGCGTGTACTTTCGTACAATTGACTTTGATTTAGAATTTGATCCATACTTCAGATGAACGGTTGTTCAAAAAAACATTGGAGGGATTTTTCATGCGTTTGGGAGGAAAAGTTGCGGTCATTACAGGCTCAGCATCAGGAATGGGGAAAGCAATTGCAGAATTATTTGCAAAAGAAGGCGCAAGTGTTATTGTTTCAGACCTGAACATTGAAGGAGCTGAATCGGTTGCAGCAGGAATTAAATCAGCTGGCGGAACCGCCGTCGCAGTAAAAACCAATGTTGCTGATTTAAATGATATTCATGCTATGATCGATACTGCTGTTAATGAATTCGGAACTCTCGATATTTTAGTTAACAATGCGGGCGTTATGGATAACATGGCGCCTGTAGGAGATGTGGACGACGAGACATGGGATTTTATATTCGATGTTAACACAAAAAGCGTTATGCGTTCGATTCGAAAAGTTATCCCGATCTTCCTGGATAAAGGGAATGGAGTGATTATAAATACGGCATCTACGGGCGGCTTCAGCGGCGCGCATGCGGGCGCTGCTTACACTGCCTCAAAGCATGCGGTAATCGGTATTACGAAAAACACGGGGTTCATGTATGCTCAAAAAGGTATCCGATGCAATGCCATTGCGCCAGGAGCGACAGCCACAAACATTACTTCAACGATTCATAACTTAAATGAGTTTGGCGCGTCCCGAACGAAGGTTACACAAGGCGTAATTCCTCGCGTAGGGCAGGCGGAAGAAATCGCAAAAGTAGCCCTTTTCCTGGCATCAGACGAATCGAGCTTTGTGAACGGGGCTGTTATAGCTGCAGACGCGGGTTGGACGGCAGGCTTCTAATCCACTGTTTAACGAGCACACATGCTTCAAAATATATAATCATCGAAGTAAGATCCTTGCAAGGTTAAAGTAATATTCAATTGAAAGAGATGTAATGTCAAAAATAATGTTATAAAATGACAGGAGCGTTGACACACGATCCCGTCATTTTTTAGTTATATTTAGATATCATTATCATGAATGTGAGCTGCATATCGTTTTTCTCGTTTTTTGCGATCGAATAAGGAAACACTAGTCACCGCAGATCCCCGAGATTTGCGCGAATATTATCTGAATACATACTACAAGGATGTCGAGGGACAAGAACAAGGTCCCATTGAAAGTCGCTATTTTATCGGCTTTTTTATTTTATCGGTACAGTTCTTGTCCCAAGCCAAGATAATCAATAAAAAACTTACAGTGAACAAACATCAGACGAGGAACATTGACATATGAAAAAAACCATTGGATTTATTGGAGTCGGTAATATTGGAAGTATGATTGCTTGTTTTGCAGTGGCTGCAGGATATGACGCTGTAGGGGATAGGGATGTAACCAATCGTAGTAAGAGGCGATTGATTACATCCCTATTTTTGGCGTGGAGAAATCAATGTGGTCATTAGTGACTTTTCTTCAGAATCATCTGAGGAAGCTCTAGCAACAATCTGTCCATCGTGAGCGGATCATCGAAATTGTACTTGTTCTCGGTAAGAATAATACGGTCGATGCTTTTCGAGTTCCAGTATGGTAACTGCATCAGTCTTCTGTATAACCGGATCGTACGGGGATCGTTATCCATGAGAATAAAATGGGTATCGGCTTCATAGCTACAGGCATGTTCCGGTCGCGTCAGTTGAAAAGGAATGCCTGCCCGGATTAGTTCCTTCACCTTCGGAGGAGGCTGCATGCCGTCAGGGTGGTATACAGTAACTGCAAAGCCTTTCATGCTCATGATGTAGAGATTGCCCTCAACGATGGAAAACACAGCTGCTGTTTGCTTAACATCCATATGCTTCGCCAGGCCTATCCACATTTGTTTACTTGCAGCGCGATGCCGATAAATCCATTGTTGTGCAAGCTTCTGCCGATTCATTAGCTCTGCTGTTTGCATGATTCTTGAATAGACGTGTTCATAGCGATCGATGAGCACGGTTGGGGCAATGGATGCCAATTCTTCGATCCAATCTTGACGGAAACCAGAATGAATGATCAGGTCAGGAAGAAGCTTACGTATTTTGCCCGGTTCACCCAGTAATCCAATATCCTCAATACCATTGATGGAATCCCAGTACAGACCTCTTTTACCTATGATCTCCACATCTGCGCCTATCGGCGTGATACCCAAGGACAATAGATCGCCCAGCGAATAACCAACGGCAACGATCCGTTTGTAAGGAACCTCGGGCATGAGCACGGGAGATGAGCTGACTGAAGCAGCCTCCTCGTACTGGCGGGGAGTGATCCCTTCCGTTTGTCTAAACTTGCGCGAAAAGTAACTCTCATCCTTGAATCCCACGGCTTGGGCAATCTGTGCAATCGTGTCCTCGGTCTGTAACAACAGCCGCTTGGCGTGTTTCATACGAATATCCAACACGTAGTCCAACGGTTTTTTTCCTGTAATGGACTTGAATAAGGTACTGTATTGCCATTTAGCCACACCTGCGATGCTGTACAACTGGCGGGCCGTAATGTTTTGCTGATAGTGAGATTCGATATAAGTGACTGTATGCTTCACCGCTTGAATGTTATCGGATATTTCCGTATTCCGTCGAATGTTTTCCATCAGGAACAGGAGTAGTTCCTGCAACGCAATCTGCTGTTTCAATCTCGACTCTTCGGGGACGGGAGTGGGGCGCTTCAATGAGAGGTCGAGCGTTCCTGCCAAATCAAGTAACCTTGATTCGTCAGTAATGTTCATGCGCGTCTCGTACGGAATCATGGACAGTAATTCATTGGCTGGTTTCGACTCTCCAAGCCGGTATACACTGAACACGATGACGATGGCCGCCGCGGTATTCAGCTGCGTGGCGGACGATGAAGCCCCCAATGTTTCTTCGTGCGGATCGACGAATTGAATGCTGGCCTGCGCATCAGGTGCAAGCAGTAAGACATCGTTTTTTTCGGTCTGCACGAAATGCTTCCTCAAGTGTAACACACCGGATGTCGACTTAAACACGACGAGGCGATGCGCCCCAGGCGAGCTCGGGATAAGCTGTTTGCAGGACAGCCTGCGGAAAAGGCTCACGCTTTGAGGGATGTATATGTCGTATCCTTCATTCGGCAAAAAGGAAATTTCTTTTCCGTCAATTGTTGAACGTTCCATGTTGTGCTCCTTAACCAAATGTATTTTGAACCGCGGTTCCAAGCAAGACATGCATAGACAAGTCAATTGTCGCAAGCCCGGTTCTGTTTTTTGTGCTATAAAAAATCAGAAATATATCCATTGTTCAATCATACCAAACTCCTTAACATAAATTGAAGATGATTTTCATTCTCATTAATGTTTTAGGGGGCTTTACCATGCGAAAGAGAAAAATGTTCCAAGGCATACTTGTCATGCTATTTATGCTTCTGCTTGCTGTGACAGCGGCATGTTCCAAAAAAGAGGAGGCAGCACCATCTGCGTCAGCTAACGGGGAACAGGAAAGAGCTAAAGAAATAACGGTTTCATGGATGAGGGATTTGGGTCCATCTAATCCGCACGCGTACTATCCATCACAGCTGTTCTCACAATCCATGATTTACGAACCGCTGGTTGAGTACGGCGAAGGGGGAAAAATCAAGCCTCATTTGGCCACCAGTTGGGAGATTAGCGAGGACGGCAAAGAATATACTTTCCATCTTCGGGAGGACGTCCAATACTCGGACGGAACACCGTTCAACGCCGCTAGCGTCAAGCGTAACATAGACGCGATCCTGCAAAACAAGACGACGCATAGCTGGCTGGGAACGGCCAAATTGCTGGATCACCTCGAGCTTGTTGACGAGTACACCGTCAAGCTTGTCATGTCAGAGCCGTACTATCCGGTTTTGCAGGACTTAACGACCGTGCGTCCATTCCGCTTCTTGGCCGATGCAGGCTTCCCGGAAGGGGACAATACGCTGGAAAGCATTCAGTCTCCCATCGGCACGGGGCCATGGATGCTTGAAGAATACAAGCAGGATGAATACAGCGTATTCGTGAAAAACCCGAACTATTGGGGCGAACAGCCTGAACTGGACAAGATCACGGTCCGCATCATACCGGATGCCGAAACTCGGGTACTAGCCTTCGAGAAAGGCGATCTTGATCTCATTTTCGGAGAGGGTTCCATTAGCCTTGACGAATTCACGCGCCTGCAAAAGAACGATGCATTCGAAACGGAAGTATCGGGCCCGTTGGGCACGCGAAACTTAATCCTGAATACGCAGAATGAAAAGCTGACGGATATGCGAGTAAGGCTTGCATTGCATCACGGATTTGACAAGGCTGCGATGGTCAAAGGCATCACGTCTGACGTGGAACAGCCTGCGACGCAGGTGCTAACGACCGATTATCCTTACGTTAGTCAGACGTTCCCTGGATTTGCATACGATGCCTCCAAAGCAGCAGCTTATCTGGACGAGGCAGGATGGAAGGTTCCGGCATCGGGCGGTACCAGGGAAAAGGATGGCGAGAAGCTGTCGTTTGAGCTGATGTACGATACAACTGACCGCATCCAGAAAGCGATGGGCGAGACACTTCAGGCCGAATGGGCTGGACTTGGCGTTAAACTTCAGTTGACGGGACTTGAGCTGACCGAACAGACCAAACGTTTCCGTGAGGGAGACTATGACATGAACTTCTGGTTCAACTCCGGAGTGCCTTACGATCCACATACATTGGTCAATGCGGTAGCGGAGCCTACCTTTGGCGTTGCAGAGGCACATCTCAATATTGAAGGCAAGGCAGAGCTTGACGAACAGATCAGGCAAGTACTGGCTTCCGTTGACGAGAAACAGAGACAAGAGCTTTATGATCAGATTTTACAAAAAGTTCAGGAAGAATCGGTTATTATACCCCTGTCCTATATTCGTCAATATAACGTATACCAGAAAACACTGGATAACGTTTCATTTCCTGAGAGCAGATGGGATCATCCATTTAATAGCATTCACCTAAAATAAAGAAAAGGAAGGGCCACTCATGGCAGGTTATATTTTTAGAAGAGCACTGACGCTGGTTCCACTCGTGCTGTTCGCCACCTTCGTAGCTTTTGTGCTAATGAGGCTCTCTCCGGTTGATCCGGCCGAGGCGTACTTCTCGGTAGCTCATATCAAGCCTAACGAGCAAATGCTACAGGAGAAGAGGGGAGAACTGGGGCTGGACGATCCCTTTATGTCTCAGTACGTTCAATCTGCTGTTCGCATGCTACAGCTAGACCTCGGGACGTCGTACCTGTCCTCCAAGTCTGTCTGGGGAGAGATTTGGCAACGGTTGCCCGCAACGTTGCAGTTGACGGGGAGCAGTATGTTGATCGCTTTCGTAACTGTTGTCACACTAGGGTATCTCTCGGCCGTACACGCCGGGCGGTGGGTAGATTATGCGGTGCGCATTCTTTCCTACATCGGCGCATCCTTACCGCAATTCATGCTGGGTTACTTACTGATCTATCTGTTTGCCCTCCACGGGGACTTGCTTCCCGTGGAAGGAAAGGGCACATGGCAGCATTTGATTTTACCATCATTGACTCTCTCTTTGGCACTTGTGGCAACCTATGCCCGACTGTTTCGCGAGAGTATTCTGGAGCAGATGAAGCAGGCTTACGTGGACTATGCGCATACACGAGGATTAAAGCCGCGCAGCATCATGCTCAGACATGTGGTTCGACTGGCCATCCTCCCCATCATTACCGGATTCGGTATGAATCTAGGTAGGCTTATCACGGGAACGATTGTGGTAGAACGAGTATTCTCCTGGCCCGGTTTGGGGCGGTTTTTCGTGGAATCCATTTTCAACCGCGATTTACCAGTCATTCAGGGCTATGTTTTTTTTGCTGCCTGTCTTTATTTATGTACAAGTCTCCTAACCGATCTTCTGCACATGGCTGCTGATCCGAGGCTTTCCTTGCAAGAAAGGAGCAGGTAGGAATATGAAATTGAAAAGTTTGTTTTTTGGCAAGCGGCTGGTCGTAGGCTTGTGCCTGTTCTTTTTGTGTGTTTGCGCAGTAACAGCTATCTTTGCTCCATGGATAGCTCCCCATGATCCGAATCAGATACGAATGGCTGACAAGCTCGTTCCATCCTCGGCTGAGCATTTACTGGGTACCGACCATTTGGGCAGGGATGTGTTGTCCAGACTCATCTATGGTGTCCGGATTACGTTTGGACTGGTGTTGGGTGTCTTTTCCATATCTGTGCTGGTTGGTGTATCGATTGGCATGTTATCCGGTTACGTAGGCGGTTGGCTGGATCAGCTATTAATGCGGATTTGCGACGGCATGCTTGCATTTCCGAACCTCGTCCTTGTGCTTGGCATCGTTGGTATGCTTGGACCAGGGATATATCAGGTCATTATTGCACTGCTGCTGGTACAGTGGGTGTACTATGCACGTATGACTCGGGGTCTGGTGTTGCATCTGCGTTCCGAGCCGTATTTGCTGGCTGCCCTCATTTGCGGTTCCAGCCGATTAGCGATCCTGAGAAGACACGTTTTTCCGCATATTTTCCCGCAAATTGTGGTGATCGGTACGCTAGAGATGGGGTGGGCCATCATGGATATTTCAGCTCTTTCCTTCCTGGGACTCGGCATTCAGCCGCCTACCGCGGAATGGGGAGCGATGATTAATGAAGGACGCGGCTATTTGCGCGAACACCCTTCCCTAATGCTATATCCGGGATTGTGTATTTTACTTGTAGTCACCGCGTTCAATGTACTGGGGGAGTCGCTCTCCCAACTGCTCGGCGTAAAGAAAGTGAAGGAGAGGAGCACCCGCAATGTTCGAAGAACATCACGTCAGATCGGCAACTCCTGAACCATTGCTTGCACTTCATAATGTCTGTGCCGATGTGATCGAAGACGGCGCTTCTCAACGATTGCTGGATGATGTTTCGTTTTCGTTGCAGCCTGGACGCGTCGTAGGTCTTGCAGGACAGAGTGGCAGCGGCAAAACGTTAACCTGTCGATCGATTCTTCAGCTACTCGATCCTGCCATCCGCATAAACGGCAGCATCAGACTGAGAGGTGATGAACTGAACGGCATGACTGAAGAGCAGTTACGCACCATTCGCGGAAATGATATTGGATATATTGTTCAAAATCCAATGAATGCACTGGTTTCTGTTCATACCATCGGAAGCCAGTTTGTCGAAACGATCCGCACACATGCCCGGTGTAGTAAAAAGGATGCGTTGACACTGGCTGTGCAGGCACTTGAAAGTGTAAGGCTGCCTGATCCGCCGGAACTTCTCAAACGATATCCGTTCGAGCTTAGCGGAGGCATGCTGCAACGCGTGTTGATTGCGCTAACGATGTGTCTGTCACCCTCCATCGTCATTGCGGACGAGCCCACCACAGCCCTCGATACCATTAATCAATACCATGTATTGGAGGAACTAGAGAGACTGCGGGTGAACCAGGACGTTGCCATCCTGCTTATTACGCATGATCTTGACGTCATCGCAGAGATGGCAGACGAGGTCATCGTGATGCATGAAGGACGGATCGTGGAACATAACGACGTATTATCCATATTCAATCGACCACAACATTCCTATACACAAGAATTGCTACGCAGTCGGTTGAATGAATGAACGGAGGGAAGAATAATGGCACTGCTAGAACTTTCCGGCGTCACTCACACGTATGATTCTGCGAACAACTCTTGGTGGAAATCGAAACAGAAGTTGCAGGGAGCTGTCGTGAAGGATATCTCCATGACGCTGGAGGCAGGACAATGCATCGGTTTGTTGGGGGGGAGCGGTGCAGGCAAGAGTACACTCGGCAAAATCATGCTTGGCTTGCAGCGCCCTCAACGGGGCTCAGTACTTATTGATGGTAAGGATATGTATGCTTGCGACAATCGAACGAAAAAACAATTACGGAAGCATGTACAGGCCGTATTTCAGGATTGTTATTCTTCGGTAAATCCCAAGATGACGGCAGCACAAATCATCGGGGAGCCCCTGGACAATTTCGAGCGACTAACGAATGGGGAAAAGGATTACCGCATCGGCGAAGCTTTGGACATCGTGGGACTACCTGTAAGTGCCATGAACAAGCTGCCAAGACAATTCAGCGGTGGACAACTACAACGCATTAACATTGCACGCGCCATGATCTCCAGACCCAGCTTTATCGTGCTCGATGAAGCTGTCAGCAGCTTGGATATTGCCAACCAGGTACATATTATCGACGTTTTACGCGATTTAAAGGAACAACGGGATATGTCCTACGTATTCATCACGCACAACCTGAAGGCTGCTTTTGCGCTATGTGACCGATGGACTGTATTAGCTCAGGGTAGCTTATGCGGTAGCTTCTCGACGATAGCCGAGATGAAGGTATCCAGGGAACCAGCAGTTAAGCAGTTGTTAGACGCCTTATTATCCGGACGTCCGGAGTTGGGTACAATTCGGGAGGACAGGCCTTTCTATGTTGACGCAGGGCAGCGTAAAGGCGCCTGGGCATGAATCGAAGCAAAGATTTTCCATACGCTCGCAACGGTGCATTTTCCCCCGTGTTGCTACGCCTATATACCCTCACTTTTTTGTTTTATAGTGCTAACGCCTTCGTTCAGATGATATTGCCTCTATATACGCAAAGCATTGGCTATGGAAACGACAAGATCGGTATGATCGTGGGGATGTATTTGCTAGTTAGCATGCTGCTGCGACCATGGGCGGGAATCGTCGTTGAACGATTCGGGATTGCCCGCATTCTACGTTTTATTCTGGCGGGGCATCTGTTAGTTTTGCTATTGTTTGTATGGCAAGGCAACGTTTCTTACATTATTGTCCGGGGTTTGCAAGGCGCTGTCGCCGCATTCTTTTCGTTGACCGTGCAAATGGCTGTTATGGACCTGTTGCCCGAGCGTGACCGTGCTCAGGGATTATCTCTATACTTGTTGTTTGGTTTGCTACCCTCGGTTATGATGCCTGCACTGGGATGGATCGCCTGGGAAAAAGCTGGACTGAACGGATTTTACGCAGGCCTTTTGGTTTTGGGCGCATTGACGCTCATCTCGGGCTATGGAACAGGAAGAGCCACGCAGCACATCAAAGCGGCAAAGCGTCCCGCGGAGCAAACGACAACCAAGCATGAAATAGATAGAAGCGCACGATCCACGCTCTGGAACCGTCACTTCATGCTAAGCAGCATCGTGATGATGAGCGCAACGATTGGGTTTGGCGCGGTAACGGCGTTTCTTGCCTTGTATGTGATACAGACCGGAATCGGCAATGCGGGGGTGTTTTTTGCTATTCAATCGGGCGTGATCGTGACAGCAAGATTTGCTTTCCGTAAGAATCTGCCTTCGGACGGGAACTGGCATTCCGTATATGTCGGCATGCTGTTGGTTTCGCTCACGATAGGTCTGGCACTTGTAGCTTTTGCCCCAGTAACAGGTAATGCATGGATGCTGTACGGGGGCGGTGCGATGATCGGCTATGGCATAGCTAATGTGTATCCTGTGCTTGCCGCTTACCTGAGCATCACACTCGGAAAAGAACGTCGAAAAGTATGGATGGGGTTATTTATCTCCATGTCCGATTTTGGAACCGTGATTGGTAGTCTCGTTCTAGGCCTGGTGGCAGACTCCGCCGGTTACAGAGCCATCTTCTGGATTTCTGCCAGCGTTTCTCTCTGCGTTGCCTTGTTTGTTGCCTTGAGTAGCCGCTGGATGAAGGCCCAGCCGTAAGATTAAGAGAACATACACTTACCTGATCAAGAATCGAGTTTAGCATTGGCATCGTTGAGAGATGGCAAGCTGCCAGTCATCGGTGTAAATTAGATATGGGGTAGGGCTTAAATCGTTCTTGGACGATTTAAGCCCTGTTTTGTTCGTCGGCAAATAAGTCTTGAACGTTCTTGAAGTGAATATCGCTAAGAACGCTCGATATTTTTTCTATGGATAAACGGTCCTGTTTTTGAACCCAGTAATGAATAATGCCTGTTATACCAGAGAGCAAATATTCAAGCGAAATCTCGAATCGTTCCAGGGTAGAATTTAGCTACTTTAGAGAAACTAACCATTCGTGAAGTGGAGAATTTTTTATCTTTTTTGGAGTATCAACTCGACAATACTAAGCTAACCATTAACCGTAAATTGTCCTCACTAAAATCCTTATTTGATTACTTACAGAATAAAGCTGAAATAAGTGACCTAGAGCCATATATCCAGCGCAATGTTATGGCCAAAATGGATTTAAATGTAGTTAAAGAAAGCCAAGAGACGATTGCCAATCGTATTGATGGGAAAATTCTCAGAGAAGACGATTTTGAGTCGTTTAGGTTATTTGTAGCCCATGATTACGGAAAGATTAATAAAGAGAATAAACATATTTTCAATTTCCATCAATTTAATCGTGAACGAGATACAGCCATTGTTTCCCTCATTTTAGGATCCGGTCTTAGGCTCTCTGAGGTTGCAGGCATTAACCTTGAAGATCTGGATATGAATAAAGCTTTAGTAAGTGTTATCCGTAAAGGTAATAAAGAACAATATGTGTATTTCAGCAAGCAAGCTTTACTGGATTTAGAAAATTATCTTCAGATCAGAGAATCCAGATATATTCCAGAAAGAAACGAAAGCTTTTTGTTTATAGCAGCTCCTGTTGGTTGCAAAGGAAAAAGCCGACGTTTAACGCAGAGATCCATTGAAAAACTGATTGAAAAATACACTATAGCTTTTGGAAAGCTGGCTTTAACCGTGCATTCTCTGAGACATTCATTTGCAATCCGTTATCACTTGGAGAACAATGATGTGCCTAGATTGAAAAACCAATTAGGACATTCCTCTATACAAACGACTATGATTTATACTCATTTAACTGATGAAGAAATGAGGAAAGCAGTTAATAATATGGATAAGTAATAAAGCTTAGTCATGTAATGACACAAAGTTTACCCTGTTCAAGGGGGAATGACACAAAGCTTCTCTATAGCGACTTAGTACCAGCTGTCATTGAGTGAAATAGGGGATAAACTTGTTGTCAATGTACAATTCTTTAGCACGTAAGAATCAAAATGAATATCGCTTTTTATTTGTGCAATCCAATGGAAGTCAATTACAAGATATCACTAAACTTGTTGAAAAAGAAAATATCAAGCCCTCTTTAGATTCAACTTATGCGTTTGGGGACATTAACAAAGCGTTGATTAAAGTGTCGACGGGTCACTCCCAAGGCAAAGTTGTTGTGACCTTCTAAATAATAATTGAGTCCCGCTTCATCCGGCATTTTGGCCATTTGCAAAATAGCTGTAACCCGTTCAGCCGCTTCGATCCTTCGCTTGTGCTGTTCCGCAATCAATTCGCCCAGCGAATAAATGTTTTCCATCCATATTTGACATTTTGGGCAGCCTTTCTTTTAGTTAATTAATAGAGCAGGAACAGCGGTACGAAAGGCAGGATACCGAGAATAATAATCGTCGTCGTTTCTAAGGCCGTCTTTTACCCGAATATGAGTCATGATACTGTAATACCCAAAAGGAGTGCGCCGGCTGCGGCAAAGCCGCTTTTCCAGAATCCCGCGTCTGTTAATTCTACAGAAACATGGCTGCCAATAATCCTTGTATAATCCATATTGTAATTGTCATTTTTCTCCTTATTTATTAAAAACAATCGGCATTTTTTTGTATATAGGCAGATTTACAAACAAAATCGTACAAGCATTTCGCAACGTTTTCCCGAGATACATTCATGCCTGACTTCGTATCACCGAACGAAATTCTATAGCTCTTGCCGTCTTGTTTGATATTCGGATTGATAATGCGTACGACAGTCCATTCTATGTTTGATTTGTGAACGGTCTTCTTTTGCTTTCACGGTAGGCGTCCCCAGTGTGACAAAACGTTTTTTATTTAAAGCCTGCATGGTTTGAATGATGGTTTCATGAGCCCGGGGATCGACAAATCCTTCACTTTTCTGGATTTATCCTGCGCCGGTCCAAGCGCGCTGATCACGGCGTCTGAATTTGTAAACGCATCTTTCATTTTGCGGTGGTCATCCAGGCTACCGACAACCACTTGTAAATTCGGGTGATTTTCAGGCAGAGCATCCGCTCTTCTTACATAAGCCACTACCTGGTCGCCGTGTGTTAAAGCTTCTTTTACGACCAACTTTCCTATAGCGCCGCTGGCGCCAAAAATTGTAATTATCATAACGTAGCCTCGTCTTTCATACATCTATTATTTCTACAACACTTGTTGTATAGTTATATTGTAAGTACTGGTAGCTACTGTTCAACCGATAAAATTACGTTTTTATCGGATATACGACATATGCAGTGAAATGTCTAAAAAGTGGAGGTGAGATGACGGAAAACAGGCTCGATCCACGTTTTGTACGTACACGCAGATTAATTATGGATGCATTTCTTCTCCTCTCAACGAAAAAGGATTTTAAGAATATCAGTATTAAAGACATTACATCAGAAGCAACGATCAACCGTGCCACCTTTTACTATCATTTTATGGATAAATACGATCTGCTCGAAAAAACACTGGAAGAACATCTAATGACGAACGTAATGAGAGAAATTTCAATACATGACCAGCTCAATGAAACGACGCTTGCCAGTGTATTTATGTCGGTTACTCAATTTCAATCTTCGCTGGCTTCCCAATGTCGAAAAAGCTTCGAATCATTTACTTCTGTAATAGAAGCGATAATTAAGAAAGAACTTGAGCAAGTATTTTTCGAGATGATGATGAATCAGAATGCAGGAGTCCGTGAGGAATCCGTTCGAATTGCATCTGTAATGTTAAGCTGGAGCATTTACGGGGCGGCCGTTAACTGGCAATATAACGATACAAGGCCAGCTGAAGAATATATCCAATTGGTGATACCTTATCTTTCTCAAGGGCTGAAATTTTTTATTGAGGAAGGTGTACGTTAGTTGTTCAATCAGACAAAGTAACGCTCTCTCTAAGAGAGATCTTCTTATGCCGAACAGTCTTTATTAAAGGGGAACTTAATCTAGGGACATATAGTCAACAAACAGGTCATTATGCTAACTGGGTACGTTAGTTAATAAAGCAGCGGCAGTCTAGTAGTCTTGTTCTACAACAGTGCAACAGGGGTTCCGTTCATCACGACCTACACGCGGCTAGAGGTGATCCACTGGCAGATTTGTATGAGTAAATAGCCGCCGAAGAAAAGGCCCAAGCTACATACCAGTGGCTGATTGACAAGACGGATGATGTGGATCTGTAAGACAGCCTCAAGTTTCTGCGGGAGCGGGAGATTGTGCATGCGCTGCGGTTTAAGGAGTCGGTGCAGATTATTATTGAATATACGGGAAAGAAAAAGGTATATATTCTTTAGCAGAACGAATTGAGAATATTTAAAGCTTATTATCAGTTCCAATTCAGTTTAAATAACCAATAATAACTAAACAGAGAAAAGGTGTGTTCATATGAGTACAGCAAATCGCGGAATCCACATTGGTCCTCCCCGTTTTAAAATAGCCGTTCATTCTGTCGTATGGCTAGCAAAAAGTAACAGCGTTTTATCTAGTGCAATGATTGCGAGTCAAGTTAAATCGCATGCTACATTCATGAGAAGAGTCATGCAGTCTTTAACCATTGCAGGTATCGTGGAGTCAAAAGGTGGACGTGAGGGGGGCTACATTTTACGAAAAGCTCCCAGTCTAATTACTTTAGGTGATATTTATTATGCAGTAAATACGGATATATCAGAATCTGATTTTGATATCGATTGTGGAGATGCCGCTAAACAGCTTGATCTTGAATTGGAAAAAATTCTGTATGAAACTGAACAGCACACTATAAAATATTTGAGTCAGTTTACAATCGATGATGTCGCTAACCGTATAGATTTACTTTAATTAGTAAAAAATAAAAAAACAGGCATAAATTTGTAATGTGCTGTTTCAAAGATGCATCTCAAAAGCTTTAACCAATGATGCTGCCTTAGTGGTTAAGAGTTAAAGATGTCGCCATATTGGCGACTTTTTATTTTCTTGCTGGATTTTGTTATAACAGTACACTGATCACTCATCCCCACAATTGCGCATACTTGCAACTATTGTATATAGAGAACAGCACTGGTATGGTAATACCTGTTAAAGTATTAAAGGATACTACCAGAATAGACCCGTTCCCAATATCTTTTAGATAGCCATATAAATTTTGATGGTAAGTTCAATCAATAGACGAAAGTAAGTTATTTAAAACCCTAGTTGTAAGAAAAATGTTTAAAAGTATACCTTCTCATCGATCACGGTTAGTCATCTATAGATGTATTCAGATGATAGATATATATGGTTACGAATACTGTGAAAGGGCTCCCCCTCAAAACGCCATTGCTCCTACTGACCAAACAATCAGGTGTCACTCCTGTACTACAACGTTATAAAGCATATTTTGTAACCTAACATTCGTACAGAAATAGAACTTGAGATTAAGGAATAAATGAATTATAATGTGCTCATCGCAGTTGCATTTAAAAGTCTTAAATGTGCTTAAAAAAGGCACAATATGAAATGGACTGAGATAAATATCTTACTATAAGGGAGAAATTACTATGTCCAATGTACTTTTTATTAAAGCGAATGATCGCCCAGCAGATCAAGCAGTAAGTGTTCAGATGTATGAGACTTTTCTCAAGACTTATAAAGATACCCATTCGTCTGATGTAATTACTGAACTTGATTTGTTCGTAGAGAACCTTCCTACTTATGGGAATACTGTGATCACAGGCATCTATAAATTAAGTCAAGGTTATGAACTTACGGCAGAAGAGTTGGAAGCCACAACAACGTCCAATCGTTATCTGGATCAATTCCTTGCCGCAGATAAAGTAGTCATTGCCTTTCCACTCTGGAACACCATGGCACCTGCACCGTTGGTCAACTACATCGCTCATATCTCCCAGGTTGGCAAAACATTTAAATTTACTGCTGAAGGTCCTGTTGGTCTTGTCGGTGATAAAAAAATCGCATTGCTAAGCGCACGTGGAGGAATGTACTCGATAGAGCCGATGGCATCCTTCGAATCAGCGGTTAAACCAGTGAAGATGAATCTTGGCCTTTTCGGAATTCAAACTACCGATGTTATTATTGAAGGACATAATCAGTACAAGGATCGTGCAGAAGTGATTGTAAAAGAAGGACTTCAAGAAGTGGCCAAAGTAGCATCAACGTTCTAAGACACTTTCCAGGAAGGCTTTACCTGTTTGGCACCAGCGGCTCTATTGGGCAAATGTTGATACGGCAAGCACTTGAGAAATGTGCTCTTGTAAGGCCTATATACGCAAATCTGCAAGCCTATTCTAGAAGATAAGAAATATAATTTTGCAAACACTATTTAAACGTAAAGGCAGCCGATTATCGGCTGCCTTTACAAATTTAACGTGATCTCTTCGGTAAATTGGTAAATGGGACTAAAGAAACGGTCGGCATGTAACTTTTAATAACGCTATTCGTGTCTTTCGGAGGAAATTTAGGATTAACCACTAAAACAAGAAGGATAGAGATGAATATGAACAGATGTAGAGGACAAGGACGTATATCTAATGGAATCCACACTGGCGCTTCAGCCCGGCAGGGAAGATAAAAAGCTTTTATAAAGGCCGTGGGCATTTGTAGTCATGAAAAGGGCAAGCTCGAGGAGCAAATCATTTTTCTGACGGATGTACTGGAGAGAACGCTTGAGTAAGCGTAGGCATATTTCCGGAACAAAAATTGATACAGATTTTAACCGTTCTCTCTAATGATAATTTTCATCACAAGCCTTGTTTTTTAGATCCGCATACAACTGACAATAGAGCTTCATTAAAGCGAAGACATTCTTTAGGAAGCATGAAAACAGTCAGCAAAAAAAGCGTTTCAAACATAATTGAAACGTTTCCATCTTAGTGTTATTATAATTTTCATAAAGAGAGATAGGGGGAGGGAGATGCCAAGTATTAAAGATGTAGCTAACATAGCTGGCGTAGCTGTGGGAACGGTGTCTCGCGTTATTAACAACTCGGGCTCTGTAAAACCAGAAACACGCAGGAAAGTGGAGAAAGCTATACAAGAACTGAATTATTTTCCTAATGAAGTCGCTCGAAATTTCAAGATGAGGAAATCCAAGATGGTAGCCTTGCTGCTTCCAAGTATCTGGCATCCTTTTTTTTCTGAACTGGCTTATTACATTGAGGATGAGTTGGATAGAGAAGGCTTTAAGCTCATGTTATGTAATAGCGGCGGCAAGCCCGAAAAGGAACTATATTATCTGGATATGCTACGGCAAAACAAAGTGGCTGGTATTGTCGGCATTACTTACAATGATATAGAGAATAGCGTAAGCAATGACATTCCGATTGTAAGTATTGATAGGCACTTCAACAAAAAAATTACCTGTGTGACCTCCGATAATTATGAGGGAGGGCGTCTGGCTTTGAGGGAGCTTGTTAAAGCGGGAGCCCAGAAACCGGCTTTTATGGGAAGCGTCACTTCCGTTTTCAGTGAAACCATGAATCGGAGAAAAGGTTTCATTCATGAAGCGCAAACATTGGGAGTCGATTATGTAATCTACGAGAAGCCCGACCCTATAGTGGACGACGATGCCTATTTTAACGAGTTCCTAAATGAGCACCGCGATGTGGACGGCATTTTTGCTATTACCGATATGTTAGCCGCCAGCTATATAGAAAGAGCGCGCAGGGAGGGCATTCGCGTTCCAGAGGATGTAAAGGTTATCGGCTACGACGGGATTCAGGATCATCCTTATTTTCATCCGATATTGTCTACAATCAGGCAGCCAGTGGAGGAGATGGCACGTATGACAATCAGATTACTTTATAAGAAAATCGAAGGTGAAACTTTAGATCAGCAAGTGTATCGTCTCCCCGTTGTCTTCAAGCAAGGCGAAACTACATGATTTTATTGAAAAATATTAGCCTCATTCTTTCGATTCATAGTGTGGATCTACTAACTGACGTTTTTATTACAGCAAATTGGAAACGTTTCAAAAGTGAAAACATCCTAGTTCAAGAAAGGGGGTGTAATGGTGAATTCAAGAACTAGCGAGTCGGATCAAGCTTTCCTGAGACGTTGCCTGTCTTGCTGCATCGCCACTATCTTTAACCATTCAAACTTCAAACTTTTTTCTTTTGGCAGAAGAAAGATATCTTAGTTCTTCTCGATATTTCGCCACGGTTCTGCGTGATAAATGCAAACCTTCCTTTCCCAGCAGGGTAGTAATAGCCTGATCCGATAACGGTTTTTGCTTGTCCTCATCATCTATCAAAATTTTGATACGCTTTTTTGCACTCTCCGATGAAGCAGCATCTCCGTCCGCTGACGTCAAGGAGGAAGTAAAGAAGAATTTGAGTTCGAACAATCCGCGTGGCGTCTGTATAAATTTATTACTGACCGCCCTGCTGACCGTGGATTCGTGTAAGCCCGTCTTTTCGGCAATCTCCTTTTGGGTGATTGGTTTGAGGAAATACACGCCATGCTCAAAAAAATCCTGTTGCTTTTCCACAATGGCCTTGGCAACCCGTAGAAGGGTCAGCCGACGTTGCTTCAGGCTATTGATCAGCCATTTTGCCGTATTCATCTTCTCATGGATAAAAAGTTTGGTTTCACTATTCGGTAGATCCCGCATCATTTGCTGGTAAAAAGGGTTGATCTCAACCCGCGGCGCACTAATGTCATTAATCAGGACAAGATATTCGCCGTTGGCTTTTTCGACCGTGATATCTGCTATGATGTATTGCTGCTCTTTATGAGCAAATGCTGCGCCCGGGCATGGATTTAGCTTGCGAATTCGATCGGCCATCTGTATAACCTCTCGCCTACCGATTTCAAGAGCATCCGCAATTTTTTGTATCCGATTGTTTGCCAGATCAGCCAGATGGTTGCTTACCATTCTGACTATGCATTCATCATCCATGCCAGCAAGCTGGAGCTGGAGAAGAAGACACTCTTCCAAGCTGTAAGAGGCGATCCCCGGTGGATCAAAACTCTGTATCACCAAGAGCATATCCTCAATTTCGGCTATGGAAACGTCCACTAGTGAGGCGACTGTTGGAACATCAAGTTCTAAATATCCCATTTCGTTCAAATTGCCAATGAGGTACCGTGCCACCATACGCTGTGAATTTGTAAGCCCACATACCAGTCCAAGCTGCCTGTTCAGGTGTTCAAACAGGGTATCATTCGGATTGGGGACAAAGTCCAGAAATGTAACGGGGGTTGCTCGCTGGACCGATGGATATTTTTCTCCGCCACGATAATGTTCAATCAGCTCTCCTTGATCTTTCTGTGAAAACTGCTCTGCTTCTTCTTTGATACCGCCAATGGACATATTAAACTCCGGCAAATCAATGACTGGATTATTGTTCGCCTGTTCATGCAGAAAGGATATTAAATCAGCCGAAGAATATTGCAAGATCGTGATTGCTTGTCGCAATTCGGGCGTCATAACCAGCTTGAATCCTTGTTCCTGTTGTAATCCATATCGTATCATTGACTTATTCAAACTCCTTTTCCATACATTTCCGGAACAAATTCACAGTCAGTCATTTATGAAAGATCTACTTCTCTATGCCTATGCAATTCTCCTGCCTAGATGTTAACGTTACCGAGTAATTTTATCTGATAGAAACGATTCAAAACAAGCCAAAGCTTGTCGTAATAAGTAACAGTTATTATGTGTGTTGTATTTTTGGTTATATACACTATCTTTCTTGTATACTCATTCATTGAATAACAAAATACACTGGAGCTGGAGGAATCATTTATGGAAACTTATAAAATTGTCTGCATTGATATTGACGGGACGCTGCTTAACTCGGCGCATCAAATCACGGAAGCAACCAAAGAAACCATTCTCCAGGTTATAAATGATAAGCAGATTCCAGTAGTTCTTGTCTCTGCGCGAATGCCAAAAGCAATTATTCCATTGCAGAAGCATCTTGGTATTTCGGAGCCTCTCATATGCTACAGTGGGGCACTTGTTATAGATAAACACGGGAACAAGCTGAACACCCGTTATATAGATAAGCAAATGACACAGCGTTTGCTTGACAGCCTGGCTGCCTATGATCTTCACGTAAGCCTGTATAAGGATGATGAGTGGTATATTGAGCAATTGGATGCATGGGCGCTTCAAGAACGTGACATCACCAATATCGAGCCTCGCATTTATAGTTTTTCTAAGCTTACCAATGGTTGGAGGGAAGAGACTGATGGAACCAGTAAAATTTTGTGCATGGGTGATCCCGAAGAGATCAGACGCGTCCTTCAAGTATTGCGACCCGTATACGGCGAGGAAGTAAATCTCTACTTATCCAAGCCTACTTATCTGGAAATCATGTCAAAAAAGGCTTCCAAAACCGCAGCCATTCAAATTCTGCTAAAAGAGTACCAACTGAAACAAAGCGATTGTCTGGCTATTGGTGACAACTACAATGATATCGACATGCTGGCCTTTGCGGAACTTGGCATTGCCATGGAAAATGCTCCCCTTGAGGTCAAAGCTGCTGCCAACACCGTTACTCTCTCGAATGACGAGGATGGAGTTGCTCATGCGCTGAAAAACCATATTCTGTTCCCTAAATAAGCAGGTTGAAATCAATTTCCAATGACTGATTCAGGCTGGAGGAATACAGGTGAAAAGAATAGATAAGATTTTAGAGTATATTGCCGAGAGCACCAAGAAAATTTCCAAAGAGGCTTTATTTGCGGGGGAAGGGATTACGGCTGCGGAAATTGCTGATGATCAAAAGATGTTGAGAAACAATGTGAGCAAAGAGTTGAATAATCTGCTGCGTGACGATCTAATCCTTAAAATCAAAGGAAGACCGGTCAGATTTCTGCACAAGCAGATTATCGAGGACACCTTTCGGGTTCGGCTGAAAGAGAAACAAATTGAGGTCAAAAGCATCAAAGAGGTATTGCTGCCTGACGAACAGGTCGATCCGTTCCATGCCTTGATCGGTTTCAGGGGCAGCATGCGTAACCAGGTTGAGCAGGGGAAGGCAGCGATTCTGTATCCTCCTAGAGGTCTGCATACCCTGATAGTCGGGCAGACGGGTGTTGGAAAAACTATGTTTGCCAGGTTGATGTACCATTATGGCAAGTATATGAAGCGGTTTTCAGAGCATGCGCCATTTATCGTTTTTAACTGCGCTGATTATTTCAATAACCCCCACTTGCTACTTTCCCACATCTTTGGTCACGTTAAAGGGGCGTTTACAGGCGCTGATCATGAAAAGGCAGGGCTGGTGGAGAAAGCTGACGGAGGCATCCTGTTTTTGGATGAGATTCACCGTTTACCCCCGGAAGGCCAGGAAATGATTTTCTATTTCATGGATACTCACACCTATAACAAATTGGGCGAAACGGATCGAAAAAGAGATGCGAGTGTGTTATTGATTGGAGCTACGACGGAGGATCCCGGATCATCCATGCTAAAAACCTTCATTAGGCGCATACCCATCACAATCAATATCCCTTCCCTTCAGGAACGTGCTATTGAGGAGCAAATGCTGATTTTGAAGCATTTGTTTGCTAACGAGGCCAATAGGGTAAACAAGCCGATTAGGATTGAACCAGAGGTAGTAAGAGCACTGATCGGCAGCGTCACCTACGGCAATATCGGCCAGTTAAAGTCGAACATCCAACTGGTATGCGCTAAAGGTTTTTTAAACAGCATACATGAAAACAAAGAAGAAATAGGACTTGATTTTAAAAACCTGCCGGGAAATATCCGAGATGGTTTGTTTAATATTGATAAAACGCAATATAAGATGAAGGAAATCGGATGTATTTCCTCGTGCCTATACATTACTCCTGAAGGAAGAAAAGCTTTGGATGAAGAGGTTGTTTCCGAGCTGCCGTTTAACCTTTACAAACTAATTGAAGACAAGATTAGCATGTTGAAGGAAGAAGGGCTAGACGACGCCTACATCCACAGATTTATTGCTACGGATGTCAATATCCATATTAAAAGCTTTTATAACCGTTTTTATAACACCAAGGGGAGCAGGGAACGAATTCTGAAAATTGTGGACAAAGACATCCTTGAATTCTCCGAGCAGATTAAGGAAATGGCCAAAAAGGAACTAAACCGAATTTACAGCGAGAGATTCGTGTATGCTTTCAGTCTTCATTTAAGCGCCTTTTTCAAGCGCACCAGAGAGAAAAAATACGGTGATGCACGAATCTATGAACCGATGAATGAACATGATGAAGAGTACAGACTGGCCCAGACTATCAAAAGTTTGATCGAGTCTAAGTTTGGTGTACATGTACCGGAGGCCGAAATAACTTATATGGCGATTCTTCTGAAATCTGTTGAGGAAGAACGACAGGGTAGTGTGGGAATTATTGTGGCAGCACACGGTACCAGTACAGCGAGCAGCATCGTCGGCGTCGTAGACAGCTTGCTGGGCAGTTCTAATCTTTGTGCTGTTGATATGCCTCTCGATGTCAGTCCTAGGGAAATTTTGGAGCTTATTATCGATAAAGTAAAGAGCATTGACCGTGGTAGAGGCGTGTTGCTGCTGGTTGATATGGGCTCTTTGCTCAATCTTGAAGAAACTATTATGGAACGTGTTGGAATCAATGTAAAGACTATTGATATGGTTTCAACTCCGCTCACGCTGGAGGCTGTCCGAAAGGCCAGTGTTTTTGACATGGGGATAGAGGAAATATACCAATCGCTAAAGGATTTCAGGGGATATAACAATAGCAGCGCCGCAGTGAAAGTAGTTCATAAGGCAATTGTGACGGTTTGCTCCTCCGGCAAAGGTGCAGCGGTCAAATTGAAAGAGTTTGTAGAGAAAATTGTCTGCGATTTGACGGATGAGGAAATACTTGTTGTCCCGGCAAACGTAAGGGAGTTGGATAAAGTGGTCCAGGATATGCGGTCTAAGCGAACAATTCTTGCTGTGATTGGAGTAAAACGGCCAAGCGAGCCGGAAATCCCGTTTATTCCTTTGGAAAAGCTGATTGAAGCAAGCGGTGAGCAGACATTGAGAGAGCTACTGCTGAATAACAAACAGATCCCTGCTGTGGATCAAAGTGTAGTCGTCAGGGAGTTATGCGAGGAAAGTCTGAAAGAATTTATGACTTATTTGAAT
Organism: Paenibacillus sp. A3M_27_13; assembly: GCF_024213315.1. NCBI lineage: Bacteria > Bacillati > Bacillota > Bacilli > Caryophanales > Paenibacillaceae > Paenibacillus > Paenibacillus sp. A3M_27_13. Next base: position 124,864 of record NZ_JANAVE010000011.1, read on the forward strand.
CCCCACAAAATTCTGGGAATGGTGATGAGATTTGTGCAAGAGCTGGAACTTGGATTAGAAGTCAAATTTGATTATGCAACAAAAGTCCAAATTTCTACTCACACAGCTTATGCGCTGGAACGTATGGTTATTCGCGATGGACTTGTTTATCAGGGGGAAGTGAAACAGCTCGACCAGCACATATTCGAGGTGGTAAACCGTTCATGCAGCATATTTGTTTCTGGTATGAATCTTACTCTTTCTGATGACGAAAAATATTATATTTGCGAAATGTTGAGCGAAGTATATAACTTTATTCCACAGTAATGGCCAAAGAGTATAAAACGCTTTCATATGTGTATGAAAGCAGTGGAGATTGATAAATAATGATCTGTTCAGACTGGAAAAAACCTCCGACGCAACGGGGGTTTTTTTGTTGTTTACAAAATTCCCTCTGATCTATACAGAAGTTTGGCACAGAACTTGCATCATAGATATATGTGGAGAGAAACAAAGGGGGTGAGACAGATGATCGGTGTAATTGTTGGGACACACGGGAAATTTTCTGAAGAAATACTGAGGTCAACAGAAATGGTTTTCGGCCAATTGGATAATGTGGCAGGTGTTACGTTTGAACCAGGTGAAAGTGTCAGCGGACTTGTAGAGAAATATAAGGCTGCGTTGGCATCGCTGGATTGGACGGACGGTGTTATCTTCCTTGTTGATCTATTCGGCGGCAGTCCTTATAATGCTGCCAGCCGAATTGCAGTTAACCATGAAAAAATGGATATTGTGACAGGAGTAAACCTGCCAATGATCGTTGACCTTCTTGCAAACAGAGGGATTGAACAAGTAGAGAATTTGGTAAATCTAGCGATACATGCGGGGCACGATTCCATGATGTCTTTTCGTGCCATTCGAAACAGTCAATTAGAGGAGGAATTATAGAATGGAAATTGCATTAGTTCGTATTGATGACCGTCTGATTCACGGTCAGGTGGCGACCGTTTGGGTGAAAGAAGCGAAGTGCAACAAGATCATCGCGGTTAGCGATGAAGTCGCAGCGGATACATTACGCAAAACCTTATTGCTTCAGGTGTCGCCGCCTGGAATTAAGGCGTATGTCGTAACGATTAACAAAGCGATAGAGGCTTATAATAACCCCAAATACAGTGATTTTAAAACATTGTTCCTCTTTACCAACCCTACGGATGTACTGCGGGTTGTAGAAGGGGGAGTACCCATCCGCTCGGTGAATGTTGGAGGAATGTGTTTTAAGGAAGGAAAGACACAGATTACCGGGGCGGTATCCGTAAACCAACAGGATGTAGATGCATTTCGTAAGCTGCATGAAAGAGGCATTGAGCTGGAAATCAGAAAAGTAGCCAGTGATCCGAAAATCAACTTGATTACCAAACTGCAGGATTTGTGATCGTAAATACCAGGCGGCAACTAGAGAGGAGTTATAGAAATGACTGTTTTTCAAATTGTGATGGTAACACTGGTAGCGGCCATATGTGGCATGGGTAGCGTTCTAGATGAAGGGCAAACCCATCGTCCTCTGATTGCGTGTACGTTGATTGGCCTTGTCCTTGGCGATCTCAAAACTGGCATTATACTTGGCGGTACTCTGGAATTAATGGCTTTGGGATGGATGAATGTAGGAGCATCCATGGCACCAGACGCTGCTCTAGCCAGTGTGGTTTCAACCATTTTGGTCATCGTCGGCCATCAATCGATCGGCGCCGGAATTGCCGTTGCGATTCCAATTGCAGCCGCCGGACAAGTGCTTACCATTTTTGTCAGGACGATTACTGTCTTCTTCCAGCATTTAGCTGATAAGTATGCGGAATCTGCAAATTTCAAAGGAATTGAGCTATGTCACTTTATTGCCTTACTTTTGCAAGGTCTGCGCGTTGCTTTGCCCGCTGTTTTGGTGGCAGTTGCCGCAGAAACGGGCCTGGTGACTGCTATGCTTAACGCAATTCCGGAGGTAATCACAAGAGGACTACAAATTGCGGGCGGCTTTATCGTAGTCGTAGGGTATGCGATGGTCATTAATATGATGGCAGCCAAATACCTGATGCCATTCTTCTTTCTGGGCTTTGTCATTGCAGCTTTTACCAGCATTAATCTGGTTGGTTTTGGGGTCATTGGCGCGGTTCTGGCTCTGCTTTACATCCAGCTGAGCCCAAAATACAACCAGCGTAATGAGAAGATGGAAGAAATTGAAGAGTTATAGTAACTACCTGAAGGGAGAGGAGAGCACTATGAAAGAAAAGAAGCTGACTAAAAGTGATTTAAATAAGATGTTTGTCCGTTCATGCTTCCTGTTAGGCTCGTTCAATTTTGAGCGAATGCAGTCGATCGGTTTCTGTGTCACCTTGATCCCTGCGATTAAGCGGCTGTACAGCAAGAAAGAAGATCAAAAAGAGGCATTGAAAAGACATCTGGAATTTTTCAACACTCAACCGTTTATCTCAGCGCCTATTATGGGTGTAACGGCTGCGATGGAAGAGCAGAAAGCAAGCGGCCAGCCGATTGACAATGCCACCATAAGTGGAGTCAAAGTCGGTTTAATGGGACCCCTTGCGGGAGTGGGTGACCCCATTTACTGGGGGACTTTACGCCCGGTTCTGGCTGCACTCGGAGCCTCAATCGCCTTATCCGGTAGCCTTGTCGGACCGGTTCTTTTCTTCCTTCTCTTTAACACCGCACGCTTGGCAACGAAATGGTACGGTCTGAAATACGGTTATCACAAAGGTACGGAGATTGTCTCCGATATGTCTGGAAACCGGTTGCAAAAACTCACGGAGTCAGCCTCCATACTGGGGCTTTTCGTTATGGGCGCACTTGTTTCCAAATGGACCACCCTGAATGTGCCGCTGGTGGTATCAAGATATGTGGGAACGGATGGAAAAGAGGTTATTACGACCGTTCAGATGATTTTGGATCAATTGATGCCCGGACTTTTACCACTATTATTGACCTTTTTATGTATGAGGCTACTGAAAAAGAAAGTGAACGCAATCGCTCTGATTTTTGCTTTATTCGCAGTAGGCATTATTGGGTACGCATTTGGGGTTTTGGCTTAAAACGTGCCGGTCAGGGAGTCATCCTTGGCCGGACTTTGTCGGATTTTTGTGACCAAAACAGCGTAAACATAAGAAATTGAGTTATAGAGATAAATGTAAACGCTTTATTTGTGATGTTAAGAATAACACTAGGTGTTCAAAATATTAAAAGAGGATGTGAAAGATGGTGAAGAGGAAGTTAAGTATGTTGCTTATTTGCTTTATGGTATTTAGTTTACCATTAACTCCCGCCTTTGCAGCGGATCTTGGTTATTACGATGAACCTTACCGTAATCAGATTCATTTTTCGCCTGAGGCTAACTGGATGAACGACCCGAATGGAATGGTTTATTATAAGGGTGAATATCATCTTTTTTACCAGTATCATCCTTATGGGACGAAATGGGGACCGATGCATTGGGGGCATGCGGTGAGCAAAGACCTTATTCATTGGAAACATTTACCGATTGCGTTGTATCCAGATGAAAACGGTCAGATTTTCTCGGGAAGTGCTGTGATCGATTGGAACAATACAGCAGGGTTCGGAAAAGAAGCGATGGTTGCGATCTTCACTCATTCCGGGGATAACGGCCAGGTTCAAAGTATTGCGTACAGCTTAGATAGAGGCAGAACCTGGACCAAGTATGAAGGAAATCCGGTAATGCCGGATCCCCCGATATCGGATTGGCGAGACCCTAAAGTATTCTGGCATGAAGACTCCAGACAATGGGTGATGTCTTTGGCCGCAGCGAATAAAGTAATGTTGTATACTTCCCCCAATTTAAAACAGTGGACCTATGCAAGCGAATTTGGTGAAGATAACGGAATACAGGCCAACAGTGTGGATACCACTTCGTACGCTATGTCTTCACAGGAAGGCGGTTCATTCACCTATGAGGGAGATATTACCCTTAATAAAAAGAATGGCAGGGAAGGCTCAGGAGGTCTGGTTTTTCGTGCTGACAAGAATGCGAAAAACGGTTATGTCGTCAGCCTGGATGCCAAAAATGATGTCGTTACTTTAAATAAGAATGTCGATGGATCGAATACAGAAATTGCTAGCAAGTCTTTAACCCTGGGAACCTCATCAACTTACAACGTGCAGGTAGACGTATATGGTCATGACATTCAGGTGTTTATAGATAATCAGTCTGTAATTAAAGAAACGGATACTGAATTTGATTATGGTTATTACGGTCTGACCGCCTGGAATTCAACAGCTTCCTTCCGAAATGTGAATTTCAAGAACACCTCTAACTTTGCAACCAATCTATCTAATTGGACAGCTGTAACCGGCCGGTGGGAAGATACCATGGAGGGGAAAAGCGGTACATCTGCAGATGATGCTTTTATCATAAGTGGTAAGACTGGGGACAACTTTATATATAATGCGATTATAGATTTGTCAGAGGGAGGAGATGAAACAGGATCACTTGTTTTCCGGACGGATGCTGATGCGAAAAATGGATATATGGCGAGTATCGATGCTTTAAACGATAAAGTGAAAATTGTGAAAATGGAAGACGGGAATAAAACGGTTCTGGCTGAAACCACAGTAACGCTGGATACTTATCAAAGCCATGATTTAAAAGTGAGCACATTTGGAACAAATATAAAGATGTATCTGGACGGAAATCTCATTCATGATATCGATGATGCAACCTTCCTGTCCGGCCATTTTGGATTACATCTTTTGCACTCTTCTGCGATATTTCAGGATGTTCAACTGGGTAGAAATATCATGACCGATGAGAAAGAAATCATCAATCATGATTTTGAAACAGGCGATTTAACCGGATGGACGGTGACCCAGGGTGATACTTTTTCGAATGATCATGTATCCAGTGAAGCGACTTATTGGGGTGGACCCTTCGGACATGAGGGGAATTATCACTTGTGGGGATATTCCAAGCTTCACGAGGGAGATGAAGCAACGGGTGAACTGCATTCCTCCTATTTTAAATTAAGCGGATCCGGAGAAATCAATCTGTTACTAGGAGCAGGCGATGATGGCGACAATACCTATGTATCATTGGTCAGAGCAGCCGACGATCAAGAATTGATCCGCCAGGCCAATATAAAATTTAATGAAGAAAAATATTCAAAATACGTATGGGACGCGTCCAAATATATTGGTGAAGTATTATATATCAAGGTAGTAGACCATGCCAAAGATGGTTACGGTCATATAAATGTTGATGATGTTAATGTTTATAATGAAGGGACCATATCGGATAAAGTTGACCAGGTTGCAAAAGAGCCGGAGAAAACAGATATGAAACAAAGCGGTCTCCTCACAGATTGGTCCGCTGTTTCTGGACAGTGGATTCCTTCCACAAACGGCAGCATCGGAGGAGTATGGGAATGTCCTACGTTAGTCGAATTGCCGGTTGATGGCGATCCTTCAAAAAGAAAGTGGGTCCTACAGGTAAGTATAAATGATGGTGCTCCGGCAGGCGGATCGGGCATGCAGTATTTTGTAGGCAGCTTTGACGGTAAAACGTTTAAAAATGAAAATACTTCCGATAAAGTGTTATGGACTGACTATGGCGCTGATTTTTATGCTGCTGTGGATTGGAGTGGAGTAGAAGGGAAGAAGGGTGAGAAATATTGGCTCGGCTGGATGAGTAATTGGAAGTATGCCAACGATACACCCACCTCAACGTGGAGAAGTTCAACAACACTGCCGCGGAAGATGGAGCTCACTCAAACCACAAAGGGTCTACGTTTAAAACAAACCCCTATTTCGCTAAAAAGCATTCGTGACAGAGGGGATCGTATATCGTATACCAATAAAATGATATCGGGTAACAGCCATCTTCTTTCTAATTTATCAGAAGATACATTTGAACTGATCGCTTTGTTTGATGTATCGGATACTAAGGCAACAGAATTTGGCTTCAAGATCCGTGAAGGAGGTGAGCAATATACTACTGTCGGTTACGATGTCTACAACGAACAATTATTTGTAGACCGGACTCATTCAGGAGATTTCGATTACGGAAGTAGTGTAGTTGGCAAGCATGAGGGACCATTACAGGCAAAAAACGGCACGGTTAAATTGCAGGTAATTGTTGATAGATCAGCTGTAGAGGTGTTCGGTAATGATGGTACGACCGTGATTACCGATCAGATATTCGCGGATTCTGCAAGCAAAGGATTAAAAATTTATAGTAAGGGCGGAAATGTGAAGCTGAAATCTTTGGACCTATATCCTCTAAAGAGTGTATGGAAAGAAAAGAACTCTTCTTTTAAATCAAACTTATCAGGTTGGACCATCGTTAACGGGAACTGGGCGGACACCATTCATGGAAAACAGGGACAGAGTAAGGGAGATGCTTTCATAGTATCAAAAGTGACCGGCAGGAATTTTGTATATGAAGCCAATATAAACGTGCCAGATACAGATTCCCACCCCGGTAATTCTGAAAAAGATTTGATAGATAACTCCATTGGAGCAGGTTCATTGGTTTTTCGTTCTGACTTAACTGCAAAGAATTCGTATGCAGCAAATGTTGATATAAAAAATAATATTGTAAAATTAATTAAATTTGTTGATGGAACCGGATATGAAATTGCGACATATAACAATGATGGAAAACTGGATTTACAGCCAAATACAGATTATCATCTCAAAGTAGAAGCGCAAGGCGACATCACTAAGGTTTATTTGAACAATAAATTAGTTATCGACACAAAAGATCAAACTTATAAAGAAGGAAACTTTGGTCTCAATGTATGGGATACAACGGCTTTTTTTAATGAAGTTAAAGTGAAACTAAAACATAAAGATGAATGATTAAAGTTGGTTAAATAATGACATTTGTATCTCTATGAGTTTAGTTTGTGTCGCCGCGCAGCAGCGACACAAACTTTTTTTACATCGACACAAAGTTTCCAATCAAAACTACCCTTATAAAATCCAAGCTTAAGCAGGGAATTTACAGAAGCGGTTATGATTGAAGACGATACCTTCTATATATGGGTTGAAGAATACATAAGAAGACATTCGATATTTTTGATGAAATCCAAGTATGTAATGTTGGTATCGGAACTGGAGATTGAAGTGTTCCCTGAATATCCGTTTTTCATCAGCAAAATCAGAAAATAATCAGGCTAAGTGTAAATTGACTTAATGCAACCACTCTATTTGTATAGGCTTGGTTGCACAATTTTTGGTACTTCGCGAATAATTTTTTCTTTCATTTGCGATATAAAAGTTTTCATTTTCATCGACCAAGCTTTTCGTCATTCATTGGAAGGTGCCCTGATCAGCAGCATCTTTCCAATGAACGACGGATCTCTACATAAAAAGGTGTCCAGCGACCTTAGAGATCGTCGGACACCTTTTGCAGTTCTTACGTTCCTAGATTCAACCTTGCGCTACGAAACGATTAACTTCTTCCAACGACGGCAAGGCTGCAATCGCTCCAACTTTAGTGCACACGATGGCGCCAACTTGATTGGCAAGTGTCACAAATTCCTGCTGCTGCTTCGCGTTAGAGGTAAATGCCTTAGGCTGACTCAACTGGCTGATTTGATACAGCATTGCTCCGACAAAGGCATCTCCGGCACCAGTAGAGTCGATCGATTTGACAGCAATGCTGCCGACTAACGAACGGGAGGCACCACTTGAGATGAGGGTTCCTTCTTTCCCCAAGGTAACTGCCACCGTCTTGGCTCCCAACCCATGCAAAAGTTCCAATGAAGCATCGCGGTCAGCCAGCCCTGTAATGATGTTTAATTCCTCTTCGCTTACCTTTACCAAATCCGCATTGTGTATTCCTCTTCTGGACAGTGTGATAAATTCCTCCTGCCTGTCTTTCCAGAGGTCCCCCCGGTAATTGGGATCAAAGGAGGTGAATTGCCCATTGGCCTTCGCTCCATCTAATAAAGACAAATACGCTTCTCGGAAAGGATCGGCGAGCAAGGCCGTTGCCGAGCCAAAATGCAGAATGGCAGCCTGCCGGGTCCATTCTCTATCAATGTCCTGCAGAGACAGTTGACGGTCAGCTCCGCGGTTGAACACGAAATCCCGTTCGCCGTTAGCCGCAAGGGAAACAAAGGCCAGTGTAGTCGGCGTTGCCGGATCAAAAAGGAGCATGGACGTATCCACATGCTGCTCATCCAGAGTTTGCTTCAGGTACATGCCAAAGGGATCAGCCCCGACTTTCCCCAAGAATGACGCTTTTCCTCCGAGCTTGGCTACGGCTGCGCTTACATTTGCCGGAGCGCCGCCGGCCTGCTTGGAGAAATGCTGACCCTTGGCAAGATTAACATCAATATCCGTGCAGAAAAAATCAATGAGCAGCTCGCCCACACAAAGAACCGTTCTGTCATTTTTCACTTTGATTCACCTCTTGGTAGATTTAGTTTAGAACAGGGGTCGAGTCCCGGTATACGATATCCGTTGCAACATGAGTCACTCGGTATGGCATGGTATTGTCTTTGATTCTGGACAATAACATTTCGGCTGAAATAATACCCATCTGACTACTATAAATATGCACGGTTGTAAGATGAGGCTCGACAACCCGGGATTCCGAAGCATCATCGAACCCGCAGACAGCAACATCTTCCGGAACTTTAATCCCTTTGTTTTTCAAAGATTTGATCACGCTGATGGCAATGAAATCATTGGCACAAATAAAGACGGAGGGACACTCCCTCAGGGCATCCAACTGCTGTTCCATCCAGTTCTCCTCTATAAAGAAGTTGCGGTCAGGCGCTACAATGCTATGAGCAGGATCTACGGCGATTCCTGCTTCAGCTAAGGCCTTATTAAATCCGGTCCAGCGTTCATTGAAGCTTTTGCAGTGATTGTAATCGCCTACAAAACCGAAGCTTTCATAGCCATGATTAATTAATTTCCGGGTAACACAGTATGTGCTGTGTTCATTTTCCATTAATACCAGATCCGCCTTCAATTCTGGATACATCATATCCGCAGCGCAATCAATAAAAATGGTTGGGATGCAAAGATCTGTGATCATCTTGCTGTATTCCTTGCTGAACATTTCGATGCAGAAGATGCCAGCCACATTCGAAGGTTCGAAATTGCCGGGCAGGGTCATCGAATTGATATCGTTCTCACGGACAAAATAAATGGATAATGTATAGCCCTGGTTGCTGATTTCCTTCTCCAGCCCGCTGATCAGTAGCGATCCAAAGTGTGAACTATTGGGAAGATTACAGGTCAAAAGTGCGATATTGCCCTGTTTTTCAGAGGCTGTTTCCATATAAGAAAATTGTTTGTATTTAAGCTCCACTGCCTTTTTGATCACCTTGTCCCTCGTTACGGCAGGAATATTCTCTACTCCATTAAGCGCCTTGGATGCAGTGTTTCTAGAAATCCCCAAGGCATCAGCGATATCTTGTATCGTAACCTTTGACTTTCTCGTCATTTTGTTCACCTTATTCTCCGAATTAAGATTCTCCATATTTCTAAATATATAGTATTTTCATGTTTTTAACAATGAATTTATTCAAATGAACAATAAAAATTTACATTTGTTTATTTATATCGTGTGTTTTTGATGTATTTTTGCTAAAAACATTATAATTATCTTGAAATATGCTTTTTGAATGAATTTATTCACCCGAAATATATTGACTAATTAAATATACATCTGCTAAATTGTAAGAGTAAAAAGTGTTCAAATGTAAATTGTAAACCCATTCATTTTGGGGATGTGTAAAATTCTAGTTCTGTTGGAGGTGTGGATATTACAAGCAAGTATTTGAAAACATCTTGGTGAATTATGTCAGAGAGGTGACATAACATGGCTTATATTTTGTGTCGTATAACAAGCCGTGAACAGTAGGAGGGAAAACATTGGGGAATTCGATCGTTCAAAAAAGGGGACTAAAGGCTTCAGAAACAAAAAAGAGAAACCATTGGTTAAGCTACATGGTTCGAAATTATATATTGTATTTGTTTCTGCTTCCGTCCATAATTCTTACCGTCATTTTCAAGTATGTTCCCATGTACGGCTCGATCATTGCGTTTAAAAATTTCAGCCCAAGAAAAGGAATCATGGGCAGCGAATGGGTTGGATTTGAACATTTTCAGCGGTTTCTTTCATCACCAAATTTTTATGACATTTTAATGAATACGCTTAAATTAAGCGCTTACGGTCTTATTCTCGGTTTCCCAGTACCGATTATTCTGGCCTTAATGCTAAATCTGATCAGAGGAGCGAAGCTCAAGAAGAATATTCAGCTTATTGTATACGCACCTAACTTCATCTCGGTTGTTGTTGTTGCCGGTATGCTGTTTGTTTTTCTATCGCCAGCTGGAATAGTGAACGCTTTGGTAACAACCTTCACCGGCAAGCCGATTTCTTTTATGACTGATCCCGCCTATTTCCGAACGGTATATATTTTGTCCGGTATATGGCAAACAGCGGGCTGGTCTTCTATCATTTATGTGGCCACCTTAGCCAATGTGGACCCGCAGTTGCATGACGCTGCAACAATTGATGGGGCTTCATTGATGAAGAGAATCTTCCACATTGATCTGCCAGCTCTTAAACCCGTCATGGCCGTCCTGTTCATTCTCGCTGCAGGAGGTATTATGTCGATCGGCTATGAAAAGGCTTACCTGATGCAGACGGCTCTGAACACACCAACCTCGGAAATCATCGCGACTTACGTATACAAGGTGGGGTTGCAATCCGGCGATTATGCTTATTCTACGGCAATCGGGTTGTTCAATTCCGTAATTAATGTAGTCCTGTTGATTTTCGTAAATACCGTCGTCAAGAAGCTGAACGAAGGAGAAGGGCTGTATTAAAGAAGGAGGTATTTATGGATATTCACTACACCGGGAAGGACCGGATTCTGCTCATCATCAATTATATTCTACTTGGTTTGTTTGTTCTCGCTATTCTGTTACCGCTGGTCTATGTGGTGCTTTCGTCCTTTTTAACTCCAAATACCCTGATTACCAAAGGGTTTGCCATTACATCATCAGACTGGACACTCACGGGATATGCCAAAATCCTAAGCAACAGTGCCATGATCCGCGGTTTTTTTAATGCTATTTTTTATTCAGCAGCCTTTGCGTTCGCAACCGTATTATTTTCCGTCTTCGCGGCTTATCCGCTTGCGATTGAAGAGTTGGTAGGGAAACGGTCCATTATGATCTTTTTCCTGATAACGATGTTTTTCGGTGGCGGTCTGATTCCTACCTATCTGGTGATTAAGGATTTAGGCATGTTGAATACGGTCTGGGCCATTATTCTACCCGGCTCGATCAGCGTATTCAATATTATTCTGGCAAAGACTTATTTCCAGGGACTTCCGAAAGAGCTGTTCCAGGCGGCGAGTATAGACGGAGCTTCCGAGCTCAGTATTTTCTTCAAAATCGTCCTGCCGCTTTCCAAGCCTATTATTTTTGTTCTAGCTTTATACGCTTTTGTCGGACAGTGGAATTCTTATTTCGACGCCATGATTTATTTGGATGATCCGAAGCTGTTTCCGCTTCAACTGGTACTCCGCTCCATTTTGATACAGAATCAGGTTCAGCCCGGCATGATTGCCGATGCGATGGCACAAGCGGAGCTTAAGAAATTGTCTGAAATGATTAAGTACTCTGCCATTGTCATATCAAGTTTGCCTTTGATTGTCATGTATCCATTCTTCCAGAAGTATTTCGAAAAGGGTGTCATGGTAGGTTCGATCAAATAAAAAACCGGGGGTATAGAGATGAAAAAAACATTACTAACATTGTCTGTGTTGGTACTTTCTACTTCACTGCTTGCCGGATGTGGCGGTTCAGGCAATAATTCCGCGGCATCCGAAGATTACAAGCTGGAAAATGTTACTCTGCCGCTTAAAGAGAAAGTTACTTTGCATTTTATGACTCAAAGCTCGCCGCTGGCACCTTCCGATCCAAATGAAAAGTTGATTTATAAAAGACTGGAAGAAAAAACAGGGGTGCATATCGATTTTACCAACTTCACCTCCGATTCCTTCATTGAAAAAAGAAACCTAGCTGTTGCCAGTGGAGATCTTCCAGATGCCATACTGGATGCCGGCTATTCCGACTATGATTTGTTGAACCTCGGACAGGATGGAACCATTATCCCTCTGGAGGATTTGATTAATAAATACATGCCGAATCTACAGAAGGTATTGAAGGAAGCACCTGAGTACAAATCCATGATAACTGCACAGGACGGGCATATTTATGCTTTTCCTTGGATTGAAGAGCTGGGGGCCGGGAAGGAGAGCATTCATTCTGTAAACGACATGCCATGGATCAATGTGGAGTGGCTGAAAAAGCTGGGACTTAAAATGCCAAAAACCACCGAGGATTTAAAAAAAGTTCTGCTCGCATTTAAAAATGACGACCCTAACGGAAATGGCCAGGCGGATGAAATCCCGCTGTCCTTTATACTCAATAACGGCAATGAGGACCTGAATTTTCTGTTTGGATCATTTGGTCTTGGGGACAACGGCGATCATACTGTAGTGACCAATGAGGGGAAAGTGGTCTTCACTGCCGATCAGGACGGTTATAAAGAGGGGATCAAATACCTTAATGAGCTTTATAAGCTGAACCTGATTGACGAAGAGTCATTCGAGCAGGATTACAATACGTATCTGGCCAAAGGACAGAATGAAAAATATGGTCTCTATTTTCAATGGGATAAGGCGAACATTTCAGGAGACAACGATAAATATGAATTGATGAATCCGCTCGCGGGGCCAAGCGGTGAAGTCAATGTGACCCGCACGAACAATCTCGGCTTTGACCGGGGGAGAATGGTGATTACCAGTGACAACAAAAATCTTGAGCTTACAGCAAAATGGATTGACCAACTGTATGAACCCATCCAGTCCGTACAGGACAACTGGGGCACCTACGGCGACAAAACTCAGCAGAACATTTTTGAATACGATGAAGCGAGTCATATGCTGAAGCATCTTCCGCTTAAGGGAACTGCGCCAGTCGAGCTGCGTCAAAAAACGAATATCGGTGGTCCATTGGCAATTCTTGACGAATATTACGGAAAAGTAACGACCAAGCCCGACGATGCAGTGGGGAGGCTCGAGCTCATAAAGAAAAGACTCGTTCCTTATATGAAGGCTGACCATAATTTCCCGAAAGTCTTCTTCTCGCTGGAGGATCAGAAGCAGATCTCCACACTGGAAACCGATTTGTTTGCTTACGTTAACCGCAAACGGGCAGAATGGATCAAAACAGGCAAAGTGGAAGAAGAATGGGCGGAATATAAGGCCGAGCTGTCCAGACTGGGACTAGACAAATGGCTGGAAATCAAGCAGAAAGGCTACGACCGATATCTTAAAGATCAAGGCTGAAGTATATAAAAGGTGGTTGGGCTGTTAAACACCTTATCAACAATCAATAGGAGAGTGGATACCATTAAAGACATGTTCCTAACGGGCGACAGTAGCAGCAGAAAAGGATCACGAAACAGTTATTATAGGGAGACATACAGGCCTCAATTCCACTATTCACCTGAGAAAAATTGGATGAACGATCCAAACGGCTTGGTTTACTATGAAGGAGAGTACCACCTGTTCTACCAGCATACGCCCCATGATACGCAGCCTGACTTTGGCCGCATGCATTGGGGGCATGCGGTAAGCAAGGATCTAATACATTGGGACGAACTCTCACCGGCAATTCCGCCTGGAGAGGACGGAGCGATCTTCTCGGGAAGTGCGGTGGTGGATAAGAACAATACAAGCGGATTTTTCAACGAAGAAGGATCAGGATTGGTTGCAATTTATACGAATGAGGGCAACAGGGCTCAGCCCGGCAAGCCGCAGGTGCAAAGCATTGCTTACAGCAGGGATAAAGGTCGAACCTGGACAAAATATGAAGGTAACCCGGTTTTATTCCCAATGGAAACGCTAGACTTTCGTGATCCGAAGGTGTTTTGGCATGATGAATCGTCGATGTGGATAATGGTCCTTGCCGTAAGAGAACGTGTAGAATTTTACACATCTCCAAACCTGAAAGAATGGTCTTTTGCAAGCGAATTCGGTTCTGACATTCCGCATATCCACCGAGGGATATTTGAATGTCCTGATATATTTCAAATCCAAGTGGATGAGGATCCTAATACCACGAAGTGGATTCTGATGCTAAGTGTCGGGGATAGAAATGGTGTGAATCCAGATGATCCGGAACCACCGGCAGGTGGTTCTGGCATGATGTATTTCATAGGCAACTTTGACGGTAAGGCATTTGCTCTGGATGGAACGTTGGAATCTTTCGATACTATTAAATGGGTAGACTACGGATCAGACTTTTACGCGGCCGTGACCTGGAATGGGATTCCAAACGAGGACGGTCGAAAGATTTGGGTCGGCTGGATGAACAATTGGCGTTATGGTACCACGCTACCTTCAGAGGAATGGCGTGGCAAGATGTCAATTCCCCGTGAGCTACAGCTTAGGACTTATCCGGAGGGACTTCACTTAATCCAAGCACCCATAAGTGAATTAAGTCAGCTAAGAAAACCAATTTTGTCTCTGCAAGACTTGACGATTAAGCCAGGTATGAACGTGTTGTCTGATTTCTCTGCTGCAAAGGCAGAAATTATTGCAGAATTTGAAATCAGCACTGCCGTGGAATTCGGGTTTAAAGTGCGGAAGTCTTCTAATCAGGAGACGATCATTGGATATAATATCTCGAATGGGGACTTGTTCGTCGATCGGACGAAGTCGAGCGCCATTGATTTTCATTCCGATTTCACAGCAATACACAAGGCCCCTATGAAGCCAGAGCATGGACGGGTACAACTGAGTATTTACGTGGATTGGTCAAGTGTCGAGGTCTTCGGAAATCATGGAGAAACAATCATTTCAGACATGATTTTCCCGGACTTGGAAAGCAGGGGGCTGGAACTCTATGCCATTGGCGGAGAACTAAAGGTCGTATCGCTTCAAATCAATGATCTAGTAAGCATTTGGGGAAATGAGAATGTTTAGACGTTAACTATTGATATTATTCAAATTTTAATTATCTCACGACGGAACTCGTTAAGCATTGGCTTGATTCGACGAAGTGGTTACAGCCCGGTTGCGTGCATCCGTATCTGAAACTTGGTCCTCAAAACCAATTAAAGTAACATTTTTCTGCCTGGACACGTAACACCCGGTCGGCTCACAACCGTATCGGGTGTTTTCATATCCTTGGAAAGTTAGCAGAACTCGAAAGACGACCACGGAGCAATCTCATTAAAAGTGAATAAGGGCGATTGCTCTGCAGTGGT
Organism: Paenibacillus sp. A3M_27_13; assembly: GCF_024213315.1. Lineage (NCBI taxonomy): Bacteria > Bacillati > Bacillota > Bacilli > Caryophanales > Paenibacillaceae > Paenibacillus > Paenibacillus sp. A3M_27_13. The sequence continues at coordinate 140,171 of NZ_JANAVE010000011.1, forward strand.
GAAAGGCGTAAGAATCTGTCCGTGCATGCCCTGGTCAATTATCCTCAATTATAATTTCCATAAGAGAGAGAAGATTATAATTGATGGTCTTGAGTTCTTTGAACTTAATAAGAGATACGATATGTTAGAAATCAAGTTTTCATTTCTTGAATATACTCTAGCTGATAGAACGGGAAAGAAAAAGAACGATATTTAGAAGTGATTTCGAGTGTATCAAATGAAGATCAAACATGGAAATTAATAAAACATGATTTTATAAGGTTATATGTTTATAGGATATGGGGTGGCAATACAGTCTCCCAAGTTAGAATAATTCGCCACGTTTAAAATCCCCATTACTGCAAGTTGAAAATGCATCTCATCCATAAGGCTGCTTAGGAAATGGCTTAGCAGTTAATACAGATAATTAACCCTTCCGTATGACCTAGCTCAGGCAAATTGTGCTCCAATATGTGTTATTCCATATCTATTACCTCTATTAGGTAGTATCACCTAAATAAGAGATATTAATTTCTAAGTAGTGTTAGTAGAGCATGTTTTTATGTTTAGATTTTCTAAGAGCAGTATTGGTGATTTGAAGGAGATAAATTAATAGGTTTTCTAATTTAAAAGTGACTTTTCAAGGGGGATAACAGCTTGGGAAGAGATGCTGTACGCAATTAAATAATGGTCAAGAAACATCCAGACAGATTAGACTTATTTTAAATTTATATACTATATACTATATACAGTATACAAAATATATATAAACACATTATATAGGGTATTTAGGAACGTATTTTTTATTTTGCAATTGGCTTTTACTATAAATCGGACTAAGCTTGAAATAAAAAAGGGCTTATAGCTATGTTTTTTATAGTCTATCTATAAAGAAGAGTTAAACTTGGGGAAACTAACAGAAAGTAACAGACAATTGCATAGTGTTGGAAAAATTTAAACACCTTCAAGATAATACCCTATTTATGAGAGAGATCGGGAATAATCTTGGAGGTGTTGTAGATTAATCACACTGATTCGCTATATATAAAATTTCTCTGAGTGGAAGTACCGCCAAGTAAGGGCTGTGGGAAAGCATCCCTGGCCATACTCGTGATGCCTCGCTCGAACTAACTATGACTTTCAGAGGATGATATTAAGAGTGGTAAAGGTTAGTAGAAAAATCTGGCGTTGACGTAATCCTCGCCAGGTGGCATGGAAAGTTGCAACATATGGTTCATATGGTTTGTAGGACGCCTATTAATTGTCTCTTACTTGTCTGAGAAGTCTTATTTTAGCTAAAAAAATCATGTCCGTAGTAAGTGCAGCACAACAAAAATGTTGATGGCTACACAGCCTTACATTGAATTTGATAATTGACGTTCATTTGAGCAAAATGTTAGAATCACATACAATTCAGACAAGCGTAGTGATCAATGGAGACTTGTCTTTTTTTGATGCTTTTTGAACATTGGGGGGATATTCATGTTGATTTCAAGAGTGATCAACAATAATGTGATCACGGCGATGAATGAAGACAACAAGGAATTGGTGATTATGGGTTTAGGGATTGCTTTTCAAAAGAAAAAAGGCGACACCGTTGATAAGTCCAAAATTGAAAAAGTATTTAGCCTTGAGAATAAGGAACTTACCGATAGACTAAAGACGTTATTAAACAAAATATCGTTGGAGGTTATGTCGCTTACAGAAGATATTATTAACTATGCTATGCAGAAAACGAATCGAAAACTGAATGAAAGCATATATATTTCGCTTCCCGATCATATTAATTTTACAATCGAACGTCATCAACAAGGGATAGATATTCATAATGCACTCCTTTGGGAAATAAAACGATTCTATAGATTGGAATTTGGAATCGGCATGGAAGCTCTGTCCATAATTAAAGAGCGTCTTGGTGTGGAACTCCCTGAAGATGAGGCTGGCTTTATTGCCCTCCATATCGTTAATGCTCAAATGAACGAAAATGTACCTGAAGCGGCAAATATCACAAGATTAATTAAGGAAATCCTAAACATTGTTCAATATACATTCAGAATTGATTTGGATGAAGAATCGCTTAACTATTTCAGATTCGTAACTCATCTCAAATTTTTTTCCCAGCGGATGTTTAATAAAATTATGACGGAAAGTAAAGATGAGGAATTGCTAAATATTGTGAAAGAAAAGTATAAGCCATCTTATGAATGTGCCTGGAAAATCAAAGAATACATCAAGCTAAGCTATGATTATCTCTTAAACAAGGACGAATTACTCTATTTGACGATCCATATTGAAAGAGTGGTCAACAGGAGTTGAGATCTTTACACCTGATGTAAGCGTTGACAGATTCCAAAGTACGTGCTAAATTATGTTCATATTCACAAACCGAATAATTCTTTAGGATAAGTAGGATTGTAACTGCTTCGAGCAGGCAAGACCTAAATTCTAACGAACTTACGACTACCGCGGGGCGTAAGTTGGTTGAATTTGGGTCTTTTTTTGTTTCCGTTTTTCATTAAAATCCCGGGGGGATCAGCATGAGCAATCAGAAAATTGCACGAGAAATACTGCCTTTATTAGGTGGAGAAGAAAACGTAAAAGATGTAACTCACTGTGTAACTCGATTGCGTCTTACCCTTAAAGACAATGAGAAAGCAGACAAAGCTGGTATTCAGGCTATACAGGGTGTTATGGGAGCGACAGTCAATGGGGGGCAATTTCAAATTATTGTTGGGGATAAGGTATCCGATGTTCACAGCGAATTTATAAAATTACTGGGTAACCGTCAAGTTGCGGATGATAGTAGTTCTGCATCAGGTTCGAAAGGCTTCAAAGGGATTCTCAATTCCTTCTTTAATGTCATCTCAAGTATTTTTGCTCCAATCATTCCAGCAATCATCGGGGCGGGATTACTTAAAGGGATTATCACATTACTCTCATCTTTTGAACTCGTATCTTTGGAAAGTAGCACATATAAGTTGCTATCTGTATTCGCTGATGCGGCTTTTTATTTCTTGCCTATCCTTCTTGCTTTTAGTACGGCGAAAAAGTTTAATGCTAACCAATATGTCGCTGGGGCGATTGCGGGTGTTTTGATTCATCCTAACTTAGGTGCTCTTTTGAACGGTGAATCACCTGTCACCCTAGTTGGCATCCCGATTACTTCAGTCATATACGCATCGTCTGTATTACCCATTATTCTGGGCGTGTGGTTTATGTCTTATGTGGAAAAGGTTTTAAAACGTATCATTCCTAAGGTTCTTCAGTCTATCTTTTTGCCACTGCTTACATTGTTGATTGTTTCTTCTATCATTCTTATTGCGCTTGGACCTGCTGGTACACTCATAGGAAATGGAATCGCCGTCGGATTTATTTCACTATACATGAACTATGGATGGCTAGCGGGGCTTCTTCTCGGAGGATTTTATCCGCTGATTGTCATCACAGGTATGCATTACGGGTTCTTGCCAGTCATGTTCCAATCCCTTTCTAAGTATGGTGTTGACTATATAATGGGGATTGCAGTTGCAGCCAATTCGGGTCAGGCAGGGGCGACTCTTGCGGTATATTTGAAAACCAAAAACAAAGAATTCAAGGCTGTAGCTGGAACAGCAGCACTGAATGCCATTATCGGGATTACCGAACCTGCTCTTTACGGTGTAACCGTTAAGTTAAAAAAACCGTTGATCGCAGCTGCCATTGCTGGAGGCCTGGGCAGTGCAGTAATGGGATGGTTTAAAGTTGGTGCCACGGGAATTGGTACCGGGCCGATTGCAGGGTTACCATTTTTCTTCGGTTCCACATTCCTGTATTTCTTGATCGGCTGTGCAGTTAGTTTTGTTGTTGGTTTTGTTCTGACACTCATTATTGGATTCGAAGATATTCCAGAGAGAAAAGAAGCTGTAGCCGTCTCTTCGAATAATACAATTACAGGGACGATAGAGAGTGATCCTAGAGCACCCGTAACGGTACAATTTAATAATCCAGATCGTGTTCAACCTATTCTTAGTCCTATTCATGGAGAAGTGGTAGAACTCTCGCAAGTCAGTGATCCTGCCTTTGCAGCTGGTATGATGGGCAAAGGAATTGCAATTAGACCCACTACAGGAAGAGCGGTGTCACCTGTGAAAGGTACGGTCGCGACTGTTTTCAAGAAGAAACACGCCATTGTTGTTGTGGCTGACAGTGGAGCAGAAATATTGATTCATATTGGCATAGATACCGTTAAACTGAATGGTCAACATTTTGAGACTCACGTTGAAGTAGGTCAACATGTTGAGGCTGGCGATCTGTTGGTTGAGTTCGACATAGAACAGATTAAAAAAGCTGGCTATGACACGGTAACTCCTATTATTGTAGCTAATTATAATGACTATGTCGATGTTAATGCAGAATCAATCGGAAGTATTGATGAAAAAGATCCTTTAATGAAGGTAATCGGATAAAGAAAATTTGGAGGGTGAAAAACAATGGATTTTACAAAAAAATCGGTGAATGAAATTAAAACGTCGGGGGATTTATTCCCCCCTGACTTTCTCTGGGGCGGAGCCGTGGCTGCGAATCAGATCGAAGGTGCATATCTGGAGGATGGTAAGGGATTATCTGTCTCAGATGTGTTGTCGGACGGAATATTCGGTCAGATCCTGGATAAGCCTGATGGTGAATATCTCAAACACCAGGCCATTGATTTTTACCATCGTTACCCCGAGGATATCGCATTGTTCGCAGAAATGGGGTTCCGAACACTAAGAACTTCTATAGCGTGGACCCGGATTTTTCCGAATGGAGATGAAGCCATTCCTAACGAAGCAGGTCTGGAATTTTATGATCGGTTATTTGATGAACTGCTCAAATACGGAATTCAACCATTAGTTACACTTTCTCATTATGAAATGCCTCTTGGACTCGTCCATAAGTACGGTGGCTGGTCTAATCGAGAAGTGATTACTCTTTTTGAACGTTTTTCGAGAGTTGTTTTCGATCGGTATGGGGACAAAGTAAAGTATTGGCTGACATTCAACGAAATTAATATGATGCTTCATGGTCCTTTTATTGCAGGAGGAATTTATCCTGATCAGGCAACTGAGCAAGTAACTTATCAGGCTATCCATCACCAATTCGTTGCAAGTGCTTTAGCAGTGAAGGCTTGTCATGAAATTATTCCCGATGCTCAGATCGGGTGCATGATAGCGGGTGGCCCAATGTATCCTCTTACACCTAAACCAGAGGATGTGTTGGAAGCCATGCGTAAAGACAGGGAGAATTTCTTCTTTGCAGATGTGCAAGTCAAAGGTAAATATCCTGGGTATATACTGCGTTATTTCAGAGAATCCAATATTGATCTCGATATCACAGAAGAGGATCTGAAGACACTTAAACACACGGTCGATTTCATTTCTTTTAGCTATTACATGAGTTACTGTGCAACGACAGATCCTGAACTTAATGAGCAATCCAGAGGCAATATTATGAGCGCGGTTAAAAATCCGTACCTTTCAGCTTCCGAGTGGGGTTGGTCAATCGATCCAAAGGGATTGCGCTACACGTTAAATCAGTTCTATGACAGATATGAAAAACCTTTGTTTATTGTCGAGAATGGCCTAGGCGCAATAGATGTCCCGAATGAGAAGGGGATTGTTGAGGATTCCTATCGGATTGATTATATCCGCGAGCATCTTGTGCAAGTCGCAGAAGCGATTCAAGATGGAGTCGAGGTCATGGGATACACTAGTTGGGGATGCATAGACATCGTAAGCAACTCCACCGGAGAGATGCGTAAACGTTATGGCTTCATTTATGTCGATCGTCACGATGATTTATCGGGAACTTTTGAGAGAACACGAAAGAAGAGTTTCAATTGGTACAAAGAAGTCATCGCTACCAATGGAAAAATCATTACAGAGTAGAGGTAAAACAGCCGAAACATGTTCCATAACGAATGGAGGTGTTTCGGCTGTTTCAAATTTAATGTTATGAACATGAATTTAGAGGACTTGCCGAGGGATAACAGGCAAACTAATCATGGTCTCAGTATCTATAAATTTTAGTGTATCTTCATCCACTAACAAACCTTGCGGCGAAACCCAAGCTGCCTCTGCTACGGCTGCATTTTCGAAGATGTATAACGAAACAGCATCATAGGGTGCTTCGTCGGGGACGTAGGCTCCATCTCCCTTCCCCGGTTTTCGAGTAGGATGCTGCCGATAAGAAATAAGCCCCGGAAGCTTGGTAGCAAGAGCTCCATGAGTGAATTCATAATGATAGCGAAACTCTTCAAGTGACATCCCTGGTTTTCTTCGGAACACAAACATGATGCTATGTCCTTTTTCAGGATATACATTTAACTCTTTTATACTTTCCATTATGGTTTAGCCTCCTCGAGTTAGTTTATTTAACATATGGTTATTATAGCAATGGAAATGAACATCCTAATAGTGTCTTAATCTAGAGTTTTATGGTGCAAATCAATTTTTGTTTGGAATGTGTACTGTTTCACGTTATGTTTTATTCCATAAAACTATTCGTATACTTCGAGCATAAAAGGGGGAAGGAACTCATGGGTGTTCTTCTTATACAAATAGACGAGAATGATTTCATGGAAGTGAAGGAGCTGATCACAAGGAATTATGCAGGAGCTAAAGTCATTACTGTGAATCAGTTGCCCGGGGATACGGATTGGCTTCTAAGTATGACAGAAATACCTGATCTTTTGGATAGACTTATCAATACAGCTGGGGAACCTGCGGTGCAACGCGTTTTACATTATATAAACTGTCACTTTAGAAGATCATTAACGTTGGAGGAGGTATCTTCTGAAGTCCATTTGAATCCAGTCTATTTCAGTCAGTGGTTTAAGCAGAAGACCGATTGTGGGTTTAAAGAATACATTACACATATTAGACTTCAGGAGGTACGACACTGGCTGCTAAATAGCGATCACACCATCAACTGGATCGCTGAGTATGTGGGGTATCAGGATACAGCACATCTATCTAAACTATTCCGAAAACATTTTGGTTTGGCTCCAGGGATGTATAGACAAAAGATAAGAAATGAACGCCAAGCATCAAGATAGTCCATTTTCAAAAAAGTATTTGAGGAAAAGGGTCACCAAGCTCAGGATTCGGCATGGGTCCTCTAACATATTTCATTAAGCATATAGGTGTTCAAGGAAAATAAAGTATTCTTTGGGAGAAGAAGGACGATTAGTAACTATGCAGAATTGTGATACCTCATTTTTCATACTCGTTGAGAACATCGTGTAATACATGATGTTCTCAAATAACTTGTTTTCGCTAATCTTTAAGTTAAAGAACGGGTTATCTCGCTTATGAAGGGTACACCTGATTCCTTTTAAACAATCCCCATACCTGTTCGGCCATGTATTTCGGTGAATGTGGCATGTTATTTATAATCCACCATTCGATTACCCCAATGAATGCAAAGGCCATAAAGTGTGTGATCAATAGCTTGTCATACCCCTTATTAAGGTCCTCCATATTGACTTGGTCTTTTATGTTCCCCGTCACGATCTCTAACATATGCTCCCGAAATGCAGGGATTCCTTTATTCGAAAGCATGGAAGCGAAAAACGTATGGTTCTGCTCAAAGTATTGAAAAACAGGTAACAAAGAATGAATAAAATCAACCTTTTCCTGATTTGGATCGGTTGAGATGCAAACGGAGATCATTCTGCTCAAATGCTCATCGATGCATTTGTTAAGAAGATCGTATTTATCGGTGTAGTGAAAATAAATGGTTCCCCTGTTAACATTCGCTCGATCCGCAATCTCATTAATAGTTATTTCTTCAAAATCCTTCTCCGAGATCAAACCTATAAATGCATTAAATATGGCTGCCTTTGTTTTTAGGATTCTACGATCGATTTTAACTCCCATAATGTATAGCCTCCAGAAGATATTTAACAAATTATTCGAATCCGTTGAATATAAAACAAAAATCACTTTTTTAGCGATTGAAGAAATCAACATAATCCATATAATAATAACCAACGGACGTTATATATTCAACAAAAGTTCGATAAAGTTTTGCTGTAACCTAAATGTTCATTGGGTCAAAAGAGCAATCTAACAATAAAATATCGAGGTGATCGACTAATGAACATAACGCTTTTTGGTGGTAGTGGTGCAATTGGGAAAATTTTGACTGAGGTAGCAATTCAAAACGGGGATAACGTTACCCTTTATGCTAGAAATGCGGGGAAAATTGGACAGAAACATGAGAAGCTAAATGTTGTCGAGGGTCAATTATCTAATCAAGACTTGGTGGAACAAGCACTGTCGAATGCCGATGTCGTCATTAGTACATTGGGACCCGCACTTGATACGTCCAGAAAATTAAAAGGTACCCCTGTTGCGGATGGTCATGAGGTTATTGTAAATGCGATGAGAAAGTTAAATAAGAAACGACTCATTACACTTGCTACTCCAACCTTGAAATCTGATAAGGATCGGAATTCGATTGCCACAATTGTACCGGGAATTATGGCCAAGGTGATGTTTCCGAATGGTTATTACGAAATGAAAAAGCTTGAGGAAATCATCAAGCGATCTTCTTTAGACTGGACAGTAGTTCGGATTATTAATCCAAATGTAAGGCATAAGGAAAACGTTCATTATGCTTACTCGCTAGGCGATCAGCCAGCCAAAATGGGGGTATCCCGAGAAAATATCGCTAAATTTATGTATCATGCAGCTTCCGAGCCATCCTTAATTCATCAAATGCCGATTGTATACAACAGTTGAGAAAGGATTCGATCTGTTTATCAAGTGAAGGGAGAGGAACGAAATGAAAGTAGAGATTTGGTCGGATATTGGCTGCCCATTTTGTTATATCGGAAAACAGCGTTTCGAGGACGGGCTGGGGCTGTTTGCATCCAAAGATAAAGTGAATGTGGAGTACCGGAGCTTCCAGCTAGATCCTTATGCCGAGAAATACCCAGCTTACGATGTACACGACTTGTATGTTTCAAAGCATGGTGGCAGCAGAGAAGAAGCCAAGGCCATGCATAAACAATTTGCCCAACAAGCGAAGGGTGATGGAGTGGATTTTCAATTTGACCGAATAATCCCTACTCATTCGCTCGATGCGCATCGATTGATCAAGTTTGCGGGTACCTATGGCAAGAGTGCGGAAGTGTTGGAGCTTCTGTATAAAGCATATTTCACAGATTCCAAGCATATCGGTGACGCGGACACACTGGCTGACATAGCGGCGGAAGCTGGTATGGATCGCGAGAAAACGCTCAACGTGCTGGAAAGCACGCAATATGTGGATGAAGTTCGTGCAGATGGGCGTGAAGCAAGCAGCCTTGGAGCTACAGGTGTACCTTTCTTTGTCATCAACCGCAAATATGCGATTTCAGGCGCACAATCAAGTGAAGTGTTTCTGGAGACGCTGCAAAAAGTATGGGACGAGGAACATCCGCTGATGACGTTAGATACGACTCTAAACCAAGAATCAGGCAATATTTGCGAGGATCGTTATTGTACGCCAAAAAACAGCTGACGGAGGCGCCATTAAAGTAATCGTAAAACAGCGGCAGTCTAGGACTTTATTTTCTCGTCCATAGCTACCGCTGTTTCTTTTATTGGAGCTCTTTGGGTTTTAATGCTTGGCGAATCAGTTGATTGAATTGACTCATATGGTGATCAAAACTGAAATGTTCGTCAGTGGCTGTACGTGCAATAAGGCCGTCAATCAGCGCATACAACCAGAGAGAAAGGGTCTCCACATCATATTCTGGATCTACTTGTTTTTCATGAATAGCACTTGTAAGCAGATTTTTGAATGATTCACGCATGATGATATCACTTTGATTGAAGACATGTCGCACGCCCTTATTGCGTGAAGCTTCAGCCAAAATTTCGATCCATAATCTCTGGTCCATAGGATATACGGGATTACTGACACAACTAGTTATAATCGTCAGAATCTGTCCGAGAGGATCTTTTTCGGTTTCTTTAAATTCCATTTTGGCCAAGGCATGGCGCTGTTCTTCTTCCACCAGTGCAATAATAAATGCATCTTTACTTGGAAAGTGGCGGTACAGATTCCCTGCACTCATTCCTGCTTCTTTTGCAATTTCGACAATGCCTGTTTTGTGAAATCCATTGCGTGAAAAACATCGAACAGCAGCCTCGATGAGCAAGCGTCTGCTATCGTCTTTTTGTTTCATTCGTTTCGATTTAGGCGGTTCAGAGTTATTCATTGTACTTCAAATGTACAGGGATACCTTCTTGGCTCTTATCCCTGCAACCTCCTTGTTTCGCGAAATAATGTACATCCATCATACCATGTACATTACCATAGTCTGCATTTGGATTAAAGTGTATTAAAGACTGGACGCTCTTTATTATCAATATCTCCAAGCAGAGGTAAACGAGACAGCATGTTCGCCAAGAAATAAGAGTCCCAAGGGAAATGTTCAGTGATCCCTAGACCGACTACATCATAGGATTTGGCTACATCTTGCAAAACTCGGATAATGGTTTCCATACTTGATCCTTGTGGGAAGCTCTTGGTGTATTCTTCGTATGTTCCCGGATAAGCAACCAGAAGAGAACGGAATTCTTTCATATCCAGAACATCCAGATCAAAATGAATAATAATCTTGGACGGTTTTTTCTCAGCTAGCCATTGGAGCACTTTAGAACTATCCTGCTTAATTTCATCGGGACCTACAATATCTAATTTCATGTTTTTCATGGGCTCTGAGTGAAGAGCATCGATCATGTCGTTCAATCCTACATATAGGATTTGTTCAGGTTTAAAAAGATGGGGCACCTCTGCAACAAATTCCTGATCACCTACCCCAAGCAAATTGGCAAGAACATGAGCATGATGATTTTCAAAGTCTTCAGGGATCGAGACATCAGGGTGAGCATCTACCCATAACAGAGCAACATCTCCATCATATTTCTCATTCAAATAAGAAAAAGGAGCAAGTTCTACACTGCAATCCCCTCCAAGGACAACGATACGTTCAGGGTTATGTTTATGAATTAGACTTTTGGCTGATCTAGCTTGTTGCAATACGGTACTTTTGGAAATTATACCTTGTTCTTTTTCTACATTAGGGTTCAGATCGACGGGTACTTCTTCAAAAGGACCATTAGACTTGGGAGCAAGCCAGTTTAACAAGTGAGCTCCCAGAACGTAAGGAGGGTTGTTCCCTCCTTGCCATTGAGGGAATAACAAACGCAGTGTACGGCTTGTATCCATTTCATTCATAAGATATTTCTCCTTTTATTTAAGTTAGTGATCGTTCATTCACTGAAAATGATACAAGATTACTTTTTATATTGCAAACCCTAAATAACAGGGAATGCCTATTTGAAATTATGCTGATTATACAATGACAATCATTGAGCTTATAAAAGGCAGGCGTTGATGACGGCCATTGCACAGAATGTGAAGAAAATGGCCCGACACCTACATGTCTTTTGTGGCTTAGAAATAGGCTTTCTCAACTTAAAAATTATTCCACATTGGTTGATGATTTTTTGTGACGTTTAATGGGTGAACCAGAGTTATCTTTAATAAATTTTCCACTAAACAGCTTTGTGAAAGATATCTTTCATGATACAGTGGAAAAACGGTGTAGTTTTACCGCCGCCATTTATTTGAAAGTGGAATTATGTACTATAATAAGTAAGCATTTTAAAAACTTTCTTGAATTAAACTGAGGTGCTCAATGAATCGAATTTTACTGGTTGAAGATGATGATAATTTGGTGTTCGGTATTGAATATACTTTAACAAGTGAAGGATATGGCGTTGTTCTTGCGGGTAGCTTGGAAGAAGCCAGAAAGGCATTAAAGACAGACGACGTCGATTTAATTTTGTTGGATATAAATTTACCTGATGGTTCAGGGTATGACCTGTGTAGGGAAATCCGTGCATTATCCCAGGTTCCCATCATTTTTTTGACAGCTTTGGATGAGGAGACAAATGTTGTTGCTGGTCTTGATTTGGGAGCAGATGATTATATGACCAAACCGCTCCGTACCAAAGAACTTCTCTCTAGAATGAAAGCCGTATTAAGGCGCAATCATAAGCCCAAGGATGAACCGAATAGATGGATATCCGACGATATTGAAGTTCGAGTTCTAGAAGGAATTGTTCTTAAAAACAATCAGGAACTTTTATTGACGGGGCTGGAATATCGATTGCTATTGATGTTAATGACTCACCCCAAGCAAATTTGCAGCAGAAGTATCATCCTTAACAGTCTGTGGGATATGTCAGGAGAATTCATTGATAACAACACCCTTTCAGTTCATATCAGAAGGTTAAGAGAGAAGATCGAGGATGTTCCTGCAGTACCGAGATACATCATTACCGTTCGAGGAGTCGGATATAAATGGAATGCAGATATTGTAGGGAGATAAACCATGAATGAATTCGTCCGTAATCCAGAGTGGAAGTCTATTACTGTTAAAGCGATCGTATTACAAGTTATGTTAGCGGTAATCATATTCTTTTATATGAGTTATCAAGTCAGTCAGATCAATAAGGCCGTGGTTAATCAAAATGCTGCATTGATTGGTTATGTTTTGAAGCAAGCTCCTCAACTAGAAAATGAAATTATCCACTTTATCACTCAGGGTGCACAAGAAAATGAAATCGTAGAGGGAAAACGCAGCCTGGCTCAATATGCATATAAGGAAGATATGCCCGTAAACGATCAACCTGTACTCTCGGATAACGCCTTACCCATGAAAACGGCGGCTCAGGTTTTGCTTTATAGTATTCCATTACTGCTGTTATTGGGATGGGAATACCGCAAAATATTTAACAAGATTCGAACCATAACCTTTGCAGCGGAGCAAGTTGTTGAACATCAGTTTGATCAACCGCTTCCGGAGAATGATGAAGGGGACTTTGGCGCATTAGGACGAAACTTTAACGCGATGGCCGAAAGGTTACACAACAGTCTTCGGCAACTCCAACAAGAGAAAATGTTTCTACGCAACTTGCTTTCCGATATTTCGCATCAGCTCAAAACGCCACTAGCAATCCTCATCGTTTTTAATGAAAATTTGCTAAATGATCCTCATATGAAAGAAGAAATGAGAACGAAATTTCTGGATCGAGGCCGTCAACAACTAGAGCGAATGGAATGGCTGATTATCAGTTTGCTGAAGCTGGCACGGGTCGAAGCCGGAGCAATAACGTTCCTGATAGAACGCGTTCGAGTAAGAGAAATGATCGATCATGCTGTACATTCGTTGCGAATGTTATCCGAGCAAAGGAAGCAGAAGATTCACATTCATGGTGGAGAAGATATGTATGTTTGGGCGGATGAAGAATGGCTAACAGAAGCCTTGATTAACTTGATTAAAAATGCACTGGAACATACGCCACTAGAGGGAGGAATTGATGTTATTTTAGAAAAAAATTCATTATTCCAGACAGTAATCATTCGAGATCAAGGAGAGGGCATTTCCCCAGAAGATTTGCCTCACATTTTTGAACGATTCTATAGAGGGAGAAGAACGACAAAGCCGCAAAGTCTTGGCATTGGCTTGTCTTTATCCAAGTCCATTATTGAAGAGCAAGGCGGTATGATCACCGTTGTAAGTCAGTTAGGGCTAGGAACAGAATTTAGAGTTTCGTTTAATAAATGGGATAGTGGAGGAAGCTTACAATAACGTAAGCTTCCTCTTCACTTTATTGTAAGCTTCGATCTTTATAATAACAAACATACAAAGTGAAACATTAGCTCAGGAGGTAAACAGGTGGAAATACTAAAAACTATTAATTTGTGTAAAACCTATGGAAGTGCAGAGGCAAAGGTTGAAGCTTTAAAAAATGTCAATTTCTCTGTTCAACATGGAGAATTTGTTGCCATCGTAGGAGCCAGTGGATCAGGAAAAAGTACCTTAATGCATCTTCTAGGTGGAGTGGACCGCCCGGCTAGTGGACAGGTCATCATCGATGGTACGGATCTTTACTCCAGAAGTGAAGAGGAGCTCGCTGTATTCCGAAGACGGAAAATTGGATTTATTTTTCAATCATACAATCTGATCCCGGTCCTATCTACAGAGGAAAATATCAAGTTACCGATGCTATTAGAGAACAAAAGGGTAGATGAAAATTATGTTCAGGAATTAATGGGTATATTAGGTCTGGCCGAGCGGAGACATCATCTTCCATCCGAATTGTCAGGCGGACAACAGCAAAGAACGGCGATTGGCCGTGCGTTAATTAATAAACCGTCAATTATCTTGGCGGATGAACCTACCGGAAATCTGGATAGTAAAAACAGCAGGGATATTATGGACTTACTTATGTTTTCAGTTAAAAAATATAATCAGACGTTAATCATGATCACGCACGATTTGAATATTGCTAAAATCGCAGATCGAGTCGTAAGAATCGAAGACGGAGTCCTTCTACAGGCAAATGAGGTGAGTGAAAGTTGAAAAGCTACACAGATCTTACTGGAAAATATTTAAAGGGACAGAAAAAAAGATCGATGCTTACAATCTTAGGTATAATCTTGTCGGTTACACTGTTTACTTCCATTGGAACAATCGGGATGAGCTATTGGGATAAGTCAGTCAGACAAACCATGCAGGACTTCGGAGATTACCACGTCTCTTTCAATGGTATTTCAGGAGAAGCAATCCCGAAAGTCAAAAACAATGCAGCCGTAAAAAGTGCCGGCGTCATCAGTAGAGAAGGATATGCTGTCCTTAGGGAAACAAAAGAGAAGGAAAAGAAGGAAGATCCGTTTGCCGCACCCTACCGGTACTTGAATGTCAAGGGATATAATGCGAATGCAATGAACATGCTTCAGTCACAGCTAGACTCGGGCAGGTACCCGGAAAATTCGAATGAAATTATCCTTTCATCTTCGAGTCTGAGTTATTTTTTAAAAAAACCAAAGCTTGGCGAAACAATTACGCTAAACCTTGGAATCCGGAAGGTGGCGTCAACTGGTGAAGACAAAAAGATTAACGGACTTGGCGATTATGGTTGGGATCTTGACGAAGCCTTCCAAGCTCAATCCCAAAGAGAATATACTGTTGTAGGCTTTATGAAGCCGTCAAGCAAAGAGAATTGGTCTTCCGGATACATCTTTCCTGCAATTACTTTCAATGATAACAAGAGTATCGATAACTACAAAAATTACTTTATTTACGTCAAAATGAAATCTTTGAAGAACATCAAAGAAAAGACGGAAGCCTTGAGGTCCTCTTTACAGCTGAGTAATGTCGAACAAGGTTCCGCTATGCAACTGGATAGGGATAACTTTATTGAAAATGTAAGAATTGAGTACAATAATGAACTGCTTAAATTGTATGGAAAAAGCATTTATGAAGGTGTGAATAACAGCTTAATCCTAACTTTCGCTGCTGTCATTGCGATTATAATGATTTGTACGATTGCAATGATTTATAATATTTTTCATATTTCTGTACTGGAGCGGATCTCACAATTCGGTATGTTAAGATGCATTGGAGCTACACCAGCCCAAATTCGCAAAATTGTGATGCAAGAAGCAACCCTGATAAGCTTGATCGGCATACCCATCGGGATTCTCACAGGAACCCTTTTTATGAAGGTATTGTTTTACAATATCAGCTTGTTAACGTTAGGTTTCTTAAATGATATGAGAATGGTCATTTCCCTACCGATTCTAATCTCTGCCGGTTTATTGGGCTTGCTGAGCGTATACCTTTCCGCTATTGGACCAGCAAAACAAGCAGCTCGCGTATATCCTCTTGAAGCGCTGAAAAATGCGGGAAGCTCGAAGGTTGAAAATATCACAAAGGTCAAAAAGTCTCTGTATGTTAAAAAGCTGTTTGGCGTCGTAGGGCAATTCGCCAGCAGAAACTTGCAACGGAACAAGAAACGTTTCCGGATTACAGCCTTTTCCATGATTATTAGTATTATTTTATTTATTGTCTTTAGTGGTTTGGTTGATTTCATGCAGCAAATAACACAGCTCTCGGGTGCGCAGTATTCTTATTCGCTTTCCTATGATGGTCCTTCAAGTCGAATAGACGATACTGTGTATCGGGATGTTTCTAAGCTTGATGCTGTTCAACAAGCCTACAAATTTTACAGTAATCAAGTAGATGCAATCATCCCTAAGGATAAGATCAATCCCATATATTATGGATTTCATAAGGATCGATACATCGTTGCCGAAGGGGAAGGGTATCGAACAGATAATAATTTCCTTGTGTCCTACGGAGACAATGGCTTGGATGCTCTGCAATCCAAACTCACGGCCGGGAAGATTGACAAAGAGAAAATGAACCAAGAGAATGGCGTTATCGTCCTACAAAAAATAATGATGATGACAGAAGAAGGCAAACGACTAATTCTCGATCAAACCCAATTTAAGGTTGGAGATCACATCAAAATCCGAACAATTGACGGAAATCATAATGAATATCAAACCGTGACTGTGGTCGGAATTGTCGATCAAGATTTGTTATCGAAGAAATATAGTACAGGTCAAGATCTTTCATTTATTACGACGCCGAAAGTATACTCCAAGATTATGGGTAGCGACACTTATTCCAGAATATTTATCCTCGCTAATCCCGATATATCAAATCATCCTATAACGGACTATCTTAAATCATTAACTGATAAAAACGCTGGTTTTAACTACCATGATCGAGTGGCAGAGGTCGCTCAAGCTAAAAACGATGCAAAGACTTTTAGTATCTTGCTTTACGGTTTTATCGGTGTCATTGTTCTAATTGCTTTCTTGAACATTGTAAATACAGTAAGTACGAATCTAATTCTTCGTACGAAAGAATTTGCAACCCTCAAGGCCATCGGCATGACCCAGAAGGAAGTGAGAAAAATGATTATTTTAGAAGGCGTATTTTATGGACTATTTGCCGCCGTGATCGGAATTATCCTAGGGACGACGCTGAATTATGGAATACAAGTTCTCTTTGCGAGTGCTTTGGATGCAGATTGGGTGTTCCCGTGGTACAGTATCGGCATCGCTTTCGCAGGTTCGATGATTACGACGATCGTCGCAACGATTGGGCCGATGTACAGGTTGAATAAAGTTAGTATCGTAGATGCTCTCCGGAGTGAGAACTAGGATCGGTTGGTTAAAAAGTGTAACACAAAGCCAGCTAAAAATAATGAATTTAAAACAGGCACCCTTTAATCATATGGGGTGCCTGTTAAATCGTTCTTTAAATATTTCAGTAGTGATTCAGCGGGGGACGGTACGGCTATGAGCTGCTAACATCTGATATAACTAATGATATAAAATCCTTACTAGTAGATTGATCCAAAAATAATGTAACTATATTCTCATATGTAATTACGTAAAATAGTGTGCCCAAAGTGATGTAGACATTTGTCGCGGGACAAGAACATTTTGTCATTGCGGATTAGATAATTATCTAAGCAAAGTTTCTATCTTGTAGCTTATACTTTGGAAACACGGGTAAACGGAGAGGTGACAAAGAAAATCAATTGTAGGAACGTTTCCCCATTAATAACGTGTATTAGAATAAAATTATAGAAGGGGTACAGTTAAACAGATAAAGTGGAGCAACTTGCTCAAGCCAAGAACGACGCGACAACCGCCAGGATCTTTTTATATGGATTTATTGGTGTCATTGTCCTGATTGCATTCCTGAATATACTGAACACCGTCAGCACAATGTCATTCTGCGTACCAAAGAATTTGCAGTTCTTAAAGCCCTCGGCATGACACAACGTAATGTAAAGAAAATGATTCTGTTGGAAGGCGTATTTTACGGCCTATACGCTGCGGTATACGGTAGTATACTCGGAACAGTATTGAGCTATGGTATACATCGTCTCTTCAAAGGTGCTGTCGATGTAGGTTGGACGATTCTAGGGGCAGCATTGTTCTTGCTTGTGCAGGTGCCATAGCAACAACGCTCGTTGCTACAGTTTGGCCGATGTATCGATTAAATCAAACGAGTATCGTTGAGGCTTTGAGAAAGGAAACGTAGATAACTATAAAATAGATTATCACTTAGAAAGTCGCATAGATCGCGGCTTTTTTTGTTTTAGAGATTCAAAAAAAAGGGGGTTGACTTTTCCTTTGGTTTAGGGGGGGGACTTGACATGCGTGTGTTATTATCAAAAAGTTGAAAGTTCTCCTCTACAGATTTGGAGAGAGAATGAGATAAGTATGCAAGAGGAGGTTTACATATACACATAACACAATGCGCTACCTGTCATGGCGGTTCTGGTAAACATTATTTCTAAGTAAAGGTATTCTGTAATGCTTTGTTTATGCTATGCAGTGAAAATTAGAAAGACACAGAGGAGTGAAGGTTTTGCAATCAGGAACTATTTCAGAAGAGCAAAAGGTCCCAAATGTTAAAGTTTTACCCATAATGTTCGCATTAATGCTTGCAGGTATCATAGGTACGTTTAATGAAACAGCAATTAATATCGCTATCAGCGATTTAATTAATCAGTTTGCAATTACGGAGTCCACGGTCCAGTGGTTATCAAGTGGTTATTTACTCACACTGGGAATTTTAGTTCCCCTTTCAGGATTATTGATACAGTGGTTTACAACGAGGCAACTTTTCCTGACATCAGTCATTATTTCAATCGTAGGGTCAGCAATAGGTGCTATGGCGGGAAGTTTCGATATATTGCTATTAGGAAGGATACTTCAAGCTGCTGGAGCAGCCCTGCTCTTTCCTTTGATGTTTAATACTGCTCTCATTATATTCCCAGCCGAGAAACGCGGAAAAGCGATGGGGCTGGTCACTCTTGTGTTCACAGCGGGACCTGCTTTAGGTCCAACCACCTCAGGTCTATTGATTGATAATCTGAGCTGGCACTGGATATTCTGGGTATCGTTAATGACTCTGGTGGTTGCTTTGGTGATAGGCGTTACATTTATAAAAAATGTAGCACCAATAACTAAACCACGTATTGATATTTACTCTCTGGTTTTGTCGACAATTGGTTTTGGAGGATTGGTTTACGGTATTAGTACTGCTGGAGAAGGAGATCATGGCTGGGGTAACCCTGTAGTCATTGTATCTCTGATCGCCGGTGTTGTTGCATTGATACTATTTGTCATTCGACAACTGAACATGAAAGAACCTCTTATGAACGTAAGAACACTTAAAAACCCGATGTTTGCCATCGGTACGGCGCTAGTATTCATTTGTATGAGTGTTGATCTTGCAGCGATGTTTGTTCTTCCTATGTTTTTGATTCGTGTTCTTGAATTAAGTGCTTTGACAGCTGGATTGACTCTTCTTCCAGGCAGCATCATTTCAGCTGTGCTTTCTCCTGTTGTTGGGTCGCTCTTTGACAAATTCGGACCTAAGTTTTTGGTAGTTCCTGGTCTAATTCTAACTGCGGCCACCCTATGGTTCTATTCTGATATTACGGTTGCATCGTCAATCGCATTGATTGTCGTCTTGCATACCTGTCTGATGGTTGGAATTATTATGGTGTGGATGCCTGCTCAGACGAATGGTCTGAATCAGCTACCTGCTGAGATGTACCCGGATGGTACGGCTATTATGAACACGCTGCAGCAAATTGCAGGAGCGATCGGGATTGCTATGGCGGTTAGTGTCATGACAAGCGGAGTAGGAGACTTTATGAACAATGTTGCTGATCCTTCAAACCCGGCTAATGCAACATTGGCTTTGACGGCTGGTATGCAGAACGCATTATTCTTCGTGATGTTTGTTGCCCTTGCCGGCCTTGTTCTTGGCGTATTTGTTAGACGAGTGAAAGTCCAAAAGTGGTCAGGAGACTCCGATTGGTCATAATGCTTCTCAAGAAGCATTGTTGATTCAACCACAGATTTATTAAAAGGTGTAAGAGCGAATAGATTATTTACGATTATCTATTCGCTCTTCTATTTCATTTGTTGGAGGGTGAACATCGCAAATGAAGAAGAGGTGAGTCTATGCATATGTCTGAAGCCGATCTCATAGAATTCCTTACATCGAACCCTCATGTGAAAATTCGAGAACCGCCTCGGGAGCCTTTACCTACTCAACGTCTTACATTTGATAGCCAAGCGGAGGAGCGCTTCTATAATAAGCGGGTTGTTCCTTTAATTATTGCAGGTTACCTTCATAAGCTAGAGCTTCATAAAACCTTTGAGATCATGCAGGCTGTGGAACACTGTGGCAAGAAGTATAAAAAAACGTGTGTATACACCTGATTTCTACATGGAACACAAAGATGGTTCTGTTGAAATCGTTGAGGTTAAAGGACGGATGATCAAAATAATGCAACGAGATTATCCTCTTCGTCGTCATATTTTTTATTTTAAAGTACTGTCTTCCAAATAACTAGAAGTTTATTGAGGTACATGATGATGAGATATAGCGCGAGGATGAATAACCCGAAATTGAATTGTATCGATATAAGAATAGTTTAAGAGTCTTTTATATCATGATCCATATTAAAATCTAATACGTGTAAAGAGGAGAGTGTTTGGAATGTCAAACCTAAGTAAAGTAATTTCACTTACCAATGAAGAGCAAAAACTTCTTCAGAATGCTACGGAATTAGTTCCATTCTTAAAGGAATATGGTACGGAAATTGATAAAAACATGCACATACCGGAAGAAGTTATCGAAAAGCTTTCAAGTGCAGGACTTTTTAAGCTCAGAACACCGAAGAAATATGGTGGATTTGAAGTTAGCATAAGGGCAATGATTGAAATTGTCTCTGAAGTTGCGAAAGGCAATGGTTCTGTTGGATGGGTGATTCAAAATTTAAATGGAAATAACTATAGTGCATCCCAGCTACTACCCTCAAATGTGGTAAGTAAAATCTTCAATCAAGTCAACGAAGTGAGATTCTGCTCGGTACTTCAAGCCATCAAAACAGTGGTGAGGAAAGTTGAGGGAGGTTATCTGGTTGAGTATGGTCGTTGGGCCTTTGGTTCCGGGTCTAAGCATGCAACACATGCATTGTTAAATTTAAAGGATGCGAGTGGAATGCAGCAAGATCCCAAAATGCAGCTTGCTGTTGTTCCCATGGATGAAATTAAAATTATTGATGATTGGCACACGATGAGCCTAAAAGGATCGGCAAGTAACAGTTTGGAAATGAATGATGTTTTTATTTCTGATGAGTTTGTCGCTTATGAGGATGCAGAGCAAGTTGATGAAAGCATGCTGCAGCATCTAAAAGGCGAAGACAGATTCAAACCTTATTTATTTTTGATAACCAGTCTCACAACAGGAATTAGCACAATTCTGGGACTTGCAAGAGGAGCGTTGGAACACTTTGTTGAAAAGGCACCCCATAAGGGAATAGCCATGACAATCCACAAATCCCAGGCAGAAATTGGACATATCCAGTACAAGGTAGGACTGGCAGCCATGAAGATCGAATCTGCTCATCTTCATATCCATCGATCCGTTGAAATTCTAGAGACTTATGAAAAGAACTGTGAGCTCCTAGATCAACAAAACTTCGCGCGGGTTCAAACGGATATTGGATATGCGGCAATGTTATGTTGGGAAGCCGTTGAAATGTTAGTGGTCGAAAGCGGCGGAAGTGTAATACTGGATTCGAACCGACTATCCCAAATATTCCGCGATATTCGTGGTGGGGCTAATCATGCGTTTACCACAGCTTCTACTTGCATGGAACTGTACGGAAGAGTGCTTCTAGGGCTGGAACCACAGCATATTGTAACGCTAAGCAGTACACATGTAATAAGAGATACTCATAAAAAGGAGCTAGTATAAGGAACTAACGACAAGCTAAGTCAGAATAAGTCTATTACATGAATAAGAAGCTACTGATCTGGGAAATCAGTGGCTTCTTATTTGTATATTGTCTGGTAAAATATTGTCACATTGTTCCTAGAATAAAGGTAAAGTTAAATCCATTATTCTTTACTTCACAACACGGTAAAGAAAATGAAAGACGTTGCTGTTCCTAAAACATATACCACAAAAATAATAAATGAATTTCGAGATTAATTCTGAAGCGCTTAAAAAATACTAAGTTAAACTCAAAATTGTGAAATTGGTTATGATACTAAGTTATAAGCGGTAGTAAGCCATTGAATGGTTGAAGCTGTCACTCCAAATTCCTGCATCAGTTCAGGCAATGCATTGCTTAACAAAGTTTCACTAAGAATTGCTATAAAAGCACCTATAACTAATGCTACCAATATCGGAGTTCTTTTGATTTTGTATAAATCGATCTTGCTGCTTGAAATAACGACACCGGCGGTACTCATTAAGTATTCTCCCTTTTCACATCGTCTACAAATGTAGACTAGATATACATTTGAGGATAATCATGCAAGTTTTCGAAAAAAATAATCATTATACTGAAATTCTTAAAAGATGAAATATTGATCTCACAATACAAAATGAACAGCAGGGTTCCGATGAAATTAATAGCTTTTTAATACATACCAAGGAGGATTATGATATGACATCCGAGAAGAACAGAACTTGATTTGAATGCATTTATAGCTCAGCTAACATATTTAGAGAGTTAGGATTACGACATGAGGTATTGCGCTCTTATTAAATTTTGAGCTAAATGAACAAATGATCTGAGCCTAGGAGTAAAGTATCTATTACTGTTTCCTGTTATCTTATAGGTAAAGTTAGAACGCAAGACCTTACGGATGGAAATCCAACTAAATCTCAGGGAAGTCAATTCCAGTTCTATTAACTAATTACGAAATTATCCTTAAGGTGATGTAGGAGAAAAAGGGGGATTCCTAATGTCCATGAGAACTAGCAAGTTGATCAAAGCTCCGCAAGAGCTGGAAAGTGCACCAGATAAAAAAGGAAGTCTAAAGCAGAACGGGTTATCCGTCATTAAATTTTATTTGCATACACAAGGTGATATAGGAACATGCTTCCTGAAGGAACATCTTTTGTTGTTTGTTAAATCGGGCATTTACACGGTACGTTTTAGAGATCAAGAGTATATCGTCCGGAGCAATGAAATGGTGTTTATTAACAAGTCTATGCTGGTTGAATACGAGAAATCAGGGGAACCCGGTTCTGAATACATGCTTAATTATATGATGTTTTTCCTGAATGAGAAATTGGTTGAGGAATTTGTCCAATTCGCTGGTTTAAAACCGATTTATCCAGTGAACGGTGAAGTTCCTGTATCCATTATTAAGGTTAATGACCTCACTCTATCTTACATTGAGTCTTTAAAACCCTATTTCGACAACCCAGACGATGTTAGAGATGCACTCGTTCGGATCAAGTTAATGGAACTTCTATTTCACCTGGTAGACTCAAATGATCATTTTCAATATCAACTGTTGCAACTATCTAACCATGATAGGAACAGTAGTATCGATAAGATTATGGAAGAAAATTTCACAAATCCCGTATCCCTCAATGATCTGGCTTATTTGTCTGGTAGAAGCCTGTCAACGTTCAAACGGGAGTTTCAGGCAATATATCATACCTCACCGTTGAAATGGATTCGCAATAGGAGGTTGGATAAAGCTAAGAAGTTACTGTTAGAGACGTCACTGTCTGCTACCGATGTCTGTTTCACTACTGGGTTCGAAAGCGTTGCTCACTTTTCCAAAGTGTTCAAACTTCGGTTTGGACTCCCACCGTCGGAGTTTAGACAACAGTTTAAGCGAAGAGAGGAGGGGTTGAAGGAATAGCATGTAATTTTCTGCTAAAAATATGTGATTAGCCTGTTTTCTTGGCAACTCATTCTTTTTCGATTTAAGTGTAGCGATAATATAAAATAAGAAGTTTAAAAAGGAGAAGATCGTATCTTGAATCGTTGGTTTAGGGATTTACTAATTATCAGACTTTTGAAATTAATTGAGTATGAAGAGGAAGAAATGTTCAAACAAATATATTGTAGTTTTCTTGAAAGAATAAAATAGAGGCTTAACAGAGGAATACGAACTGGTCCGGACATATTGTTCCGGCAAGACACAGAAAACGCACAATTAAAGATTCCACACAAATTAAGGAGAGAACGAAGATGGTTACGGTACTACTTATAGTTATTTACCTCGTATTTATAGGTCTCGGACTGCCAGATGCCTTACTTGGCAGTGCATGGTCCATTATGAAATTTGATATCGGCGCCGCAACAGAAATGGCAGGTTATATATCGTTAACGGTCTCGTTTTGTACTGTTGTATCCAGTTTATTTGCAAGTAGATTATTGCATAGATTTGGTACAGGAAAGGTAACTTTATTCAGTATTCTATCTACAACGATTGCCTTGCTTTGGTGTCAAAAACGAGGGGAGATTTGTGTCAATCAACAAGAACGGCAAAAACCTTAAAAACAAGGGGTAAAACCGATTTATATACATGTGTACAAAATACGAGTTTTGTGAATATGTATATAGAGAAACGCATAACAGCACGATTTTCCTCTCGTGATGTACATTGTACATTGACACAAAATCCCCTACTAAAATGACACAAAGTTCCCTACTTTAGTAGTTAAATCATACTTTTGAGTGACTTAGTTCTTTTTCTTCAAGCGAATGAGGTAATTTTTTTTATTTATCAAGCTAAGTAGGTAACTTTGTGTCACTCACCCAGTCAAGTAGGTAACTTTGTGTCATTCTCCCAGTCAGGTAGGCAATTTAGTGTCACTTACTTGACGCGCTCTACATTACTTATCCATATTATTGACTGCCTTCCTCATTTCCTCATCTGTTAAATGTGTATAGATCATGGTTGTTTGTATTGAGGAATGTCCTAATTGGTTTTTCAATCTAGGCACATCATTGTTCTCTAAATGATAGCGCGTTGCAAATGAATGTCTTAGAGAATGCACGGTTAATGCTGGTTTTCCAAAAGCTGAAGCATACTTTTCGATTAGTTTTTCAATAGATCGCTGCGTTAAACGTCGGCTTTTTCCTTTACGACCTATGGAAGCTGCAATAAACAAAAAGCTTTCGTTTTTTTCTGGGATATATCTGGATTCTCTAATCTGCAGATAATTTTCTAAATCTAGTAACGCTTGCTTGCTGAAATACACGTATTGTTCTTTATTGCCTTTTCGTATAACACGCACCAAAGCTTTGTTCATATCTAAATCTTCAATGTTAATACCTGCTACCTCAGAGAGCCTAAGACCAGAACCTAAAATGAGGGAAACAATAGCTGTATCTCGTTCACGGTTAAATTGATGGAAATTGAAAATACGTTTATTCTCTTTATTGATTTCTCCGAAATCATGAGCTATAAACTGCCTAAATGACTCAAAATCGTCTTCTCTAAGAATTTTCCCATCAATACGATTGGCAATGGTTTCTTGGCTTTCTTTAATCACGTTTAAATCCATTTTGGCCATAACATTGCGCTGGATATATGGTTTTAAGTCATTTGTTTCAGCTTTGTTCTGTAAGTAATCAAATAAGGATTTTAGTGAGGACAATTTACGGTTGATGGTTAGCTTGGCATTGCCTAGTTGATACTCCAAAAAAGATAGGAAATTTTCCACTTCACGAATCGTTAGTTTCTCCAAAGTAGCTAATTTAATGTTTTTACGGCTATCTTCAGTAAAATTTTCTGCAACTAACCAATCAAAAAAAATAATATAGTCATGGCAATAGTTCAGAAGCGTTGTGGGAGAAAGTTTTCGTTTTCTACTATCAATAAATTCCGTAATAAACCACGGAAGATCAGACAATTTTTCATCGATTCGATTCATGTAATGCATTTTCATTTGTTTATCCATATATGTATAACCTCCGTAAATTATTATACTTCAGTTATAAATATTCGTCAAAATTATATTTTACGTAATTATCAAATGAGGTCACAGTAGGTCGAAATACTTCCAAGTAATTAAACTGGTCTCTTCCTTGGTTTAGGTACATTATTATTTTCCTTATGATGTCGCGTTGCAAACGAATACCTAAGAGAATGTACTGTTAGAGACCACCCAGCACCTTAAGTCCACAAACATCTTTGCTTATGGCTATTAACAAATTAATCCCTGACTCGAAAAAATGTTTTTTTGAATATTGTCGCGCCCACATATTCCAGTTCTTAGCATGTAAGCCTAGCCACCATAAATGACGGGCAAAAATTAAGAAACGTATTAGGCCTTCCTCCTCCTGGTTTAAAAAGCGTATAGAGGAGTACCCTGAAATAAGCTCTTTCCAAATTTCAGGGGTCCCCCCTCTCCCAAAAGTGCCCCAGATTGCAGTCGCTAGATCATATATTCTCCACTGCCAACCAACATCTTCAAAATCGATTATCACAGTTTGTCCAAGAGTTGTTTGTATTGCATTTAAGTGGTGTGCATCCCCATGTGAGCATCCAAATAAAGATTCATCGTTATACTTTTCTAATATTACAGCTATTGTGCTTGTTAGTCGTTCAGTCAATAAGAGACTTTCACAATCATTGTAAGAATTTCTTATTGCGTCCAATGAGTTATATAGTAACTCATTAATTGTAATATCTCGGAGCCAACTCGGCTTCTTCATCTTATCCCAAATATTGTGTATATGACCAATTGAAGTGCCTAGTGAGAAGAAATTGGATTTATTAATTTGTAGTGCATGACCTTCAACAAACTCATAAGCCCTTGCCATAAATGCCACTTCATTAATTTGTATTATATTATTCTCTTCTTTGAGGGGACGTGGTACGGGAGCTCCTTCGCGAAATAGTGTTTGTATAGCAAGATATTCACGTTGTAATCTATCCAAAGAGTTGATAGGAAGAATCTTCAAAAGAAAATCTTCACGCGCTGTGATGGCTTTATATACATAACTTCTATTTAATGATAGTGGGAGTAATTCTTGAATTTTCATGTGTGGAAATATAGAATCAAGGTGAAATAACAATGTTTGAGTATTTGAATGATACTTCAATCCATTAACAACTCCATTCTATGACGTTCACAAATCCAAGGAA
Source organism: Paenibacillus sp. A3M_27_13 (assembly GCF_024213315.1). NCBI lineage: Bacteria > Bacillati > Bacillota > Bacilli > Caryophanales > Paenibacillaceae > Paenibacillus > Paenibacillus sp. A3M_27_13. Next base: position 167,042 of record NZ_JANAVE010000011.1, read on the forward strand.
GTGTTGATACTCGTTGTAGCTGATTTGTACTTTCATGTAGCTTCGGTCCATTTCTCTTTAACTCTAATAAATCTAAATCGTAATTATCTGTTACAAAAGTTGAATTCTCAAAACCATCTTTAATGTTACCCAAAGAAAACTCTCTCAGCCCCACTAGTCCATAGCAAGGATAAATATAACCATCACCATCAATATATAATCTTAAATGATTTGCACACTGGTTAATTGGATTTTCTGGAATTGTGTTCCAAAAATTGCTTGTTTCACTTTTAATCGGATATATCGTAATGTCCATTGAATTAACAGATTCATAACTGAGAAACCCGTATTCCCGTAAAGTTGAAATCGAACCAATAATTCCGATTGGTCGGCGTAAATTTATTAATAATCTCATAAAGTCTTTAATTGATGTTAACTTTGCTAATACAAAGAGATTGTCTGTAGTTACTCCAACTGATGAGAGCAGCGAATCATCGCAAAGTGATTTTAGGTGAGTGTAGTTATGAAATGCTCGACTATATCTAAGGTTATTGAAAATGCGAAACCATTATTAATACGACCCAACTGCGGTCCGCTTAAGCGAATTCCCTCTTTGCAGAAGCGCAAGTTGTCGCGGGTTCGATAGATCTGGTCGGCCAGCACCGCTTTGGGATAATAACCAAATCTGGCGCGGTAACGCTCTACGGCGTCCTGCAATGTCTGCCCTTCGTTGTAGCTATCCCACGACAGATGCTCGCGGAAAGCGTAGCCGTTCACCACGCTAATCGCCAGCTTCTCTCCGAACTCGACGTTTGCCCTGGCTTTGCCGCGCACGATCGGTCTGACATGTGGCTGTGCGATACTGACAATCCGATCCGATATGCTGTGTGTCCGCTTGTCATACATCGTTTGCTGCTGACGATAAAGCTCTTGAATGACCAGCAGTTCCTTGTACAAACGCCGCGGCAGGCCGCTCGTCATATCGGCGAGTTCGGCGATCATGCGCAGATCACGGGAAACGAACCTGAGCTGCTTGCCGATCGCTTTTCGTATCGCGCGCGGCTTCACGCGCCGCTGCTTGGCAACCGCCAGATAGGCTTTGCGGGCACGCTCTCGGTATGTTCTGGGCTTGCGGGTCTTTCCACGTTCCGGTTCGTGCAGGATGTCGATGATCTTCTCCAGCTTTTCTCTGGCCTGATTCAGTAACGACAAATCCGTCGGGTAGGCGATATCCGCCGGCGCGCAGGTAGCGTCCAGCAGCAGTTCGCCCTCGTTCGTCAGTTCCATCTGCTGTGGCTGCGTTTCTGAAGGCTTACCGGACGCTGCGTCAGTTCCGCTGCCAGGTTCATCGTCGTCCGATGAATCATCCGACACTTGCGCGCTTCTTCCAGAGCGATCCATTCATTCACTTCATCCAGAATTTCGCCACCCAATCGCTTGCGGAAATGCGTCATGAGAGAATGATGAAACGGACGGCGGTACCGATATTCCGGCAGACCGAGGAAGTACTGCAGATACGGGTTCTCCAGAATCTGACGAAGTGTCTCCCGATCATCGGTGCCAAGCCGCTCCTGGATGATGAGTGCGCCGAGCGCGATACGGATCGAAACGGCTTTTTGGCCCTTGAGGCTTTTCTTGAAGTTTTTCGCATACTTCTCTTCGAGCATCCACCACGGAATCATCTGGGCCAGCAGCACCCAGCGGTTATCTTCTGCGAGCTTTCCGCCGAACGGCAGAAAAAAGTCGACGGGCAGGTTCATCTGGTTCTCGGTTCGCTGATACAGTCCTGACGCCTCCAAGTGCACGGTTTTTCACGGGGCTGCCCCGTTTTCCTTCGACATAAGAGGCCCTAAACCCTTGTGCCTGTTGGAGTTTTGATTCGTTCAGCAAGCCCTAGGTAAACCGTGTCCTATGGGCATCGGCGCACGTGTTTAGACTCCGATGCCGCGAGGCTCATTGTCAAGGCGAATACGTTGTTTACATGTCTTCGATGTACACGCCCTTGATAATCAAGGATTTTCTAAAAGCGAGTTGAGATAATTAACGAAAATATACGCTAAGTATTAAACGGATTAATGACCCTTTGGCGGCTCAAACATCATATTGTTTAACTGGTTCACAAAAATACCTTCGTTCGGGCCCGGGTTGTTTCGAAATACTTTCGCTTCTTCCACTAGAACCTCGTCCGCATCCGTACCAAGTACCTTCATCGTTTCATCAATGAATGATGCTAGTAGCATAGAGCTCGGATCGTTATTGAAATACGTTTGAACCCCTGGCGGCGCAATTTCCAGGATTTTCACCGATGTGTCTTTAAGCATGTACCGTTGGGATAGCGTATAGGAATGGAGCGCTGCTTTCGTCGTAATACAGAAACATGAAAATAATTCCAATAGGACGTAGGTTCTACTTTCTTGAAATTTTTGATTAGACTGGAAAGAGGCTAAGTCTACAGGTCATTAAAGTCAACCTAAAAACTTAGCCTCTTGATTTCATATTAAATTTTAAATAAACTTCAGTCTTCACATACCATTGTCTGCAAAGTCGATGAGACTACTATTTATTATTGCTGCTACATCCTTTTTGTAATCGTGTATAAAAAAATGATCCCCGTCAAACATATGAATTTTACAACTTTTGGACGTATAATCATGCCATTTTGCAACGTCAAAAATAGTGGCTCCCTTTTCTCTTTTTCCCCACAATACACTTATATCGCAGTCAAGCTTAGCGTTTTTTTCAATGTGCCTGTATGTGTCAGTAATTCTAAAATCCTCTCTGAGTATCGGTAAAAACAACTCCATTAATTCATTGCTTTTCAGAACCTCTTTGGGCGTGCCTCCCAGCTTAAATACCTCATCCACAAACTCCTTATCCGGCAAATCATAGAGTACCTTCTTCTTACTTACAAAACCCGGAGGATATCTGCCGGAAATAAACATATGGACAGGATATGGATGTCCGAGCTCCTTTATTCTATAGGCAAGTTCATATACAAGTACACTGCCCATACTGTGGCCAAACAACGCATAAGGTTGTTCTTCAAGGTTGCTTATGATAATACGGTGTATATCTTCAAGCGCTTCCTCAACACTTCCGTAAAACGGTTCACCAATCCTGCTGCCTCTTCCCGCAAGCTCAATCGGGAAAAGCTCAATCCTATCATGCAAGTATTGTTCCCAATATTTATATACTGCTGCAGAACCTCCTGCATACGGCAGACAAAACAATTTAATCTTATCCATTATATCTACCCCTTATATCTGAACTATTGGTTGATCTCTTCCAATATTTCTTTAATAATAGCCGCATTTTTATCTATATATCCTGTACTTAACATATCAAAATGACTGCCAAATCCGTTATATACTTTGAACTCTCCCGTTGTTGCCTCTCTCCATCCTTCACATAAATCAGCTTCACCTTCATTGTCTTGCTGCTGTGATATAATAAGATGGATATTGGAGTTTATCTGTCCCGAGTTTATAACACTTCTAGTGTATTTATGATAATTTCTCATTCTTTCAATGGCCTTTTCAATAACTGCCTGGTTATCTCCAAACATGCCTTTTATAAGTTTCTCATTTTCTTCTATAAATTCTTTATCCTGTTGCTCAGCAAGTTTCTTAGCATCTTCGCTTTCTTCCTCAATAAGGACAAATGATTTAGCCGAATCCAGAAAGATTATATCGGATACATGATGTCCAGTTTCAATTAATACTTTAGCAACTTCAAATGCCAGATTACCTCCTGCCGAGTAACCAAATAGAATATATGGGCCCTCGGGTTTGACAGAAGTAATTGCCTTCACATACTCCTCCATCCTGCTCTCATTTTCTATAAAGTCAAAGGAATATATGGAATAAGCATTCATTTGTTTTGATAAACTACCATAAGCTATTCCATTTCCTCCTCCTGGAGGGAATGCAAACATAAGACTCTCCATTGCTGAATTAAAATGAATTGCCGGACTTGGTGTAATATAATCATTGGCGTACGTATTGTGTATAAAACGGGCAATTTCCTTTATGGTTGGGGCCATATAAAAGTCTTTTAGTGGTACCTCAACATTTAACTGTTCATAAATTCTGCTTATAAGGGATATTGCCTTCAGTGAGTATCCTCCCAGTTCAAAGAAGTTATCATTCACACCAATTTTTTGTACTCCAAGGGCATCATGCCACAGCAGTGCAAGCTTCTCCTCAACTTCACCGCAAGGCTCTACATACTCTACTGATGTAGCTAAAGTACCGTCATTTTGGGGTAAATTATTCCGATCTATTTTGCCATTGGCTGTCAAAGGCAGCTTTTCCAGCTGAACAAAGTATTGTGGTATCATGTAATCGGGAAGTTCTTTTAAGAGAAGCGCCCTTAAATCTGATATTGTAGATTCACTTTCCCCTGCTATATAAGCACACAAATACTTGTTGCCCTCCTGGTCTGTCTTTGCAATTACCGCAGCTTCTTTTATTGAAGGATGCTTTAATAGCTGCACTTCTATTTCCCCAAGCTCTATCCTAAAGCCCCTAATCTTTACCTGATGGTCTACTCTGCCTATAAATTCGATGTTTCCGTCAGGAAGCCACCTTCCAAGATCACCGGTACGATACATTCTTTCTCCAGAGCTGAAAGGATTAGCTACAAATTTTTCCGTAGTCAATTCAAGTTTGTTCAAATAGCCTTTTGCCAGCCCATCTCCAGATATATATATTTCACCAGTTGTATTAACCGGTAAGATATTCATGTCTTCATTAAGTATATATATCTTATAATTCTGCAATGGCATACCTATAGGTATACTTGTTAGATTTCTCACCTTCTCACGGCTTAAATGGTAATAAGTTGAATCTACGCAGCATTCTGTTGGACCATAAACGTTTGTTATAGTAGGGTTATTATCTTTAAACCGATCATAGAAACCTTGTATACCTTTACATGAAAGTTCTTCCCCTCCGATAATAAACTGCATAACTGAAAGACTTTCGCCAGGCCTGGCAGTATCTGTTAAAAGCTTTATATGTGCTGGTGTTCCGTCTGAAACAGCAATTGAATTCCTGTTATAGTACTTTAGAAGGCCCTCACCATCTAGCCTTGTATCCTCAGGAACTATAAACAGCGTATGGCCAAGGAGAGAAGCCGCAAATATTTGTTTTACAGATGCGTCAAAAAAGTAAGGGGACACAAGGGCAACATTTAAATAATTATCATAATTTTCATAGACAAGCTTTCTTAGTCCATAAACCAAGTTAACTACACTTCGATGCTCTATCATTGAACCCTTCGGAACTCCAGTAGATCCCGATGTATAAATGATATAAGCTAAGTCCTCTGGTTTATTTATTTTATCAAGGTTTTCAGCACTTCCAATGTATATTTCAGGGGAATCAAGCAGTAATATATTACCGTAAAACTCTGCTTTATCCGCTAAATGTGATTGCGTCAACAGCATAGTTGCATTACTATCTTCCAGTAATTTTTTTATTCTTAGTTCAGGAAGTTTGGTTGAAATTGGTAAATAGACACCTCCTGCTTTTAAAATTCCCAGTATTCCAACCTGCATATCTACGGATCTTTCTACCATTATTCCAACTATGCTGTTTTGCTTTACACCATTACTTCTTAGTGCTCTGGCAAGCTGATTTGCCTTTTCATTGAGCTGCCTGTAGGTTAATTGCTTGTCCTCAAACACTACAGCTACATTATCAGGTGTCCTTTCCACTTGGTCTTGGAACAGCTCATGTAGAGTCTTATCCCTAGGGTATTCTGCCTTTGTATCATTAAAACTATTTAGTATTTGCTGTTTTTCATCCTGAGATAGTATATTTATTTCGGACAGCATCTTTTCGGGGTAAGCTGTGATCTCTTCCAGTACATTGATGAAATGGACCCCAAGTTTTTCTATTGTCTCTTTCTTAAACAGACGAGTAGCATACTTTAACCCAAATACAATATTATTCTGGGTCTCTTGGGCGTTTAGGGTCAAATCAAATTTGGACGCCCTGAACTCATTATCATAGGGCATGAACCTTAGCCCATTCATCTTAAATTCTGATGCCTCTTTATTTTGCAAGACAAACATAGTATCAAACAGCGGATTTCTGCTCAAATCCCGCTTAATGCTAAGCTTCTCCACAAGTTCCTCAAATGGGTAATCCTGGTTTTCATAAGCCCTTAGAGCATTTTCTTTTACTACCATCAAAAACTCGCTGAAATTCTTTTTACCTTGAGGGTAATTCCTCATAGCTAGGGTATTGACAAACATGCCTATGATGTCCTGCAAATCTGTATGTGGCCTTCCTGCTATAGGGCTTCCAATTACGACATCTTCCTGTCCGGTGTATTTGAAAAGAAGCACATTGTATGAAGCTAGAAGCACCATATACAGTGTTGCTCCATGATCCACGGCAAGCTTGTTCAGTTTATGTGCAAGTTCCCGGCCTGTTTCAAAACTGACCATATCGCCTTCAAAACTCTGTATAGCCGGCCTTGGGTAGTCTACCGGCATATCAAGTACTGGTATTTCTCCCCTAAATGCCTGGAGCCAGTATTCTTCTTGTTTACTGATTGTGCCGTCAGCAAACAATTTATTCTGCCATACGGAATAGTCCTTGTACTGAATCTGAAGTGCTGGAAGATTCATTCCTTCATACAAGCTTATGAATTCTCTTACCAGTATTTCATCCGACACCCCGTCAGATATGATATGGTGTTTATCAAGCATCATGACATGCCTGTCTTCTCTAATTTTTACGAGCCCTGCTCTTAGTAAAGGAGCCTTGCCAAGGTCAAATGGCCTTATGAATTCATTTGCTGCTTCTGAGGCTTTTTCTTCGCCGGTTTCCATGTACATGATACTAAATTCCACCTCATCATGGACCTTCTGCACCGGTTCACCATCTACCATATGGAAGGAGGTCCGGAAAGCCTCATGCCTTTTTACCAGCTGATCTAAGGCTTTCTCAAAACGTTCTATATCAATACTGCCTTCTAACAACATAAACTCTGGCATATTGTATGCCACCCTTGCTCCTTCAAGCTGATTTAATATATACAGCCTTCTTTGGGAAGACGACATAGGATAGTATTCCATTTCTCCAGTGGGCTGGATAGATTGATAAATACTCTCTTGGGCTTCCTGGATGTACTTGGCAATTTCTGCAATTGTCGGCAGCTTGAATATCTCCTTAAGAGATATATTTACATTGAACTCTTTGTGAATTTTGGCTGCAAAGTTTATTGCTTTTAATGAGTGCCCCCCAAGCACAAAGAAATTATCATTTCTCCCTATTTTCTCAACCCCCAGGATATCCTGCCACAATTGTACAAGCTTCTCTTCCACTTCACCTGAAGGTGCTTCATACTCTACTCCAGTATTTAAATGAGCAGCAGGGTGGGGCAAGTTCTTCCGGTCTATCTTACCATTGGCTGTCAAAGGCATTTCATCCAGCTGCATGAAGTATGCCGGGATCATATACTCGGGCAATTCTTTTGAAAGGCATTCCCTTAGTTCAGTTATTGTCAGTTCATTTTCCCCAACGAAATATGCACACAGATCCTTGTTCTTCTGTTGGTCTTCCTTTACAATAACCACAGCTTCTTTTATTGAAGCATGTCTTAATAGCTGAGCCTCTATTTCTCCAAGTTCTATTCTAAATCCCCTTATCTTTACCTGGTGGTCCATCCTGCCTAAAAATTCTATATTCCCGTCAGGCAGCCATCTTGCCAAGTCCCCAGTACGATACATTCTTTCTCCCTTTATAAACGGGTTAGATACAAATCTTTCTGCAGTAAGCCCCGTCTTGTTTAAATAGCCTTTGGCAAGACCATCCCCAGATATATATAATTCCCCAGCGATACCTATAGGATTTACTTCTAATTTCTTACCAAGTATGCATGCTCTGGTGTTTGGCAAAGGACGGCCTATGGGGATATTATCCAATCTACTAAGCCCCGCCGCAGTAATCAAATATTCCGTAGAATCCACACAGCATTCGGTAGGACCATAAACATTTGTGATGCAAGGTTGCACATCCTCAAATCTGCTTAGGAAGTCTTTTACTGCATCAAATGGAAGAACATCTCCGCCTATAATAAAATGTCTCACTTTTAGGTTATTATCTATAGGAGGAGAATTTAACATCATATTTACGTGTATGGGCGTTCCATCCGAAATATCAATCCTATTTTCACTATAGAAGTCCAGCAGCTTTTTACCGTCTTTCCTTGCTTCCTCCGGTACAATGTACAATGCATGCCCCATTAGCAGTGCTGCGAAAATCTGCTGCACCGAAGCATCAAAAACATAAGGGGCAATGAGGCAAACATTCAACGGTGATTCATATTTGCTATATATTCTCTGGAACAGACCCTCTACCAGGTTTAATACACTCTTATTATCAATGCAAACACCTTTAGGGTTTCCCGTTGAGCCAGAGGTATAGATGATGTACGCTGTATCACCAGGCTTATTTATACATTTTATATTCACATCGTTTATAAAATTATAATCATAATCAGATAAATCAATAATCTCACCATCGAAATCATCACGATCCATAAGATGATTTTGGGTGAGTAAAATTTTGGCCTTGCTGTCCTCCATCATATACCTTTTTCTTTCCAATGGATAATTAGGATCTACAGGAAGGTACGCCCCCCCAGCCTTGATTACTGACATTATACCTATAACCATTTCAGGCGAGCGGTCCACCATTATGCCTACAATATCATCAGGCTTTACTCCCTTTTCTCTTAATGCCCTGGCCAATTGGTTTGCCTTTTGATTCAGTTCTCGGTAGGTTAATTGTTTACCTTCAAAAACCACTGCAATATGATCAGGAGTCTTTTTCACTTGCTCCTCAAACATTTGGTGTATGGTTTTATCCAGGGGATATTCGAGAGCAGTATCGTTAAAGCTGTATAATACTTGCTGTTTTTCTTCCTGTGATAACATTTCGATTTCATAAAGCCTTTTTTCGGGGTATGCTGCAATTTCTTCCAGCAAATTGATGTAATGAGCCCCAAGTCTTTCAACTGTTTCTTTCTTAAACAGTCTTGTACAGTATTCGAGTTCAAAGGCTATACCATCCTCAGTCTCAAATGCATTTAAGGTGATGTCAAATTTTGATATTCTGCCTTCTATCCCTTTGTTGTACGGCTTGAAGCTTAGATCAGACGTTATGAGCTCTGCTTTTCCAACATTGTATATGGCAAACATGGTATCAAAGAGGGGATTCCTGCTCATATCCCTCCTTATGTCCAGCTTATCCACTAATTCTTCAAACTGATAGTCCTGATTGTCGTATGCTTTCAAAGCATTTTCTTTAACTTCTTTCAAGAATTCAATAAAAGTCTTTTCTCCTTGCGGGTGGTTTCTCATGGCCAGAGTGTTTACAAACATACCTATGATGTCTTGAAGGTCAGCATGAGGCCTTCCAGCTATAGGACTTCCCACAATAATATCTTCCTGTCCAGTGTATCTAGATAACAGCACATTGTATGCAGCAAGAAGCGTCATATATAATGTAGCTCCATTGTCTGATCCAAGCTTGTTAAGTCTAACCGCAAGCTCGCTATCAGCTTCAAAGCTGATGTAGTCTCCTTCAAAGCTTTGTACTGCGGGTCTTGGGTAGTCGGTGGATAAATCCAGCACAGGGATCTCTCCCTGAAAGGTCTGGAGCCAGAATTCCTCCTGCTTACTTATGGCAGCTCCTGCAAACAATTCCCTCTGCCAAACTGAGTAGTCCTTGTACTGTATACGCAGTGGAGGAAGTATTTTCCCTTCATATAAGCTTATAAACTCTCTTACCAGTATGTCGTTGGACACTCCATCCGATATGATATGATGCATGTCAAACACCATAATATGTCTGGCTTCTCCAATCTTTACAAGTCCAACTCTTAATAGTGGAGCCTTTCCAAGGTCAAAGGGCCTTATGAATTTCTCCACTATTTCGGGAACCTTCTCTTCACTGGTTTCCAGGTACATGATACTTAGGTCCGCCTTGTCATGGACTTTCTGAGACAGCTCTTCCTCGATCATATGGAAGGAGGTTCGAAAGCTCTCATGCCTTTCTATCAGACTATGAAAAGCCTGCTCAAAACGTGCTTTATCAACAGTACCTTCCAGCAATATTATGCCAGGTATATTGTAGGCGATTCCAGCTCCTTCAAGCTGGTTTAATATATATAGTCTTTTCTGGGCGGATGACATGGGATAATATTCCATATCCCCAGCACGTTGAATGGACTGATATAGGCTCTCCTTTGAGTCTTCAATGTAGCTGGCAATTTCTAAGATGGTTGGTGTCTTGAATATTTCCTTAAGAGGTATGTCTACATTGAACTCTTTGTGAATTCTTGCTACAAGGCTTGTTGCCTTTAACGAGTGTCCTCCGAGCATAAAGAAGTTATCATTTCTTCCTACCTTCTCTATTCCAAGGATGTCCTGCCACAGCAGCGCAAGCCTTTCCTCCACTTCACCTGAAGGCGCTGCATACTCTGTTCCTGTATTTATTCTTCCATCAGGCAGCGGCAGCGCCTTTCTGTCCAATTTTCCATTTATGGTTAACGGTACTTTTGCTATCCTCATAAAATAGGATGGAATCATATAATCGGGCAGCTCTTTAGATATAAGCTCCCTTATTTCGGTCACTGTCACTTCTCGGTCAGACACTATATAAGCGCAAAGATACCTGCCTACACTTGAATCCTCCCGGTCAATGACCACCGCCTCATTTATATCAGCATGCTTCAAAAGGGCTGCTTCTATTTCCTCAAGCTCGATTCTATACCCTCTTATTTTAACCTGGTGGTCTTTTCTGCCGGCAAATGCAATATTCCCGTCAGGAAGCCACTTTGCAAGATCTCCTGTTTTATACATCAGTTCTCCAGGCATAAATGGGTTCGGTACAAACTTTTCCCTGGTAAGTTCCGGTTTTTTCAAGTATCCTCTCGCCAATCCTGCCCCGGAAACACAGAGTTCACCCTCAACACCTATGGGCTTAAGATTATTGTTTTCATCAACTATAAACACCCGGGTATTGGTAATAGGTTTACCAATAGGTACCGACTTATCGGCCGTCTCACAATCATCTGCTTTCCATACCGTTGCACATACGGTTGTCTCAGTAGGTCCATAAGCATTTATATATGAAATCCTGTTGCTCCATTTCTTTAAAAGTTCGGGAGTGGAAGCCGAACCTGCTGCAATTACCTTCTTTAAGGAAGTTACTTTTTCCGGGTCCAGATTTGCCAGATACGGAGGTGGTAAAGTAGCAATAGTTATCTCATTTTCATTTAGGTATTCTTCAAATCTTCGATAGTCATTGATAATATCGCTTGAAGATATATATAGTGTTGCTCCTGCCAATAGTCCCATAAATATTTCCCAAACTGCAGCGTCGAATGAAATTGATGCAAATTGAATAATCCTATCGCTTTCACTTACATTTAAGCGGGTCTTGAAAAACGCCTCCAGATTTGCTACCCCTTTATGTTCTACCATAACCCCTTTAGGTTTTCCTGTAGACCCAGATGTATAAATGATATATGCCAAATTTTGCGGTGAACATACCACTTCCAGGTTCATAGGGTTTCCGGCATAAAGGCTTTCATCTTCTATGTCTATATACTTCCCGTAAAACTCCACTTTCTCCAGGAATTGCTTTTGGGAAATCAGCACCCCTATCTCGCTGTCCTCGAGTAAATATTCGATTCTTGCCTTAGGGTAGTCAGGATCTATAGGCATATATGCCCCTCCGGCTTTAAGTATGCCAAATATACCTATGACCATCTCCAGTGAGCGTTCTACCATAATACCCACTATGCTGTCTGGTTTAACTCCCTTATCCCTCACCACTCTTGCAAGCTGATTTGACTTCTCATTGAGTTCCCTATAGGTTAGCTGCTTACCCTCAAACACCACTGCCGCATTGTCAGGTGTCTTCACCGCTTGTTCCTCAAATAGTTGGTGAATGGTCTTTTCCCTGTGGTATTCCTCCGTTGTATTATTGAAGCAGTGTACTATTTCTTTCTTTTCCACTTCGGTGAGTATATCAATATTCCTAATATGCATATCGGGATTATCGGTTACAATTTCTATTACCGACTGAAAATGTCCCTTGATTTTTTCTATGAAATTACCATCATATACCAGTGAGTTGTAACTGAATTTAATAGATAATTCCTTACCGCCATCAACGAGTATCCCAAAATCATAATTCGTCTGCTCGAATATTTCCATTCCAACTACATTTAAAATGCCATTACTGGATGAAGCATTAACCGCTTCATCCATAGGGTAATTTTCAAAAGCCATGACATGATGTATCAAGGCATCTTTCAAGCATGTTTTTGACTGCACATCCGCCAGAGGATAGAAACTGTACCGGTCAGATTCAAGCACCGATTGCTGCATCTCTTTGATCAGTTCGGTAAAAGTTTTATCCTCATCACAACTCACCCTTACTGCAACGGTATTTATAAATAAACCCACCATGCTCTCAATTCCCTGTATTTCATGAGGCCTTCCCGATACCACCTCACCAAACACCACATCATCGGTATTGTTATACCGCTGTAATAATATCCCCCATATGGTCTTTATAATGGTACTCATGGTTGTATTGTTTTTGGCTGCAAACTTCTCAAGATCGCTAGTTATTTGTTCAGATATTTTAAACTCCGTTTCTTCAATCCTGAAATCATCACTTGCAGACCTGCCGTTTTGGGGAAGGACTGTCTGATGCTCGTAACCTTTAAGATAGGTTTCCCAGTAATCTGCGGCCTCGTTCTGATTTCTGCCTTCCAACCATTTGATATAGCGGCTGTAAGGATATACCTTTCCTGACTCCGGCTCCCGGCTATTCATCAGGGCTTCATAGTTTTCCATAAATTCTCTAAATATATTTGCGAGACTCCACCCATCAATAATGATGTGATGAAAGCTCCATACCATGTTATAAGATTGGTAGCCTGTTTTAATTACACTTAATCTTGTTAAAATATCCCTTGATAAGTCAAAGCCCTTTTTTCTGTCTTTAACCCTGTATTCTTCTATATACCTATCCCTTAGTTCTTCGGCAAGGGAGGTAATATCCTCATAGCTGACAGACAGCTTTCTTTCCTTCATGACTACTTGTAAGGGCTTGGCTACATTTTCATACAAAAAAATTGTTCTCAAAGCGTCATACTTTTCAATAATGATATTAACGCTCTTTTCAACACAATCAATGTCCAGGATGCCTTTTATAGAAAGTGATATCTGCTCAAAGTAGGCGTCTGAATTTTTATCCATCATATAGTGGTACAATATCCCTTGCTGCATAGGAGTGAGCCGGTACATATCTTTTATGTTTTGTTTCTTCAAATCACTCATAAGTACTCCTCCTTAAATACAAACTCTTTTTATTCGAAGTTATTCAATACGTCTTCAAACTCATCCATATTCAGATCGTCTACTGTAAAATCACTGAGTGTAGCTTCTGAATAGTCCATTTCTGCACAATGGGTTATTATGTTTACTAAATGCTTTTTAAAACTCACCGCTACCCCTTCAATAGTACTCTTCTCATACTCGCCCTGGTTGTAGCTAAAGTTTAATTCCAGCTTCCCGCCTTCTACAGTTCCGCCGTTAATATCAATACAATACTCACTTTTATAGTTTGGTCCTGTAGACTCTCCGGCAGGAATATCAGACACTCCAAATAAATTGTCTACATTATCCTGGTTGAATTGACCGAGGTAATTGAAGCTTATTTCAGGGTTTAGATTAAAGTTTAAATCGGCTTTGTTTTCCGGCAAGGTAAGATATTTTAGTATGCCGTAACCTATCCCTTTGTTAGGTATCTGCCTGATGTTTTCTTTTACCGATTTGATCATGCGGGAAATATCGAGTTGTCCGCTGACATCTAACACCACGGGATACTGGGTGGTGAACCATCCCACGGTCCTGCTTATGTCAATGTCTTTAATGATTTCCTCCCTGCCGTGCCCCTCCAGACTGATCAGAACCTTATCATTTCCGGTCCATTCCCTCACTGCTAATCCCAAGGCGGTAAGCAATATGTCGTTTACTTCTGTGTTATAAGCATGGTTTACCCGCTTTAGCATCTTCTCAGTCTCTTCAATACTCAGCTCGATCTTGACGCTATTGTTATTCATATACCTTCTTTCTTCAATCTCTCGGTCTTTTGGAAGCGGTATTGTTTCAGTTTTTTCCAAATTGGTCCAGTAATTTATTTCTTTTAATAGTTCAGGGCTATTGGCATACTCATCAAGCCTCTGTGCCCAATCTTTGAAAGAGTCGGTCTTGTTGCTGAATTTTATTTCATCATTGTTTAGCGCCTGTCTGTATCCTATGTCCAAATCTTCCAGTATGATTCTCCACGATACCCCATCAACTACAAGGTGGTGAATAGCTATTAGCAGGTGGTCCCCTTCTTTAGTCTTAAACAGACCAACCTTAACTAAAGGACCGTTATACAAGTCCATGCTCCTCTGAATCCTCGACGCTTCCAGCTCTATTTTTTCCCGGTAATTATAGCTGTCCCTAAGGTCTACAATTTCCAATGAAAAATGTTCACCTTCAAGGTTTTTGTTGTATTGGAGTATATTTTGATCCTCTATTTTTACCACTGTTCTAAAAATATCGTGGTGCTCTACAAGCTTTGACAATACTTTTCGAATAATAGCTTCTTCAAATCCGTTACGCCCATATATCATTATTTCCTGATTAAAATGATGGATATCCTTGCTGTCTTGTTTATACAACCATCTTTGTATAGGTGTTATCGGTACTATGCCTTCTACCGGGCCTTGATGAATTCTTCGGCTTGTAGATTGTATATATTCGACGAGTTCCTCAATTACAGGATGTTTGAATAAGTCCCGCATTTCAAGCTTTAGCCCATGGACGTTAAGACGCGACATTACCTGTATGGCTTTTATTGAGTCTCCTCCAAGGCTGAAGAAATTATCTTTTACCCCGATGTTTTCAGTTTTTAGTACGTCTTCCCATACTTTGGCCAGTATTTCTTCTCTTTCGTTTCTAGGAACTACATGCTCTACTCCGGTATTAATATTCCCCTGTGGTTCAGGCAATGCTTTCCGATCAATTTTACCGTTGGCATTAAATGGCAGCTGTTCCAGCTGCATGAAATATGCTGGTACCATGTAGTCAGGTAGTTCGTTTAAGAGATGCTCCCTTAGCTCGGAAATGGTCAATTCATTTTCCCCTACAATATATGCACACAGGTACTTCTTCCCTTGCTGCTCTTCCTTTGCAATAACCACTGCTTCCTTAATAGCAGTGTGCTTCACCAGATGTGCTTCAATTTCTCCAAGCTCTATTCTAAAGCCTCTTATCTTTACCTGGTGGTCGATCCTGCCCATGAATTCGATGTTCCCATCAGGAAGCCGCCTTACTAAGTCCCCTGTGCGGTACACTTTTTCGCCGGGAATAAACGGGTTAGGTACAAATTTTTCTGCTGTCAGTTCAGGTCTATTCAAATAGCCCCTTGCAAGACCGCTTCCACCTATCACAAGTTCACCGGCCACTCCTACAGGAGTTAATTGGTTGTGCTTGTCCAGTATATAAAGGTATACATTCTGTAAAGCTTTCCCTATAGGTACTGTTATAAGTTCTTCTGCTATTTTCTTTGTTATACTGTAACCCGCTGCATATATCGTGGACTCTGTAGGCCCATAGATATTTTCCAGAGATGTGTTCTCTGAGACATCGAAAAGCTCATGGACAAGCTTTTTGGGCAGCGCTTCTCCAGCAGCAAAAATATACCTGAGAGTTGATGGCAGTTTTATACCATTATCTTTTAAAGTATGTACCATTATATTCAGCATTGATGGTACAAAGTTTACATGGGTTATCTTATGCTTGTTTATTACCTCTACTAACTCCATAGCTTCCTTTTCCACACCTTGGCGTGATATTACAAGCTTTCCTCCGTTGAGGAACCAGCCAAATATCTCAGCTACGGATACGTCAAAGGTATAAGTTGTTTTAAATAGAAAAGCGTCTTCCGCTTTAAGCGGATACATGGCCTGGAGGGCTGTAATTATGTTTACAACGCTAGTATGCTCAATCATTCCACCTTTGGGCTTCCCTGTCGAACCTGATGTATAAATGACGTACGCAAGGTCCGAGGGTTTGTTTACATTTTCAAGCTTTGAGTTCTCTTCATTTAAATATTCTTCCTCCAGATATATAATATCCGCATCAATCTGCTTATTTTCCATAAAGGTCCTGGAGGTCAAAAGGATCTGGGAACCACTATCGTCCAACAAATACTTTATCCTTGTATCAGGATAATTAGGATCTATCGGCAGATACGCCCCTCCAGCTTTCAATATGGCAAATATCCCCACAATCATCTCAAATGAACGTTCGGCCATAATTCCTACAATACGGTCAGGCTTTACCCCTTTGTTCCTCAATACTCTGGCCAAATGATTTGCCTTTCCGTTCAATTCCCTGTAAGTCAAGTGCTTGTCTTCATATACCACAGCTATGTTGTCAGGTGTCCTTTCCACCTGCTCAGCAAACAGCTCATGTATGGTTTTGTCCTGCGGATAGTCTTTCTTAGTATCATTAAAGTCTATCAGCAACTGCTTTCTTTCTTCATGACTTAATATAATAAGCTTGTCAACTGACCCTTTGGGGTTATGGATAAACATATTTAAAATATTAATAAAATAGTCTATACACTCTTCTGCCTGTTTTCTTTCCAATACTTTGTCCGAGTAGATCAAGCTTATATTAAGATCATCGAATGTATTACTTACTGTAAAGTCAAGACTTGTATTGGTTGCTTCATATTCATCAACTGAAATTCTATCTTTAACATCACCGATTTCTTTGTTTATTATCTCGTTATATATATGAAAATCCACATAATTGAATATGGTATCAAATAAAGGATTTTCCTCTTTGTTTTCTTTTCCGCCCAGGATATTTATGATCTCAAATAAAGGCAGTCTTCCATAAAGCTTTAAGTTTATTAATTTCTTTTCTGCAACTTTTATCAATTCCTCCCATATATCGATTTTATCAAAACACATTTTGACGGGAACCGTATTTAAGAAGCACCCCAGCATCTTATCTCCATCTTCGCATACAGGTCTGTTATTTTCTACCAAACCTACGACAAAGTCATCCTCGTATGAAAGCATATTGAGCATATAAGTGTATGCAGCAAAGCAAAGTGTCTTTAAGCTTACATCATATCTTCTGGCAGTACTTCTTAAATCACCTAAAAATTCCTGACTTAAATGGCGTGTTACATGGTCTACTTTATAAGATTTTTTTGTTTTTCCATGAATATTTGCAGGCATATTCAACCTTTTATATTCACTTAATTCCTCTCTCCAATAATTAATTACTTCCTGGTTGTCCTTAATTGTCATTTGGTCTGCTATATAATCTTTATAGCTGCATTTAAGCCGTGTTGGTATATAATCTTTTTCTTGCTTAAGCTTAGAGTATAGGTTTGAAACTTCCGTAATCAATGAAGCAACACTCCAGCCATCCAGGATAGCATGGTGGAATATCAGAACCAGACAAATATGGTTTGCGTCAAGTTTGAATATTCTTATCCTCCAAAGGGGCTTTGATATATCAAACGGATTCGCTCTGTCATTTTCCAAATATTTGTTTATATACTCAACCTGCCCTGTCCTGCTAAAATTCATGATATCTATCTGCTCAATATCAAGACTACTGCCCTTGTAAACAATTTGCACAGGAGTTTCAAAATCCTCTAAATTAAAAACCGTCCTTAAAATATCATGTTTTGACGTCATTAGAAGCATCGCTTCTTTAAATGCTGGGAAATCAAAGTCTTTGTCATTCAGATGAAATGCAAATTGGTCATGATAAACTGCATTTTCATAGTCTTTTTTGGAATGATAAATCATACCCAGCTCTATGTGACTCATCGGATATATATCTTCCATGTCCGAAGGTAACTTTTCTGAGAGAGTTTCATTCATCAATATTCGCTGTTTAAATAACTCCAGTTCTTCCCTTGCTTTACCGATCTTACTGTTAAAAGCTTCCGTATCTTTTACTTTTAAGAATGCAGACAATCTCTCAATATCAGGATTCATGTATATATCCCTGATTTGGATGTTTATATCCAACTTTTTGCATATTGTGCTGACTAATGATATTGCACGTATAGAATCTCCGCCTATTTTAAAGAAGTTGTCCCTTATTCCTACCTGTTTTGCTCCAAGCACTTCCTGCCATATTTCAACCAGTTTCTCTTCCACTTCATTCCGCGGCGCTACATATTCTGTTCCCGTACTCATACTTCCGTCAGGCTCGGGCAATGCTTTCCTGTCTATTTTTCCATTAGGGGTCAATGGCAGCTTTTCCATCTGCATAAAGTAAGAAGGGATCATGTAGTCCGGGAGCTCTTTTGACAAGTGTTCCCTCATCCCCTGTACGGTTATTTCTTGATCCGGTACGACGTACGCACAAAGATACTTATTTCCGTCAGCTCCTTCTTTGTCCAATACCACTGCTTCTTTTATTGTTTCATGCTTTAATAACCGGTTCTCTATTTCACCCAGTTCTATCCTGTAGCCTCTTATCTTTACCTGATGGTCGATCCTGCCCAGGTATTCTAGGTTGCCGTCAGGCAGCCACCTTGCCAGGTCACCTGTCCTGTACATCCTTTCACCCGGTGCGAATGGGTTTGCTGCGAATTTTTCTTCTGTAAGTTCCGGTCTGTTCAAGTACCCTCTTGCCAGTCCATCCCCTGCTATACATAGTTCTCCCGCTACTCCTATCGGCTGCAGGCCCTTTTCCTTACTCACAACATATAACTTAATGTTATCTATGGGCTTTCCTATTGGTACAAGCTCCAATTCTTCTTCCGTGGAGCAGCCAAAGTAGGATACATCTACTGTTGCTTCTGTTGGTCCGTACAGGTTATGCAGGCTTGTTCCTTTTTCTTT
>NZ_JANAVE010000012.1:0-158121 GCF_024213315.1 Paenibacillus sp. A3M_27_13
TAAAAATATCTCTTGTTTGATTTTGCGAACAAAATCGTTTTACTCACTCGTTGTTCAGTTTTCAAAGATCAAACATTCTTTTTCGTTGATTCAGCTTGTCACTTCATCAACTCTTATATCATATCATGTCCGAACCAACTTTGCAAGCATTTTTTTGAAATCTTTTTTTGTAACACTCGCTCGCAACATTGTATTTCTTGGCCGGAATTAGAATATACCATATGCATATCCCTATTGCAAGCATTTATTAGATAAGATTTCACAATGCTTTATTTATTATTCGTTTTCCTTCTATATAATAGCTTCTTTGTATCTATCTGCGTCTAACTACAAAAAAAGAACCTCTTCCCTTAAGCAACAGGAAAGAGGTTCTGTGTTCTATATCTACTGATTATTCGGAGCCCATAAAGGCAAAGCGGATCACTACAATAATAGCAAGCACCCACATGAGCCAGTGAATTTTAACTTTATTGCTGGTAAACAGATTACTGAACACAGCCAGCACAACGTAAGACAGAATACCAGCAGAGATACCATTCGCGATTCCACCTGTGAAAGGCATTAGCACGATGGTCAAAAATGCAGGAAATGCCAACAGGAAGTTATCCCAGTCGATGTTGCGAACCTGACTCATCATTAGGACCCCAACGATAATCAGAGCTGGAGCAGTAGCGGCAGAAGGCACAACCAGAGCCAATGGTGCAATAAACAGGGCCAACAAGAACAGAACACCTGTCGTTACAGCAGTCAGTCCGGTACGTCCGCCTTCTTCTACCCCTGCGGAGCTTTCTACGAATGCTGTAATCGTACTTGTACCCAATACTGCGCCGGTACTTACGCCAACAGCATCCACCAGCATCGCTTTACCGATAATTTTCTCGCCTTTTTTCTTATCTTTCATTATACCCGCGCGTGTAGCTGTACCTACCAAGGTACCGAACGTATCAAACAACTCTACAAATGTGAAAATGAAAATGATATCAAACAGACCAATATGCAAAGCTGCTTTCAAGTCTAACTGACCTACAGCCAAATTACTGAAATCAGGAATCCAGTTGCCTGTTGTCAAGCTACTCAGATTTGTTACTCCCATCGGAATACCGATTAATGTAGTAGCTACGATCCCAATCAGCAATGCACCTTTGACCCGAACGACCATCAGTGCTGCGATAATAAGCAATCCGATTAGCGCCAGCAGTGCATCCTTTTGATGTACCAGACTTCCCAGAATCAAATTAAAAGCATGACCCGGAACCGGCTGACCAACATCTGTCCCTGGAACGATGCTCACCATAACCAGATTACAAAGCTTGAAGCCGACAATCGTAATAAACAAGCCGATACCCACTGTAATGGCTGTCTTTAAATTTTCCGGAACCGCAACAAGCAGCATCTGTCTTACTCGTGTCACGGTTAAAATCAGAAAGACGATACCGGATATAAATACAGCGCCAAGTGCCGCTTGCCAAGTAATCATGCCATTCGAACTCAGGACTACAGTCATAAAATAAGCATTCAAGCCCATACCCGGCGCCATGCCGATCGGCACATTAACGAATAAACCCATCAGTATGGTAACCAAACCTGCACCTACCGCCGTAGCAAAAAAGACAGCTTCACTGGGCATACCTGCTCCAGTCGGACCTAAAAAAGTATTGTTGACCACCAGAATATAAGCCATGGTCATAAAAGTAGTAATCCCCGCAATAATCTCTGTGCGGACGTTCGTGCCATGTTCCTTTAATTTAAAGAAACGCTCCATGAGTCGTAATTCCTCCTACGCAAAGCATACTCGTATTGTTATCGTTCGTTTGAAGTAATATTCGCATTCATATGCGCTATATTATTACATTCGTTATTTTAGGCTCTCACCTACTGCTTGTCAACAGAAAAAGCGAATGTTACAAATTGAACACATATGTATTGTTCGGAAAACAGAAAACCCGCAAGCTATTATTCAGCTGACGGGTTATGATTTAGAGGAATCAGAGATTTTTGTACTTATCAAAGGCATTCGCTGTGTCTGGTATATTTTCCAGATAAACGATCTTACCTTCCGCATCCAGCCGGGCCTTGTCCACTCCAGTAAGTGTATAAACTTCGCCTGTTGCTTTTTTACCACACACTGCCCATTTGGTTTGATAGGTATCAGGTTCTCTGGGTACAGGTTTCCAACCTTCATACATATGCTTGATTTCGAGCGATCCCTCAAAGAACATATTCAAGAAGCTTTTCCAACTGTCCATACCTTGTTTTCGATCACCATTCAATACAAACTCAATCTTCTCAGAAAAAAGGCTAATTAATCGTTCTCTACTCTTCTCGTCATCTTTTGCTAAATCATAGTAGTGAAAATATTCTTCTAAAATCTTCATCGTGTGCAATTCCTTTCGTGCTGTATATGTGTATGCGTCCTTATGAGAAGGTTATTGCAATTTTACCGACAGCGTGGTGAGTTTCGCTTAAAGCGTGTGCGTCATACAAACCTTTTTGTGAAAAAGGAAACGTAGCTCCTACTACCGATCTTACTTTCTTTTGCTCCAACAGATCGGCAATTTCCTGTAGTTGCTGTCCGTTGGGCTCCAGCCATATATTTTTGGCCGTTACGTTGTACTCCTTCACCAGCTCTTCGTCAAAATTGCTGACAATGGATATGATCCGTCCGGTATCCCTTTTCATTACCTTAAAGCTATTCTTCTGAACATCCCCACCCATCGTATCGAACACCACGTCCACATCAGATAAAACTTCCTCAAAACGAGTTGTACGATAGTCAATGATTTGGTCGGCTCCCAATGAAGCAAGCAATTCATGATTACGCTCACTGGCTGTAGTAATGACATAGGCTCCGGCCTGTTTGGCAAACTGGATAGCAAACATGCCTACGCCACCTGCACCTGCGTGGATTAATACTTTCTCCCCTTTGGTCAGTTGACCATGTGTAAAGAGCGCCTGCCAAGCAGTCAACCCCGCCAAAGGTACAGAAGCGGCTTCCTCCCAAGAAATTGTGGCAGGTTTACGTGCCAGCAGGTGATCGTCCACCAAGGTATACTCGGCATAGGTACCGAACCGTGTGGTGTCCGGGCGTGCAAACACTTCATCTCCCACTTTCCAATCGGTGACCTCGCTGCCTACTTCCGAAATAGTGCCGGCTACATCCCAGCCTAAAATAATCGGGAACTCCCAATCCATCATTTGTTTTAAGTAACCTTCACGCAGCTTCCAGTCAATTGGATTGATGGAGGTAGCCGCCACTTTGACTACAACCTGATGAGCCTGTGGTGTAGGAGTAGCCACTTCTCTTTCTTTCAATTCATCCTTGCTTCCATACTGATCTATAACGATGGCTTTCATATTCATTTCCTCCTCGCACATTTACATATTCTTTACATTGCTAGACATACGCTGTAGCACATCTGTCAAAGCCACAATTTCCTCATCTGTAAACTTACAGAGCAGCTTTTCCTGAAAGGCTTGTCTTTGCTCTGACAAAACTTGCAGCTCTTGAACCCCTAATTCGGTCAAACATATATAGGTCACACGCTTATCCTGCTCTTTTTTACTACGTAAAATCAGACCTTCCTCTTCCAGCCTTCTCAGATGTCGGGTTACTGCTGCACCATCCAGAACGAGCAGGTGTTGGAGTTCCAGCTGACTTAGTTCCTGACGATGATCAATATGATACAAAATTTCAACCTTGGTAAAGCTGGTTTTTAACTGTGCTTCAAAGGCGTTATTCATTTCTTTACACAAAAGATGCATGCGATAAAACAACTGGCTTTTTTCAGAGCAATGTTCGATGACAAACCCTCCTCCTAATACTTGACCTATCAATTGATATATCAAGTATTATACACCCCCTCTAAAAATAAACAAGCCCTGAGACAAGTCTATATATACAAATCCTACAATCACAAAAAAATGCTCAAGCTAAACGAATAGCCTGAGCATTCTAGAATTTTGTAGTTAGTAGGGTCATTCGATAAAACGATGAAATGGTCCAAATTACAGTGTATTCATAAATCCCATAATACGGGCCGCCATCCGCTCGTGGCCTGCCTGATTCGGGTGCAGGCCGTCAGGAACACCATTTTCCCCTGTAAAGTACATCTGTTTATGTACAGGCAATAGTGGTTGAATTCCGGCGATATTCCACAGATCGCAGCACGGGAAAGAATAAAGTGAGGCCACTTCTCTCACGGCCTGTGCATACGCGCTATAGACTTGACCAGTAATGGCATTAGGCAGATGCTCAGGAACCGTATCACTTGATCCGTGAGGCGGAGTCAAAAAGACGATCAGCTTGTCCGGGTAACGGTTAATTAGTCCTTCGGCAATATGCTTGAGCGCACCATAAAACGTACGCGTTTCTGTCGATGGCGTATCCAAGCTACCGAACGGTATTTCTCCCATCGAAAAATCGTTTCTTCCCCCCATAAAAAAGATCACGTCTGCATGAGGGCTCATTTTCTCATAACGCTCACACATCGGTTCAAAACCGCCGCTGGCTACACTGCTGCCGGATATGCCGTGATTCTCAAAGGTTAGGAATCCCAGTGCGTCGCTCACAAGGTGGGGGTAAGGCTTTTCTCCATCACGCAATTCATATCCAAACGTAATGCTATCGCCCAGAAATACAGCATGGCTGCCTTGGTATTTGCCTTGATTGATTGTCATTCGATATCTCTCCTATCTATTAGATCGTATTGTTGATTTCGATAAATTTATGTTCAATCGCTGTCATTTCGTGATTTGACCGGGTTATTAAATATGTATCCATATAGCCGAAGGTTGGGGGAGCGGGCAAATAGGATGTTACTTTAAATTGCCGCGCCAGCTTTTTGGACATGAGGGTGATTCCCATTCCCATCAAGGAAAATTGCACCATCGTATCAAACACACCGACCTCTACCACCTCGCCATGAGTCAATTGCATGTCCTGATACATCTTCTTTAAATACGTGAGATACAGGCAACCATCCGACAATATGATAATAGACGCTCCTTGGAGTACCTGTTTGAGATCCGAGCCTTCATGTATGCCTTTCCCCACCAGCACCAGTTCTTCACGGCATAATTTTTGATAATGAATATACGGGTTGGCGGGATACCCTGTAACAAAAGCAATATCGAGTTCGCCGTCAAGGATCAATCGCTCCATTTCCGTCGTGGTTCCGGTTTTTAATGTAACCGAAGCCTGCGGATACAACTCGTATACCTTCGTAAGCGCCCTCGTTGTTTCGCCCGCCACGATGGACTGCATGGTACCGATGCGCAGCTTTTCCTCCTGCGGTCTCATTTTCATCTCCGTGTCTTGCCATAGCAACAACATTTGCTTGAACTGAGCATACAAGGTTTCTCCTGCGGGTGTCAGCTCCATACCACGGGGCTTTCGGTAAAATAACGCTGTGCCGTAATGGGCCTCCAGCTTCTTTATTTTGGCCGTCATATTCGATTGCAGGTGATTCAACTTTTGTGCTGCTTCTGTCAGGCTTCTCAGCTCTGCCACCGAAACAAATGCCTGCATATTTTCAATATCCATCCCTTCACCTCCCATCAAATAAAATGATACCTGTATCATAAACAAGCATTATTATTTATGAGTTAAGTGTATTATATTGGCCTTGGATGCTATTTTCCACCCTCATTTTAAAAATCAGGAGGTATGGCAACATGATCAAAAAGAAGATTCGTGTAGGTATCGTAGGAGGTTCGATGAATAATAAATGGGCCAGTCAAACGCATATTCCGGCTTTGCTCAAGCACTCGAACCTGGATATCACTGCCGTCGGTACCTCTCGTATGGAGAGTGCGCGACAAAGCGCAGAAGAAGTAGGTGCGGCACTAGCTTTTGATGATTCCAAAAAGCTCGCAGCTTCCGAGGATGTGGACATGGTCGTGGTGAGCGTAAAAGTTCCCCATCATTACGAGGCGGTGATGGCGGCAATTCAAGAGAGAAAACATATTTTTTGTGAATGGCCCTTGGGGGCAAACACTGCGGAAGCTGCTGAAATGGCCAAAGCGGCGGAACTGGCAGGCATTCATCATACCGTCGGCTTGCAGGCACGGCAGGATCTTGAAGTGCAAACGATGAAAAAGCTCGTGGAGGGCGGAGAGATTGGTGAAATTATATCCTGTCATATGCAAGTAGCTACTCCCGGCAAAGGAGGACAAGTAAATCAGGACACTGCTTATCTGCTGAATAGAGCCAATGGGGCTAATCTGCTCACGATTAATGGCGGGCATTCCCTGGATGCGCTGCAATACATCGTTGGCGAATTCCGCGAGCTATCGGCCATCACATCATCCCGTTATCACGAAGCCACTATTCAGGAAACGGGTGAAGTCATTTCCAAGGATACAGCCGATCAGATTCTGATTCACGGAATATTGGAAAAAGGAGCACCGGTATCCGTTCACATTCAAGGTGGAGTGAGTTCTAAGTTTGAGATAGAGATTCAAGGAAAAAAGGGCATTTTGCGTTTGTCACAGAATCCTTCGCTTGGGCATGTTCAATTCGGGAATCTAACGCTCGAAAAACTTGTGTACGATCCAAGCAGTACGCAGAGTCATGGTCCTAATGGTGCTTTTGAACAAATAAGTATAACTAGAGAGCCTAATATAAGCCTGGATTTCCCAAGAGAAGGGGTAACCCTAAATGTAGCCAAGGCTCATTATGTTTTTGCCGAGGATATTTTGACACACACCCGTCTCGCTCCCGATTTCAACCATGCCTTAAAGCTGCATCAGCTACTGGACCGCATTGAGGAATCGGCTGCAACTGGGAAAAAGATCGTATGGTAAGGTAGTATTATAAAAAAGAACCTTTAACACCACGATAGATGTGGAGCTAAAGGTTCTTGAT
This sequence comes from Paenibacillus sp. A3M_27_13, assembly GCF_024213315.1. NCBI lineage: Bacteria > Bacillati > Bacillota > Bacilli > Caryophanales > Paenibacillaceae > Paenibacillus > Paenibacillus sp. A3M_27_13. Next base: position 6,866 of record NZ_JANAVE010000012.1, read on the forward strand.
CTTTTAAAATCATGCATTCTCGACCTTTATACTGTCACTTTCAACCAAAATAACTTCCGCGTTGCTGATTGGATATAAATTTAATTGGCTGCCATATTCCTCAATGATGCTCTCCACCGCTTTTTTAAACGGGATGTTCGTATGGTGGGGGACTGGATAGAATTCAATTATCCCGAGCGCAATAAAGGAATCCAAAGCAGGCGCCTCCTCCACATTGTCCATAAGTCGGGCATATTCGATATTCGGTGATAAAATCATCGAACCTGCCGATTCGCCTATATATAACTTCCCTGCATTAACTTCATCAGCAATGATTTTGTCAGCCCCGGTTCTTCTCAACTCTTGAAGTAAATAAAATGTGTTGCCTCCGGTAATATAAATATAGTCATTTTCTCTAATTTTACTCTCTATTTCGTTCAATGTTGCTGTGCCGATTTCGATTTCATCCACGACTAATCCTAAATTCTCTAATGCTTTTTTCCCTGAATCCACATAAAACTTAACTTTCTCTGGAATACTTGCGGTTGGGATGAAGGTGACTTTTTTTCCTTCTAAGTTTTCACCAGCGAAATGGACTAAGCATGGTGCAACATCCTTAAATGAGGACGACAGAAATAATTTTTTCATCTCTTTATTCTCCTTAGAACAGCGTTTAATAAAACGAGATATGCAACACTTTAATCTAGGTACATTATAAAATATATTAGTATCAAAACATGACACCATTAGAGCATGACATGAAAAAGAAGTGAACGTTTAATTTCATACTTGATTTAAGCTATTTATAGCTTGAATCTAATAAAACCATATAAAAAAAGGAGACATTACCATTGAATAATATCTCCTTTTTTCAGCTTCATATTCCGTTTTGCAACAATAAATGACTTCATATCTCCGCCGCATGAGGCAATGCTGTTCGCCTTTAGCTAACCCCCGTCGATTGAGGTTGCCGTACAGTAAACTTTCCCGAGCAAAGGTTCGACCTGGCACCCGTAAAAAAGACTCCAACCGCATAGCGATATTTCGCCGATACGGAGGAGTCCTGATGTTGTATTGGTAAATCTTAAAGGATTGATGGTTACGGCGCGGGAGTCTCCGCGTTTATTCCCACTCAATCGTTGCTGGTGGTTTGGAGGTGATATCATACACGATGCGATTCACGTTATCCACTTCGTTTACGATACGTACCGAAATTTTCTCCAGCACATCCCAAGGGATACGTGCCCAGTCGGCGGTCATACCGTCGATGGAGGTTACTGCACGAATACCTACAGTGTAAGAATACGTACGAGCATCGCCCATAACGCCAACACTCTTCATATTCGGCAAAGCGGTGAAGTATTGCCAGATTTCCCGGTCCAGACCGGCTTTAGCAATCTCCTCGCGCAAAATGTAATCCGACTCACGAACAATGGTTAGCTTGTCCTCTGTCACTTCACCCAGCACACGAATGGCAAGACCCGGACCTGGGAACGGCTGACGCCATACAATCTCAGGTGGCAGTCCGCATTCTTCGCCGACTTTACGCACTTCGTCCTTGAACAGGGCATTCAACGGCTCGATCAGCTTGAACTTCATGTTCTCCGGCAAACCACCCACATTATGATGGGATTTAATGGTCTGTGCCGTTGCTGTTCCGCTCTCTACAATATCCGTATACAGTGTACCTTGTGCCAGGAAAGTAAAATCGTCGAATTGAGAAGATTCTTCCTCGAACACATAGATAAACTCGTTACCGATGATTTTACGTTTTTGTTCCGGATCATCAACTCCTGCCAGCTTGGACAAGAAGCGCTCACGTGCGTCAATTTTGACAACTTTCATATCAAATTTACCAACGAACGTCTCCATTACACTTTCGGCTTCACCTTTGCGCAGCAATCCATGGTCAATGAACATACACGTCAGTTGGTCACCGATCGCTTTGTGAATAAGCATCGCTACAACAGAAGAATCCACGCCACCGCTTAAGGCACACAATACTTTCTTGTCGCCAACCTGTTGACGAATCTCACGAATTTGATCTTCAATGAACGATTCCATGGTCCAGTTGCCTTCACAACCGCACACTTCATAAAGGAAGTTGCTGATCATCTCGTTACCTTGAACGGAATGACGTACCTCTGGATGGAATTGCACCGCATACAGATTCCGCTCCAGGTTACTCATCGCGGCAATCGGCGCACTCTCTGTTCCTGCATCTAGTGTAAATCCGGTTGGCAGATCTGTAACGTGATCCCCATGGCTCATCCATACGGTTTGACGAGAATCCAGTCCTTTAGCCAAGCGGGCATCCTGATTGAATTGCACGTCTGCTTTGCCATACTCACGCTTGCCCGCACGTTCTACCTTACCATCCAGTTGGTGAGCCATCAGTTGCATGCCATAACAAATACCAAAGATAGGGATGCCAAGATCATAAATTGCCCGATCCACCTGAGGAGCATTGTCTGTATATACGCTGGAAGGTCCGCCTGAGAAAACAATCCCTTTTGGCGCCAGCTCTCTCAGCTTCTCCGCAGGCGTATTGTATGGAAGTAGCTCGCTATATACACCGAGATCCCGAATTCTTCTTGCGATTAACTGGTTGTATTGTCCTCCAAAATCGAGAACTACAACGATTTCATTAGGCTTATTCATTACCGTGCCTCCCTCAATTGTTCGTTTCATTATACGCAACGATAAAACAAGACGTCAAGAAATCAACCGGAGTTGAGTGGGCATGAAAAGATTGTTAAAATGAATTGATTCTAAAATACTCAATCTGTTCGTAGGAGTGTAAACGATGGATGTGCTGAAGTGGATCGCGCAATTGTTCGAAGAATACGGCTACGGCGTCCTTTTTTTCGGCTTGCTGCTTGAGTTTATTGCTTTACCTTTTCCCGGGGAAACCACAATGGCTTATGCGGGATATCTTTCCTATGCCGGTACCCTGGATTTCGGTAAACTGGTGCTGCTAGCTTTCTTGGGCACAACCATCGGTATGACTATTACCTACTTTATCGGAAAGTGGGCTGGACTCCCCTTTATTCAGAAATACGGTAAATGGGTTTTGTTATCGCCGGACAAGCTTCAGAAAACACAAAAATGGTTTCAACGATATGGATACTGGCTTATTTTCCTTGGATATTTCATTCCCGGTGTCAGGCATTTTACCGGTTATTTTGCCGGAATTATTGCTCTTTCTTTCCGTAAGTTTGTCTTGTATGCTTACAGCGGCGCTTTATTCTGGGTCATCCTCTTTCTAAGCATCGGCAAGCTGTTTGGTCCCCAATGGGATGTCATTTTCCATTTGGTAGAGCTGTATGCACTGCGAATTGCGGGAGCCGTTGGGTTCATGATCCTGCTGTATATTATTTACCGGTGGAGAAGCTTCCTGTTTAGCTCGCTACGCAAATCCGAAAAATCAGTGAAAACCAGCAACAAGGATGACTTGAAGTAGTCAAACTCCTGCTGCCTTACGGTTACGAGTCCTTGCATAATACATTGAAATCACGATAGATATCACAACAAACCCCGCGCCTCCACCCAAGCCCAACATACGCGGCTCCATCATTTCAATCGCCACCCCTGCTCCAAACATAGACAGTCCGATGATACCTTGGCTCCACGCCGTCAGCATGCCCAACATGACCACAATGGACCCTGTAAATACAATGGGGTCTCCCGCATTAATAATGTATCCAGACAAATGCCCCCCTACCCCGCTAGCAACCAGACCCGCGCCCAAAGCGGCTTAAAACACTCCAATTCCGGCATCGTCCAGCCTGAAATCCTGCACTGCATATAATTAGTTGTTTATCTAATTTATAAAAATCACTCTATAAACCGTCAAGGCATAAATCCATATATTCAGAGCATACTAAGCCAAGAAACTCCAATATCGGAGGATTTTACGTATGCCAAATCAGAATAAAAGTTGTCCAGTTACTCATGTGTCCTCTAACTTGAGGGATAATGTAAACCATATTGAAAGCTCCTTTGGAAACAGCGGGATTTAATCATTAAAGAGCTATTATGGATGCAAAAATGGCCAGCGGCTTTGTTTTATATCAATGGTCTGATTAACACTCAATTACTCCATGATTCCGTTCTGCGTTCATTAATGCGGGAAAACGAACATCATGTACCAGAGGGCGCGGAACCATTCGACTATTTAAAGGATCAAGCATTGATTGCTGGTAACTCAGGTAGTTTGGAGGAAATGGATATTACTGGTGTTTACTGTAGGCTTTTAGTCGCGTTAGTGAGATGCTGTTATCTGTATATGTATTCATTTTCTGTGGTAACGGCTTGTTCATTCCGCTTATATTATGGGGTATTTACCTTTGCCAGCAAAAGTGGAAGCATCGGCAAAACACATCTGGAAATTAACAAAAACCTTTTGAAACCAATGCGCCTGAAAGCACGATCCGGTTTCAAAAGGTTTTCTTTTGTTCTTCACTTACGCCATATCCTGAATGTATGCCAGCGCAGCATCAATATGTCCTTTCACTCTTAAACCACGCCATTCATGAATTAGGATACCATTTTCATCAATAAGGAACGTAGACCGAACTATGCCCATGTACTGCTTGCCGTACATCTGTTTTTGCTGCCATACACCATACGTCTCAGCCACCTGATGCTCTTCATCAGATAACAACTGAAAAGGGAGTCCGTACTTTGCAATAAACTTGTCATGCTGTTTGAGTGGATCAGGGCTTATCCCCAGAATCACCGTGTTCAAGCCTTCAAACTCCGTATGTTTATCCCGAAAATCACAAGCCTGGGTCGAGCAACTAGAGGTCAAATCCTTGGGATAGAAATACAACAATACCCTACTGCCTCGATAATCAGACAGCTTGACACGCTTTCCCTCACTCCCAGGCAATTCAAAATCCGGTGCCGGTTGTCCAATAACGGTAAATGTCGTGGACATCTCATCATCTCCTTTCTTGTGGGGGTTCTTATGTGATCCGCCCTATGAGCCTGCGCCCCTGTAACGGCGAATCCCCCAGTTCCATGCCAGTAAGCCCAAGGTCAGAAAGACAATCCCCATCACAGGAGTTAAGAGCGCCATATGGCGCATGTCCTCTCGGTGAAGGAATAGGGAGGCTGGATATACACCAACAAAAGCAAACGGTAGTATCCAAGTCAGCACAACCTGAATGGCTCGGTTATAGATCGTTACTGGATAACGTCCGTAGCCCTGAATATTGTACATGAGCGGGATAATTCCTGTAGGCGCATCCGAAAAGAATGAAAGAGATGTCAATATGGTGTATATGCCCGTATAGATCGCCACGGCACTTAGGCTCAAAACGATCAGCGCTGGTACGAACCACCACTCCATAGCCAAATCCATCTGTGCCCCGCTGATTCCCATAATAATCAGACCGATCACTGAGCCCACCAGTGCAGGCGGATCCACATTTTCAAGGAAAATCTGGAACAGATTATACGCGGGACGGGTCATTACCCGGTCGAGTTCACCTTTCACAATGTAACGCTCGCTAAAGTTCCAAAGGTTGACAAAACAACTGAATAGTCCGTATGGAACCATGAAAAATCCATAAACGAACACGACTTCATTTTCACTCCAGCCGCCCAAACTGTCTGTATGCATAAAAATAACCAGGATAAAAATAAGATTTGTGGCCTGAAACAGCAGGTCTGAAATCACTTCTACCCAAAAGTCGGCCCGATAGGTGAGCCGTGACTTCATGTAATTTTTTAAATATTCGCTAATGAGACCCAAATAGTACATCATCGGCTTACCCTCCCTGCACGAACAGACGTCTGCGCGCCAGTCGCCAAATGATGATCATCGGCACGAGCAGAACGACCAGCCAAATGATTTGGATACCCAGTACATTCCAGATGCCAACGCCTTTTACACGTCCCGTAAATACAGAGCCCGGCAAATAGGTAATCGCCTGAAACGGCATCCATTGGGCGATCGTCGCCAGCCAGCCTGGAAACAAACTGATTGGCAAAATCAACCCAGAAAACAGATCTACAACTACGCGCTTCATACGCATCATGCCCTCATTATTTTCGATAAAAAAGGCCGTTAACCCCGTAATAATATTGATCTGAGTGTTGATCAGAAAGCTGAAAAACAGCATGACCAGAAAACCAACCCAGGCTACCGGGTCACTGGGGAGTGTCACTGGAAAGAGCAGCATCGCAATCGCCATGCCTGGAATCATAAACAGCAGAAAACGGAACATTCCCTCGCCGAGTCCTTGCATAAATTTAACAAGTACATAGTTATAAGGTCGGATCATCTGAATTGCAATGCTTCCATCACGTATATCCGTCGAGATTTCACGATCCAGATTGTTAAAATAAAAGGCTCTCGCCATCCACGATACTGCTACATACGTCGTCATCTGAGCAGCGGTAAAACCTCCAATGCTACCCGCATCGCCATATATCGCTTTGTATGTGAAATAATATACGCCAATATTCATGCAATAAATAAGGATTCCTGAATAATAGTTCACACGATACGCAAGCATCGTGAGAAATCGGATACGAATAAAATCGGTGTATACGCTAAGCATGAACTTTGGCCTCCACTATCGGATTGCCCTGGCGTTCAGCCGAACCAGACTGATAGATACTGCGGACGATATCATCCGTGTTGGTTTCAATGATTTTGATATCCGTAATATCCGTGCGACCGACTACGCAAGCGAGAACATCCGATACATTAATATGAAGAGGAATCCATACTTTGGCAGCCAAATCATTATCCATCGTCCAAGCCAGTGGCATATCAGCAGTCCATGCCTGTAATTGTTCCAACTGGGTCGATGTGCCGAACTGGAACCGCACTTCTCGACCTGTCCCCCAACGCGCCTTCAGATCCTCCAGACCACCATCATAAATGATATTTCCATCATCCAGCATAATGACGCGCGAGCACAGCGCTTCAATATCCTGCAAATCATGGGTTGTCAGCAAAATAGTCGTACCATAATCCCGATTCATGTCCTTTAGAAACTCGCGGATTTCGGACTTTACCATAATATCGAGCCCAATGGTCGGCTCGTCCAGAAAAACAATGGACGGATTGTGCAGCAAGGCTGCTACCAACTCACAGCGCATCCGTTGCCCGAGACTAAGCTTGCGTACCGGGCGGCTTAGCAGATCCTGCAATTGCAGTCTCTCTACCAGCTCATCCAGCCTGCGTTTGAAGTCCGTAGCCGGAACCTGATATACTTTCCGCAGGAGTTGAAAAGACTCGATCACACCGATGTCCCACCAAAGCTGGCTGCGCTGACCGAAAACAACACCAATGTTGCCTACAAATTTCTCGCGTTCCTCATAGGGAACATAACCGCCTACCTTGAGATGTCCCGATGTCGGCACGAGAATGCCTGTCAGCATCTTAATCGTGGTGGACTTTCCGGCGCCGTTCTCACCGATATAACCGCATATTTCTCCTTGCGGAATACGGAAGGATATATCTTTGACCGCGGCTACCTCGTTGTATTCGCGGGCGAATAAATCAAGGAAGGCACCTTTTAAGCCCTCGCGATTTTTTTGAACCTTAAATGTTTTGCGCAGATCCTGCACATCAATTGCCAGCATGTTATACCTCTCAATCAGGATTTGTAAAATCCATAGTTAAATTGATTGTGCTCCAAAAAGAAATTATAATGTAATGAACTGAAAAGCGAAAGGGAGAGCATCCATGACAAGCAGAACCAAAAGGACGATATGGTCGGTTCTAGCCGTGGTAATCGTCGCGATTGTCGGCTTTGCCGTGTACTATTTTACATCCATTTATAATCAGCTGGATAATCTGCATAAAGAAGGCGCTAACTCCCCCTTCAAAAATGTAAAGCAGGTCGATCAGGTTCGTACGCCAGAACCGCCCAAGTGGGAAGGTACCGATATGGTTAACATTTTGCTGATGGGTGTCGATGGGCGCGGTATCCAGAAAGGGGAAGTTCCCCGATCAGACAGTATGATGGTCGTATCGCTGGACCCCGTTAAGAAAAAAATCCACCTGTTCTCTATTTTGCGTGATACGTACGTGGATATTCCCGGCTATGGAAAAAATCGAATTAACACCGCCATTACTCACGGACCCAACACAGCCATGAAGACGGCTGGCGATCTGTTAGGCATCCCGGTGCAATATTATGTGTACACGGATTTCCAGGGCTTTATCAAACTGGTGGATGCCGTAGGCGGGATTGATTTTGAAGTGGAAAAGGATATGCATTATACAAGTAATGCGGATAAACATCAGTACGATATTGATTTGAAAAAGGGCATGCAGCATCTAGATGGCAACACGGCGCTTCAATATGTGCGGTTCCGCCACGATGCAATGTCCGACTTCTCCCGATCAGGACGGCAACGCGCATTTTTGGAGGCAATAGCCCAGAAAATGCAGACCACGACTTCCATCGCTAACTTGCCAAATATTTTAGAGCAGGTTAACCCGTTCATTGACACGAATCTCAGTGTTAACGATATGTGGAAGCTGGCAAATGTGGGGTACCAAAGCAACTTTGCAGGCAGCGAACAGGTTCCACCGATGAAGATGCTCGGAGAAGAGAATGTGGGCGGCGCGGCAGTTCTTACTGTCCGCGATCCGGAAGAACTGAAAACGTATGTGCAGGATATATTTAATAATCCACCCGCACAAACACAGGAACAAAATAAGGATCAGAATGAAACGAAACAGCCAGACAGTGCATCGTCTACCAAGAAGGATAAAGCTTCTTTTACAGGGGGCAGTAAAACCAGTAATGAGGATGCTTCCACACAATCAACAACAAAGACAGGACAAAAAGAGCTATAATGATGTATGCAGGGGCAGCCGTGAACGCTGCCCTTTGGCGTGTGTATACCCTATTTTAATGAACGGAAAGGAAGTTTTTGATGATGAAACGGGAAAACTCCGAAGCACTATATAAAGAAGCCCTGGAGCATATTGTCGGGGGCGTTAACAGCCCTTCACGCTCCTTTAAAGCTGTGGGCGGCGGCGCTCCAGTATTCATGAAACGCGCTAAAGGTGCTCATTTCTGGGATGAGGATGATAATCGGTATATCGACTATTTGGCGGCTTATGGCCCTATTATTACTGGACATGCCCATCCCCATATTACTAAGGCTATCAGCGAAGCGGCCGCGAACGGCGTATTGTACGGAACCTCAACGGTATTGGAAATCAAACTGGCCAAGATGCTGAAGGAAGCAATTCCTTCTATGGACAAGGTCCGGTTTGTGAATTCTGGCACAGAAGCGGTTATGACAACGATTCGTGTTGCACGGGCCTATACGAAACGGAACAAGATCATCAAATTTGCCGGCTGCTACCACGGTCACTCGGATCTGGTACTTGTTGCCGCAGGCTCCGGCCCTTCCACGCTAGGCATACCTGACAGTGCAGGCATTACGACCAACATTGCGAGCGAGGTTATTACCGTACCATTCAATGATCTCGACGCGTTACGCCAAGCCTTGGAGCGTTGGAGCGACGATGTGGCGGCAGTCATGGTCGAGCCCATTGTCGGTAATTTTGGCATGGTCATGCCGCAACCCGGTTATTTGGAAGGGTTGTGCTCCATGGCGCGTGCGAACGGCTCACTCGTCATTTATGACGAGGTCATTACCGCATTCCGATTCCACTTCGGTTCCACCCAAACGTATGCAGGTTTGGACAACCATGATGCGATTCAGCCAGATTTGACCGCGCTGGGCAAAATCATGGGCGGTGGTCTGCCGATTGGTGCCTACGGCGGCAGCAAGCACATCATGGAGCAGGTTGCCCCACTCGGCCCAGCTTATCAGGCGGGTACGATGGCGGGCAACCCGGCGTCCATCTCGTCAGGCATCGCCTGCCTTGAAGTCCTTCAAGGGGAAGGCGTGTATGAAGAGATGGAACGTCTGGCTGTGAGGCTGACGGACGGTATCCAGTCCTCTGCCGAACGCTACGGCGTGCCATTGACGATCAACCGAATTCGTGGAGCGTTCTCGACGCATTTCTGTGATCATCCGATCACGAATTACGCGCAGGCGCAGGATACGGATAGCGAAGCGTTTGCATCCTTCTTCCGTCACATGCTGGATCGCGGTATTCATCTGGCACCATCCAAGTACGAAGCCTGGTTTCTCACAACAGCGCATACGGATGAAGACGTGGATACTACGCTGGAAGCGGCGGACGATTCGTTCCGGGCGATGTCACAAGGTAAGTAAAACAAGCAGTAAGTGATAGAATATGAATAGGATAAGAGCTGGAAGTAGTCTTAGGGATGGGAATCCGACCTCTGGGACTTCGTTCCGGCTTTTTTTCATTTCACAACTGTACCCGTACAGTTGCAGATTTTATGGATTGTATCAGGTTATGCCATCCGGGTATATTGAGAGAACCACAGGTTAAGGTCATTATTACGGAGGTTTATTATGAACAGTCGTTCCAGAAATGGAGCCGCCTATCTGGCAGCTCTCAGCTATGCAGCTATACTTGGATTTTCATTTTTATTTGTAAAATTGACAGTCACAGAGGCGAGCCCGCTGGATGTGATCGCCCACCGCTTTGCGCTGTCTTTTATCGCTTTGACCATTCCCGTGTTGCTCGGTTGGATCAAGATCAACATCAAGATGCGTGACATTCTGCGCATTTTACCACTGGCGCTGCTCTCGCCATTAGTGTATTTTCCACTGCAAGCCTTCGGGCTGATGAGCACTTCTTCATCGGAAGGTGGAATTATCCAAGCAACCGTTCCCATCTTTACGCTGCTGTTAGCTTCCTATTTTATTAAAGAGCGTACAACGGTAGTCCAGAAGATTTCCTTACTGCTCTCTGTCTTTGGCGTGGTTTTTATATTTGTGATGAAAAGCGGAGCACCGCTAGCATCCAATAGCTATGGCGGTATTCTTCTGCTCGTGCTTTCTGCGATATGCCTATCTGGCTATAATGTGCTGGCACGACCATTAACACAAAAGTACAACCCAATGGAATTGACCTACGTTACCTCTATTTTGGGATGTATCGTTTTTAACGTGGTGGCACTGGGATATCATGCCATAGACGGCTCCATGAGCGCCTATACCGCTCCACTGGTGAAGCCTGGTTATTGGATGGCACTGATTTATCTAGGCATTCTGTCTACCCTCGTCACCTCGCTGTTATCGAGCTTTGCCTTGAAGTGGATCGAAGCCTCCAAAATGAGTGTGATCGGCAATTTATCCACCCTCATTTCCATGATTGCCGGTGCTTACATTTTGAAGGAGCAGCTCGCCTACTATCACATTATTGGGGCTGTGATGATCATTATCGGCGTGTTGGGTACCAATTTCGGAGGACGAAAAAACTTCACGCCAATCAAAACAACTTTGGCAAAATCACAAAAAACGGGCTAAAAATAGACACTCATTTGCCTGCAAAAAAAGAAATCTCCAGGCTGCGCAATTCCAGCCGAGAGATTTCTTTTTTCATTTCTTAGTCTTCGTCGCATTAGATAGGGTACGCCATGACACTCATTAACGCCAATTCCGGCTGTGTCGCGTCCAATCTGCTATATTGTACGATTACGGGCACATCGCTAGTGACCGTAATTGCGTAAGGAATACCTACCGGAATCCGTTCGCCGGATTTCTCCAACGAGGCTGTTCGGATATGACGGGTTCGTCTTCCTTCTACCACCTCGATCAATCCCTCCAATGGCTCGCGGTCTTCAAAATAGATGTCTATACTCAGATTTGCCACACGGCTTCCACAATTCAGCACGCATATACTCTCATGACTGAGCAGCTCTCCCCGGCTTTCCGGTGGAATATACCCATCGGGGATGACCCAGAATAGGCTACCTCGCGGCTGATTAGCCACCTTATTCTGAGAAAGTTCAGCATTTCCCATACTATTGGCCTCCTTTACTCATAATACTTTTTGGCGCTTATCCCCCTTCTTCTAGCCGTACGGATTCTCCTTGGTACGCAACAGTTGAGCCAGAAAAGCAAGCGCCAATCCCTGACCCCATCCCTGAATGCGTTTGTATGGAACGTTTCGATAGCCGTCAATATCGTTCATCACAGCAGTTCCCGCGGATACACCCGTTACTGTGCCGTCGTCCTTAATGCGGGAAAGAATACCTTCGATCGCCTTTTGGGTGTATTTGTTAAACAATCTTCCTTGCATAAGCAAGGCGGTCGCAATTCCTGCCGAGCCCGAGGTTTCCAGATAAGAGGTATCATCGTTCAGCACCGTATGCCACAGCCCTTCTGGGGATTGCAGCCGCACCAGTGCATTGAGCTGGTCACGCAGCGAGCCGTCGATGATCATATAAGATGGATGCTGCACCTCCACAAGTTTCAGCGCTTTTGCCATCGTGAGGGCTGCCCATGAATTGCCGCGCGCCCAATATATTCCTGACATCCGGCTTTGATTCGCATGATCCCATCCGTGATAATACAGATTCGTATCCGGGTCCTGCAAAAATTCTTCATGCCCGTGATATTGACGAATTCCATCCTCCCAATACTCCTTGTTGCCTAACAGATGACCAATACGCAGCAAATAATAACCGGCCATAAACATCGTATCCACCCATGCTTGCTGCGGAAATACATCATGAAGTGAATTCACCGTATGCTGGAAAATGCCGTCGGCAAACCGCTCCGCTTTTTTGGCCAAAAATTCTGCCATCTCGATGGCAATATCAAGGTATTTTTGCTCACCTGTGGCCTGATAAAGCGTCAACAAACAGTGCCCGACAGAAACGCCGTTCACCGAGAGAGACGGAAGCCCATCCTCGATATTTTCGTCTACCCATTCTTTTAGCTTGGTCAGATACTTTTCGTTCCCTGTCGCTTCATACGCTTCGCATACTCCGTAAAAGGCTACTCCGCCCGGCCAATCCCAGCTGTAGTGCATTTGAAAGGTGCGTTCTACTACCCGGTCGATCACCTGCTTAACTTGTTCTTCATCAAAAATCAATGCAGGCATTTCCACGTCTCCCCCTTTGGTAAGTTTCACGTGAGTTACCTCCTTGACGCCCGTACATGAAAAGGTCGTCCTTCAACGTAAATACATGCGCAGCGGTTGCAAATCCAGTTCCTTCACAGCATCCACCACCATGTCTGCAATACGAACCGCGCCATTCTCATGAAAATGCGTGTTATCCTCTAAGCCGCCGGAAAAGTTCATGTATTCACCAGGCAGCAACCACATAAAAAGCTCTTTACTCTCTTCGGGACCCAGCTGCTCATATAACTCCTGCGTGCGGGCAGACAAATCAATCAGCGGTACATTCGCTTCTTCCGCCAGCTCACGAACCGCTGTTACATAGTCACCATGTGTGTCAGATAGCGTACCATCCTCGCTAAAATAGCGACGATGTACGGGCGTGACCAGTACCGGGGTTGCCCCATGGCTTCTTGCGCCGTCGATATAGAGGCGAAGATGCTCCTTGTAGGTTGTAAAAGGCTCTGTAGCCCGCTCCGGATCAGGCTTCTGATCATTATGACCGAACTGGATGAACAGGAAATCTCCTGCCTTTATTTCGCCCAAAATGACACCCAGCCGTCCTTCGTCCATGAAGCTTTTGGAGCTTCGCCCCGATACGGCATGATTATCCACGCAGACATCATGCTTGAACAAGGCGGGCAAAGCCTGACCCCAGCCTGTATACGGATAGCCGGATGCGTCCTGATCCGTAACCGTGGAATCTCCGGCTAGGAATAGCCGGAGGGTCTGTGGCGCTGGTGCAATCTCCAGCGCATTGAGCCTTGGCGCGGTGCCTGATACAGTGAGGCGCAGTTTGCCACCCCAGACAGGCACTGCAAACAGGGCTTCGGTGAACTGGCCTGGCAGCGTGTGCACTGGGGGAAGCATGTGCTTGCCTTCACCAGCCTTGAGTCGCGTGAGCGTTTCCGCCTGCGAATCGCCAACCAGTATAGTGACAAGATACAGCCCGTCTGGCACATCTACAACAAATGCAGCGTTTAGTGGAATACAAAAGCTGCTTCGCAGCCGCGTGCGTGCATCCTTGGCTGCACTCTGCCTTTTCCGACCGTACACATGCTCCGTAGTCTCAAAGCCATAGCCCTGTTCAGTTGTATATAAGCAATCCGGAGACACTCCCTTGTAGCCATCCGCAGGCTCCCCCGGACCAAAATCAAACTTCCACAATTTACTCACCTCTCAGCCATCGCCCTCAAATCCCGTCCATTCAATCGCACAAACCCGGATGCCTTCCATTTCCACTCGTAAGCTTCATAACTCACGCTATGGATTTTGGATCTTACCCCTTCAAACCACTCGTACTCATTCCTTCTACAATTTGCTTCTGGAATGCGAAGAATACAGCGATAACTGGAAGCAGGCTTAGGATAGACATCGCGAACATTCCTCCCCAGTTGGAAGCTGACTCGCTGTCGAGGAACATCTTGAGTGCAATAGATACGGTATATTTCTCTGGCGAATTCAGATACAGTACCGGACCAAGCAAATCCTCCCACTTCCAGTAGAAAGAGAAGATTGCCGCTGTAGCCAACGACGATTTAAGTAAGGGTAAAATAATTCTGAAATACAGCCGGAACTTGCCGCATCCGTCAATCGTCGCCGCCTCATCCAACTCTGCTGGAATCGTCCGTATAAACTGCACCATCAGAAAGATGAAGAACGGCATCCCGAAGAAGGAGGGTACCACTAACGGTAAGATCGTATTGATCCAACCGAGCTTGGTGAAAATAATATATTGCGGTACCAGTACCACATCCCCTGGTAGCATAAGCGTCACCATCATCAAAGCAAACCACAAGTTACGCCCTTTGAATTTCAAGCGTGCGAAGCCAAATGCGATCAATGAGGAGGAAAGCACAGCTCCAATCGTTGAAATCACCACGATCGTGAGCGAGTTCAGAATGTACGTGCCAAAGTTGTAGCCAGTCGTCCCTTTCCAACCTGTTACATAGTTTTGCCAGATCCATTCTGTAGGGAAAAGCGAGGATGCCGTGACGAATATCGTCCGACTTTCTTTAAACGAGCTGAACAGCATCCAAAAAACGGGATACAGCATCAGGAGCGCCAGTGCAGCAACCAGTATGTGATAAATTGGCCATTTGACCGTTTTCCATGCCATCAGTATCAGCGCCCCTTTTCCGTTTCATAAAATACCCAGTATCTGGAGGTTATAAATAAAATCGCTGTCAGTATCCCAATCATAATGAGCATGACCCAAGCCATGGCTGCCGCATATCCCATGTTGCTGAACATAAACGCCTGCCGGAACAGATACAGTGAATGCAGCATCGTTCCATCCATCGGGCCTCCTTCGCCCTTAGAAATAACATAAGCCGGGACGAAGGTCATAAAGGCGCTGATCGTCTGCATAATCAGATTAAATAGAATAATGGGGCTAAGTAACGGCAGCGTAATACTGAAAAATTTTCGTACTGGCTTAGCACCATCTACACTGGACGCCTCGTACAATTCAACAGGAATGTTCTTCAAACCTGCCAGAAAAATCAGCATAGAGGAGCCAAATTGCCATACGGACAGGGTGATCAGCATCGTAAGCGAAGCATCCGGATCACCAAACCATTTCACCGGGGTCGCCCCTAGAGTCGAAAGCAGGCTGTTCACTATGCCGTTATTACTGAAAATGTTCCGCCACATAATCGATACCGCAACGCTACCTCCGATAATGGATGGCAGATAGTACATCGTCCGATAGGTGCCGACCATGCGCGATTTGGTATTCAAAATCATAGCCACAAACAGCGCGAAAATCAGTCGCAACGGTACACCGACCAATACATACGTAAACGTGACCCTGATCGAATTCCAGTATTTCGGGTCTCCTGTGAACATCTTTTCGAAGTTACCCAGACCAATCCATTTGGGCGGGGTGAACAGGTTGTAGGTGGTAAAGGACAGATACAGCGAAATAAACATTGGAATTAACGTAAACGCCAGAAAGCCCACAATAAAAGGGCTGATAAACGCATATCCGGTCATATTGGCTTTCAAGCTCTGATGATTTCGCAAGCTCATCAAGCCTCCCTTCTGTTGCATTTAAAGAATTAGTAAAACTTTATGATGTCAATAATTCGTTGTTATGAGAATAATATAGTGATGTCTGCAAAGGGTGCTTATGCAGTTGGTTCGTCGAATCAACCGTGCGCAATCATGCTTTGGACTACGCACGGTTAACTTAACGAAATGTTCCTTCGATCCTATCGATTCTTATGCTAAAACGTTGTCAGATATCCAGAGGCCTTATTGCGCTTATTATTGCTTGTTATTCGCAAGGATGGTATTCGCATCAGCCCGGAATTTGGCCGCTGCGTCTTCAGCCGTCATCTGTCCGAAATTGACCTGCTCAATATAATCGGTCAGAGTCGCAATCACTTCCGGCGATCCGACTGGTGGCGGCGGGCTCATTGGAGAAGCCTTCGGCTCCATGGAAGCTACAAATTCAAACACCTGCTTCGTAGGCTCGCTCAACTCTGGTGCAACAGCTTCCTTGATTTTGGCGGAAATCGGCACGCCCCGTTCGCCTTTAATCAATTTATTCGCTTCTACATCGTTCATCCAGAAATCAATAAACTTAGCGGCTTCATCCTTCACCTGTGAACGGGAAGCAACCGTCCAGTACATCGTAGGCTGCATATATACGCCTTTTTCCATATTCGGCCCAAACATCGGAGCCAGTGCCATTGGGCGGTTAACAACCTGCTGTAATCCCACATACTGATTGGACCACTGCCAAATACCGATGCCTGTTCCTTTTACGATATCGGATTCCTCAAGAATCCCCTTGGTCTGGTTCATGATTTCAGGAGGCGGGGTCGCTCCCTTCTTAATCAGATCAGCCAATCCGCTGAAGAAGTCAACAAACAGCTTATCGTCGTCATACCCCAATCCTGTTCCTTCCGCATTGTAGAGAGTCTTTCCTTGAGTACGCAAATAGTAGTGGAAGAAAATATCGGCAGCCATCGAGCTGTCAAAGTATACTTTATTGGAACCAGCCTTTAAAGCCATTTCTTTGTATTGATCCCATGTCCAGTTGTCAGGAATTTTGTCTATACCCGCTTTTTTGAGCAACGCCGGGTCATACTGGAAACCCAGAACATTAACACCGGTTGGGATACCATATTGCTTTCCAGCAATTACGCCGGTTTTGAGTACATTTTCGGTCACATCAGCGACCTGAATTTTTTGATTCAAGTAAGGCGCGAGATCCTCCAGCTGACCATTTTTTGCATATTGGCTAATGTACGAAATGTCCATTTGCACGATATCCGGCAACTGATTAGCCGCAGCCTGCGGAGCGAGTTTTTTCCAATAGTCATCGAAAGAGGCATATTCCACATCAATCGTTACATTTGGATTTTTCTGCTTATACAAATCAACGACCTTTTGCGTGTATTCATGACGCGTATCCGATCCCCACCAAGCGATACGTAACTTTACTTTCCCGTCTGCACTTGTGCCCGAATTGCCGCCGCCCGCTCCGCTACATGCCGTCGTCAAAACGAGCAGCATAGCTATGATCAGAAACCATCCCTTTTTGCCCACCTATCTCTCCCCTTTTCGCTGTTCTAGAAAGGAGCCAAATTACGAGTGACAACGCACTTCCGCAATTTTGATAGCGTTTACATTAGCTCCTGTTGTTATTTTCCCAAAAGCCGAGAAACATTGGAATACACAAATCAGGTTTCCTGGGTTTAAAAAACAGTGGGACTCCATACGCTCATCCCCGTTCATGTGATTTAATGTACTCGGAAGGCGTCATACCCGCCCACTTTTTGAACACTTGGCTAAAATATTGTGCGTTCCCACCGAAGCCGAACCATTCCGCCAGCTCAAACACCTTCACGTCTCCTGTCTCCCGAATATGCTCAGCCGCACGTTCGATCCGATAACGATTGACGTAGTGTGAGAAGTTTTCGCCCGTCACCTTTTTGAATATCTTCCCTAAGTAGTCGGAATTCATATACAGCATTTGACCTGCCACTCCGTTCAGCGACAAATCGGATTTTCTGTAGTTTTGCTCAATAATAGTGATCATTTTATCAACGGTGGAAGATTGGCGATACACATTACTTTTATAATAGATTGCGGTCATTCGTTCGGCAGCTTCCTGTACAAATGATTTGAGACATGCCAGCGTTTTTTGCTCTGCCAGCACCACCATTCGGCTCGTAAACGCCGCACGCTCTTCTTCGGGGCATATACGGATCATAGCGGCATAGAGCTGAAGCACATAGGAGCGGGTCACGGAAATTTCCAGCTTCATACGGGACAGAATACCGAACAACCGATCCACTTCCTGTGCAACCTCCACCGTATTTCCAGCCTTGATCAGCAGACCGAACTTCTCCTCGTCCAGCTCCAAATCTGCCATCTCCCGGGTATCCTCAGCCGCTAAATCCTCCTTCGTAATCAGACTGCCTTCCCCGGTGTAAAACCGGTGATTCATACAATGCAGTGTCTCCCGATACATCCCCCGTGAATGCTGCATACTATCCGACTCACTAACTGCGACCGTTACCTCCAGCTTGTAAAAGCGATGAAATGTCGCACGTACCGCTTCAATCTGTTTCATAAACCGTGACGTGTCATCCTCACTTTCCAGCACGATGAGCAATTGCCCCTGCATGGTCGTACTGAGCAAGACATCATCCATCAAATCTGCCGCTATATTTTGCAATGCAAACAAATGCTCCGGCTCATGGGATTCCTCCACCCGCAGCAGTAGCATTCGAACCTGCTTATCTTGCAATTCAAGTCCGAATAACCGCTCATAAAATGCGATATCGCGGCTACCGTAAGTTTTATAGGAAATAAACTCCTTCAAAAAGTGTTCCTTCACATGAGGCAGCATACGCTGAAAATCTAGCTTCATCCGGTTTACAAACTGCTTGCGTTCTTCCTGCTCTTCCCGCTCCTGCCCCAACTCGGTCAGAGCCTCATGAATTTGCCGCTCATTGCATGGCTTCAACAAGTAGTGCTTCACCCCGTATTGCATGGCCCGACAGGCATAGTCGAAATCTTTGTAACCAGACAACAGAATGAAACGGACGTCTGGAAAATGCTCCGTCGTTTTGGCAACCAGTCCGATACCGTCTAGTCCAGGCATAGAGATGTCGCTAATCACAAAGTCAGGCGGGCTGGCCTGAATCTGATCATAAGCCTCAATCCCGTTACGTGCCGTACCCACCAATCTCGTTCCCGCTTTACCCCAATCAACCACCTGCGATATGCCTTCCAAAATCATACGCTCATCATCAACCAGTAGCACCTTGTACACGACCCTGATCCCCTTTCACATATGGAATACAGACATGAATCGACGTTCCTGTTCCTGACTCGCTATGCAGCTCTATCCCCCAAGGTGTACCAAATGTCAGGTTAATCCGTTCTTGAATATTCGTAAGTCCAATGCCCTGCCCACGAGTCGTGACCTGCCCGCTCCGCAGTTTTTCCAAGAAATCCGGCGTCATTCCCGGTCCGTCATCTTCAACTCGCAGAAATAGAGCCCCCTCGCTTTCTCTCGCAATAATAGCAATCCGACAGGGTTCAATTCGCGGCTCCAACGCATAATGGATGGCATTCTCCACCAAAGGCTGAAGCGTTAGCTTCGGAATTTGCGCATCCATCAGTTCTTCCGGGACATCCAGATGGAAAACGAGACGCTCATCAAAACGTGTTGTTTGGATCGTTACGTAGCTCCTTACAATATCCAGTTCTTTTCGAAGCGGAATCAGTTGCTCTTCAAAACTGACCGCACTACGCAATAGAAAAGCAAGTGCTTCCACCATCTCTGAAATCCGATCCTGCTTGTTGGCCTTGGCGAGCCAGTTCACGGATTCCAGCGTGTTGTATAAAAAATGTGGATTAATCTGTGCTTGTAGTGCCTTTAGCTCTGTTTCCCTCAGTAATAGCTGCTTGGCAACATTTTCATTAATGAGCTCACGAATGCGGCGAATCATTTTCTTATATGTCCGATGTAGCAAGCCTACCTCGTCCTGTGTGGAAAGGGGGACCGCGCCAAGTGCTTCTTCTTCCAAACGGTCGAGATCGCCTTTTTCTATTTTACGCATGTTCTGGATTAGTTGAACGATCGGTTTGGTAATGCTGCCTGACAACCTAGCTCCCAGTGCCAATGCAATAAGAAGCATAATGACAAAAATAGCGCTTACAACTTCTTTAATGATCGTAATGCTGCGAAACATATCATCGAAGGGGGTCATATGCAAATACGTCCAACCCGTATAAGAGGATTTGATTTGAGCAGCGAAAAAGGTTCCTCCTGAGTAGGTCGCAATCCCGTAAGGCTGCTTCCGACCAAGCTCGGCCTGAATATCACTCTCACTCAATAGTGGTGTTTCGGGATAAATCATCCGCCTTCCATCTGTAATCATCAGTTGTCCGTCACGGCCGGAGGTTTGCACGCGGTCCGCTACAATCCGGTCAATTCGCACACGAATCGCAAGCGTTCCGAGCCCATTCAGCGTAAAATTGGAATCGGTAAAGGATTTGAACTGCCGAGCTGCCAGCAAGGAGGAATGGCCTGCCGCATACCATGCATTGGAACCGTCATGTTCGTCTGCCAGCTCCGACAGGGTGGATCGAAGTTCTTGGGGAATACCTTCGCGGTTGCCCGCACTCATGACCTGTCCCTCTTTATCGATCACTATCATAGAATAGACATAGGTCTCAGAGCCGGCAAAGGCGACGAGCCTATTCGTTATTTTTTTACGCAGCACCATTTTGGCATAAGGTGACGTTTCCTTTTCCAATTGCAGCAAATAACGTTGAAGCTGCTCGTCCGTTGTTACCTTGAAAGTAACTTTTTCCACATCCTTCAACTCATTTTCTATACCGATTGAAGAAATATTGAGTACTTCGGATGTTTTTTTGTACATTTGATTATCATAAATATGAAATACGTACTTAAGTATGACTGCAACTACTGCAAAATTAACCAGCATAAGCACCGTAATCAGTAGTACCATTTTATGATGGATTCCAGCATTTTTGTAAGCGCTTTTAAAGTAGGTAATCAGTGAATGTCGCCTCCTTTATAACATACAAAATACCCCATGCCTTGGTCATTCGGCAAGAGGTATTTGTATTTGCTTAGCGTTGATCGGATGGTTTCGATTTGTCCGCCTTGCTCATATATTCGTCGTATCGGTCATCAAGTTCACGTGCCATACTCCGGTATTTACGCGTCTCCTCAACAATGGGATCGATATGAGTCTGAACCCGCACCTCATATTTAGGGCTGAGCCGTTCCCGCTTTTTGGCCTCATTCTCACGAATTTCGCCTTCCGTCAGCAGTTCACTGAGCTGGCGTTCCAATTCTTCGGATTGGCTCATCGCGATTTCCTCCTTCAGGATGATGGTCTACGTAGAATTATAACCCGGTTGCGTCTGCTTCTTTCAGCACTTGAATAAGTTGAGAATGAATAGCTGTATTCGTAGCTGCAATATGCCGTACACTCAGGTCATAAGGTCTGCCCAATGTATCGGTGATGGTACCGCCTGATTCCTGTACCAGCAAAGCGCCCGCTGCTACATCCCACGCATTCAAACCAATTTCGCAATAAGCCGACAGCCGTCCTGACGCTACATAAGCCAGATGCAATGCTGCCGATCCCAGCGCCCGAATGCCACGTACTTGAGGTGTAAGAACCTGCGTAATTTTCATATTTAGCGGTTGTGCATACGTACGGTCCGGTGGGAAGCCGATGCAGACCAGACTATCTCCCAGTGTTTCTTCTCTCGATGCTTGCATGCGATTGCCATGCACATACGCGCCTTTTCCTTTTTCCGCTACAAACATTTCATCACGGGACGGATCATAAATGACCCCGACAATCACCTCGCCACGATGGGCCAAGGCAATAGACACACTGTAATACGGCAGACTGTGTACAAAATTGGTAGTGCCATCTACCGGATCAATAATCCATAAATATT
Organism: Paenibacillus sp. A3M_27_13; assembly: GCF_024213315.1. Lineage (NCBI taxonomy): Bacteria > Bacillati > Bacillota > Bacilli > Caryophanales > Paenibacillaceae > Paenibacillus > Paenibacillus sp. A3M_27_13. The sequence continues at coordinate 28,815 of NZ_JANAVE010000012.1, forward strand.
CCTCTTCACGGGCAGCCTCTAATGCGCGGGCCGAAGCTTCGGCTCCCGGCTCTACACTCTCTTCACCCAAAATAGCATGATCGGGAAAATGGGTCAGAATCAGTCTGCGAATCATCTGCTCTGCACCTTTATCTACCTCGGTCACCAGATCCGTAGGAGACTGTTTAGTATTCAAATGTTCAACAGTTCCCAGTCTGCTCTTAATCCATTCCCCGGCTTTGGATGCCGCGTTAATAGCCACGGCAGTATAGCTTTTTCCTGATACGATATAGGGAACCTTTTCGTTTTCATGTTCGTTCAACGTGTTCACTCTACTTTCTATATCATTGTTACGTGGTTTACGAAGCTGCCCTACAGCACAGTCTCTTAACCATCTCTGTTTCATTACAAGTTTGCTAGTTTACACATTCTAGTATACACAATAAACTGCATAAAGTTTCTCTAAATGGGAGCTTTATCCGCGAAATGCCACTTTCTAAGGCATAATTTCTACGGAAGCCCCATCCAGCACTTTAACCCCATTGTCTTCCTGAAGGCGCAGTTCATTCATCAATCCGAATAACGCTTCATCCTTAAGCTTGGCTTCAAGCATGACATCAATTCGATCCGTATATCCGGCAATATTGCGCAAAAAGGTAAGCAACGGCTCCACTAGAACACCCTCCGCATGGCCCCGGGGATCTTTTTCACTTTTGGGACTGGACGCATGAATTTTGGGCGGCAATGGATAATCAGCAGAAGATCCGGCTTGGGCCAACTCCCCTTTCCAAGTATCCAAAATACCCGGCCATAGCTCCCACGGCTTTTCCCCCTCATTATTCACCCATTGATGATGAATATCGAGAACCATCGGCAACCCCGTCAATTTGCAAGCCTCCAGCGTTTCCACCGCATTGAACGTTTTATCATCATTTTCCAGCGTTAACCGTTCTCTTAACGAAAGATCCAGCGCACTAACCTGCTCTACAAAACGCTGACCTGAGGTCACCTTATCTCCGTATGCACCACCAATATGAATGTTGTTCTTGGCTTCGGCACCGAGCCCCATGGCCTCCAGCATCGCTTTGTGGTACTTCAGATCATTAATGGAGCTCTGCAACACCTCAGGACGGGGAGTGCTTAACACTGTAAAATGGTCAGGGTGAAACGATACCCTCATCCTATTCGCCTTGACATAGTTCCCTACCTCTGCAAAATCAGCAGCAAGCGCCTGAAACGGGTCCCAATCCCGCAGATCCTGATGGGTCGCGAGCGGAATCAGCTTAGATGAGAAACGATAGACCTGGATATCACTCGCGCGATTATGGCGCAGCAGCCTCAAAGTATTATGGAGATTTTCGGCTGCTATCCGTTCTAGCTTGCGGATCGCAGCTTCTCGGTCTCCAATCTTGGTAAAGCTGCTCATTGTCATGGTTTTAGAGGGGGATGCATTTTGCACGGTAACCGACATGGCTACATAACCGAACCTTACGATCATAGGGTGTCTTCCTTTCAGCAGTCGCAGTAGATGGTAAGGCCGCTTTCGTTCTGTGACCTAAAACCCTTTTCTACTGATCATACCCGGAAAAGCACCTGCTGATTCGGTGTTATCGCACAAATTGCAAGAAGGAAACAGCTAGGATTGCTGCTGTGCTCCAAAAAACATTTCATCCGCCAATGCGGTCTGAATTCTCGCTTCCTCTTCATTCAGCTTACGAATGAGAATCATTTCAACTTCGGTCACTTCATCGCCCTGGAAATTAATTTCGGCGATACAGCCCACAATCTGCACGATGGCTACTGCCACGTTATCCACGCTGTATGCGATGACCTTCTGGCCTGTCGGAAACACACGCAGTCCGGATTTAACCATTTTGCCACGTCCGTATTCCAGGAGTTCGTAAAGTTCTTGTTCGCTCTTGAATTTGCACACTGAGTTAAATTCAGTTTGGAAGCCCATGTGTAGCCGCCACCTTTCATGATTAAGGGTTTAGTGTTGTGCTCAAAGATATGCCATTTATATGAACAAAAAGGAGAGTGATCAGCTCCCCTTTGTTTCGTTTATGAGTTCTCGTAGTGCAGTGCCGACCTGCGCTCATAACGCTCCAGTGCAAGGGCAATCATGCGGTCCAGCAGACTTGCATAGGATACGCCTGTTTCTCTCCACAGTAATGGATACATACTGAACGGTGTAAAACCAGGCATTGTATTCACTTCATTAATAAGGATATGTCCGTCCGAGCGTCTGACGAAGAAATCGGCACGGGAAATCCCGCAGCCTTCTAGAGCGCGGAATGCTTGCAATGCGGCTTCACGAATACGATCTGCCACTTCCTCATCCAACGGTGCCGGAATAAGCATTTCCGATTGGCCATCCGTATATTTGGCAGCGTAATCGTAATAATCACTCGCCGATACAATTTCACCCGGTACCGAGGCAATCGGCTCATCATTGCCCAGTACGCTGACCTCAATCTCACGGGCATCGACGTACTCCTCGACAATCACCTTTAGGTCAAATTGCAAAGCCAGATCTACAGCCTTTTCCAGCTCTTCTCGGTTGCTGGCTTTGGAAATACCGACACTTGATCCCAGATTGGCTGGTTTGACAAAGCAAGGATAACCTAGCTCGGTTTCCATGTTACGCACCAGATCATGACTGGTTTGGGCCCACTGTGTACTATTAAAATAACAGTATTTCACTTGCGGCAATCCTGCATGCTCAAACAGCTTCTTCATGACGCCTTTATCCATACCTGCTGCCGAAGCCAGCACTCCTGCACCGACATAAGGCATATCCGCCATTTCGAACAGACCCTGAATCGTTCCGTCCTCGCCAAAGGTACCGTGCAGCAACGGAAATAGCACATCCAGCGTCTGCTCTCCGTACAGCTTGCCGAACAATGTATCTAATGCCGCCTTGGTGCCACCCTCTGCGCGTTCCAGCTTCAATTGCTCTACAGAAGCCAGAGGAGCGCTTAATAGCGCCCCTCTACGCCAATCGCCAGCCTTCGTAATATAAAAAGGAATAATCTCGTATTTCTCATAGTTAAAAGCGTTCATTACCGCATACGCCGTTTGCAGCGAAACCTCATGTTCACCCGATTTGCCACCGTACACCAGCCCTACGGTCAATTTTTGATTTGCCATGCCTATCCTCCGCTTTCCTGCTTTCGTCATGTGACTGATTTGCATCACTGTACCTGTTATCCATCATCTCATTTAAAAATAGTCGGCGATGTGATAAAAGCGATATACCGTGTTGTCGGTCCACGCATACGAATTTTTATAGTCCCAATAACGATGTCTGGAGCTTACCGTATGTGCATTGACTAGCGGCATGCCGCCCGCATCAAAGGCCGTGACCACCGTGCTGTGCTGGAAGGTTCCGTCACCATCCCAATCGTAAAAAATGACGTCCCCCAGCATGAGCTGCTCTGGGCGACTCACTTGCTCAGCGGTCAACCCCCATGAGCTGGAGCCCAAATACCGCTCTAGACTGTTGGAAACTGCCCAACTGTAGCTCCACAGCTCACGTCCGGCAACCCGTCCTTTATACCACCAGCCCGATTCTCTTTTACCAGTATAGTGGATCGGTGCTCCCCCTGCAAAGAGGCATTGCGAGATATAATTGGTGCAATCCACATCAAAACCTTCAAACTCTGGATTGAAGCTATCCCACCACTGATCTGCATAGGCCGCTGCTTCTTCGCGGCGATATCGGCTGGGACGTGCTGATGAACCGAAGCCCAGCACACCGCGATTCAGCAGCGGCAGATTTCCTCCTTGATTAAACGAAGCCTGTTCAAAAGGAACCTCTCCCCCCGCTGGCTTCCTTTCTGCCGGATCGCGCTCAATTCTCGCTACCTGCCAGGCTTCACCCTCGCGTGTGAACGTCAGACGCTCCCGTTCAATCCGATCCTCCCGGTGAGTCATCCCGCCCTTCTCATAAAAGAGTCGGACATGCAGTTGTACATCTACCACAGCCTCATCCGGAGTATCCTGCACCATTCGTAGCGGCTTGGCGCGTGTCTCGCTGCGTAGGGGAACAGCATCCCGTTCGTTGTACCACTGCTCCAATCTGGCCGCACGTGCTGCTCGTTCCATCCGCTGACCCACCTCCAGATACTCATCTGGCTGCGGTATACCATTCACCTCACTGCGATTGTATTGATTCACGTAAGCAAAAAGGGCCTGTTTCCATTCCCGCTCCCCCATCCCAATCCCTCCATATTCGTCCCGCTATCCTTTTCCGGGGATAACCGGAATGATGAATAACTTCCTTTCTTCCCTCTCTGGTCTGATATGCTCTCTATACTATAAGTATGAATCTCTAAAGCTTGGTATGAACATCGAAACGCGAGGGAGCGGAACGTTTTATTTTCCAATCTGCAACGCATCATTTAGGCCAAAAAAACTTTACGGAACCGTCTGAAAACGGTATACTTAATCCAAAAGCAATCATTTTGAAATCACGTTTCATCTAATGAAACAAATTACATTGATCGCAACCTCTAACACGTAATGAACCACTGAAGATGTAATTGAGAACGCAACCAATTTAAACCAACTGTGCAAGACGTCGAAAAAACGACATCCCTATTTTCCCCCAAGCATCCACTTCAAGGAGGTAATACTTATGTCAGGAAAAGATCAATTCTCCATTGCCCGTAGTCTCGAAGTTAACGGTAAGCCTTATCGCTACTATAGTCTTAAGGCACTGGAGGAACAAGGAAAGAGCGGTATTGCCAAGCTGCCTTTCTCCATTAAAGTGTTGCTGGAAGCTGCGGTTCGCCAATTTGACGGACGCGCCATTACAGAAGAACATGTGCAACAGCTGACAGGATGGGCTGAGGATCGTGACACCAACAAGGAGATTCCGTTCATTCCTGCACGTATCGTGCTACAGGATTTTACCGGTGTCCCGGTGGTTGTCGATTTGGCAGCTATGCGTGATACGGTGAAAAAAGCGGGCGGTGATCCGAAACAAATCAATCCGCTCGTCCCTGTCGATCTCGTTATCGACCACTCGGTCATGGTCGATGCTTTCGGTACCAGTGACGCGCTGGACTACAATATTAATGTAGAGTTTGAACGCAACGAGGAGCGGTACCGTTTTCTGCGTTGGGCGCAAACGGCGTTCAACAACTTCCGTGCTGTACCGCCGTCCACCGGTATCGTCCATCAGGTCAATCTGGAGTATCTCGCCTCCGTGGCCGCCACCAAAACCATTGACGGCGAAACGGTCGTCTTCCCGGATTCCCTCGTGGGAACAGACTCCCATACCACGATGATTAACGGCCTTGGTGTTGTTGGCTGGGGTGTCGGCGGGATTGAGGCAGAGGCGGGTATGCTGGGGCAACCGCTGTATTTTGTCACTCCCGATGTGATTGGCTTCAAGCTGACAGGCAGTCTGACGGAAGGCTCTACCGCCACCGATCTGGCGCTCACTGTAACGCAAATGCTGCGTAAAAAAGGCGTAGTCGGCAAATTCGTGGAATTTTACGGGCCTGGTCTGGCTAACATCAGCTTGGCTGACCGTGCGACAGTTGCCAACATGGCACCGGAATACGGCGCAACGATTGGCTTCTTCCCGGTCGATGCGGAAACGCTGGCCTACCTGCGCAGCACCGGACGTTCCGATGAGCAAGTAAGCCTCGTAGAGGAATATTACAAAGCCCAAGGCATGTTCCGCACATCCGATACACCGGACCCTGTGTTCAGCGATACCATTGAGCTGGATCTGGCTTCGGTTGTACCGAGTCTCGCCGGACCCAAACGTCCGCAGGACCGTGTTGAGCTTAGCCGCATGAAAGAAACGTTTGAAGGCATTATCCGTACCCCGGTGGACAAGGGCGGCTATGGACTGAGCGATGAAAAAATCGCACAGAAGATTCCGCTGACCCATCCGGACGGCTCCACCAGCGAGTTGGGTACAGGAGCAGTCGTTATTGCAGCTATCACAAGCTGCACGAATACCTCCAATCCAAGCGTTATGCTCGGTGCGGGCTTGCTGGCCAAAAAAGCAGTGCAGCGCGGGCTCAAAAAGCCGGGCTATGTTAAAACCAGCTTGACACCAGGCTCCCTCGTCGTGACGGAGTACCTGCAAAAAGCCGGATTAATCGGACCGCTCGAAGCCCTCGGCTTCCATGTAGCAGGCTACGGCTGCGCAACCTGTATCGGTAACTCCGGCCCACTTCCTGACGAAGTGAGTCAAGCCATCACAGACAATGATTTGACGGTTGGAGCAGTCATTTCCGGCAACCGGAACTTTGAAGGTCGTGTGCATGCGCAAGTAAAAGCCAACTATCTCGGCTCACCGCCACTGGTTGTCGCTTATGCGCTGGCAGGCACAGTGAACATTGATTTGGTGAATGATCCGCTCGGTTACGATCAGGACAATCAGCCTGTCTACCTGAAAGATATCTGGCCAACCTCCGAGGAGATCAAGGAAGCCATCAGCCTGTCTCTCAGCCCGGATATGTTCCGTCGTAAATATGAGAATGTATTTACTGCCAACGAAAAATGGAACTCCATTCCGGTTCCTGAAGGCGAACTGTATGAATGGGATGAAAAATCAACTTATATTCAAAATCCACCATTCTTTGAAAAACTTCAGGATGGCGTGCAGGATATCAAGGAAATCCGTAATGCCCGTGTGCTTGCCCTGTTGAATGATTCGGTCACAACGGACCATATCTCACCAGCAGGCAACATTGCCCCTTCCAGCCCGGCAGGACTGTACTTGAAGGAGCATGGCGTGGAACGCAAGGACTTCAACTCCTACGGCTCCCGTCGCGGTAACCACGAGGTCATGATGCGCGGTACATTCGCCAACATCCGTATCCGCAACAATGTGGCTCCAGGTACTGAAGGCGGCGTGACCAAATACTTGCCAACGGATGAGGAAATGTCCATCTATGATGCATCCATGAAATATCAGGCAGCCGATCAGAACCTGATCGTCATTGCTGGTAAGGAATACGGCACAGGCAGTTCCCGTGACTGGGCGGCCAAAGGTACGCTTTTGCTGGGTGTTAAGGCTGTCATTGCCGAAAGCTTCGAGCGGATTCACCGCAGTAACCTGGTCGGCATGGGTGTACTGCCTCTGCAATTCCAGGAAGGCTATGGCTGGTCCAGCTTGGGTCTGAACGGTCGTGAAACGTTTGACATTCTTGGCATCGACAATGACGTGAAGCCTGGTCAAGAGCTTACGGTTGTGGCTAAACGCGAGGATGGCACGAAGTTCGAATTCCCGGTAATTGCCCGTTTGGACAGCACTGTCGATATCGACTACTACCACAACGGTGGTATTCTGCAAACCGTATTGCGTCAAATGATTCAAGAGTAAAGAGCGTATAAATAACAAAATCCCCTCCAAATGCAGTGGAAACTGCACATTGAGAGGGGATTTTTTACATGCTTCAGGCCTTTAAAAGAAAACATATACCCAGGATTGCAAATACGAGGGTTATAAGAAGTGTGAAGAGACCAGGCAGGCTTTCCATGATTGCAGAGCCTTCTTCGCTCTTGAACTGACGACTGAAATAGGGTTGGAGCATAAGCATAATTATAAAAGATATGAGGCTAACTCCACACAACAACCATACCTCAGGGGAGGATTTGTCAACAAAACGGTCAGGCACATCATTGAAATTGTAGTGGATTGCTACATTCCTAGGCATTCTCGGATACATGAAAAGGTAGATAATGAAAGGCAAAACAGAAATAAGAAAAGACAATACATTAGAAAAATTTAATTTACTTCTCATGGAAATCCCCCTAATATGCTAAATCGATCCGCATTATACAGATATCAGCAGTCTATATTTTTATACCTATGGCTTAGAAAGAGAGAAGTAACAAAACTAATCATCGTCGGTAAACAAGAAGCGAGCACCATATACACATTAACTTCTTGTCCTAATCCTATAGCGATCCCGATTAAGCCAAAGGCTATCCAAATATAAGCAGAGATACGATGCGTCTTCTTCCATGCCATTTCATTCGAAAGTAGCCAAGGGAACTTCAAACCAATTAGACGGTTAGGTGTTAATTTAGGGAATGTGACACCTACTGTTAAGTGCGATATCGCTGAAACCAGTAAAACTATATTTAAGGGACTGAAGTAAATAGCATTTGAATACAGTAACATTAAAAAAAGAAAAATAAAATTTAGAACAACAAACACACTGGAACATAATTTACGATATGGAACCAAATTTTTTTCAGAAAATTGTTCTCTATGTTTCGAGAATTTTGGGTACAAGACAACAATAAGAAAAGAGATAATCATCGCTCCTGATGACACAATAAAAAAGCTAGAGGGAGCTTTAGAGGGTTCATTGAAGGCAATACAATAAATGAATTTATGAAATGCAATATAATAAATAAAATAGAAATCTGAATCCACGGCTTTTTAAATTCTTTTTTTAAATCATAGTTATTCTCCACTCAAAACAACCTCACTTCGAACTGATTTTCAGTTGATTTTAGAAGTAGATGCAATAAGATTCTTTACTTAGATTTATAACACTTTAATGGTAAAAAATTAATATATTTGTATAAAATATATATCATTGTCTGAGCATAATACATATTTTTCAAAAAAATAAGAGATCAAAGTCACATTCAATATATTTTTAAAAAAAATATCTTTTCTTCTATTTCGAAAAGAACTTATTATCTATCTACTCTATTTCGATTATTAAAATAAACATCACAAAAACAAAAAAAGTCGATCCCTCAGGACCGACTTCTAGCCACGTTCTCTTATAACCTTACCTTCGCACGCGAGTTACTTCGAAATATCCAAAAAGCCCTCTCCGAACACATCCCGCACGTCATGAATGGTGATAAATGCTGCTGTGTCGATGGCTTTCACTATCTTTTTAAGCGCTGATACCTCTTGTTTACTAATGACGATATACAGCACTTCTTTTGGATTTTTAGTGTAATATCCGTGGCCTGACAGGACGGTAACTCCACGATCCATTTTCGTGATGACCATCTCAGCAATTTTATCTTGGTGCTCCGAAATGATCATGACCGCTTTTTTAGGGTTTAGTCCTTCGATCATGAAGTCCATCACCTTCGTACCAACGTACAATATAACGATAGTTAGCATCAATTTTTCTGGACCAATAATAAAATAGGAAGAGAACGCGACAATCAAATCAAAAAACAGCAGGCCATAGCTGATATTCCAATCCAGATACTTGTTGGCAATTCGGGCTAAAATGACCGTTCCCGCCGTAGTGCCACCTACACGTACAATTAAGCCAATGCCGACCCCCACCAAAACTCCGGCAAATACAGCATTAATCGTCGGCTCATGCGAATCAATCCGCCAGTTGACCGTTAAATGTAGAAACAGCGAGTTAAAAGCGACCGCAATTATAGTGTACAGGGTCGTTCTCTTGTCCAAAAATTTATATCCGACAATCAACAGCAAGCCATTGATCACCAGATTGACGATCGAGGGAGACCACTGAAACAGGTAGTACAAAATGATCGTAACCCCTGTAACGCCCCCCTCACCAAACTCATTCGGGATCACAAACAGATTAACAGCTAGCGCGAAAAAAAACGCACCCAGAATAATAAATGCGATATCTGCAATACTTTTTTTCATATATGCTCTAATCCTTTCTCTAACATTTCAAAGGATGAATCGCCAGATGGATTGGCTGACTCTTGTTGCCAAAATACGCTGACAACCAGTTCATGGTATCTACTACCAAACATAAAGTCAATACAACTTTGACACTTTAATTCGCCACCAGACTGCCTCAATCCTGACTTGGATTCCGCAAAATTCTCCTTTTACAAGGTTATTCGACAAAATAACACAATCCCGACTACTAAACTAAGAAAACGGGCCTCTAGCCCTTGTTTTAGACCTAGGCACATTTTCCTCTAAAACGACCATCCTCCTAATCGACATTTTGGACACATATGACCATCTTCCTGTTTTATGTCAAAAGCGTTTTACTTTGAAAAAATGTGGGTATAATGATTGAAACATTACCAAGCAACCTACATAGCATCACGACATCAAGTACATACAAATAGTCCTATACAGACGTTCTAAGCAACTCAATCTGAATTTGACAATATGGAATTGGAGGAATGACCTACATGAATACAATGAACTTAACCGTCCACACCCTGATGCCCTTTCACCACCAATACCAACGTGCCAACGCGGTGAGTATGCAGAAGAAAGAAGATAGCTCGGAGAAGAAGCTCAGCTTTCAGGACATTTTGAATGAAAAAATGGGTAAAAAATAAGGCGCCGTTTATCCGGTTGCAATATCCCACTTTACATAAGCTAAAAAGCCGTAGTTTCCTACATCGACTGTAGAGAACCACGGCTTTTTTTAGTTCATTTGTTCCTAAACTCACACGTTCGTTTTACTGACCGCCATCCCGATACTGCTCTGCCTTCTCACGCATCCCGGCAGCTACTGCTTCTTGAGTGTTCAGCCCCTTATCCGCTGCATAAGCGCGAATGTCCTGCGTGATGCGCATACTACAAAATTTGGGACCACACATCGAGCAAAAATGTGCTTCCTTGGCGCCCTCTGCCGGTAGCGTTTCATCATGGTAGGACAAGGCCCGCTCGGGATCAAGCGACAGATTGAACTGGTCCCGCCAGCGGAACTCAAAGCGTGCCTTGGACAAAGCATCATCCCGCTGCTGTGCCCGTGGATGACCCTTCGCCAGATCGGCAGCATGTGCCGCAATTTTGTAAGTAATGACACCCTCGCGGACATCATCCTTATTCGGCAGACCCAAATGCTCTTTAGGCGTAACATAGCACAGCATGGACGTCCCGAACCAACCGATCATCGCCGCCCCGATGGCTGAGGTAATATGATCATATCCGGGGGCAATATCCGTCGTGAGTGGCCCCAAGGTATAGAAAGGAGCTTCCTTACAAATCTCCATTTGTAAATCCACATTCTCTTTGATTTTATGCATAGGGACATGTCCTGGCCCTTCAATCATGACCTGAACATCATGCTTCCAGGCGATTTGCGTTAGCTCGCCCAACGTTTCCAGCTCTGCAAACTGTGCTTCATCATTCGCATCATAGATGCTACCCGGACGTAGACCATCTCCGAGAGAAAAGGCCACATCATAAGCTTTCATAATTTCGCAGATTTCTTCAAAATGCGTATACAAAAAATTCTCCTGATGGTGCGCAAGGCACCAGGCTGCCATGATCGACCCACCACGGGATACAATTCCCGTCATTCTATTCGCCGTCATCGGTATATACCGCAGCAATACACCCGCATGAATTGTAAAATAGTCCACTCCCTGCTCCGCCTGCTCAATCAGCGTATCGCGATACAGCTCCCACGTCAGCGCTTCTGCTTCGCCGTTCACCTTTTCAAGTGCCTGATACAGCGGTACAGTCCCAATCGGTACAGGAGAATTCCGAATGATCCATTCACGTGTTGTATGGATATTACGGCCTGTGGACAGGTCCATAACTGTATCCGAGCCCCAACGCACAGCCCAGGTCATTTTCTCCACTTCCTCCTCGATGGAGGAGGTAACCGCAGAATTACCAATGTTCGCATTGATCTTCACGTGAAAATGACGCCCAATGACCATTGGCTCACTTTCCGGGTGATTGATATTCGAAGGCAAAATGGCTCGTCCAGCCGCCAACTCCTGCCGTACAAACTCAGGCTCCACCCCTTCGCGGATCGCCGCAAATTCCATTTCGGGCGTAATGATCCCTTGCCGCGCATAATGCATTTGCGTCACTGTACGACCTTGCGAAGCACGAAGCGGACGGTTGGTCACGCCGGGAAATTCAACTGTCTCCCGTTTGGAGCCAGGTTTCAGTCCATTATCCTCCGGTTTGACGGCGCGTCCCTCGTAAGCCTCCACATCGCCCCGTTCCAGGGCCCAAGCTCGCCGTAATGGAGGCAGGCCCTGACGGATATCGACCTGATAGGCTTCGTCGGTCATGGGACCGCTCGTATCGTACACACGCAATGGCTCATGATGCTCCGTGCCCTGCGGCGTATGTGTAGGATGAAGAGCAATTTCGCGCTCTGGCACGGCAATGTCCGGCCGTGAGCCTTGAATATATACCTTACGGCTCCCTGGAAAGGGCGTTACCCCTCTGGCTTGCTCCCCGTTTGTCTTCTCTACCTCAACTTCTTTTGTTCCTACCAATCTTACTTCTGTTGATTTCAATTCTGTTCCTTTTGTTCCTTCTACTTCTGTCGGCTTCATTGTCCATTCCTCCCGTTTCGATGAAATGACACACCGATCCGGAACCATTCCCAGGGTGGCGCTGATCTATGCAAAAAAGCCGGTTCCCCAGGGAACCGGCTAATCTAACGAGGCAGCTATCCAGACAGTACGCATGTGGAATAATCCTATTCCAATGCGTCACCGTAGACAGCAGCCGCGTATACATTTCAATGGCCGATTACTTCCCTACGCTGGTATGATCCAGATCAGGTGCAAAGGGTCCGGAATCTTGCACGATTCCATCTCAGCCCGGCATTACAGGCTCCCCCAGTAACTGTGATACTTCTATTCACATGAGGCGGCTATAACAGATATCCCGCCATCCTTACCAGACTACTTTAAATTTATGGCTTTGGCAACCCTTCTAGGTTCCCTTTACCAAGGAGACGCTCCCCATCAAATCACTCTGCTTGCTTCAACTGTGTTCATTCTTGTTACGGAAGCATAAGCCCCATTTCCTTCGCCGCTTCAATCAAAATCGGAGCAAAGTCATGTAGCGTCTCGGGTGCAAGCCGACTGACCGGACCGGATACAGATAAAGCCGCAGTGACCTGTCCCTTCCGGTTTACAATTGGGGCAGCCACAGCAGCAGCCCCTGGCTCCCGTTCTTCATAGCTGGTCGCATAGCCCTTCTCGCGAATGTCCTGCAGCTGGGCTTTATAGACCTCCGGGTCTACTGAGGACGGCCATTCATCCCCGCTTAGCAGGGCTTCCAGCTCCTGCGGCGGCATAAAGGCTGCCAGCACTTTGCTGGAGGCCCCTACAGCCAGCGGCATACGCGCACCTACAGGCGCAACCCTGCGGATCGCCTGATTGCTCTGCACGGCTTGTATGCGAATACGCATGCTGCCGTCCCGTAAGTACAAGCTGACCGTCTCGCCCAGACGATCACGTAGTCCTTCCATTGCAGGCTGTAACAACACCGCCGGCTCGTCGCTTTGGGACAAGTGCGTGGATAGCTCCCAAATGCGGAAGCCAAGTCGATATTTTTCCGTTTCGGCATTCCGAACGACAAAGCCCCGATCCTCCAACGTAGTCAGCAGCCGATGAACCGTGCTTTTATGTAGACCAATTTTGGAGGCAATCTCCGTCAGGCCAAGATCCGAATCTGCGGTAAAACACAGCAGTATATCAAGTGCACGCTCTACAGCGCGAACGGTTAATTTACGGTCTTCCATCGTGAACCGCTCCTCTTGTATCCATATTCGTTTCACACTATGAAACATGGTTACATAAATTATATAGAATAGTCGCGGCTACTGTAAACCGATGTTTTTGTGACAACCATATTACAGAACGAGAACAAACATCGACAATTCTTTGCATCATTTTTACTTTTCCGGTTCAGGCGTTGACTTTGGATAATCCCCATCATACGATAATAGGTATCTATACGGATCTACACTACTATTTTCAAGTGGAATTATACCTAAATTCTATGAAACGAAGATCAATTTTATATAAGGAGGCTCTTACATGATTTCGACATCCCAGCGCAACGCTCAGCTACAGACCGCTGTTCAGGAGCCGTCCACCCCACTCTTTAATCCCCGTCTGCTGCGGTTCAAGCACGTTGTGATTGCTCTGCTGCTGTCGGTCGTCTTTTTTCTGTTGTTTTGTTTTATTGCCTTGCATGCTTACATCGCATGGGTACTTACGAATCCCACCGTTGCACCACTGTACTCTAATCCGATGCAGGCTAAAAGCATGCCTTATGAGGAAGTCAGCTTCCCTGCCAAGGATGGTAGCCGCATGGTACAAGGCTGGTATATCCCGGCGGACCAATCGCGGAAAACGATTATTTTCAGTCATGGCTATGGGGCTAACCGCGAAGAAAGCTGGATTCCCATGTATGATCTGGCGCATTATGCCCACAGTTTGAACTTTAATGTGGTCATGTTCGATTATGGATTTGCGTCACAAAACAGCAAAGCAGTCGCAACCGGAGGCAAAGCAGAATCCCAACAGCTCCTCGGAGCAATTCAGCTTGCGAAGCAACGCGGCTCGTCGGAGATTATCGTATGGGGCTTCTCCATGGGGGCAGGAACCGCTCTTCAGGCGGGCTTGCAAACCAAGGATGTGGACGCAATGATTTTGGACAGCACCTTCCTGCTGGAGCCAGATACGCTGTACCATAACATTCACAATCAAATTAATCTGCCAAGACATCCGTCTTTGGAAATTCTGGAGTTGCTGTTTCCAGTCTTGAACGGAACCAGCTTGCATCAAATTCCATATCAGGAAGTTAAAAAGGAAAACTATCCGTTCCCGATCATGTTTGTGCATGGTACACAGGATGAAAAAGCTCCTTATCCTATTGCGGAAAAGCTCGCTGCCAATCAAACCAACCCGCTTTCCAGTGTATGGATTGTTAAAAACGGGATACATGAGCTTATTTTCAGAGAGCACCCTCGTGAATATTTGCGACGGGTATCGACGTTTCTAAGCAGTGTACAGGAGCTGGAGGACAAGAAAACCATCGCTGATGCCCACAAACAAACGACTACGAAGTAAATTTTTCGAAGAACTGTATTCTATTCTTCGCCTGGAAGAAGCCTGCCTATGGACACTTAACCCGTGCCGTAGCTGGGCTTCTTTTTCGTTTTCCATGGGTATTCATTGTTTTACGTAACAGATGTGACCGGATTAAGGGAGTTCATAGACATATTCCTGATGAGACAGCGAATATACTGGGTACGTATGCATCCAGGGCAGATCTGCCAGATCCGCCGGATAGCCATAGTAGGATACGGGAGGTAAAAAAACGATGCTGAGTACTTATGGGTCTTTCCTGCCCTTACGTGTGCTGGAGGAAATTCGGCATTGGAAGCAGCAGGAAAGTTGGCATGTGGAAGTGATTAAATCCGCTACCGAGGGATTGGAGCCAACTTATGTACGGTTGCTGGATGATTGGCGGACTGTATTCGAACAGACGGAACGCACCGCCATAGAGTTGCTAGAAGAGCAACGGAGCGTACTCGATCCGGCAGATCAGGCGTGGCATCAGGAATGGAAACAGATGTCGGCTGCTCCACAAGCACATACACACGAATTCACTGGACATTCAAAACAGTCAAGGGGATTAGACGCATCATCATCTGTAAAGATGCCATTGTCAGAGTCAGCCTTAAACTCTCAGCCTGACTCACAAGAATTAAATCGTCGACTGGACGATTTGCTGCAAACCGCAAACCGTCAGTCACAGGAGTATGTACGACAGCTCGGTCTGCTGAGCGAGCACAGTCATGCATTGCGTCAGCAGCCAAAATCTGCCGGAGTTGTATTACACGCGGCACATGAAAGCCAATATTTCCTAATCTCGACAACCCCCTTTCAAGAACCTGGCTCCATCGCAAGGGCTGCTAGGTTGTATCATGTAGCGGCAGAGGGTGAGAATTACCCAGAGGAAGCGTTTCGAGAACGGCAGGCAGGCATAAGGGGAGAAGGCGCATGGACGACTAAAAGCGTCAAATCCAGCCAAGCGCAACCTTCGGCAACGGAAAAAACCTCAATCGGCCGCTCGGTTCCTATTGGGGGACATCGCCTACCGCCGCTCCCTTACCCCTATAATGCGCTTGAACCGTATATTGATGAGAAAACGATGCGTATTCACCATGATAAGCATCATTTGAGCTATGTGAATGACCTGAATAAAGCGGAAAAGAAGCTGGAAGAAGCCCGAAAAACAGGTGATTTTGACCTCGTAAAACATTGGGAACGTGAACTGGCATTCAACGGCGCAGGCCATTATCTGCATACTCTTTTTTGGACGATCATGAGTCCTAAAGGTGGTGGAAACCCAAGCGGACCGCTGGCTGAACAGATTAAAAAGGATTTTGGCAGCTACGATGCGTTCAAAAAGCAATTCAGCTCGGCAGCCGAAAAGGTCGAGGGTGGCGGCTGGGCTATCCTGGTATGGAGTCCACGCGCGGGCCGGCTTGAAATTTTGCAGGCCGAAAAGCACCAGAATCTGACTCAATGGGAGTCCATTCCGCTGCTGGCGATAGATGTATGGGAACATGCATATTACTTAAAGCATCAAAATGAGCGTAACAAATACATTGAGGATTGGTGGCATGTCGTTAACTGGCCTGAAGTGGAAGCGCGCTACGATCAAGCCTCCAAACTGAGATGGCAACCCTTCTAAGCTTCTAAGCTAAAGAAAAACTACACCTGCAAATCGTATCGCTCTCTGAGCGCTGCCATTTGTTCGGTCAATCCTTCCAGTTGTACCAACCAGCCATCGGCAGGTAAAATGGCTGTCCGGCTCTCAACGACACGGCGCAGAGATGCCGTGTACGCCTCAACAGACGGCACTCCAGCCAGCTCTGCCAGGCTACCCATCGTTGCTGGATTCACCCGGGGGTAATCCTGCTGCTGCACGCCTGCCGATGTGTCCCCGGCTGCCTCTGTATAGAAATGCTGCACCGCCTGTGCACGCTCTGCACCGCTGCCCTCAATCATCACGAAGGCTGTGATGATATACGCCTTGGCTTGGCGCCGCTGTGCAATGCCGCAAAACTTGCGGCCCCGGACGCTGACATCGTAATCCCCGGGACAGAAGGACCCGAGGATTTCTCCGGTCTGCGCCTCGCCAGACCACGGAACCAGCGCATCGGCAATTAGCGCTGCCATGAGCCGAAAATCCTCATGTAGGCTGATGGCCCGCTGTGGATTCGGCAGGATTAAGGACAGGTTCAGTACCCCTCTGTCCAGCATGACGGCTGCTCCACCCGAGGGGCGCACGCATACCGAGGTTCCCGCGTTGCGCACTCGTTCCATCGCCTGTGGGGCGTAGGGAAGCCTGCGGTCCCGGTGACCGATCACAAGCGCTGACGGATGCCGCCATAGATGCAAAATGGGTGTAGCTCCTTTCCCTACTTGCCGACAAGCCAGCTCCTCCCAAGCCAGCGGAGACAAAACATCCTCCTGAGTGGCCGCGAGTGGCGTTTCAAACCACTGTAACTCAGGCAAAGCTGTTGTTTTTTCCGTTGATCTATGTACATTCTCCATACGTTATCCCCTATCTATAAAAATAACTGTTATCCATAGGCAAATCGTAATTTTAAGGCAGCTATCCCGTCGTCTCTATTTCTGATGTTAACAAAAAAAGGTGGCTACGCCTATGCGTAAACCACCCTTTTTTTGTTCATCACATAAACGTCTTGCGATGTTCGATCAATCCTTGAGCAGCGACAAAAACTCTGCGCGCTGCGCTGCATCATCACGAAACGTACCGCGTACCGCAGACGTTACCGTTTTGCTACCAGGCTTTTTGACACCTCTTGCACACATGCACAGGTGCTCACCTTCCACGACCACCATAACCCCGTGAGCGGAGACCGCTTCATTTAAAATATCAGCGATCTGTGATGTAATACGCTCCTGTACCTGCAATCGGCGGGTTACTGCCTCTACCAGGCGTGCAAGCTTGCTCAGTCCTACAATTTTGCCGCTGGGTACATAGCCGATATGCACTTTTCCGAAGAAAGGAGCCATATGGTGCTCACACTGGCTGTAATAGACGATGTCCTTCACGATCACAAGCTCCTCGTGATTCTCGTCAAATGTCACACCCAACGCATCCCGGGGATCAACCTCATAACCCGCAAATATTTCCTCATACATGCGCGCAACGCGTGCCGGTGTTTCCAACAACCCTTCACGCTTGGGGTCCTCACCGATCAGTTGTAAAATCTGCTCCACATGGTACTCGATTTTATCCCGGTTATCCGCAGCTTTGCGGTTAATATAATCTTTTACGCCAGCCACAGTAATCCTCCTCTATGCAGCAACCTCATGCGGCATCCGTGCTCACGTTGCTCATTATTTCCGACGGCCCTGATTTTTACGCGGACCAGGCTGATTTTTGGAGAACTGTTGGTTCTTCATCATCTGCTGGGCTTTTTGCATTTGTTTCCCATTCAGGTTGTAACCCATCTGTTTGGCCATTTTTTGCAGCGTTTCAGGGTCGTTTTGCATCTTTTCAAGCTGTTTACGAAGATAATAAGCACCGATGAAAAATCCCCCAACCAAACCAGCAATCAGGGTAATAATCGGAATGACAATATTCCACACCACGAAGTCGTCACCTCTGTATATTTATATGAAACATCTTGAATTGCACGAACCTATCATAGCAAAACATGGGACAGCTAGCAAATCACTTTTTGCAAACATATGTCCTTATTGTTTCTCCAAATCCAGTAGCTTCGTCTTGACTGGTAAGCCTCCAGCATAACCGACCAAACTTCCGTTAGCACCCGATACCCGGTGACATGGAAACAGAATAGGTAACGGATTTTTATTATTGGCTCCACCCACAGCACGTACCGCCTTGGCTCGTCCGATCGATTCTGCAATATCTTTGTAGGACACACTTTGTCCGTACGGAATATTTTGCAGTGCACGCCATACCTGCTCTTGAAAAGGAGTGCCTCTCAAATCATAGGCTATACTGAATTCCCGTCGTTCTCCCGCAAAATATTCACGCAGTTGATCCGCGGCTTCGCGCAGTTTTTCCGGCTCCTGCACATAGACATATTCCCCAATCCATGTTCGGGCCCATTGCTGAAGCAGTGCTTCCTTTGCATGAAAAACGCCATAGTCTATTCGGCAAAGCCCCCGATCCGTAGCGCACAGCGTCAACGTGCCCACAGGTGTCTCCATCTCATCATAATAAATGGTGGTTGGACCCTGTGAATCTCCGGCCGTTACTTCTGATTTTGGTAATTCAGACGCCTTTTGCTGTTCTGCCTGCTCTTGTTCCTCTAGTTTGGAATGCGCTTGCGCGATCATTTCGCGTACTTGCTCATGTTGTTCCTTCTCTGATGCTTGCTTGATCGCTGTCATAGCGTTCTCCCCTCCTATTCGACTCAAAGCCCACGCCGCCGTGCCTCGTAGCTCGGGACGCGGATCATCCAATAAAACCTCCGTTAACTTGGGCACCGCGCTGATATCCTTGAAATTGCCCAGTCCAATGACTGCATTGCGTTGAATGGGCTTCTTCCCCCGCCAAGCCGCCGCACTTTGTCCAAATCGGTCTTTGAATTCACGGTTGCTCAAATCCAATAACGGCAGCAGCAACGGCTTCACAATTTCAGGATCGGGTGTAAGCTCGGGATGGTGATCCCAGTTGAGACCCCGATTTTTGGGGCATACCATTTGGCAGGTATCACATCCGTATAGCCGATTCCCTATCTTCCGCATAAACTCCTCATCCAGAAAGCCCTTCGTTTGCGTCAAAAAGGACACACACCGCTGGGCATTCAGCTGTCCAGGACCCACAAGCGCGCCCGTAGGACAGGCATCCAAACATTTGGTACACTCGCCGCAACCATCCGTTACCGGTTCATCTGGCTGGAAAGGAATGTTCGTCAACAGCTCACCTAGATAAATCCATGATCCCAGCGTCGGTGAAATCATCATCGTATTTTTGCCGCTAAAGCCAATCCCTGCGCGTTCCGCAACGGCTCGATCCGACAATTCTCCGGTATCCACCATGTTTTTCAATATGGCATCAGGTACCCGCTCACTTATAAAAGCCTCAAGCTTTTCCATCGCTTCGCGTAGTACCAGATGATAATCTTTCCCCCAGGCTGAACGTGCCAAAATACCACGGTACTTCCCCTTGTCCGACTTCGGCGGGTCCTTCATTTTGGAAGGGTACGCCACCGCAATAGCAATCAGAGATGCAGGCTGTGAGCCATACAGCTCCGGGTAGATCCGCTTATCAATATCTGGCTCTTCAAAGCCGGATTCATAGCCTTTCGCACGATGCTCTTCCAATATAGCTTTCAGAGACAGAAAGGGGTCGGCGGATGCGAACCCGATGGAGTCGATACCCAGCCCTGGAGCTGCCTCAATAATTTCCTGCTTGAGCGAAGCCCAAGTCGAAGCGGTTCCGGCAGCCGCCTGAGTCAATCCGCGTTGCATCCGATACTCACCTCTCTTCCACTTTTTATCATTACAGATATGAGGATTTGCAAAATTCTCATATCTCAAATTTCAACAGAAAACAGCAGCAGATGCTACCGTAAATTTTTAACAGCACTGGTCGCCAGAAAATCACAGCGATTATTCAGTTCATTGTCACTGTGCCCCTTAACCTTCACATATTCAACCTCATGCTTACCCATCAGTTCCCACAGTTCTTCCCATAGTTCCTTGTTCTCCACTGGCTGATTTTTACTGTTGCGCCAGCCATTACGAAGCCAGTTCTTAATCCAGCCCTGTTTGAAGCAATTGACGACATAGGCAGAGTCACTATGTACTTTCACATGGCAAGGCTCCTTGAGCAGCTTCAGTGCTTCAATCACGGACTTGATCTCCATACGGTTGTTTGTCGTCATTTTCTCGGCACCCGACAGCTCCTTACGATGTTCCCCATACAGCAAAACAATCCCCCAGCCCCCAGGACCGGGATTTCCCGAACAAGCACCGTCGGTATATACCATCACTTCTTTCATAATCCTCTTCCTTTCCTAATCGGTAACCGCCTGCTCCGTCATGGTCCTGATCGGTTCGGACGTGTTCCGCATTAATTTCAGACTTTAGTTGCTCTATAGCCATTTCCACTCAGATATCGGCCAAAATATAAATTCTGCACGTCCCAGTAAATTTTGAGATTTAATGCTGCCAAAATAGCGGCTATCCTTGCTTGCTGCAGTATGGCGATTATCTCCCATGACAAAAAAGTGCTCCGGCTCCACCGTAAAAGGACCATAATCACCATCCTCCACGTCAGAGTTGGTGTAAGGTTCATTTAGCAGTTCACCGTTCACATACAAATGATTATGTTCAACTCGGATTACATCTCCGGGAATACCTATGACTCTTTTCACTAAAAATCTTGGACTCGACAGCTTGGAATCGGGATCTTTTAAAATCACAATGTCCCCCCTGCCCGGATCATGAAAATTATAAACCAGCTTGTTGACGAACAAATGCTGGCTTTCCATTAGCGTCGGCTGCATCGAATGTCCTCTGACCGTGGACAAGTTAAATACAAACAGGTTCAGAAGCAGCAAGACGACCATGGCAATCAGAAGGGTGACTAACCAATCGCGTATGTAACCAGAGCGACCTGCTGGTTTGGACGTTTCCGGCGAGGGAAGCGGGCCTGGCGAAGGAGCCAAAGCGTCCATAATTAAACCTCCTCAACCCTGTTATAAATAGAAAAGCATATCCCGTACCCGATTGCAACGGTTACTCAGATATGCTCTAAATGTAAATATTATACTTAATGTTATTCAATTCTCTTTATTTCGATTCCCGATTAATGAGGCGCCAAAATACTCAGCTTCTGAAAAGCCTGTAAAATCTGGCTTGCTCCATAGCCCATCGCTTCGTACAAAGGCATGGCCGCACTGTTATGCTTGTCCCCTGCTACCCAAATACGGCTAACCTTACGTTGCTGAAAACGCTGCTCCATGGACTCCACAAGCGATTTGCCGATTCCCATCCGACGACGATCCGGGTGAATAGCGATACGATAGTAACAACCATCATTCTGATCGATCGTGCCGATCAAAGCACCAACGATCTCACCCTCTTCTTCTGCAACGATGATCAAACCGGAATCCCACGAAAGCTGACGGGCAAACGCACTCACCGTCTCTTTGTAGCACTCCTCTGACAAGGCAATTTGCATGAGTTCCGTTACTGAGTTCACATCACTTAATTGAAAGGAACGAACGTGCATAAGTAATATCTCCCTTTTCGTAAGCATAATAAAAAAATTGAGACAGCACCGTCATTTTTACATAAATCCTTAAATTTCTTATCATGGTGTTAATCACAAGGCATTATGATAAAAATGCATACGATCTGCTATATATGAAATGAAGAACAGGAAAAGGGTGTATGCCCTCAAGTTCGTCATGTCATAGACATGACAGATTATAGCAGACGACAAAAAAGCCGAAATTTCTGCTTCCTTGACCATTAAACCATACTTTTTGATGGAATACATCCCTTTTTCTCATGTAAGCGCTGTATATAAAGCGTTTACATTTTAAAGTTCACAATTTACCTCTTATTACCTAGGTATTATGTATTCCAATCGGGTTTTTGGACATGCTAGCTACCAGGCCGTATTGCCCAGTTTGCTATTTTACAAACAAAAATGTTGATTAAATAGGCTGAATGCGGTTTAATATAACTGTCGAGGGTATTATTACATAGGAACACTTACCCAACCATATAACCAGGAGGGATTTTACTATGGCATTTCAATTACCAGAACTTCCTTACGCAAAAGACGCACTGGAACCGCACATTGATGCACTGACAGTAGAAATTCACCATGATCGTCACCATAACACATATGTAACGAACTTAAACGCAGCTCTGGAGAGCGCTCCTGAACTGCAAAGCAAAAGCCTGGAGGATCTGATCTCCAATCTGGACAGCGTTCCTGAAAGCATCCGCACTGCGGTTCGCAACAACGGTGGTGGACACCACAACCACAGCCTGTTCTGGGAAGTTATCGGTCCTAACGGCGGTGGACAACCGACAGGTGCTATTGCTGAAGCAATCAGCAACGAGCTGGGCGGCTACGACAAATTTAAAGAAGACTTCACTAAAGCAGCTACAACACGTTTTGGTAGCGGCTGGGCTTGGTTGGTTGTCGGCAAAGACGGCAAACTGGCGATCACTAGCACTCCAAACCAGGATAGCCCGCTGTCCGAAGGTCTGACTCCGGTACTTGGACTGGACGTTTGGGAGCATGCTTACTACCTGAAATATCAAAACAAACGCCCAGACTACATTGCAGCATTCTACAATGTAATCAACTGGGATGAAGTAAACAAACGTTACGCGGCTGCAAAGAAATAAGCCAGTAACAACATCTCTATCCTATAATAAAGGGCTGTCTCAAAAGTAGATTTTCTACGAATGAGACAGCCCTTTTGGCACTCCATGGTAAACTGGTGGAGATGATTCTTAAATATAGTCCCTGGAGGTTGATGGATGCAGACTTTTTTTCGTTACAACTGGATGATTCGGGAACAATGGTACCGCTGGTGTGAAGAGGTGTCGCAGGAGGAATTACTGAAACAACGGGTCGGCGGAGTCGGCGGCATTCTAAAGACACTCTTTCATATCGTTGATGTGGAGTGGAGCTGGATTCAAACGATTCAGGGCAAACCCGACTTTCAGGAGGACTTCTCTCTGTATGATACGCTCGACAAAGTCCGTGAGCTGGATGCAAAGTTTCGACTCGATGTCGAGCCGTTCGTGCTCGCCTGGCATGATGGTCTGGAACGGAAAAGGTTTGAAGATCACCTCCCGGACGGCAGGATTGTAATTGATGCCTGGGGCGAGGTGATGCGTCATGTCATCGCCCACCAAATCCACCATATTGGGCAGTTGTCCATATGGTCTCGGGAGCTAGGCAAGCCTCCGGTTTCGGCCAATGTAATCGGCAAAGGGCTGATTGAAAGCGATGGTGGCATCGATTAGCTTTAACGAACATACAAGTATATTCATGTGACTCAGAGCCGTCCTCGGTCATTTTAACGACTGAGGACGGCTCTTTTACTTTTTCATCTATACTCTCTTGTCCATTCCACGCATATTCTCTTCTTTTAACCGTTTTCATAAAGCCTGATTGTAACTGATTAAGTTATTCAACTTATCAATACTCTCTTGGTTCAGAGTGTTGACCTCTTGCTCTTGATAGCACCGTAAGCCAATGTAAATAATGCTCCACATAACAGGGCAATAAGATGAGCGATAAGATAATTCATATGACCATGGTTCTCTGACGCTGCAATTGCAAAGCCAGGAAGAGCCGTGGTTCCGAATCCTATGGCTGTCAGCTTGCTTAAATATACATATGCTCCCGCAATCATTCCTCCAAGGCATCCAGCAATCAGGGGGAATTTATACTTTAAAGTGACCCCGAAGATCGCTGGTTCGGAGATTCCAAAAAGTACAGACCCGAATGCAGAGTAACCCATTTCTTTAACCTTGGTGTCTTTGCGATTCAAAAGAATATACCCCAAAACGGCGCCCCCTTGAGCCATCAAAGCTACTGATGCCAATGGGTTGATAAAATTTCTGCCTGTATCGGTTAACAGCTGCGCTTCTACCGCACCCATAACATGATGTAAGCCTGTAATAACAATGATCTGCTGAATGCCTGCAAAAAACATAAAACCGAATATCCCAAGGTTTTGCGTCATCCAAAGCAGCGAAACGGTGACCAGACTGGCTAGCTCTCGCCCAAGAGGGCCGATAATCGTAAACAATAGCAGGGAAGAAATAAAGACCGTCAGCAACGGAGCCAAAAATAGTTTAATCATGTCTGGAACCTTTTTGTTAAAAAACTGATCCAACTTGGCTACCACATATCCCATCATTAGAGCAATAATAATACCGCCCTGAAATCCAACCAACTGTACGGGAAGGCCGAAAAGACTGATCGATTCCGGATTTTGACTCCCTTTAGCTACCTCAAAAGCATCTGCCAGTGCCGGATGAAGCATAATCGCACCCAGCACAAGCCCCAGAATAGGACGACCGCCGTATCTCTTGGTTGCGGAATAAACAACAAGCAGCGGCAGGATTGTAAAAATACCCGTGGAAACGATTTGAACGAAGCGATTGATCCCTTGAAAAATTGGATACATCTCCACAATTGACTTAGGACCGAATAACCCCTTCTGACCTAACAGCCCGGTTATCCCCATTAACAATGCGGCAGCAAGAATTCCCGGCATGATCTCAATGAAGACATCTGACAGCGATTTAATGGCTTTTTGAAAAGGATTTTGCTTTAGTGCGGACTTCGATTTGACATCACTTAATGACATATCTTCTGTTCCGGTCAGTTTGGAGAACACGGCATAGATGTTATTGACCAACCCTGCTCCAAAAATGATCTGCAGTTGGTCCCCCGCTATGAAAACGCCTTTAACCAGATCAATATCTTCAATTTTTTTTAATTCCGCTTTTTCATTGTCCTCAAGTACAATTCTTAATCTTGTGGCACAATGGGCCACACCGATAATGTTCTCTTCACCACCGATATATTTTAAAATTTCTTGAGAAATTTGCTTATACTGCTTTTCTTTTGCTTCCATCTAGTAAAACCTCCTCTAGCTGAGTCAGATGTCTTCTTTAACAAATCTCCAGAACATGCCTAAAAAGTCCTGCTTTACCCTGGCAAGCGTTATGCCGACATGCATTAATTCATCACCGCCGAACAGCTCACCGGTTTCTACATTTCTATAAACGTAGTCTGGATTCAGACCTTTGAATTTTAATGTTTTAATCGCGGCAGCAGGTTGGGATAAAATCTTGAAATAGCTGGCCGCCATTTCCGTTTGATCCTCTGATACAAAGCTCCATGCGGCTTCATTTTCATCAAACGGATTAATTATTCTGTAAAACTTCCCAAATTGAATGAGCGATCTCATTTCTTTATATAGAGCTATCTGTTTTTTTACTATTTCTTTTTCCTCAACGGTTAATGTCGTCAAATCTAGCTCATATCCAAAATTCCCGGCCATGGCGACATAACCTCTTGTCTCCAAGGGAGTTATTCTGCCCACTTGATGGTTGGGTACTGTGGAGACGTGTGCCCCCATGGTAATTGGAGGGTAGACAAGACTTGTTCCCCATTGAATTTTCAGTCGGCAAATGGCATCCGTATTGTCACTCGTCCAGGTCTGAGGCATGTAATAGAGCATACCGGCATCAAAACGACCTCCTCCACTAGAACAGCTCTCGAATAAGACATGGGGAAACTTTGATGTAAGCTCTTCCATAATATTATAGAGTCCCAGGATATAACGATGCGCCGTCTCCCTTTGTCTCTCAGGCGGCAAGGCTGCCGAACCCACATCCGTCATGTGACGATTCATGTCCCATTTTACATAAGTAATTGGAACGTCCGATAAAATATCGGAAACCGACTTAATAATGTACTCACACACTTCCTTCCTCGATAAATCCAACATCAGTTGATTTCTTCCCAACGTATACGGACGATCAGGGACATGGATACACCAATCTGAATGCTTTCTGTATAAATCGCTGTCTATGGATACCATTTCAGGTTCAAACCACAGACCAAACTCCATACCCAGATTTCGTATGCGGTTTGCAAGATCCGGCAATCCATCTGGAAGTTTGCGACGATCCACCACCCAATCGCCTAATGAAGTATTGTCATCATCCCGTTTTCCAAACCACCCATCATCCAGTACAAACAGCTCCACTCCTACACTTTGAGCCTCCTTCGCCAACTGCTCAATCTTGTCGGCATCAAAGTTAAAGTAGGTGGCTTCCCAGTTATTAATCAGGATCGGCCGCTCCTTGTCACGAAAAGGCCCACGACATAATCTGCTCCTGTATAATTCATGATAAATTCTTGACATGCCGCCCAATCCATTTTCGGTGTATACCATGACCACTTCTGGCGTTTGGAAGGATTCCTCCGGTTCAAGCAGCCATGTAAAATCAAAAGGATTAATCCCCATCGCGACTCTTGTGTTCCGATAGGAATCTACCTGAGCCTGTGCCGTAAAGTTCCCGCTGTACACCAGATTAAAGGCGTACACTTCACCCTGTTCTTCATCTGTTCCTTCTCTTACAAGTGCCATAAAGGGTGCCTGTTGAGGGCTGCTGGCTCCACGGCAGCTGTCTACCATTTGAATTCCGGGTAAAATTTTTCGCCTTGCTATATTTTTTTCATTATTATGCGCACCGTACAAGGTAATTAGTTCGTATTCATCATCACGAAAATCCACACTAGCACTTAACGCTTTAAGCAGTTTTAGCTGCTGCCGACCTTCATTATCGAACCGGACTGAACGGGTGATGACATCCCACTTTTGATATAGGCTATAGGATAGTACAATCTTTACATCAATTAATGGGTCTTCAAGGACGATTTCCAGAGTTTCTACTTCGCCATCATCCTCTGCATAAGTAGAAGGAAGCCCTTTCAATTTGGGCTTGCCTTGGTAAACCTGATGTTCTTTATACCGAAAGTCTGTCACGGTAGAACCATTCTCCAATTGAAGCTGATACGCAGGAATCCTGAAATCACTATTTCCAAATGACGGATATTCTTGTGGGATGGTATCCAGTGAAAAGGCTCGATCCTCACCATCCGGATTGGGTGAAAATCCTCTATCCATAAAGATGATCTTATTGCTTCCCCGATAGTTCTGAATTTTCTTTCCCCAATACAGATGGGCTAAATAACCATCTCGTATAACCTGCATGACATAACTCGTATTGCTGCCTTGTAAATGGAATAAAAGATTCTCTTTATCGATGTGTATAGTCATAGCAACCCCCTTATAGCGCCAATAGTACGTTTTTTCAAAATTATAAATTATGTTGTTTTCTTATTGTTTACACCCTAATAATAATTGAATAATTTAAATAATTATATGGAATAATGTAGACTCTATATGAAACAGTGTGATAATATGCAGAGATGAATTAAGGGGTGAAAACAAATGAGTTCACACTTTTCCAATCATTCCTATAACAACCTGGATCTCAATTTATACACATGTGGCAAAGAAAGCTGTACCAGCAAACACTCTTATGGTCCAGCCATTCGAAGCGGGTATATGGTGCATTATATTTTAAAAGGAAAAGGGATCTTTAAAGTCAACGATAAAATCTATCATTTGGAGAAAAACGATGCTTTCTTCATTGAGCCGAAGGTTTTAATTTACTACGAAGCGGACGAAGTCGACCCATGGGAATATGCCTGGATTGGTTTTAATGGGGTGCAAGCAAAAGAATATCTAAGCCGGACCTGTATCAATAGGGACAATCCCATTTTCCGGTTTGAAGCAGAGGGTAGCCTTGCCCGCTGTATGGAGAGCATCGTCGTTTCTTCTACACTGAAATCCAACAAAGACCTGCTGCTTGCATCCAAGCTATATGAATTTCTGTATTTGATGTTTGAACATTACCCTAATCAGGAAGTCAACCATGAAGTAAGACAGCAGCGGTATATTAAAGAAGCGCTTCTCTTCATTCAGCAAAACTATTCACACTTCATTACCGTAAGTGACATTGCCAAGTACATTTCAATTGACCGTTCGTATTTGCATCGTTTATTTAAACAGCAACTAAATAAGTCACCGCAGGAATTTTTATTACATTTGAGGATTGAAAAATCGTGCTCCCTATTAAGAAATACTTCCCTTAAAATCGGAGATATTGCGCGGTCTGTAGGGTATAAAGATGTACTCCTATTCTCCAAAATGTTCAAAACGGTCAACAAGGTGACTCCATCCGAATACCGAAAAAACCCCCAAAAATAACACGCTTCGTTCGCAATTAAATTAGGCATATTCATTCCAAAAACAGAAAAATAGCGGCAGCATGGATCAACCTCATGTCCATACTGCCGCTATTGTCAAAAGAAAATAAAGTTCTAGACTGAAAAATAAAGTATTAGACTGACGTTGCTTCATTAAGCTAACGGGCAGGATAGTTTAAAGCTTTCGATAAATCGTATGGCCTTACGAAAGACAATAAAAGCGCAGCTCATGATTGGAAAAGACCGTTTAAAAGAGCACCACCAATTCCACTGGCAATTATGCAAATTTATTAGCATTAGCGCTGCGCCACTAGGCGTACTCGTCCCATTGGGCACTGCGGAACTCATGCTGGTTGCTATACAAGAAGCGCGTGCCAATTGCGACGAGCCGTTCGCTCTATATCATTCAGCGGTTACTTTGTATATTTGGTGCAGCAGGTCGTATCCCATGCCGTCAGCCAATATGTGCACCCTGAGAACACATAATCGTCCTTTAAGTATGGCCAGATGAGATTCCCAGCAAACGCAAAGCGAGTTTCAAGCAGTGGCGTTCTTCGTGTATTCGGTCAAATAATACACGGGGAATGGGAAAGTCATTTTTTCAACTATAAACAGTTGCCTGAAAGGGCAGAGAGGATTTCCTGTGTTGTCCGGGTACGCCCGATGCGTGGAAAAATGAAATTTTTTACGTAATCATGCCCGGTTTCGGAAAATCCAGTCATAGCATCAATCGCCAAAATCAGCTGATACCCATGCATAAACGCCTCCCGCGCAGTCGTATCAACGCCCAACTCAGTAGCGATGCCGCATAAGACGATGGTATCAATTCCCCGGCGGCGCAACTGAAGGTCGAGCTCCGTTCCGTAAAAAGCCCCCCATTGCTTCTTCGTGATGATATGGTCTGTCTCGGTGACCCGCATTTCCGGGACGATTTGATCCCATCCTTCAGGCAGATTCAGGGGTGGTCCAGGCGAATCCAACTTAGGACGCGGGATATCCTTCAAATCTTTACTAGATACCCGGACCAGTGCAACCATTGAGCTTTGCTCACGGAAAGTATCTGCCAAGGCTGCGGCGTTAGACACTACCTGCTCAGCAGAATAAGGGGCGTATTGATTTCCTATCCACTTTTGCAAGTCAATAACAACCAACGCTGTTTTTTGTGGATCCCATAATCGTTCCATTCTGTATGTTCTCCTCATCTCTTCGATTTGACCGTATGTTTAATTACGCGAACATATAGTCATTTGACTTCGTGTTTCGTATTTTGTACTATCATTCATGAATAGTCAAGGGGGAGATTTTTCTTATGAGTGTGACAAGGGAAGAGGTTTTAAAATCGGCGATGAAGCTTTTTAAGGAACATGGGTTTCTTTCGACGACGATACAGGATATTGCCGAGGATTGCGGTATTGCCAAAGGATCAGTCTATAAATATTTCCCTTCCAAGGAAGACCTCTTCAGCGAGGTGTTTGATCAATGCCATAACGCCTATTTTGATCAAGTCGATGAACTGAAACGCTTTCCCGAACTCTCGCCAGAAGAGCAGTTTCTGCAGCAGATCATTCTGCGATTCCGTTATTTTATGGAATACAAGCATATTCTGGTCGAATTCACGGAGCTCCCCATCCAACAGGATCCCAAGTTCCAGCCGCTTAGACACAAGGTTAGAGGGCGGCTCATCCGATGGCATAAAGAGTGCTTGATACAGGTTTATGGCGAAGAAATTTATCCATTCCTGTGGGATTTGGTTTCCATCTATCGTGCGATTCTGAAGGAGTACTTATTTTGGATCGTTTATGAAGAAAAGTCTCTATCGCTTGAGGAAACGGCAAGGTTCATTTTGGATAAGCTCAATGTGCTCGTTAAGCATATGATGGCCTCTAACCTGAAGCCTCTGCTGAAACAGGCTTCGTTCGAGAGGTATTTAAGCTGGGGGCTCGAGGACCGCCAAGGGGAGAGAGAGCAGTTCCTTACCGAGCTGTTCCGGGAGATGGATTCGGCCCTTAATGTTCTTCCATCCGGCGCAAAACATCGTTCGGAGTTGAAAGAGGTTTACCATTTTATCCAGAACGAAACTCGTAAAGCGGAACCGAACTTCCCGTTGCTGCAAGCTTCGCTCTACTTTTTGGAGAGAGAGAAAGAGCTTAAAAGTCAGGTCATCCAGTTAAGGAATATTATTTATTCAGGTAGGGGGAGATAGCTTGTTATGTGAAATCAAATCTAACCCCATCGGGGACAAGAGTGAAGACTCTAGGGGTGGAGAGAACAATACGCGAGAAAGGTACGTCTAATGTTGTTACGGTTAGCGAGCATTCCGCTAACGGGAAACGTTAGTTCAATGGAAACAGCGACAGTCTCGTACTTTATTTTCTCGTCCTTGGTTGTCACTGTTTCCATTTTCTAGGCTCAGTCTAATACTTTATTTTTTGCTGACAGCTATTCAATTAACATCAGTTCTCTTTTTGCTTCGTATAATACTCGGTGATCAGATCAAGGAACACCTTGGGAAATGCCAAGGTGGCCATATCCGCCTCGCTGATCCAGCGGTACCCCGCTGGCAGCACATTGCGCGTGTGCTCCGCCTGCTCTGCCAGCGCAATCAACGCCCCCGGCTTCGCTCCGGTGCTGTAGCTGACCCGCTGCTCGGCAGCCAGCGGTTGTCCTCCCGCCTCCCCGGCAGGGGCGGCGACCTCTTCACACTGGAACACACGTAGGTTCCAGTGAATGTGGCTGAACGTGTGCTCCGCCTCACGTACAAACCGCACCGGGCGCGCAAGCACGCCCTCTGCCAGCAAATGAGCCGCCAAATGGTCCATGGCGGGCTCATCCGGCACCGGGCCGTTGTAGCCCTCCGGCCCGGCAAGCTCATGCGGCAGCTCCCACATGCGGGCCAACAGGCCCTTGGCCGGGCGCTGCCGTACGAGCAAGCGGCCGGCGTTCGCTCCGCTGCCCTCGATGAGAGCAACGGAGCGCGGCTCCAGCCGCGGCGGCTTCGCCTTGGTCTTGACTGGCAGTGTCTCCTCGCGACCTGCCAACCTGCCCGAGCAATGCTCCATGACTGGGCAGGTCAGACAATGAGGCGACTTCGGCGTGCAGACCAGCGCCCCCAGCTCCATCAGAGCCTGATTAAAATCAGAGGCTCTTCCTTCGGGAATCAGCTCCCGTACCAGACTTTCCATATGCGCCCGCGTGCTACCCTTCATAATATCCTCTTCAATGAGAAAATAACGCGACAGCACACGCATCACATTCCCGTCCACAGCAGGCTCTGGTCGGTTAAAGGCGATACTCATAATCGCACCCGTCGTATATGGGCCTACTCCTTTCAGTGCAGCGACAGCTTGTGTATCATCCGGTACCTGCCCGCCGTGAAGCTCAACTACTTGTTTTGCCGCAGTTTGCAAATTCCGGGCCCGCGAATAATAACCCAGCCCTTCCCACAGCTTAAGCACATCCTCTTCGGGTGCTTCCGCCAGCGCTTCAATTGTAGGAAAACGTGCAATAAAGCGATTAAAATACGGAATGACCGTATCCACACGCGTCTGCTGAAGCATAATTTCCGAGATCCAGATATAAAAAGGATTCCGATGGCGGCGCCACGGCAAATCGCGTTTGTTACGTGTATACCAATTCAACAGTTCAAAGCTGAAATAACGCTTTTGTTCCAATGTATTTGTAGTCATCACATCACATCTCCTTATATTCGACAATCACAAAAGCAGAGGCAATGTTAGGCTGATGTGTAATACTCAAGTGAATGCTGTAATTCGAGTCACCTGTGAACGGCAACCTCAGTCTATCCCACGCGGATGAAGACAAATAAACTACTGGCTTCCCCCCAGGTTCCGGTAAAATATCCATATCGCCGAACCCGATGATTTGCCCAATTCCGCAACCGAAGGCTTTCGTTATCGCTTCCTTTGCGGCAAAGCGCCCTGCTACGAACTCCGCTAGTCTACCCTTGCGTTCCACAGCAAGCTCACGTTCTGCCGGGGTCAGCACCCGATTCAAAAACGCGTCTGCATATTTACCTGCCAAAATATTAGCCATACGGTTTATTTCCAGCACATCATGTCCAATTCCGTAGATCATTTGGGTATTCCCCGTCCTTTTTACTTTACTGAATCTATTGTAACAGTGCGTCCACACCCTGGCGAGTCACAAAGGCGTAAAACCGGCACCAAAATATGTTAAAATAAGAAAGGCTATAGGTGAATGTTTTGAAATTCAGCTGATATGCCCATTTAAAAAAATTCCCGTAGAAAGGAAGGATTGGATGTCAGAAACCATTATTATTGAAGCAGGTACCGAAGCAGGAACAGATGCGGTGATCCGGGCTTCCTGGTTTCCCGCTAAAAATACAGCCAAAAGCCTGCTCATCATCGCTCACGGCTACAAAGGATTTAAGGATTGGGGCATGTTCCCCTATATAGCAGAAGCATTGAGTATGGATAACCATGTTGTGACCTTCAACTTTTCACATAATGGCATAGGTGAGGATCTAGAGAATTTTACCGAGCTGGAAAAGTTCGCACGCAACACCTATAGCCGCGAACAAGAGGATTTGGAACTATTGCTGTCCAATCTGAGAGCACGTCATGAGTTCAGAGAATTGCCGTTGTTTCTGTTAGGACATAGCCGAGGCGCGGGGAGCTGCTTTGTATATGCTCTAGATCATCCCGGTGAGATTGCTGGCGTCATTTCATGGAATGGCGTGACAGATCTTGATCTGTTTACTTTACCGCAAAAAGAAGAAATGCGCGCCAAGGGGCGCAGCTATGTGGAAAACGCCAGAACCGGACAACAGCTTCCGCTGGATGCTGTCATTCTGGAAGACCTGGAACAAAATCGCCAGCGTTTTGCCATTGTAGACAGACTTGCCAACAGCCAGCTCCCAGCTGTACTGATCCAGGGAACCGAAGATTCCAAACGTCTACGGGAAGGCTCTGCCCTGCTCACATCCGTTCGTCCCGACATCGAATGGGTACAAATTCAAGGCGGCACTCATACCTTTAATACCGTTCATCCATTCCAGGGAGGCAGTCTTCCACTCGATCAGGCGATTACCGAAACCCGCCGCTTCATTGAGTGGATCGCCAATTAATTATTGCCCCTTCAATACAAACGGCGATCCGCCGGGCGGATCGCCGCATTTATTTACTTCAGGATTTTGCAAAATTCGATTCCATTCGCTCCAAGTGCAATATATAGACGAACTAGACCATTTCATCTATATATTATTTATTGAAAATCGCTTATTGGATTTTTGCAAAATCCTCACTTGAGCATTTTACAATTCCATAATGATTAATGCTTACACTCCTGGGATGCTTGTCCGCTTATGCGCTGTACGTGTAAAGAAGCTTTCCAGCTTTTCGCGTGCCGCGGGGTCAATTTCCTTGCCTTCTAGGTAGTCGCTGTTTGCTTCGTAGGAGATCCCCAGTTCTTTTTCATCCGTCTGGCCTTCCCACAATCCTGCTGTAGGCGCTTTGTCCAAAATGGCCTGCGGAACTCCGAGATAGCTGGCCAGCAAGCGCACCTGACGTTTGTTAAGCGTGCTAAGTGGCGTAATATCGACCGCTCCATCGCCCCATTTGGTATAAAAGCCTGTGATGGCTTCTGAAGCGTGATCTGTGCCAACGACGAGCAGATTCAGCTCATTCGCGAGTGCGTACTGAACCACCATACGTGTTCTTGCCTTTACATTCCCTCTCACTTGCGGAGTAATGGAACGCTCCAGACCGATATCCTTTAACGTATGCTCCACTTCCACGGCAACCTTGTCCACGGCTTCCTTGATGTTCGTTTCCCCAGCATATTTCAGGTCGAACGCTTTGGATACCGCGTAGCTATGCTCGATATCTTCCTGTTGGCCATATGGCTGGAATACACCCAGCGTTTTGTATTCGTCCCCTTGCTCCTGCGTCAATTCATCTGTAGCCCGCTTGCACAAAGCGGCTGCTACGGCACTGTCAATCCCGCCACTGATGGCGATCAACAGCCCTTTGCTTCCCGTTTTCGTTACATACGACTTGAGGAAATCCACACGCTTGCGGACCTCCGCTTCTACGTTAATCGTAGGTTGTACTCCCAATTCAGCAATAATCTGTTCCTGCAAACTCATCAGATAAGCACCTCTTTTTTAGGAATTTCCTTCACAAGCCAACATGCAAAAGCCCCGGCAAGTTTCGCAGGCGAAAAATGCGGGGCATAGCTTGAGCAGTCTTACCGGCAAAAACGATCAAATGCACTGGTCAAATCAGCAGCGATCTGATCTGCCGAACGATCCTCCACCTGATGACGCTCGATGAAGTGAACCAGCTCGCCGTCTTTCAACAGCGCGATAGAAGGGGAAGACGGTGGGTAAGGCGCGAAAAATTCGCGAGCCTTTGCTGTTGCTTCCTTGTCCTGTCCGGCAAAAACCGAATACAGATGATCTGGCGTAAGATCATGCTTCAGTGCTTCAGCCACACCTGGGCGGCATTGGCCTGCGGCACAACCACATACCGAGTTCACAACAACCAGCACTGTACCTTTAGCATTAGGCAGCTTGGCCTCCACATCTTCAGAAGTACGCAGTTCCTGAATCCCAAGATTCGTCAGTTCATCACGCATTGGCTGAACTGAATCTCTCATATATTGATCGAAAGACATAGACATATTCTTTCACTCCTTTTCCAAAAATCATGTATACTACGTTTCTAATTTCATCCTTTGCCGTAGTAAAGGCATGGACATCTAAACTTCATTATACAATCTTTTTCACGTAATTTGCAAAAATCCGGCTATATATTTGCACGATTATTTCTGTATCGAATTCATGACAGGAAACTCAGAATGATCCCGGTAAGTCGGAACGGTTCTACGCAATCGAACTTTAAACTGCGTGCCCATTCCCTCCACCGAATCTACGGCAATTGTACCGTGATGACGCTCCACTATACTTTGACATAAGGCCAGACCCAGACCTGTACCTTTCGTTTTGGTCGTGTAAAAAGGTTGGAACAGCTTTTCAAGCTGCTTTTGCGGAATTCCCGGACCTGTATCCTTTACTTCCATTTCCACGAAATCCCCTTCCTCATGAGTCGAAATGGTCAGCACTCCCTTTTCCCCCATAGCTTCCATCGCATTACGCGATAAATTAAGCAGCAATTGCTTCATTTCCTTAGGGTTCAAATGCAGCATCGTCACATGATCCTCTAACTTTAGCTCAATCGTCTGTCCCCTCAGATTCGCATCTGCCCACAATAAAGGCGTCAGTTCGCGAATAATATCATGCAGATGACATTGCTCCTTCTCAACAATTCGATTCTGGGCCAGTGAAAGAAAATCGTTAATAATCCCGTTCGCCCGGTCAAGTTCCTCCATCACAATGCGGTAATAATGGTTGAGGGATTCTGGGCTTTTCTCACGCATAAGCTGTAAAAAACCACGCACAACCGCCATCGGATTACGTATTTCATGAGTAATGCCTGCTGCCATCTGTCCAACCAGACTGAGCCTTTCAAAATTACCCAGCTCACTGCGCAGCGTCTCCAGCTCTGTAATATCTTGCAAGGCGATAATGACACCTGTCGTTTGGTTTGCATGTTTATCCCGAATAGGAAGGAAACTTGAGAAGAATACTTTTGGGGTAACATTTATAAAATCAGCCCCCGCCTCTCCTTCCAACGCTTTCGCAACTCGTTCGTTAACCGCAGGCAAAGCGCTAAAACCATATAACGAGGTGAATGGACGACCTACTACCTCAGGCAGCGTAATGTAGGGATCGTAGTCCCGATAGAGTTCCAGCATCGTTTTGTTCATATGTATAACTCGTTCTTCGCTGTCCAAAGTAACAAGAGATAACGGCATCAAATCCATAACTTGACGCAGCTTATCCACTTCAATTAAATATTTGCTCGTAAACTCAGTCACATCACGCCGTAACGTCAGCTTCTCAAAGGCATTATGCATCAGGCTCACGACCGTAAAACTTGCCAGTACCCCTGCACCAATATTCCAAAACGTTGTAAGTAAGTCAGGAATGTATACCGCAATATCCTGTTTGCCCCACAGTAGCGGAAATATCGCCTTAAACAGCATATCAGCCACAACATATGCGGAGATCAGGAGCTTTTTGTCCAACATTGTTCCTCTTTGAAAAAACTTGACATGCAGGAGCATAAAAGGAAAAAGGATAAAACCCGTGCCCACATACATCGGGGACATTTCTGTCGACTGGGCTATAATTAGGACTCCCATCAGTGCGGAAGCGGCGAGCACGAAGGCAGTGCGACGTCTACCGTACATGATGCCAACTGCAAGGGGAATAATACCGAGATTGGAAGGTAGACCATATGGAGACTGATATTGAAAGAGTGTACATAACAATATGGCTGGCAAGCAACACAAATACAGTATTCCTTGATTGGGTCCAGGAAGCAGATTGCCACCCCAAACCTTTTTCTTATCCCCATAATCCGTTAATATAGAGAAAAAACCCGCCGATATAACGGCAAGGAGAACTTGGAGCACACTTTCCTTCAACGCAATTAACAAGGACTTCTCCCCCTCATCATCTTTCCTTGACGCCGTTAGTTGAATTAAAGCACAGGCTACAATATATTACAATATATGTGTTAAAATCCCGGTGTAGAACGACAAAATTTGCTAAATACTAGATGTTTATAAGAGGAGCGTTTTTACGCAATCCAAATCCCTACAATTGAAAGATATGTGCGTTTACTATACTCGAAAGGTATCTAAAGTGACGGTATTACGTTATGATGAACAATCGGTTACGCCGTTCTGAATGATTTTGAAAATTTGTCGACGAAAAGGAAGAGGTTAATGACTTACGACGTTATTGTGATCGGAGGCGGCTCAGCCGGATTAATGGCTGCTGCTGCTGCCAGCGGTGAAGGTGCCAAGGTGCTTTTGCTGGAAAAGGGAAATAAACTCGGGCGTAAGCTGGGGATCTCTGGTGGAGGCCGTTGCAATGTCACGAATGCCAAAGAGCTGAACGAACTCATTCGGCACATTCCCGGCAATGGCCGATTTCTGCACAGTGCACTGGCGGCTTTCGGCAATCGGGATATCATCGCCTTTTTTGAACAGTTGGGTATAGCCTTAAAGGAAGAAGACAACGGGCGTATGTTTCCAGTGACGGACAAA
The DNA here is from genome assembly GCF_024213315.1 of Paenibacillus sp. A3M_27_13. Taxonomy (NCBI): domain Bacteria; kingdom Bacillati; phylum Bacillota; class Bacilli; order Caryophanales; family Paenibacillaceae; genus Paenibacillus; species Paenibacillus sp. A3M_27_13. Next base: position 66,538 of record NZ_JANAVE010000012.1, read on the forward strand.
GCCAAAACAGTTGTCGATGCTTTGATCAACAAGGTACGCTCTCAAGGAGTCGAGATTCGGACAAGCTGTCCTGTTCAAGAGGTTATTTACAATGAAGGTCATACAGCTGGGGTGCGACTGCGTTCCGGTGAAATCCTACATAGCCGTAATGTCATTGTAGCCGTTGGTGGCAAATCCGTCCCGCATACAGGCTCGGAAGGTGACGGCTATGCATGGGCAGAACAAGCAGGGCATACCATTACGGAGCTGTATCCAACAGAGGTGCCGTTGACCTCAGGCGAGACGTTTATCCAGACGAAAGAGCTTCAGGGACTATCCTTACGCGACATCAGTCTGACCGTATGGAATGCGAAGCAAAAGAAAGTTGTCGTCCATGAAGGAGATATGATTTTTACACATTTTGGTCTATCTGGCCCGACTGCTTTGCGGTGCAGTCAGTTTGTCGTCAAGGGAATGAAAAAGGATAAGGTGAACACGGTGTTGTTGACTCTCGATTTGCAGCCTCACAAACATGCCGATGAAGTCTACCGTGAGACGCTGGAATTGGCATCGGTCGATGCTAAAAAAGCGATCAAAAACGTGCTTAAGCCTTATTTACCGGAACGCTTAATTCCATTGTTGCTCCAGCAAGCCGAACTGCGTGAGGACTTGACCTATGATCATATTCCCAAGCAGCAGTGGCAAGAACTTGCTCATCGCATTAAGGCGTTTCCAATCCGTGTGAACGGTACGCTCTCTCTGAAGGAAGCATTTGTTACCGGGGGCGGTGTGAATTTGAAGGAAATTAATCCGAAAACAATGGAGTCCAAGCTGATGCCTGGATTGTTCTTCTGCGGTGAGATTCTCGATATTCACGGTTACACTGGAGGTTATAATATTACAGCGGCGTTTACGACAGGGCATACAGCAGGAACCCAAGCGGCCGTAAGCGATTAAGACGCTGCGCGTAGGATTTGATCTTACGATCGCTGTTGCCACGGGATTCTCTTGATTATATAAAACATTTAAGGGTAAGAATTCCGTGGCAAAGGCGAACGCTGTCGCTTCTCCAGATTCAAATCCTCCGCTTCGCTAGAAACCGCCATTACATCCGCATTCTTATAGGAAAAGTAGGAAGGAAATCAAAAAGGCTTAAATCAGTCATGTTACTGATTTAAGCCTTTTTTTTAAAATGGCGTAAAGAACAAGCTCCATCTTGTTTTGACATTTGCCGCTATTCTATACCTCAATAATGATAGGTAAAATCATGGGTCTTCTCTTCGTCTGACTGTAAATAAACCGGCCAACATCATCTTTTAACATCTGCTTAATCAGTCCCCACTGACTCATTTCGATTTCTGTTAACTCGTTCACTGTGGACATAATCGTGTCGTGGATCTGGCTCATGAGCTCTTCGGAATCCTTAACATATACAAACCCTCTTGATATGACCTCTGGCGTTGCGAGCATTTGCTTCTCGTTTTTGCTCAACGTCATCACAATAATCAGCATTCCGTCTGATGAAAGCTTTTTACGGTCTCGCAGTACAATATTACCTACGTCCCCTGTGACCAACCCGTCTACCAAGCTATTGCCGGCTGCTACTTTGGGGCCTAGGGATGCCCTTCCCTCTTCGATTTGAACAGTGTCACCGTTATGGACGATAAATACATTCTCCATCGGAATCCCCACAGACTCCGCTAGCTGACGATGCTGATACAACATCCTGAATTCGCCGTGTATGGGAATTAAAAACTCGGGTTTCATCAGGGTCATCATTAATTTTAATTCTTCCTGGCTGCCATGACCGGACACGTGCATCCCTGTGGTGCTGCCTGATCCATAAATAACGTTGGCGCCCAGTACGTACAGGTTATCAATGACCTGGGAAAGATTCCGTTCATTCCCGGGTATGGCTCCTGCAGCAATGATTACAGTATCACCAGGCAAAATTTCGATTCTGGGATGCAGGGAATTGGCTAGACGGGACAGTGCAGCCATTGGCTCACCCTGACTTCCTGTACATAAAATAGCAATTTCTTCTGCAGGAAACCGTTCTGTTTCTCCCGCCTCAATCAACAAGTCCTCAGGCATGTGCAAGAAACCCAGCTCCTTAGCCACTGACACCACATTTATCATGCTGCGACCCAGTAGAACGAGTTTTCTGCCTGTTTCTACAGCCGCGTCAATGACTTGTTGGACACGGTTCACATTGGATGCAAACGTAGAAATAAATACTTGCTGTTTGGCTCTGGCGAAAGCATCCAAAATATGTCCGCCAACCAAACGTTCTGAAGGAGTAAATCCTGGCCTTTCGGCATTTGTACTTTCGGAGAGCAGCACTTTTACCCCCTTCTTTCCTATTTCAGCCATGCGATGAAGATCGGGGAAAGGTCCACTAACGGGAGACATATCGAATTTGAAATCCCCGGTATGGACCACATTTCCTTCCGGTGTCTGAAAAAAGACACCCAGGCAATCCGGGATACTGTGGACGGTAGTGAAAAAGGATGCCTGAATCGTTCCCGCTTGAACGGTTGAATCCGCATCTATAAGATGAAGCTCAGCATCACGTAAAAGGTTGTGCTCCCTTAACTTAATTTTAATTAATTCGATGGTGAGCTTTGTTCCATAAACGGGCATATTAATCTGCTTCAGCAGATAGGGAATACCTCCGATGTGATCCTCATGCCCATGAGTCACAATGAGCGCTCTGACTTTATCCTGATTTTCCAGCAGATAGGTGACATCCGGCACAATGAGGTCAATACCAGGCAAGTTCTCATCAGGAAACTTGGAACCACAATCGATAACGACAATATCCTGATCGTATTGGATAAAATACATGTTTTTCCCGATTTCATTAACACCGCCTAGAGCAGCAATGAGTAATCTATTATCAGCATGCATCAATTTTATTTCCTCCTTAGGAAAATGCTATCCATATTATTCATTTTCCACGTAAACTTATGCACAAAAAGAAACCCTTGTCTCTAAAAGACAGGGGCTCTCACTTGATTTATTAGATACCCACCGCAGCCGAAATAGCAGCAAAAATAGCAGCAACTAACCACAGGATCGGGAATAGCTTGAAGATTACCTTCAGCCACTGTCCAAAGCTGATCCGGGCAATGGCCAATCCCGCCAGCAGTACTCCGCCTGTCGGTGAAATTAGATTGGTTAACCCGTTACCGAATTGGTACGCTGTGACTACTGCTTCACGATTGATACCTACAAGATCGCCAAGCGGTGCAAGTACAGGCATGGTTAGTGCTGCTTCCCCCGAAGAAGATGGGACCAGGAAAGTAATAATATTATGTGCAACCAACATAATGGTAGTGAACAAGTAACTTGGCAATCCTTCCAGAATGCTTGCGAGTGCATTCAATACGGTATCGATGATCATACCCTGCTCGGCGATGATCAGAATTCCGCGGGCGAGACCTATGATCACTGCAGCGTAGATGAATTCTCCACACCCTTTTACAAAATTCTCAGCTATTTCCTTCTGGCTCATTTTAGTAACTACCCCGACAAAAAGACCGAGTGCGAAGAAAAGGGCACCAATTTCAGTCATATACCAGCCTTTGGACAAAATTCCCCAGACAATTGCTCCAAGCGTTACAATAAATCCACCTATTATTAATTTGTCCCGAAACGTGAAGACGACGTCCTCACCTGTATTTTCTTTTATAAATTGCTCACGATTTATAATATCACTCTGAAAAACAATGGATTTCTCCGGATTTCTCTTAACCCGATGCGCATACCACATCGTAAAGGCAATAGAAATCATAGTAAATACAAGCCATTCAATAAATCTCAGCCAGAGCTGAGGATTCCCCTCCACTCCTGCGATCCCCTGGGCAATCAATACTGAAAATGGATTAACAGTCGAACCAACATAGCCAATTTGCGTTCCCAGAAATAGAATGAGAATAGCAGTCATAGAATCGAAGCCTAGGGCAAACATTAACGGAATAAAAATCGCATAAAGCGGAATAATTTCTTCGCTCATCCCAAAGGTAGAGCCTCCGAGACTGAATATAACCATGGCAATTGGAATAAGCAGAATCCCCTTATTCTTCAGCCGTCTGGCAAGAGCTGTCAGGGCACGATCGATGGCTCCCGTCTGCAGTATAATCCCGAAGGAGCCGCCCACAATAAGGACAAAAGAGACGACATCCGCGGCATTGATAATCCCCTCAATAGGAGCGCTTAGGATTTGAGGGAGGCCTTGTCTTAAATCACCGTTCTCACCAGTTTTGGGTACAGTGTGATAGGTTCCCGAAACGATCGCCGTTTTGGTCACACCGTTCACTGTCACTTCATGACGCTCAAATTGTCCGCTGGGCACAATCCATGTCAATGCGGCGACTGTAATAATAATCAAAAATATTAAAGTATAGCTATGGGGCAAGGATAATTTCCATTTCATATTCTTGATGTTCATGTTTATCCCTCATTCCAAGAATGGTTATACGTAACCTTCCCTCCCATAATGGTCAATATCACTTGGGCGTCCCTGATGTCACCAGCGGATGCGTTAAGGAGGTCGCGATCAAAAACGGCGATGTCAGCATATTTTCCAGCCTCTAGCGTGCCTGTAACCTCTTCCATATAACAATGTTTGGCTCCATTAATGGTCCATGCCTTTAAAACTTCGGATGGCGGCATCCCCCGATCGGGATACCAGCCTCCAGCAGGTGATCCGTCCGGAAATAACCGATGAGAAGCTGAGTACAGTGAATCGGGAACACTCGTGATAAATAAGGGCAGATCAGTCCCAATGGTTATTGGCACATTAGCCTCCAGCATAGATTTATAATTATAAAACCGATTTTCATTACCTTTGCCTACCACAACAGGCATATAGGCCTCTTCATAGGTTGGATTCAGTAGCAGGATTTGAGCGTAGACTTCGGCAAAAATTTCGTTTTCGCCCATTCTGATCAGATCATCTGGATGAGGATACTCTAGATCACTGATCGAATGTCTGATAAGGTTATTACCTTGTTGTTCGCGGCATTTTTCAATCATGGATACCGCTTGGCGAATCGCAGCATCACCTTCTGCGGTTAGACAGCATTTGATACCTTGGCTGTCTGCTTCCAGCACAGAGGCTTCAATCTTTTTGTAGTCAACCGTCCTCAAAGTCGTTACTCCTGGCATATCTGCGTAAGGTTCCAGCATGTCCCCCGTATGATCTGCTACGACACCGTCAAGCATCAGCTTGTATCCTTGGAAACGAATAAGGTCTCCATTATAAAATGCTTTATACTTCATACCGGTGGCAATATCAAGCGATTCAACAACGGGTTCAAGCGAGAAATGAAATCTGAGCGGCAGTTCCCCCGTTTCTTTCAATTCTTCTAGAATCGGCAGCAGCTCGCTATGCCGGTCAAAGCCAATATCTTTTATGGAAGTAACTCCTCGTGCAGCTAGTATGCGGCAAAACTCCAAAAACTCTTGTTTGACAAGGCTGTGGTCCTGCATCATAGCTTGGAGTAGCAAAGCTCGTGCCTCAGCACTGCATTGATCCGGCAAAAATTGATATTTCTCCTGAGCCAGTCGGTTCATCCAGCAGTAGCTTTTATTTAGGTTAATGGCAATTACCGCCCGATCAGGGAACAGCTCGTCCAACAAGCTTTGCTCAGGCAGCTTGCCCCATCCTTCCTCGCTCCACCCGTAAGCGGTTACATCTTTCCCTGGCGGAAGATTGTTTGCCGCTTGTAGCATTGATTCCACTGCTTCTTCAATCGAGGCTGCATGAGTCAAATCCACGCCCCGATGCATCGACATATATCCGGTAAAAAATACATGGTTGTCATGAACTCCTGGCATGATAAAAGCATCACCCAAATCACAGACAACCGTTCCCGCTCCTATCCAAGCTTGTGCTTCCTCGGGACGCCCCACTGCTGCAATACATTCTCCTCGCAGTGCAATAAACCCAGGCGAGGCTTCATTTTCTAAGCCATTAAAAATAGCATTTGACAGTAAAACTTTGTCCGATAATGTGTCATTCTTCCCTTGCACAATTTCACCCCCTCATTATTTATCCGCCCTATAACATAACGTAATATAACGTTATAATATTGCTTCTGCTTCTCTTATGAAGTGGAAGCAGAAGCTGCGCCGTACCTGAATAACATTACCTAACAGGCAACGGATTTATATTGAGAATTGATAACGGTCTCCAATGATGTACTGCTTACCTACATGAACGGGGCTTCCATGCTGATCATAAATAATCGTGTGCATGTAGAACAACGCCTGTCCGATGGCCGTCTCCAGCAGCTTTGCTTGGTATTCATCCGCCAAAGCGATTTGTAATATCGTCTCTCCCGGTTGGTTAGGATCGATGCTGTATTTATGACGCAGCAGTTCGTATACAGAGCCCTCCAACTGTTCTTCCATTAGAAAAGAAAATCGGTCATAAGGATAAAAATTATTCTCCAGCATTAGCGGTCGATCACCGGCGTATCTCTTGCGCTGAATAAATAACACTTTTTCTCCTTGTGGCAGCTGCAACTGATGTGCAATTTTCTCATCTGCTTCTATGATTTCACGTTCTGTGACCACACTGTGTGAAGAGAGGCCGTTGGATTTGCAGGCAGCTGTAAAGCTGATAATATGTTCAATCTTCCGCCCAATTTTGGGTACATTGACAAAGGTACCTTTTCCTTGACGTTTGGTCAGATAACCTTCATGAACCAATTCGGCAATTGCTTTTCTTACGGTAATTCGACTTACATTGTAGGTCTCGCTTAGCTCAGTTTCGGTCGGTATACGACTTCCCTGCGTAAATGTTCCATTATGAATAGCGGTTTTGACTGCTTTTTGTAATTGAATATATAATGGCTCTGCTTGGTCTGAATTCAACATAATGTGCCCTCACTTGTCATATAACGTTATATTACTCCCACTTAGAGTATCAAATGTTACATATTCTTACAAGTGAAGATATTTGAAAATAATTTTTTAGTAGCAGACGCCGTATCCGAAAGAACCTTCTACCAGACAGCTCTGGGCGGCAACCCTCGAGCCTTCTGCCATAGCGTCCTGAATGTTGCTATTTTTTAAAAAACTCAGTAAAAAGGCGGTTATATAAGAGTCTCCTGCCCCCATCGTATCCACAGCGTCAACGGAATCAGGCATTTGAAAATAGAACTTAGTACCATCATAGGCAATAGACCTATCTCCACCGCGTGTGGCTACCAGGATTTGCCCCTCTTTTTTTCGATTGGAGCGGATATAGTTCTGTGTCTCTTCATCCGTCATATGGCTGCAAGAGAAGAAAGCGAAATCGGCATACGCAATATATTTCTCCACTTGTGCATCTACGAAATCATCCGAAAAGTCAAAAGAAAGAGGGATTCCCAGCGTCTCCAATTCAGGCAGCAAGTGCCCTGTATGACTGTACAAGCCGGTGTGTATAAGGTCGAACCCGCCAACATAGGCCTTGTCTTCTTCACTCAGCTCCAGCGGATGGAGACGTGTAACTCCTCCCTCATTGCTGCCCAGAAATACTCTGTCTCCGTCTTCCAGGGTTACACGTGCGCAGCCGTTCTCACCGCTGTGATATCTGCACCGTGAAATGTCAATTTCCAGCTCACGGAGAATGTGTTCTACATGCTGCGCTTCGTTATCATCTCCGAATACTCCTATAAAGGCTGCATCTACTCCCGCTTTTTTGGCAAATACACTGAAATTAAGCGCATTGCCGCCAGGATACATCATGTGCAGATGAACATATTTATCTACCACATTATCGCCAATGCCTAGAACTTTCATGATGGTTTCCTCCTGTTGGTAAGAGCGCTTAGTAAGCTACTTTGCCCATATAACGGCGAGTTTCCAGTGGGTGATTGCGTACATTTGCGAGTGCTTCACGATAAACACATACAATGCTGTAAAATAAAACCGGGTTAAAAAACTCGACGACCTCGTCGGCAATGGTTCCGATTCCAAGCTCCTTCGCATCGATCACTTCCACTTTCTCGGCATATTGACTCAGGAAAGTCCGTGCCCGCTCATCCAGTGCCCGTGTGCGTCCTTCGTTGATCATCAGAATAAATGGAGTTTCTTTATCCGTTACTTCAAACGGACCGTGGAAAAATTCACCGGAATGGATTGAAGCCGCATGGAGCCATTGCATTTCCATCAGAGAACAGATAGCAAATCCGTAGGCATGTCCATAAGAAGCTCCGCTAGTCAGAATATAGAAGAGATCTTCATTGCGATATTTGTCAGCGAATACACTGGCACGCGGTTCAACTTGTATTTTTGCCCGGTTAATAATTCCATTGATTGCTCCCAAGCCGTTCTGGAAAGCTTGATAATGCACATAGCCTTCAGCGATTTGAAGCAGCTCAACAGTAAGCTCTAAAATAATAGCCATAGGGTTATTTTTGACATCGCTCTCATCTCCCCATTCGTAGAGGAATGAATAATCGGAATAATTGAGCAGTGTCGCTTCACTATTGTGGGTTAAGCCGATGGTGTAAGCGCCTTTCTCTTTGGCTGATTTAGCAGCCGCAACCGATTCCGGCGTGTTTCCACCATGGGAGCAGACGATGACTACTGCGTTTTTACCTAAACGTTTTGGCAGCGCGTGCACAAACTCATTCGCCGTATACATGCCTGCTACCAACTTCTTTGCTTCACTATCCAGAAAATATTTTGAGGGATACATATCGACTAATGAGCCCCCGCAGGCTACTAAATAAACCTCAGAAATCTTCCCACTCGCTTGTTCATAAATCGTTTGAACCGTCTGATGTACATTCATTGTTATCTCTCCTTTTTTATATAACGTTATATAACGTATTGTTTACGAGATAAATATAAGCGCTTTCAATAAAAGTGTCAAGCCCAATTATTCGATCAAATAGACTTTTTTTATAACCTGTCATTAAAAAAACTCTAATCCTTTTGTGTACGGGATTAGAGCTCCTTTTTTAGTTTTAATTGATTGATAGTGGTTGGCAATAACGAGGCTACTCCTGCAATATACGTACAAAAAAATGGTCTTACAGATGGGTTTGTCCGAATAAACTAATATAGACAAATACATAACATCAAATAATACTCAAGGAGGAAAAAGGACATTAATACGTTTATCAGTTATATTTTTCTCGGTTTGTCACTTTCCGCTCCCATTGGACCGATTAATGCCGCACAGTTGGATCGAGGTATTAAGAATGGGTTTTGGCATGCCTGGTTTATTGGTCTTGGTGCAATAACCGCAGATATAATCTATATGCTGCTTGTCTATTTGGGAATGATCCACCTTCTTAATGCCCCGTTTGTCAAAGCTTTTTTATGGATGTTTGGTTTTTTCGTACTTGTGTATACAGGTGTTGAAAGCATCAAAAATGCAGGTGTGATTTCAGAGTCTGAATTAAGGGGAAACGGTAATACCCTAACCAACTCATTTCTAGCGGGCTTCCTGATGTCATTATTCAATCCCCTCTCCATCCTGTTCTGGCTTGGGATTTACGGGTCCATACTCGCAAACGTCGCTAATACATATCCAGTACAACAGCTAATGATCTTTAGCGGAGCGATTGTATTAGGTGTGCTACTCTGGGATGTGACTATGGCAGCCGCTTCAAGTATTTTCCGTAGGTTTCTAAAAACCGGATTGCTTAAAACCATCTCTTGGATGTCTGGATTATCTCTTATCGGTTTTGGCTTTTATTTTGGTGTACAAGCATTTCAATTACTTTTTTTACGCTAACTCTTGGCTTCTTGGCAAAATTACCGAGATACCTTCGTGTGTTTTCGGCGAACCCATTGTACGATAAGGTCACATATTGCAATTAACAAGACAAGCAATAAGCTGATGTAAACTCCCGGGCGGCTAAGCTTATGAAAAAATGATCCGACCACAGCCATAGCTATCAACAATAATCCAATCCAACGTTTAATATGGTTTGATCTACTCGATTCCAGTAGCTTACCTGAAGACAGCAAAATAAAGCACCAATTATACAACAGCATTAAACCCGCTGCAGTAGTGATATATTCATATACTTTTCCCGGTAGTAGCAACGACATTACGATGGCTGAGATTAATCCAACGGAGATCAAACTAAGTGCATATAGAGGATATTTACCCTTCCACTTCCGTGAAAATAATGTGGGTGTATCTCCTTCCTGTGCGAGTGTAATCATTATAGATGTCTCTGCATATAGAGATGCAGTCATTGTTGAGAACCCTGCAATAATAAGCACTCCATTAAATAAATGAGGCATAAAAACCAGATGATCGCTGCTGAGCGCAAGCACAAAAGGACTTTCTTTCGGGTTAAAGGCACTTAATGGCACCATAGACACAGCCAGACCAATCGAAAGCACATACACTGCAACCAGTGTAACCAGCATTACTTTTCCTGCTTTAGGTGCATCCTCCGGTTTTTGAAGCCGATTTGACATAATTCCGAGCACTTCAATACCTCCGTATGCATAAAAGGCAAAAATAAAAGATGACCACAATCCTATACCGCCGGTAGGGAAAAACTCTTTGTAACTGATGGGGAACTTTGGATTATATTTTCCTCCTCCGATCCAGCCTGCCAAAAGAGCAACGGCCAAGACCAGAAACATAACAATAGCTGCCATCTTAATGATGGCCAATACATTTTCAACTCGATCAAAACCCTTATTGCCGAAAAAAACAATCACAAGCCCTAAAATCCCGAAGCCTGCCGCAAAGATCCACATCGGTACCTGAGGAAACCAAAAACGTGAGAATATAGACAACGCAGTTAACTGGCTCCCATTAATAAGGAGTTCCGAAAACCAATATACCCAGCCACTGCCGAATCCTGCCCAACTTCCAAATGCTTTTTGGGCATAGGAACGGAAGGAACCCTGTTCAGGATGATCTGCCGTCATTCGCGAAAGAGCATCAAACACTACATATGTTCCAACCGCTGCCAAAAAGTATGCAATCAGTACGGCTGGACCGCCAATAGAAATCGCTAAGCCGGACCCCAGAAAATATCCTGTACCGATAGTACCTGCAACTCCTAACAAGCTAAGATGCCACCATTTTAGTTTTTGTTCTTTTTGCATATCAGACGGTTTGTCCATTAAAAAATCACCCTACTCCTAGATTTTGGGACAGATCTCTCCATTCTTTAGATTGCCCTCTCCAATATATTTCATGTGAATGAATGACTCTTCTTTATCAATAAAAAAGCACCAGCTAACCCGCTCAAGGTTTACTGGTGCTTTTTACTTCACAAAACATTTGGAACATAAACAACCGCCTAATCGACATAGCGTCATCATTTGGGTCAAATATGGATGCTACCAGAAAATCCATCCACTTCGTCTTCCGGTTGTTGATCAGAGCTGACGTTGTGCTCCCCAGTTGTGTTGCTGTACGTTCGAGAGGAACCGTTTTTATACGCTTCACTCCAATCCTCGTTGATCGTGTGCGCCGGGATAATCCAGTCCTCCGGGCTATAACCTGGATTTTGTACACCGACATTTCCTTGCAGATCGGGAATTGCATCCGGTCTAGAGAAAAGAGTTCCTACCTCAATCATACTTCCTTCATAGGCTTGGCAAATCTCCAATGCAGACAACACATCCTGGTTCTCAATATGAACACTGAGACCTGTGTCACCATTTGTGCTGGCGGAATATCCAATTTCCTTTAATGTTTCACAGGCTTGGGTGGCTTGCTGCGGATCACGAAATTGAAAACGGAAAGAACCCGTATCCATGTGTTTCATCTCCTCTGAAGTAGCTTATTTTGTTAATTGGGGTTCATTAGGTTAGGTATGTTATTTTTAATATAACCAACCGGAACAGTATTTTTACATTCAAAACCTTTATTTTTCAAAAATTTACTTTAAAGCTTTGAAATTAAATAGTTAAAAAAGCAGCTACTGTGACAAATCGCATGTTTTCGCTACGTAAATCCCTTTATGCTAGTAACAAGGGTATGGTTGCCCGGTCATCCGAGCCGAGCGGTCAAAGGATGCCCAAATCCATACATAAAGGCGGAATGAAGATGATAGATTACCGAACATTGGTGACACAGCAATCTATGCATTTGTATAGCGTGTTTGCCAAGTCATTCAAAAGTGTAAACGAACATGCGGTTGCTGGCATCAAAACGGTGGGCTTCAACCCAACGGCCTTCGCCGTGATGGAAGTTTTATATCACAAGGGCGCGCAGCCAATCCAACAAATTGGAGCAAAGCTGCTTCTGCAAAGCGGAAATGTCACTTATGTTATTGACAAGCTGGAAAGCCGCGGTTATTTGCACCGTCACCCGTGCGACCAAGATCGTCGGATTATATATGCAGAATTGACGGACGAAGGACAACGTGTCATGGACGAAATTTATCCTGATTATACACGTCAGATTGAACGTGCCTTTAGCGGAATCAGTGAAACCGAAAGAGATCAACTCATCGGCTTGCTCAAAAAATTGGGCCGTAGCGCTGATAACCTGTCACCTTATCACAAATAGAACGAATAGTAATTTTAGCAACTGATCGTTTGTGAATAAACGAACAATCTTATAGCTGTGCTAAACAAAAATTTAGATTTACACAGAAAAGTCCACCCTTATATTCATGGGTGGACTTTTCATATACCTGAATAGAGCGAAATATGCCCAAGCTTACGAGCAGCATAAGTACCTACTATCGACTAAAGTGTTTGACCACTACATTATTAAAAATTGCTGGACCGCCATCGGAAAACAGAGTGATTTTCTGATCCTCTAACCGTGGAAATATTAAAGAGGAATAAGCTACTTCTCCACCATCGACAAACACTTCAATACTGGTTTTATCGACGAGAATGTTCAGGTGTACCTTTTTCTTATCGGGATCAAATGGCGCCTTGCTCTCTACATATTTTCCACTCTGATCCGGCTGCCCAGTGTTCGCTCTGTTTACGTAAGAGTATTGACCTTCCACTGAGACACCCACATCGACATGACGCTTGCCATCCGTCGACTCTCGAAGCCTCAATCCTACATTTTTAATCGTGGACCAAGAGACATCCGCCTCTAGCTGATAGGCATCGCCTGCTACCGGAAGCCGGTGAGTACCCTCTACTTTAATCGTTCCTAATGATTTTTTGGATGTTTGGAATCGCTCCAAATTGGGTACCGGCTGTGAAACCAATCGATATCCAGCATCTGCCGTATGTTTCAGTCGAATTTGGCGAACAATCGAATCCATTCCATTAAAGCCTTCCTTTAGGGTAGGCGTGTTATTGGCATAATCCCAATTGTTCATCCAGGCCAGAGCATAACGGTGACTATATTTATCTTTGTCTTTTCCTTCCTCGAACGTAACTGCACCATACCAGTCAAACCCATAATCCAGCCACTCAGGTTCACTGTGATCAGGGAGAAATGCTTCTCCATTAAAATCTCCCGTCCAATAGGCATACGTGTTGGGCCCGCCTGTTGATTTGCTATTGGCGCTCACGCCTAGAATCCATTGATAGGTTCCATCATCCGCACGCATCCGGTAAAGGTCAGGACACTCCACAAGCCCGATATTTTCCGTTTGAAAGCCACTCGTATACCGCCAATTCTTTAAATTATCAGACTCATAAAAGCCAATCTTTGTTCCCTCTGCCATGACCATCACCCATTGATTACGTTGAGTATCTCGGATGATTTTGGGATCTCTGAAGTCCTTTGTACCGGGGTTGGACATCACAGGCTTGTTGCGGTAAGAAGTAAACGTCTTGCCTTTGTCCTTACTGTACCACAAAAATTGTTCCTGCTTTCCGCCATCTGCGGAGGGCTGCGTCACAATGGCTACTAGAGTGCCTTTTCCAAAACCCGCGGTATTATTAACATCGATCACGACCGAACCGGACCAAGGATCTCCATTCGGGTTCGTATATTTGGGAATCGCCACCCCTTCATCTTTCCAATGTACCAGGTCGGTTGATGTGGCATGTCGCCATTCTGTACCGTTCTTTTTGGGATAGTCACGATTATATAAATAGTAATAATGATATTTTCCATCAAAATAAATGGGCCGTTGAGGATCATTCTTCCACTTATCCGGAACAGTAAAATGATAGGATGCACGATAGGTCGGTGTTGTATGCTTACTTTGATTAGCTTGATTTTTGGGAATTGCAGCAGGTTTTTGGGGTTTGGCTGCATCCTGTTGGTACATACTCCATCCCATAGCTATAAATATAGTTAAGCCTGTGATGATTACAACGGATCGTATCCAAATGCTCTTGGGAGCTTTTTTTCTCATTATGACGATCCTCCTTACCTCTCATTGCATTGTTATGTATCGTCCGACGGACGGCAGATCGGTAAGCTACCAAACCGCCGCCTTCGGACATACTGCATATACCTACTTATTTCTTCCCATACTCATTTGGAGATTCTTTTTTGTCATTCGTTGGATCAACCGTGATTTGCCCTTGCTCCAAAATACCGTTTTTCACAACAGACGTTTTCGAGCCTTTAATATTCAGCAGGAAGCTTGGCGCGAAAGTAGATTTGTGATCCGGGAAAAGCCCTCGATTAGTCATATAACTCGAAACGACTACGTTATTGCCTTTGCCTTGCGGGATAGCAAAATGGGCATACGTCCAGGTAATATCATCACGATCCAGATCCTGATGAAGAACGAGACCGGTTCCATTCAACGGTTTATAAGGCCCTGTCAAGGAAGTAGAAACATAACCCAGCATGTAAATATCATCGTCTCCGATCGCATCTACAGTCACCTTGGAACCTCTCGTACTCGTAAATAAATACCACAAACCGTTCATTTTGAACACATTCGCCCGTTCAATTTCATCTGTTACCAGATTGGAAGCAATCAAAGGAGGCATTACATTTTTCAACGTATAATCATCATTCAATTCAACGATGCCCAGTGCGCCGTTCGCCAGCTCAGCTCCTTTTTTCTTAGGACTTTGCTGCAGATTAGAAAGCTCTTCCCTGAAGAATTTCTTATTGCCGCCATAATAAGCTGAGTTTTGAAGCGAATCTTCGCCTTGGTAGCCTGTCTCTGTCCCTGTATTGGCTTCAAATATAATATATTTGTGGCCTTGATCCTCGACATAGTGAGGGTCTCTAAACGTATGGTTATCCATATCCACTCCGACGCTTTGCTGCACATTTTGATAGGTTTTCCCATCTCCACCGTCATAGATCGATTTCAAATCCTCGACTCCATCTACTTTCAGTGTCTTATCATCAGGCTGAGAGACATTAATTTGAGCCGTGCTCAAGGTTTGCTTGCCGTATAATTTGTTATTCGGATCATAGGGCTGTCTGCTGGTATAAAATAAACGTACTTGTCCATCAGAGGTTAAGGTAGCTGAACCTGACCATTCTTCTGACTGATTTTTTAGAATCGGATCGTTGGCAAGCAATTTATCATTGTCTTTAAATACTCTGCCGGCATTTTTCCAGCCGCTCAGTGAAGTATTGCCCGCTTTTTGATAGAACAGGTATATGAATGTATCCTCGCCTCTTTTAGGATCGCCTGCCAATCCAAAAACGATATTATACCCTTTGTAATTGGCTACTGTGCCATCGGCATTTTGTAACGGCCAAGAGTCCCAGACATCGAAATCAATTAGCTTGCCTGAGCTGTCGCGACCAATAGCAGAAGGAATATTCTTAATTGTAGACGCATCGAAGGACGGAACCTCATATTTTTCTTTGCCTTGCTGTTTGAAAATATTCAGCATGTCATTACGCGTAATTTGGGTAAATGCATTGTCTGTTTTGAGATCAGATGCATCATTTTCCTCGGCAAAAGCCTGAACGCCGCCTCCTAACAGCAAGGTAGTTGCTACTGTTGCAGTGGCTGCTTTACTGAACCATTTGTTAAACTTCAAGTACTCCATCTCCCTTAATCTAATTATGCTTCTAGATTTGAAACCCAACTTTTTGGTTGGTAGGGCCATTTTATATGGTATGTCAAACGATTGATATAGACTGAAAAGCCCTATTATGTGAGGTAAGCAAACAGGTGCCTCTTGAATTTCATCCTCATATTTTCCTAGTAATTTTCTGAAAATTCCTATATTTTTCATTTTTATTACATTCAGAAAAATTTGCTACTTGATTTTTTTCCGTGTCCCATTTTGCTAGGTTGGTTGCTTCATTCACATGCAAAATCGTTCTAAAATAAATCATACAAAGCCCGATTTGTAAGCGGGTTCAAAAAAATGGTTCCTTAGTACCCTACAGCTCAATTCAGAAACATATTTTTTGTTACAATTTCTTAAGACTTTTTTACCATTTTGTTACCTATACCCTATGAATATATAGCAACTCTAGGGGGTTTTCATCTCCTTTTTGTATGCTGGGGAATTTATCGGTCCTATACGAGGTGGCTATTTTGCTGAATCAGTAGGAGGAGAGACCATTGCATAAAGAGACAGCCCGGACCCTTATTTGGTGTACCGGACTGTCTCTTTATCATGAAAGATTTATATTATTTTTTATGCATGTTCTCTTTGTGGTGTCTTTACGCGCTGATCTGCCTCTTCTTCAGTGCCCGGCGGACGGTTCCGCAGTCCGAGGACGACAAACCAGCTAATAACCGCAATAACGACCATGATAACGAACAGAGAATGCAGACTGTTTTCCAATACAGAACGAAGTAATCCAGCAACCTTGTCACTTAGACTCTGTGAAGCATGAGGTGCAAGCAGACCGTTAATATCCTCCTGCGTTACCCCTTGCTGTGTAAGCTGTCCGTCTGCTGTCTGGGCAGCAATGCGATAATTCAGCCATGAACCGAAGGCTGCAACCCCGATCGTTTGCCCCAACGTGCGCAGGAATGTATTCAAAGCTGTAGACGCGCCACGCAACTGGAACCCGACCGAGGACTGGGCAATAATCGTAAACACAGTCATCGAGAAGCCAAACCCCAGTCCATACAACAATGTAGACAGGAACAGCAGCCAGATCGGAGCCGTTTGGCCCATCAAGGTCATGACGAAAGCCCCCAAAACAATCAGGGTCAGCCCAATCAAAGAGGTTCGACGTGAGCCCAGGGTCAGCAAAATGCGTCCTCCGATCATGGAGCCAAATAGCCAGCCTACGGACATTGGAGCCAGCGCGAGACCAGATGAAGCGGCATCTCCACCGTGTACACCTTGAATCCATAGTGGAAGATAGCTAGTCAGTCCGATCAGCAGGGTGCTGACTAACAGTGCTGCGGCACAGGAAAAAGCGATATCCCGTATCCGAAATAGCTTTAGTGGCACCATCGGTTCCTGAGCGCGTTTTTCGATAACCAAAAACAGAATCAGGAACAAAATGGCTACGGCAGCCAAGGCCAACAATTCAGGAGAAGCCCAGCCGATATACTGCCCGCCCAGTGCCAATACGAGCAAGAGGGCCGTCATCCCGATGGTAAAGGTAACCGCTCCCGGCACGTCGATACGCGCAGTACGCTTGCTTACCTGTTCCCGCAAGTAACGGGCGATGAAGAACATAGCCAGCAATCCAAAGGGAACGTTAAAACCGAAAATCCACTCCCAGCCAAAATAGGTAACCACATAACCACCCAAGAGAGGCCCGATCAGGGAAGAAATCCCCCATACGGAGCTAATCATGCCTTGGACTTTGCCGCGTTCCTCCATTTTGTAGATATCACCGATGATGGTAAAAGTAACAGGAATGACACCACCCGCACCAATACCCTGAATGGCCCGGTAGATAATAAGTTGCTCCATACTACCAGCCAGCATACAAAGCAAAGAGCCAAGTACAAACAACGAACAGCCGATTAAAAATATGGGTTTTCGGCCAAACAAATCGCTAAGCTTGCCGAAAATGGGTGTGGTCACAGCCATAGTCAGCAAATATGCCGTAAAAATCCAACTGAGCAAATTCACGCTGCCCAGCTCGCTAACAATCGTCGGTCCCGCCGGACCGATAACCGTTCCTTCAATTGCGGCCAGAAAAGTGGCCAATAGAACACCTGTCAGCACGAGTCCGCGCTTCATGGGTTTATCGTTTGCCAAGCAAATCACAAATCCTTCCCTTATAAAAACTGTGTTGTATCTGTGCGCGGTTTGCCTTTCCAGATTGGATTATTACCCGCACTGCATAATCGTAAACAGGCGGCCTATATAGGCCGCCTGTTTTGTACGATGTATATATATTATTGTCTACATGTCGTTAATTTTTGTCAACTGTAATCGTATGATAAATCTCACTATTTTCCACTTTATAGAGATGACCCTCTTCCATGCACAGAACATCGCTGGCAAAGCTTTCAGCCACCTGCATATCGTGGGTGATGACCAGAAAAGCCGCACCTTCGGCAGACTGCTCTGTGCACATACGGAGCAGAATTCTCGCCCCTTCGTAATCCGTTCCTGCGGTAGGCTCATCCAGAATGTATAGCTTTTTGGGCAAGATGAACTGTGCCGCAACGCTCAACAGTCTTTTTTCGCCTCCACTTAGTAGGTACGGGGAGGCATCCAGTCTGTGCTCCAGCCTGGCGGCGGCCAGTAAGCGCTGCGCCCGTTCCACATATGCGGCGGGAACCGGCTCCCCGGTCCGTAAACCAAGCTTGGCGCGCACGCTGTATAAACACTCCTCCCACACCGTTGCAGCTGCAAACTGGTGCTCTGGCTGCTGGAACACATAGCCGATTCCGGCAGCCAGCTGGTGAATTGGCAGCTTCGCCATATCCTGCCCCTCCCACCGCATGCACCCCTTCGGTGCTGGGAGCAAGCCCATGAGCAACTTGCCGAGCGTGGTTTTACCCGAGCCGTTCTCACCCAGCAGCACGGCTCGTTCACCGGGCGCAAAAGCTAGGCTCACGCCCTTTAGCGCTGCCCGCTGGCTACCGGGATAGGTGAAGGTCAATCCCTTCACCTCCAACAACGGCTGCCCAGCGCGGTCTGCCGCTGAGCCGGGATTCACCTCCGGCTCACCCGGCATGTCTCCCCTCCCTGCGGGAGAGGGGAGCAGCCCCAAGGCGACCAGCTGCGCACCATGCTCGCGCAGCAGCGTTTCGGGCGGACCCTGTAGTTGTACGGTCCCGCCCTTCAAGACGATGACGCGCTGCGCTGCCCGCACGCCATCGTCTATGCGGCCGGACGCGGTAACCACCGTCCGGCCTGCCGCATGGAGCCGCCGACATAACTCTACGAAGTCGCATACAGCCGGCGGGTCCAACTGCGCAGCTGCGTCGTCGAACACGACCAGCGGCGCTTCCAACGCCAGTACCGCAGCAATCGCGGTGCGTTGGCGCTGGCCTCCCGAGAGGCGCCGCACGAAGGAGTCGCGCTCGGGAGCTAGGCCGACGGCTTCCAGCGCAGTAGCAATGCGCTGCGCTATTTCTGCCGGAGGCACGCGCAGGTTCTCCGGCCCAAAAGCAATCTCATCTTCGACGATTCCCTGCACCAGCTGGGCATCCGGGTCCTGAAGCACGACGCCAACAGTGGTGGCGACAGTAGCCAGATCAGCGATATCGGGGTCCATCCCGTACACGGTCAGCTCCCCTGTCCGTTCGCCCTCACCGGAACGGGACAATCCACCATGAAGCAGCTGACATAGCGTAGACTTTCCACTTCCACTAGCTCCGACAATGGCTACATGCTCACCCACCGCAATGTCCAGTGTCAGACCATGTAACGCTGGCTCTACCTGATCATCATACCGATAGCCAAAATTCTTCAAGGATACGGCTATTTTACGGCTAGAATTATAATCGCTATGTTCAATCATAACTGAAATATCCTCGATCCCCATTGTTGAAGATATAACCACATGCATAGCCACGGCTATGCACGTGAAGCGCGTCCCAGTTCAAACCGTTTTAACAGTCCCGTACGATTTAAGGCATCGCCCAGCACTTTCGTCAGCAGACCGCACAGGACAATGCCGCTCAGGATACGAACGACCAGTGCAATCGTCAGCACCTTCCACCCCCAATGCATATAGCCAAACATATTGGCTGCGACAATAAACCACAGCGGAACCATAGCCCCACCCACTAGCATCAGCGAAACTGCGTTCCAGCGCCGATACCGCAACAAGGCAAATACCAACTCAGCCGCAATCATATAGCAGACAGCCGCCGCGATAATAGAAGCAATTCCATAGGCGGAGCCCATAAAAGACTGCACTACCGCGCCAAATGCATAAGCAATAACCGCCGTACCCGGCTTACGAATAATATAATAGGCCAACAAGCCGTATATCATGTACAGCCCGACAATAGCGGAAGTTGCGATAGGCCCTCCCAGACTGTTTAATGTTTTGTTAATGAGCGACAAATACACGGTCATGACGCCGTTCAACGTGGCCAGCATCGCCATGAGTACGATATCCAGCGTTGTAAACTTTGCAAACATACGAGATTCCTTCATATGTATTTCTTGACTCCTCTCCCTATCTAATCTATAAGATTACAGCTCTGATCCTTGTACAAGCTGCTACTGTATAAATGTATTCATTTGCAGCCTTATTGTCAACCTAATTATATTTTACAGGTTGACAATAAGAACAAAAATAAGAGGCTTCACTTTATAAGCTCCACCATAAAACAGCCGTAGTTAATACAGCAGTCACAGCACATAAGTTGCCTACACGCCCATTGTTCAGTGTACGAAGATATGTCCGTTCTGCATAAGCGCCGAAACCTTTGCCCTCCATAGCCAGCGCCGTCTGCTGAACCCGTCTTACAGCATTCACCAACACGGCAGCCGCATACCCGCTCCACCATGATAACCGATTGCCCCACCCTCGTGGTGGTTCCTGTCCACGAACACGCCGTGCTGCCATAATTGTTCGCCCTTCTTCTTCCAATAAGGGGAGAAACGTCAGTGCCACTGAAATACCGAACGCAAACCGATAAGGAACACGCAAGCGCAGATTCAATGCCTGCACAAAATCTCGGGGATCCGTCGTCGAGAGATAGATATAAGATGCCAAAAACAACACAAAAATCCGCAACGTTAACGCCCCTGCGATATCCAGTCCCTCTGCTGTAATGACAATGGGTCCCCATGAAGCCACGGTATGTCCTTCTCGAATCGCTAGGATAGACAGTATAAAATACGGGATACCTAAACCAATCAGGAACGACATAGCCCGAAGTTGGCGTGCTAAGGTCAAACGTGCGCCCAAGCCAGCCACAGCAATCAGTACAGCCAAGAGTGCTGCTTCCCGCAGCGTCGAATCCCAAGCCATTGACAGGAGGCTAAAGCACCCCACCCATATTAGCTTACTTAACGGCCCTAGCCTGTGCAGCGGCGACGAACCGCCGTTATACTGAAACAGCATTTCGTTGTGCCTCCAGTCTGAGCCATTCTTCATGCAGTAAAGAATACATCAGCATATCCTTAAAGCCTGTAGATGTATGCTGTACCTGCCGCAACAGTCCTTCCTGTGTCCAGCCCATCGAGGACAGCAGGGCTTGCGAGCCTGTATTACGCGGGTCCACCAGCGCTTCGATCCGATTCAACCGAATCGTGTTATACCCGAATGACAGCACCAAGCGTAGCGCCTCGGTCATGTAACCCTGTCGCCAATAAGGCTTGGCTATCTCATAACCAATCTCGGCTTTATAAGCTCCCTCCGTCTGCCAATAATTAAACCCACAGCTTCCAATCAACTTCCCATTCTCCTTCAGTTCTATTCCCCAGCGCAGCGCATCCTCCGTCTTCGCCAGCTCATTCAACAACTCAATCATATCCTCTGCATCCTCACGTCCTGACATACCAGAAAGGTTCATATAACGGTGAACCTCCGGGTCAGACCAGCAAGCGAACATCGTAGCCGCATCCCCGCTTTCCATCCTTCGCAGCCGAAGACGCGGACTTTCCAGCGGTGGTATATGCCCCTTACATGCATATGCACACATGTTCAATCATCCTTCCAACATTAAAATGACAATAAATATACGCTACATTTAAGCATACACCTTTAACAAACACAACCTTATTTAAAGCTGAGAAGCTTAAATATATAAATAGCCCTCCTGTTCCTAGGATTAGGAATTAGAAGGGCATCTTCTATATTATAAGAGATTAAACTGTGCGAGCTTGTCTTCCGAATCAAAATTATCGAGCCTCTAAGCCTTTAAGAAGAGACTCGGGTAGTGGTGCGAGTCGGTTTCTTCACAACATCCTTGTACAGTACGCCTAGCATCGACTGAATTTCCTGTAATTCATCGATCCCTGCACCGGTAATGCTAAACATATCATCATGCGGTGTCAGAAAGTTTTCCTGCGTCAAGTTTTCAAGCTCCTGCTTGACCTCACGTTCTCCTACACGGTAACCGCGTTCTTCCAACACAGGTTGAATATCTCTTACCGTGAGATCGTTCTGATGTGCATAAGAAAGCATCTGTATACGGATAAACAAGTTCTGAACATCTGCATGCATAATTGCAACTCCTCCCTGGCCTAGGCCAACCATGTTACACTGTTTTTACCCATAGAGGATAAGCTGGAAACAGATGAGGGCAACCCTTGCTGGATTACTTTCTATACTGTTTGCCCCGCTAAAACGTATAGCTTATCCCCTTCCCAAAATGATTCTGTACAGAGGTTAGAGTACGGAGATACCAAAAGGTTACAGAGTGATTTTTCACTTGACTGAATATATACAATCGTTATATCTTAAATTAATTAACCAATGGTAAAAGCGAATTGCATAATTACCTATTTTTGACGATATATACAACAGTTAATGTAAAAATTTAATGTTAGGAGCGTGAACTCTACATGTTTCAAACCATACCTTACGAGGGCACACGTCATGAACAATTCGAATCGGTTCTCGGACAACTCCGGGCACTTATTCATGATGAATCCAATACCATTGCCAATCTGGCGAATGCTTCAGCACTACTTGGTCATTTCCTTCCAGATATTAACTGGAGCGGCTTCTATCTTTATGATGGTACTGAGCTTGTACTTGGTCCTTTCCAGGGCTTACCTGCATGTATACGGATTCCATTGGGACGTGGCGTATGCGGTACCGCAGCAGCTGAGCAACGAACACTTGTTGTAGATGATGTGCATGCGTTTCCAGGACATATCGCCTGTGACGCTGCTTCCAATAGTGAAATTGTTATTCCCCTTGTCAAGAATGGGGAACTGATTGGAGTGCTGGACATTGACAGCCCGCTAAAAGGCCGCTTTGATCACGAAGATCGTGTATTCCTAGAGGAATTTACGGCTATTCTGGTGTCTAGCTTGTAACCAAAATTGTGCATATATATGGTCTCCCTTCGCCACAATATATGAGGGTCTGAAACCCAAAACTATGCGGCGAAGGAGATTGATAATTCATGTACAACAACATGGCTCCACAACAACAACTTCATCAATGTGAACAAATCATGCAGCAATTGGTACAACAAACACAGCAAGGAACTGCCATGTATCAGCAGTTGCTGCAACAGGAACAACAAAATGCATCCAGTCTTGAAAGCCTGGTGCAACGTGAACGAAGTGCAGCTCAAATGATCCAAACTGCAATTCAGCATCACCAGCAGGCTATGCAGCAGTACCAGCAAGTT
This sequence comes from Paenibacillus sp. A3M_27_13, assembly GCF_024213315.1. Classification (NCBI taxonomy): domain Bacteria; kingdom Bacillati; phylum Bacillota; class Bacilli; order Caryophanales; family Paenibacillaceae; genus Paenibacillus; species Paenibacillus sp. A3M_27_13. Next base: position 90,054 of record NZ_JANAVE010000012.1, read on the forward strand.
ATTCAACTGTGTAGTCAGTTGGAAAACTCCATCCGTTCCAGCAGTCAAATGACTCAGCCCGGATTTGGCGATAGCTACGCCTCACGCAGTATGCAACCATCCTCCTATAATGCAGGAAGCCACATGAATCACAGCTTCCCGCAACACATGGGGACGACTGGACAGCATTATGTAAGCGGTAGTGGCATGCAGCAGTACGGAAACAACAGCCAGCAAGGCATGAGAGCGACACAAAGCAGCATGTAAACTGCTCTACACACAAAAAGGGTGAACAGCAGGCCATCGGAATTGGCTTGTTGTTCACCTCTTTTTCAGACCTTTTACAGCCCTTCTTCCCCGCTTTGTTAATTTAATTCCCGTTCGGCTAGAACCTTCATCCCGTCTCGCAAATACTCAGCTAGTCCGGGGCGATAGCCTTCATACATTTTACTGAAATCCTCATGCTCCACATACAAGTCTCCCAGCCCGCTATAAATTTCTGCTGTAGGAGTATAGAATCGGCTTACCCATTGAAGATGACGGCGGATCAGCGCCTGTACTTCTTCACTATTATGCTTCAATCCTTTATTCATGGCTTCAGCCAGCTGCCGATGAATCTGATCAGCCTCTGCCTGTGAATCCAAATAATCCTCTTTGCTCCAGTTCTTTGTCGCCGTCTTGCTTTCCTGAATTGTTTCCTGAGCCTCTTGACCATAACGGTCTGTCAAATCACGTTCGTACATTTCCTGCTTTTCCGGGTTAAACCCTTGGTACATGTGCTCTGGTTTCATTGCTTGTTCCCCTTTCAAATGAGCCACCGTTTCGTCGATGGTCTGTAGGAGAGTATGCAAGCGGAAGACTTTGGCCTCGACCTTGGCTCGATGCTCCTGTAAAACTTCAGCTTTTTGTTCCTTGGTTTGCTCCAGCACCTTTCCAATTTCAGATAAAGGCAAATCCAGTTCCCTGTACACCATGATTTGCTGAAGCCTCAAAAGTTGTTCCTGTTCGTAATAGCGATATCCATTATTTCCAATATGATGCGGTTTCAGCAATCCGATTTCATCATAATAATGCAAAGTTCGTACGCTGATTCCCGACAGATTAGATACTTCCTTTACCGTATAGGCCATTCCGCTTCACCTCCCTTGCTTGACAGTCTAGTGTCTCACGTGGCGTGAGAGTCAACACCCCCACTTGCCCACCTTGGTACTACACTTTTACCCGTTAAGCGTGTGATGAACCGTCCCTGTGACAAGGATACAATCAATTCTTTTGTTTAAAGATCGTGATCAGACGACTCATATATTCACGCATATTTACAATTAAATTCGAGTCGCCATCATGAAGACACCAGTTGTACATGACCCCACGAGCTGCAATAAATAAGTAGTCTGTCATCTCTTCGGATGTCATGCTTTGATCCAACTCTCCTGCAGCTTGTCCTCTCTCTATAATCTGTTGAAGTATATTTTGCATATCACGACCCTTAGTAATGAAAAGCTTGTTATTAGTTGTATATAACTGTTTCACCGTCTCTAAACCAATATTCTGATTATATTCCGCATAAACTTCAAAATATTGAATAATATCCTGCACAATACTTTCTGAAGGTGGTTCATTCTTAAATTTCAATTCAAAGTAGCCATCCGCCTGCGCATACATCTCCACCAAAATATCACTTTTAGTCTTGAAATGATTATAAAATGAGCCCACAGACACTCCGGCCCTCCGGCAGATATCCTCAATTTTAATTTTTTCCAGACTCTTTTCATGCATTAGCTCTAATGTACTGTTATATATATTTTTTTTAGTCTGCAGGCTTTGCAGCTTTCGTCCACTCAATTGTTGGTTTGGCATTTACCTACTCTTCCTTTCTATTCTAAACATTCCTATCCTCGATGCCTTGTCCATGTTACTTAATTATAATAAGAAATGCTGTTTTGTTTAATTGTGAAAACAATCACATAATAATGTCCACTACCGTCCTATACTGAATCCATTCAATGAATTCATTCACTGAATGGATTCATTGAAATGGTCGATTCATAATTAGGAGGCATTGTTATGAAAGAAGAGCATCGAATTTTATTTGAGCCTATGAAAATTGGAAAACTAGAAATTAAAAATCGGTTTGTCATGGCTCCCATGGGCCCTGGTGGGCTTTGTGATGCCGATGGCACCTTTAATGAGCGCGGCGTCGAATATTATGTTGAACGGGCAAAAGGCGGGACAGGACTGCTCATTACAGGTGTAACGATGGTTGAGAATGAAATTGAGAAATGTGCCCTGCCATCAATGCCCTGCCCTACTCTAAACCCCTTAAATTTTGTTAAAACGGGTAAAATGATGACGGAGCGGATTCATGCATACGGCACAAAAATATTTCTACAATTATCCGCAGGCTTTGGACGGGTAAGCATCCCTTCAATTGTAGGTAAAACGGCTGTCGCTCCCTCTCCTATCCCTCATCGCTGGCTTCCCGATGTAATCTGTCGTGAGCTAACTATCGATGAAATTCACACCTACGTCAGAAAATTTGCGGAATCTGCGGCTATTGCCAAAAAGGCAGGCTTTGACGGTATTGAAATCCATGCGGTTCATGAAGGCTATTTACTGGATCAATTTGCGATTTCTTTCTTTAACCATCGGAAAGACCAATACGGCGGAAATCTGAGAAACCGCTTAAGATTTGCCATAGAGATCGTCCAAGCCATCAAAGCCGAATGTGGACAGGATTTCCCGGTATCTCTTCGATACAGCATCAAAAGCTTTATTAAAGATTGGCGTCAGGGTGGATTGCCAGGCGAAGAGTTTCAGGAACAGGGACGGGATATTGAAGAAGGAATTGAAGCGGCCAAAATATTAGAGGAAGCTGGATATGATGCTTTTAATGGTGATGTTGGTTCGTACGATTCATGGTATTGGGCACATCCACCAATGTATCAGGAAAAAGGACTCTATCTTCCTTATAACAAAATTTTAAAAACCATTCTAAAGGTACCTGTCATTACTGCTGGCAGATTGGATAATCCAGACTTGGCCAGCAAGGCTATACGTGAAGGAAAAACCGATATGATTGCACTGGGTCGGCCATTGTTGGCTGATGCTGACATCCCCAACAAAATCAAGGCCGGGAAAATAGAAAAGATTCGTCCTTGCCTCTCCTGCCAGGAGGGCTGCATGGGTCGATTGGCATCTTTTGCAACGATTTCATGTGCCGTTAATCCGGCTTGCGGCAGAGAAAAAGACTATGCACTCGGAAAAGCAGATCAGTCCAAAAAAGTCTTGGTGATCGGTGGAGGACCCGCAGGATGTGAAGCTGCCCGTGTAGCTGCTATTCGCGGACACCACGTTACCTTATTCGATAAAAATAACCGATTGGGAGGTAATCTGATCCCGGGTGGAATTCCAGACTTCAAAGAAGACGATCATTTACTTGCGACCTGGTATGAAGGGGAGCTAAAGGATTTAAAAGTTGACGTCCAATTGAATACCGAGGTTAATCGGACTACCGTAAATGAATATGCAGCAGATGTTGTTATTTTTGCTACCGGCTCCTCTCCCAAAACCTTCTCCATTGGTACATCTACTAAGGTGTATTCCGCAGAAGAAGTTTTGCTTGGGAAAAAAGATCCCGGTGCTTCCACCGTAATTGTCGGAGGTGGGCTTGTGGGATGCGAAACTGCACTTTGGCTTGCTGATCAAGGTAAAAAAGTAACGCTGGTGGAAATGCAAGAAGATATTTTAACCGTCGGCGGCCCCCTGTGCCATGCAAATGAAGATATGCTGCGTGACCTTGTTGCATACAAGGATATCCATCTCCTGACCAACGCCAAAATTGTCGATGCCAACGATCAAGAATTCGTTCTTCAAAATAAAGATGGTGAAGAAACGATTCTAAACGCAGATTCAGCGATTCTGGCTGTAGGATATACTCCTCAGCAATCGCTTTATGAAGACATCCAAAATGAGGTTTCCGAGTCCTACTTAATCGGCGATGCCAAGCAAGTACAAAATATTATGTATGCTGTCTGGGACGCCTATGAGGTTACTAGAAATATATAGTACCCCGCTACCTCCAAAGCCGTTTACTATGTAAGCAGGCGGCTTTGGCTTTTTTACCTTTGCAGCAATTGCTTAGTTAAGAGAGGCTTTTCCCCATAACCACATGATCATAAAAAGCTATCTTTTGAATAATTTTCTCCAAATTGTGCTGCGTTTGTGCCACATGTGCTTCCACTTTCTTTTTGTGGGCTACAAGGAAATCTCTTCTCTCTTGGATTGTGGCTTCTCCTTTTACATTTAGCTCAAGGTATGCCTTAATTTCTTCAATAGTCATCCCTGTATCTTTCATAGCCATAAGGAACCTAATCCAATCGATTTGTTTTTCGGTATATACCCTTCTTCCACCTTCATCCCGACCGACATCAGGTAATATGCCTTCTTTTTCATAATAACGAAGGGTAGATGCGGGCAATCCGCTCTTGATTTGAACTTCTTTAATGGAGTACATGGTTATTCCCCTCCTCGTTCTTTTAATTTCTCTTCAAGTCAGCTTTAACGATAAGTATAAGTTTTCATAGTAAAGAGTGCAAAATTAAGATTCCGATATTCGTCTAGCAGAAAAGCTAGCCCTCTCCCTGTCCTTCTTCTCTCAATTTCCCAATACAACTCCTAACATTCTCCTCCGGATGGTTCACTTCCCAATGATCCAACAGCCCATTAACCTCCTCATCCAGAGGGTACAGCCGATAATAAAATATGGCAGCTCGTAATTGGTGATGCTCTTCGACAGGTTCATCGTCGGGCCAGTGGTACTCTTGCTTGCCATTCCCATCGGTAGTCCCTATAGCTCCATCCAGCAAGGGAGAACGGCCTTCTAACCCTTCACCACGGGCAATTGCTTTGAGAAAATCGGCATGCCTCATGGCAACATCCGGCGAACAACGGTACAAATTCTCGAAAATATCAAAGGCATCAATCGGATCGTATTCCAGATTCTCAAGGAAATGCCTTTGCAGCAGCGAAGCAACCTTCTTATTGCCCGTCAGTCCAGACAGAAAATAGAACGTGGGCATCTGTGCCTCATAACGAAAATCGTCGACATGGCTGATAATATCGTCCACAATCTGGTCGGTCTGAAGACCTTCACGTGCTAATCGAGTTAGTATCCGCACCGCCTTATACTGCGTCCAATCGTACACACCGAATAGCAGTATCCAAATCGATTGCCACTACAGCTTTCTTATTCTTCTTCCAAAACTGAAATATTCTCATATGTAATTCACAGCTCCTTATCCCGTGTTACTAACAATTTCATTGCCAACTAGAATATTCTTTATGAATATATATCGGAAATTCTTTATAATCTCCTCAACACGTTTCCCCCAATAACAAAACATATTTTGGAAATTAATTGTATACTTTTCAACAGTTTACTAAATATATGCGATTGCTTCTCTAAGCCTATTCTTTTTTATCATAACTATTTAGTATTATAAGGATATAAAAAAGGAGGTTATCATTTGAAAAGTACAGGTATGACACGTCCCCTAGATGCGTTAGGCCGTATCGTTATCCCCAAAGAAATGCGAATTTCCATGGATTATAATGTGGGTGATCCTGTTGAGATTTTTGCAGATGAGGAAACTGGTATTCTCGCCTTTCGAAAATATACTGGGGTGACGTGTAAAATGTGTGGTTCAACAGAACAATTAACTTATTTTAGAGACAGCTTTATTTGCGGGGAATGTATTGAAAGTTTAAAAAAGGGAATACATTTTAGCCCTATCCTAAGACCAGCCAAGTCAGCTTTATCCAACTCACAACGATCTAATAAAGAGTCCAAACGTCTGCGGCGATCGACACAACAGATGATCGAAAGTCTAAAAGAATTAATGCAAAAACACCCCAATGCAGCACAGCACGAATATGCCAAAATACTTGAGGTTTCCCAAGCCCGTATATCCCAGCTCAAAAAAATGCTCTAACTACAGCTTGATACCCTACATAGATATACACCAGAGATTTCATCATGTGCAGCTACTTTTGAACCGTGATACGCAGCATCATAGCTAACCGACAAAACGCATGAACGTCCATACGAAAATTCCACACTAGGTATAAAGAACTAGTGAATGACTTGCAAGCGAGAACGCCTATAAGCAGAAGGCTGTGCTACATTTAATAATGGTTCCTGAATTAAAAAATGACCTTCTTTAATTAGAGAAGGTCATTTCATTTATTTATTCATTTTTCTATAGTAAACCACCACACACTTCTAATGTTATTTTTCAATTAATCCACTTTAACCCCAATAATGTAAAAAAAATTTTACAACTATGATTTATCACAAAAAAAGTAAAACTGTTTTTACATATGGTTGTAAATAAGGATGGGTGAATCTAATATGAACAGACCTGCTCAAATTATTTCTATTCTTATATTTTCCGTAAGTGTAAGTGTGTTTGCTGGTTGTGGAAAGCAGGAAACAACGGATACATCTACTAATGGAACAATACCAACAACCTCAGAAACGGTAGTAAAAGAAGAAACAGATCAACCAGCCGCCCTGCAAAACTTGGACGAGATCAAATGGAATGATGTTAAAGACCCTCTAATTGAGGATGCCATGATAGCAAAACTCAAAGCAGCAATAGCTGCCTTCGTGTCAAAAGATTTGGATCAATTCCATGCTGCGCTCGGTCCAGACGTTGGAACAGGTCACGATTACCTCTTCGATCATCCGGTGAAGTTTACTGGTATTGCTGAAGCTATGAAAGAAAATAATCGGATATTGATACCCATTGTAGGGGAACGGCTGAATAATGAAGAAGGATATTCACCCGATATACGATATACCTTCTATTTAGAAAAAGATAAAGATGGTGCATGGCAAATTGTTTCAATTGATTAACTAAATTCTCTAAGATGCATTTATCTCGATTTCATCCATGATGCTATAAACCAAATGCTTTTCATTCGTAAAGGTATGTTTTTAGTAGTCGCTAAAAGCACACTTTTTTGGGACAATGAATTTTTCCAAAAAAATATCTTGTAGCAACATTGCCCATTCCAACAAGTACGTTTGCACATATGATGTCACAAAATTCAATCTAAAGGAGAGATACACACCTTGTCTAAACATTCTTCTCATCGTTCGATGGGGCCGTTACAACCACATTTCGCGACCACTACTGAAGTGAGCAATTTTGTTAATTTATGGGGGATATTTACTGTGAATGGTCAACAGATCGTTGCTTTTGTAAAAAGCGTAGATCCCGCTAACAAATCAATGTTAGTGCTATATCCTAATGGTACACAATCATATATTGATGTAACTCAAATCAGTCAGGCACAAGGCCCTTATCCAAGTATGCCTTCTATTCCAGGACAAAGCAGTGGTCAGGGCGGTCATCAAGGTGGTGGATCACAGTGGTGGCCTCAACATGGTCAGGGCGGCGGTCAGGGCGGTGGATCGCAGTGGCCTCCTCATGGTCAAGGCGGTGGTCAGGGCGGTGGGTCGCAGTGGTGGCCTCAACATGGTCAAGGCGGCGGTCAGGGTGGTGGATCACAGTGGTGGCCTCAACATGGTCAGGGCGGTGGGTCGCAGTGGTGGCCTCAACATGGTCAAGGTGGTGGATCACAGTGGCCTTCCGGTGGATCTCGTAGCGCTAATCGGAAAAATCGGAAAAACTAATATCCAACCCTTATTGTAGCAATTGCCGCTTGCCATGAGCGAGTGTCGATTGGAACACATTCAATATTGGACCAAACAAAAAGGCGTCGCCTGCAAATGCACGCGATGCCTTTTGGATTAGCCACTGGCTACTTCGATTCCCCTAATTCTTAATCCTCTGCTCCTAAACATATTTCCATTAGGCTTTGCTGGCCATGTCTGCAATCTGGCGAAGCCACACTTTACGTGTATCCTCATCGGATTGGGGTACCGACTCGAAGAACAGATGATACATGACGTCAAGCCCACAGTATTCAAATATACCTTTGTCGGACGTCAAGCGAAGTGCTTGATCCATGCCATTGCTAGCATATTCCGCATGTGATTTTCCTTGCGTATTGAGGATAATAGCTTTCTTTCCCTTGAGCATTCCCATCTGCACTCCATTTACATATTTATAAGCAAATCCATAAGAGAATACACGGTCAATATACCCCTTCATAATAGCTGGCATCCCCGTCCACCAAATAGGATAAATAAAGGTGATTACCTCTGCCCATTGCAAAAATTCCTGTTCCCGTACAACATCTTCTCCGATTCCTTCAATGACCTCGCTGCTGCTAATCACAGGTTGAAAGTTGATTGCATATAGATCACGAACAACCACATCATGTCCTTTTTGCTTTAGCCCCTCGACTGCTGTGGTCAAAATTGCATGATTAAAGCTTCCCTCGGATGGATGTGCGTAAATAATAAGATGCTTCATGTTCTCTCCTCCATTTACTTTAAAATAAGTGATTGATCAATTACTTAACTACGTACTCCTTCAATCAACTGAATATGCTCAATCCATAGTTCGGATAAAGATACGTTTGAGTAAACTTTAGCGGTATCCTGCTCATGAATATCACCTCCGTTGCTTAGTTAGTGATTGATCAATTACTAATGATTGGCCTCAGTATAGTATATTCCTTTTTACTTTACAAGTGCTTTTTGTTCAACTTTATATAAAAGATTGTAAAAAGGTCTGATCCCAAAACAGTGTTATTATCGCTGTTCAAAGTAAATTAAGTCCCCCAGTTGGTTTTAAACAGATTGATGTCCATCATGGTGTGATGTCAAGCAATCACTTAATATGACTTTATAATGTCATATTATAAGTTGTATGCTACTGAGAGAGGTGAAGCGTATGCCGTTAAGCAGACATTTTGAAATCGTTTATATGTTACTCCATAAGAAAAAAGTGACTGCTGATGAATTGGCAGAGCATTTTGAGGTTTCCACACGAACGATTTATCGGGACATAGATGCCTTAAGCGCAGCTGGGATTCCCATCTACAGCAGTAGAGGCAAGGGTGGCGGAATATCATTGATGGAGGGTTATGTCTTTAACACCTCTTTACTGTCCGAGCAGGAACAAGATGATATCTTAATGGCCCTTCAGAGTGTGGCTACAGCTACCATCCCACAGGTAGAAGAAGTGCTAAACAAGTTGAGTAGGCTTTTTAAAAAAGACATGGGAAACTGGATCGAAGTAGATTTTTCGCCATGGGGAAGCCAAAACAGCCAGAGACAGCTATTCACTCTTATACGCAACGCAATAATCACAAACCGTGTTATAAAGTTCCGCTATTATAACGTCGCCGGGGAACAGAGTTATCGTAGCGTCGAACCTGCCAAGCTCTTGTTTAAAGATAAATCCTGGTATGTGGAAGGTTACTGTTTAAATACCGAAAGTCATCGTGTATTTAAGATTAGCCGAATGAAAGAGATTGCAGTTACCGAAATTAGTTATGAGCCAAGAACGGTCGTAGCATCTACAGATACAAAGATGAACGACTTGCTTCATACCATTGAAGTAACTCTTCACATTTCTGCTCAAGGAGCTTACCGCGTATACGATGAATTTGCCGAGAAAACAATTACTCAGAAGGAAGACGGCTCTTATACCGTCACGGCACAATTTCCTGTAGGCAATTGGCTGGACAGTTATCTGCTGTCCTTTGGTCCCCTCCTTATAGAGGTTAGCCCCGAACAAGTACGTACAAGAATATTGTCTCATTTAGAAACGATGAAAAGAAATTTAAATGATCCTCTATAATATGACACCATGTAGTCATATTATTACTGCTATGATGAGTTTGAAGTTATCGCTCACAACATACTCACCATAGGAGGTTGAAGGATTAATGAATCCACATAAAACCATGCCACCGGCAGTAGAAACTTACTTTACATCAGCGAACAAATCCCAGCTTGAAGTATTTACTTCCGCTTTCGATAAAGATGCGTTGATCTTGGATAATCATCGCGAAATCAAAGGTATGGAAGCCATAAAATCATGGTGTGAAGCAGAAATATTGGAGCCGAATGTCACCTTCGAGATCGTGGATATGGATGACAGTAATAATACCATCGTCGTAATTGCGAAAGTAGACGGAGACTTTGATAAATCGAATCTTCCCGACCCACTCCTACTTAAACATCAATTTCTAGTAAACAACAATAATATTAAAGAACTGATTATTACACTTCCATAAAGGAATTAAAAAATAAGAAAGGGAAAACGAATATGCCTGCTTATGTTGTTTTTATACGTGAACAGAGTACCGATCAAACTGAACTCCAACTCTATTCTCGGAGTGGAGATACCTAGAGGTATTCCTCAACCACATTGTAAAAATTAGGAGGAATTATTCGCATGAGTTTTCAATTAGAAAGCATATTAAGTGAGTTTAAAGGCAAAAGGGCCTTGGTCACAGGCGGTACCAAAGGAATGGGAGAGGCTATTGCTAAGAGACTTACGGCTGCAGGTGCTACCGTAATAACTACGGCTCGAACGACTCCAGTTAATTTAGAAAATCCAGACCTGTTTATTCCAGCCGATATTAGTACGCCTGAAGGTGTAGATAAAGTAGTAAACAGTGTTCTTGAGCGCCTAGGCGGTGTAGATATTCTTGTCAACAATGTTGGAGGCTCGTCAGCCCCATCTGGGGGAGCTCTTATCTTGACAGACGAGCATTGGCAGCAAACTTTTAACGCCAATCTGTTTGCTGCCGTCCGTTTAGACCGTGGACTGCTGCCGGCTATGGTGGAAGAGGGTTCCGGTGTTATTATTCATATTTCATCCATTCAACGTCGCTTGCCGCTATATGATGCAACATTGGCTTATGCTGCAGCCAAAGCAGCTTTAACTACTTACAGCAAAGGGTTATCCAAGCAGTTTTCACCTCAAGGCATTCGTATTAATACAGTTGCGCCAGGCTTTATCGAAACGAAGGCAGCACAAAGTTTGATTGATCGGATTGCTGAGACGACAGGTGACCGAGAAAGTGCATTAAAGCAACTGATGGACTCGTTGGGAGGAATTCCAATTGGTCGTCCAGGACTACCAGAAGAAGTCGCTGAGCTTGTTGCTTTTCTGGTATCCGACCGGGCCGCTTCAATTACAGGAAGTGAATATAATATTGACGGTGGAACAGTTCCAACGGTCTAAAACTTTATTTTCATCTGACAATCACGCAAAAGGTGAAAAAAAAGCCCATCTAATGAGCAGACATACGCAAAACGTATTATCTATGTCCATCAGATAGGCTTTTAAATAACCACTACCGTTTAATAACGATCAGCTTTGTTTCCAGCATTTCTTCCATGGCATACTTTACACCTTCGCGTCCCGTGCCACTTTGCTTCACACCACCATACGGCATATGATCAACACGGAAGCTTGGAATGTCATTGATCATCACGCCGCCCACCTCAAGCTTGTCCGCTGCATCCAGCGCGGTCGTGATATTACGAGTGTAAATTCCCGCCTGCAGGCCATAGATCGAATCATTTACATGGTTTACGGCTTCATCTATAGAGCTAACAGAATGAATCAGCACAAGCGGGGCAAACACTTCACGACAGGACACCTTGGAAGTCGGGTCCACATTAAGCAAAACCGTCGGCTCCAGAATACCTCCCTTGGCTTGGCCCCCCAGAGCGATCCTTGCGCCTGCTTGAACCGCTTCTTCCAGCCATTCACGGACACGTTCGACATCCTTGGCTGAAATAAGCGCGGATACATCCGTGTCCGGCTCTAGCGGATCTCCAATTTTTAAACGTTGAGTTGCTTCTATAAATCGGGATACAAAGGTATCATACAGTTCATCGACAACGTAAATACGTTGAACTGAGATACATACCTGCCCCTGATTGGCAAAGGCTCCACTCACACAACGGTCGATGACCGCGTCTACATCCGTATCACGGTCGATAATAACGGCCGCGTTGGAACCCAGCTCCAGCGTGACCCGCTTCAAGCCAGCCTTGGAGCGAATTTCTGTACCGACCGCCGGGCTACCGGTAAAAGTGATATAGCTGACGCGTGGATCAGTGACAAGTACGTCGCCAATGGTTTTACCATCGCCGCTGATCACGTTAAGAGCGCCCGCAGGCAATCCAGCCTGCTCCAGCAGCTCCGCAATCAAGTAAGCCGACAACGGTGTCTGCTCCGCAGGCTTTAATACGACCGTATTGCCTGCTGCCAGCGCGGGACCCACTTTATGAGCGACCAGGTTCAACGGGAAGTTAAATGGTGTGATAGCTCCTACTACCCCTACAGGTTCTTTGAGCGTGTAGGCCATACGACCCTCGCCGCCCGGTGCGGCATCCAGCGGAATGGTTTCCCCGTGAATCCGTTTGGCTTCTTCAGCTGCGAACTTGTAGGTTTGCACCGTCCGGTCAACCTCCGCCAGCGCAGCCTTCCATGGTTTGGATGCTTCACGTGCAATGATGCGCGCTGCATCCTCACGCCGCTCTTCCAGCAGGTCAGCCAGCTTCTCCAAAATGGCTGACCGCTGGTGCGCTGGCATGGTCCGCATCTCCGAGCGTGCATCAGAGGCCGCCTGAATAGCAGCCTTGGCATCCTCTGCTGTGGCCTCTGCCACCTCAGCAATGATTTCCCCGGAATACGGTGATTTCAACGTCGTGTACGATGAAGCTGCTTTCCATTCTCCACCGATAAATAAATGCTGCTGCATGCTTTTTCCTCCTTCTCTTGATATCACGTTCCTTTTACCATCTATTTTACCGTCAACACCGGACAAGGTGCATGCTGAATCACCTGATGGCTCACGCTACCCAGTATCATTTCAGAAACAAGTCCTTTGCCCCGCGTTCCCATAATGATCAAATCCGTCTTTTCCTGCTTTGCACTTTCGCAAATGACACTCGCCGGATCACCGTGACCCGCCAGCATACGGTAAGAAATACCCTCGTCCTTCAAATAGTCGGATGCTGGTTCCAAGATATGACGACCTTCCTCTTCGATTCGCTCATCCACATCAACCCCAACCGGGGGCTCATTCATGGATAAAGCCGGGTTTACATGTAATACAGTCAGATGTGGATTCCCCTGAAGCTGCTTAGACAACGTTTTGGCTGTCTGCAACGCATTCATAGCATGTTCCGAACCATCAATCGCGACCAGAATATGTTTGTATTCGCTCATACTCTTTTCCTCCTCAGAAGTTCGATCTTAGTGTGCATCCACCTGAATATCCTGCATATGTCGACGACGTACGATCAGCACAGCTACGCCAATCAGTACCATCAATGCTCCAAAATAAAATGGGGTTTCTGCTGAGTACCACTCTGACAGCTTCCCTGCAAGCCACGGCGAAATTGCCCCGCCCAAAAACCGCATGAAGCTGTAGGCCGCAGATGCTGTCGAGCGCTCCACTGGAGCAGCCTGCATAACAGCAGTTGTAATCAATGTATTGTTAATCCCCAGAAAAATACCAGCCACAATGACGGCGACAATGACAGTCGTTGGTGAACCAGCTACCGTCCCGATCGCCATAACACCTAAATCAATGGCAAACAGCGTCAGCATGATACTAATGGAAGATACCACGCTCAAGCGTGCTTGAATCTTCGGTGCTACAAACACCGAGGTAAAGGCCAGCATAATTCCCCAGCCAAAAAACACATAACCCAAACCATGCTCGTCCAGATTCATTACATATGGAGAATACGCCATCAACGTAAAAAATCCAAAGTTATATAACAACGCTACAATACCGAGCGTGAGCAAAGCCGGATAACTGAGCGCTTTGAACGGATCGGCAATGGAACCGCGTTTTTTGGGCTTTGGAATGGAAGGCAGCATAAACGTAATGAACAAAAATCCCACTACCATCAGTCCGGCTACACCGAAAAACGGACCGCGCCAGGAAATGGAACCTAACTCACCGCCCAGCAACGGACCCACTGAAATCCCGAGGCCCAATGCCGCTTCATACAAAATAATTGCTTTAGCTGTTCCAGAAGTGGACAGACCTACAATCGCAGACAACGCTGTTGCGATAAACAAAGCGTTCCCCAAACCCCAGCCTGCCCGGTAGCCCACAATTCCGCCAACTGTACTGGCTGTGCCGCCCAGTCCAGCAAACACAATAATAAATAAAATCCCGGTTAGTAGTGTCCATTTGACACCCAATCGACTAGATACAACGCCTGTAATCAGCATCGCAACGCCTGTTACCAGATTATAGCTGGTGAACAGCAATGACACTTGGCTTTTCGTAGCATGAAGCTGATCAGCAATGGCCGGAAGAATCGGATCGACCAATCCCAGACCCATAAATGAAATAACACAAGCAAAGGCGACTGCCCAGACCGCTTTAGGTTGAGACAGCAAGCCTGAGCGTTCTTTTAACTCTTCAGGTAATGCATGTTGTGAACTCATATTATGATGTTACCTCCACATCTGAATGTAAATGTTCTTGTTATGACGGGTCGTGATCAAGTTCATCATCCAGAAGAACCTTGCGTTCACGCACCCTAACCCGTAACTCCTCCAACTCAGTCTGGAGCATACGGATGCTGTTGATTTTTCCCTCCATTAATTCCAACTGCTCGTTCAATGTACTTTCCATATCCTCCAACATGGCCCGTCGCTCGTTCGGTTGCAAATGCTCCGTTCGCTCGCGATATTCCTCCCGCTGACCCTTAAGCATTTCCGCTGCGGACATGTAACGCTGAAGCTCTTGCAAGGAGAATCCAAGTACTTCCTTGGCACTCACTATTTTTTTTAGTAAGTCCACATCCTCCTGCGTATACAGGCGCATATTTCCTTCACTGCGCTGCGGAGAGGGCAATAAGCCGATTTCCTCATAATAACGAATGGTTCGCTTGGTTAATCCGCTTTGTTTGGCGACCTCATCAATTTTATACGTAACCATGACACCCACCTTATGAAAAAGATTATATATAAATACTACGCCTCTATAACGTTAACGTCAACGTAAACTTCAATATAAAAAAAACCGCCTCTAATTGGAGACGGTTCCTATTTTGACTAGTACGGTCATAGACCCGAGCATCGGTGCTCAAGCCCATGAATATAGCTTTAGATGAAACAAGTACGAGTGATGATAACCAGTAAAATGAAGAGAACCAGAATAACACCAGTGGAGGTGAACATGTTACAACCGCCACAACCTCTATCTACTTCACCCATTTCGTATTCCTCCTCCCTACTGATTCCAGCAAATCTCCCGAATTTTAAATCCTTGAGCTACGAATTAGATGATAAATGCTTTGGAAATAATAACGAGCAGAATGAAAAGTACCAGAATCGCTCCTGTAGATGTAAAAGCTCCATAACCAGCGCCTACTCCAGACATGGTGATTCCTCCCTTCATGGTTTACAAGAGCATCTTATGCTTATGCCATCATCCATGATAGGGACAAATGCCGCGCCTGCCGCCCAAATCTAGGTTGGGGTTGTACTGTCCTGTTATTCTTCGGACCCGAGCATGCCGTGATACAGGAGGTTTCGTGCCTGCTTGGCAAGCACAGACGGACTTTCACGTCCAGGCAGCAATTTAGTTAACGTCAGTCGTTCAATCAAGCCGATCACGCATTCCGCTGTCAGTTCAGGGTCCAGTTCCTCACGGCAGGAGCCCCATCGTTGCGCCGCCAGCAGATGCTTTTTGATATGCTCAGCCATTTCCGCCTTAATACGCACCGAATCTGTCGCCTGGTAAAATCCGACACGAGTGATCGCCGGATTATTAGACAACACGCGAAAAATAGCTTCCAGAAACACCTGTCCCCGTCTCAAAATTTCAGCCTCGCTTAGGTCTGGGCCTATCTTCATGCTTTGTACCGTATCATTCACCAAAGTACCGAAGCTCTCCACAAGCTCCTCGTACAACTGTTCCTTGCTTTCAAAATGAATATAAAAATCCGGCTGCGTCAATCCTGCACGTGCCGCGATCGAACTTACCTTTGTCTGATAAAACCCCGTCTGAGCAAACTCTTCAGCCCCCGCTTCCAGTAACAACCGTCGACTCTCCCGACTTCTGACTCCTGCTCTCATCACGGTCTTGCCCCCTTACGCCACAAATCTATCGTATTATAAAGTTCCTTTGCAGTAAGAACAACGGGCTTGAGGATGATATATACCTGTCCTTCAAAAGTCCTAATACAGAAGGACTGAACGTTTTGGAAAATCAAGGGCATCTCCCTACAAGGTATAATTAACCAATCTGACGGTGAGCGAGCAGGAATTATTACGTGGAATTCAAATATTTATACTTGAGGATTTTGCAAAATCCTGACTTTCGATATATATCAGTGATGAGGACAATATTTGCGCATCATCTCAATCGTTGTCAGATCATCATCCAACCCCCGTTGTTCCAAGCCATCGATAATTTGCTGACGTTCCTGATCTTTAACATTTTGACCGAATTTAAACTTGGCAGTCCATTCCTCCGGTACAATTTTGATCAGAGCGACCCCTTTTAAACGTGAAGCATACCGAGAATCGCTGGCATCGATCGTGTCATACCCGCCTTCTGGTTGCAGCTTACTCATAAAAATGGAAAAGGCCGCCGCTTTTTCCTCCAGATCCACTACTTGCTCCGCATGACCACGCACGGTAATACTTTTAAAAAATGAAGTCGCCGGACATGCCATTTGTTCATCCGTAAAATAAGACGGAATGAGCGCATATTCTTTGGCGGCTGAAAAAGTAACTCGATTATCTTCTTTCATCCGTTCCATCTTTTCTCCAGCACGGCTGCCATGAATATAAAAAACGCCATTTCCATAAGCGAAATTCAAGGGAACCACACGCGGAAAACCATCCTCGCTGTTCATGCCTAAAAATCCGAAACTGACCTCGCTTAGAAACTGCTCTATTTCCTCTAGTTCTGCTACCGTAAATTCTTTTCTTCTCATAGGGAACTCTCCTTCCATCTATTGACCAATGATACATTTCAGATTATGTTGAAAATGGATTCATAAAAAGATCCAATATGAACGAAAATGAGTGGCCCAATCGAAGGAGAAGAGTATGGATATTACGATTGCTTATCAGCGTTCGCTTCAAAAGTATCATTTAAAATATTTGGCATTGTATCATGCTCTTCGTGAGGGAATCCTCAATGGCTCCCTTGCCAGTGGTACGCGTCTGCCTTCCACTCGTGATCTGGCTGTGATGTATGGAATTTCGCGAGGGAGCGTTAAAGAGGCATATGATATGTTGTTGGCAGAAGGATATATAGATTCGGCAGTAGGCAGAGGAACCTTTGTTATGGAACAGACAGCGGTGCTGCCCGACAAATCTTTAATCAACCAGCAGAACCAGAATTCACCTGTTGTAAAACAAAAAGCCCCTGCTCTATCAGCTTGGGGACAACGAATCATGCAGATCGAAAGGGAACGAAACTTACAGCGGTCTCCTGCTTCTGCTACAAATAGAGACAGTGCGCAACAGCCTTTGATTTCTTTTCAGGCAGGAGAAGTTGTATTGGAGGGCAACTCACAGATCGCATGGAAAAGCGCAATGACTGCCGCTGGAAAAGATCTGCAAAAGCCCTCGGCTGACGCGACGACTGCACCAGTGAGCGGTGATGAATGGCTGCGTGAAGCGATTTGCCATCATGTTGGCAGAACACGCGGAATTACGGCCACGCCGGATCAAGTCGTATTATGCAGTGGTTCCATGGAAGTGATCACGTTATTAAGTCAGTTGCTTATTCATGAACAAGATCGAATTGTATTAGAAAACCCCTGTTATTCCGGCATCTACCGTGCAGTTACTGCCTCAGGCGGACAGATACATGCTACTGAGATGGATCAACATGGAATTGTCCCACAGGATTGGGATTCCAAACTTCTATTTGTTACACCTGGACGACAGTTTCCAACCGGTGCAGTGTTGCCATTAACACGCCGTCAACATATTTTGCAATGGGCAGCATCCAAGGGAGCGTGGATCATTGAGGACGATTATGACAGTGAATTCCGTTGGGCAGGACGACCCATTGAACCATTAAAAGCACTGGATCGTACAGAATGTGTCATCTATGTCGGCTCCTTTTCCAAAAGCATGTTTAGCAGCCTTCGACTCGGGTTTGCAATCTTGCCGGTTGAATTAGCCCAAGCGCTGACAGCTGCCAAACGACTATACGATCCCCTGCCGCCTGCCCGCTTGGAACAGCGCGCACTGGCACGTTTTATGATGCGCGGCGACTACGTTCGCCATGTGCGACGGATGACTCGAATATACAGATCACGCTACGACGTGTTCCAACGTGAAATACAGCAGTTAAGTGAACTGTTTCACTGGCATCAGAACGATTGTGGACTACATGCCTATGCCATCTGGAAGCATGAGCCTGCCCAGTATTATCATTTGATGCAGACAACACAGTTTTACGGAGTCACATGGCGTGATGCCGCCGATTACCAACTGACACCGGGACCTCCATCAGCCTGCTTTATCTTTGCCCATTTAACGGAGCAACAAATTGTTGAAGGGTTTAACCGTCTGCGCCAGGCTTGGGACCATATTAAAAATCAATGAGGAGTTCCCTTATTTAATCACTAGCCCCAACAGCCCTACAAATGATGAAGCCTGATGCGGTGAGATGATACAGCCATTCAAATCTTCTATATCCACCTGTAACCCATCAAATTCGCAATCGCTCAGATCAATTCCTTTGAGCTTGGACCCGGATAGTACCGCTTGATCCAGATTGCAACGGTTAAAAAAGGTTTTTTGTAGTGTTAAATGATACAGATCGGCACTTATTAAAGAACAATCCTCAAAACCAACTTGCTTAAAATTAGCAAAACGGAACATCGAATAATCCGCTAAGCAATCCGAAAAACGAACGTTTTGGAGCCTGCTTCTGGAAAAGTCTGTTCCAAGCAATTTGCAGTTTTTGAACTCTACCCGATGGATAAAGGAACCGGAAAAATGAACATTAGACAGATCGCATTTATCAAAAATGACGTCTGTCCATTCACTTTCCGGTAATGACGATTCCATGATCGTTACATTTTTAAAAGTCATCTTCTCTAATGAAACCTTAACCGCTTCCACATTATCCAAAATCATATCTTCTACAGACCCCATACTATATTCGCCTTTGGACCGTAAGGAATACATTTCTTCGTTTAGTACGGGCAAGTCCACAGGAATTTTCGGCAACTCCATTTTAATTTTCATAATAACTCTACCTCCACGATTGAGAGCCCTCTAGGACATCTATATGAATCTATTTTCTATCAATTCTCATACATAGGGTAGCAAAAGTATTTCTCACACATATATTAACGTAGTGAGCACGCTCACGAACCTTTGTTAGGAGGTTGATAGCATGGCAGTACAACTATCTAATCAAGTGTTCTCCATCTCTGTCGGAGATTACGGCGATCTCTCTTCCTTACGGCTGGTAGGGGACACTTTTAATACCAACTATGTCATGAACAGCTCCAACGCACCTAAACAGAATACGTCGGATCATCAGTGGCTGGGTGAACTGATGTTCACCTATCGTCTCGGCAACGGAGCGTGGACTCGGGCATGGACAAGTAATTCTGCTGATGCGCGCCAGATCACCTCTTCTGGAAACAGTGTCCAGGTAGCCTATCAGAATTCATCAAACAATCAGGGAATACGTAATTTCATTTTACATGAAACTTATTCGTTGGTTAACGATTATTTGCATTGGCAAATGAAAGTAACGAACACCTCTAATCAAACACTGGAGATCGGAGATTGGGGACTGCCGCTTCCGTTTAACGAGTACTGGTCCGGCGGCAATAATGAACAAATTTATGAAACCAGAGTACTCTCACACTCCTTTGTAGGCCATAACAGCTCCTTTATTACCGCTGGACGACCTAGCGGCATCGGACCGTATGTACTGCTGATCCCTGATGCCTCAACGGGTGCTGGTCTCGAATATCAGGACCATTGGAGAACTGAGGAGCATCCAGGCAGCACATGGGCTATGGAGCAAGGTGGCTGGTCCGAAGGACTGAATGTGTTCTATATCCATTCCAATGTCATCAAGAGCACCAACCGTGGCTATCTTGGAAGCACCAGTCTGTCGCTGGCTCCTGGTGAAAGCAAAACGTATGCCTTTAAATTTTACAAGGTAGCGGACGAGCAGGCCGTAAAGGACAGGCTGTACAGTGAGGGACATGTGGATGTGACCGTGGTTCCGGGCATGATTTTCCCGACCAATCTCAAGGCCAAATTCGATCTGCATACCAGCAAATCCATTACCTCTGTCACAGCGCAATATCCGTCTGAAACGACCATCAGCTATCTGGAAACAGCCCCTACAAACCATAAAATATATGAACTTACACTGGGACGACTGGGACATAACAATATTACTGTAAACTATGGTAACGGCGAAAAAACCGTTCTCCAGTTCTATGCCATCGAGCCAGTCGAAGCTGCACTTCAGCGTCACTCTACCTTCATGGTCAACAGCACCCAATGGAACGTGCCGGGCGACCTGAGGGACAAGGTCTTTGATGACTGGATGATGCAGTACAAGGCTAGACGCAACAGCTTTGCTGGTTACTGGGGCTGGGGTGATGATTGGGGACTAACTCACGGCCAGTTTCTGGCGGAGAAAAACGTTCAGAAGCCCGTGGCATCTGAGATCAAGGCAGTCGATGATTATTTGGAAGTAGCCATCTGGACGAATTTGATGGAAGGCCATCATACCGATTATCTGGTCCCTGATTTCCTGATGCCGCAGCCTAACACGACACCAACGTACCGTGGCTATGCCTATCCGCACATTTATAATACGTTTTTTAGCATGTATAAAATTGCCAAGCTGTATCCCAACCTGATCAGCTATCGCAATAGCAAAAACACATATTTGCTACGTGCTTATCGTATTTTTAAAGCGTTGTATGAAGGCCCTGTTGCTTATAACTGGAACACGGGACTCATGGGTGAGCTAACTACACCTGATATGATTAAAGCGCTTCAGGAAGAAGGCTTGACCACCGAGGCTAACGACCTGATTGGCAAAATGGCTACCAAGTACAACAATTTCAAAAACACCACCTATCCTTATGGCTCTGAGTATAACTATGACAATACAGGCGAAGAAGCCGTATATACACTCGCCAAAATGAACAACAACACGACGATGATGAGCAAAATCAACGCCAAAACGCGTGCTGCACGCGGTCATATGCCTGTCTGGTACTATTACACCGATCCGGTCACCATCACCGGAGAGAATTGGTGGAACTTCCAGTACACCACCTCACTGGCCGGCTATGTGATGGATGACTGGACACGTCGGCATTCGTCCAAGCCCGAAGTGGATCAGCGTCTATCCTATGCCGCCAAGCTGGCGAACATCGGAGCGATTAACTCGGGACAGATCAGCTCTGATCCTGCCAACATCGGGGCGGTATCGTGGACATATCAGGCGGGCAAGGGCAATTACGGCGCACTCGGTCTGGACGGTGGCCCTCTCTTTAACGGATGGCGCGGCATGTCCGGGGAAGCCGATCTGGGACTGTTTGGAGCCATCAAAATCCTAAGCTCGGATGTTGCTGTAGATCCAATATTCGGCTTGTTCGGCTATGGCTGTGACGTTACAGAAAGCAGTAACAGCTACGCGATTACTCCAAAGGACGGTGTATTCCAACGTCTGCATCTGATCACCCAAAAGCTGAGTTTGGAGCTGAATCGGGATCAATATAGCTTGGCCATCGTGTCCAAGTCCAAGAACAACATCCGTCTGACACTGAAAAGTATGACCTCAGGCACGACTCATACCACCGTTATGAGCTTGACCGGACTCGCGGCAGGTACGTATGACGTGCTCGTAGACGGCACAAAAACCGGGTCAGTCACGGCTGCTAACAGCTCTGCGACCACGGTCAGACTGAATATTGGTACGGCAGCCAACTATGATATCCGTATCCAGTCGAGTACAGACAACCCGTCTCCCGCCGGAGACATTGTAGCCCGTTATGAATTTGACGAAACGGCCGGATCTACCGCAGCCGATTCGTCAGGTTATGGACAGCAGGCCAGTGTAAGTGGAGGCGCGTGGGGCGCCGGACGAAAAGGTAATGCCCTGCACTTTAACGGTACAGACGCCTATGCTAGCCTGCCCGGTGGTATCGTTAGCAGCATAAATGACTTTACGATTGCCGCGTGGGTACGGGTGAACACGCATAACGGCTGGGCACGCCTGTTTGATTTTGGAGCAGGCACGGATCGGTATATGTTTTTGACACCCAAGGCCGAGGGAACTGGCATGCGCTTTGCTATCACCGTCTCGGGGAACGGAGAGGAACAACAGTTGAATGCGCCAGAGCTGGCAACAGGGGTTTGGAAGCATGTCGCTGTGACTTTGTCAGGCAATACTGGAATGATGTATGTGGACGGTGTAGAGGCGACGCGTAACACCAACATGACGCTGAAGCCTTCCAGCCTTGGACTGACAGACCGGAACTATATTGGGAAATCCCAGTTTGATGATCCCTATCTGAACGGTGCAGTGGATGAACTGATCATTTACAACAGAGCCCTGACCGCTCAGGAAATCCGGGGCTTGGCCTCGGCAAGCAGCACCATTACAGCCCATGATGAGGGAGCCCGTTCATATGCCGAAGGAGCAGATTAGAATACATTTACGCATTCATTCATGCCGTTAACGTTTTAGATTGTGAATGATTTGTACTGTGAATCATTTGTGTCGTGAATCATTTGCGTCGTAAATGATTGGTATCGTGAATGATTCTTGCTTATATTAGCTCTACCCCCGGATTTCTTAAGTTAAGTCTGTAATCAGGGGAGAAATCCGGGGAGATGATGCTTCCGAGCGAGCCACCCTATGGAAAGCATTTAAAGCGACCGCCTTACCGGGACGATCAGCGGCAACTTTTCCATCTGGAGGGCGTTTAGCTCCGTCTAATGCGTGTCGTTCTTGGTCTTAAGCGAACCAGTTCCTCACTAGTGAGTTGCCTAGTATAGGAGCGAGGGGAAGATCCTGTATCTACCCTCAGTACTCTGCCTGCCCCGTTGGGGCGGGCTACCCGTGTGTTGAATACCTGCATGGCCCACTGCACCGGAAAGGCTATAGATAAGCGACCATCTGCCGTGCCTGCATAGTTGACCGCAGCTGCATAATTATCTGACTGTCTGAGCCATACAGAGCCAGAATCCCCAGGTAGTGATACGGGAGTCGTACCTCTAATAACCGTCTGATCTTCGAAGGTCAGTAAGCCCAACTCTCCACCATAATTGATTTGCAGGTCCGTATAGACGGACTCTACCGTGCCATTGACCCGCCCGGTCGTACGCCCTACCTTCTTCAATCTTTCCCCTATGCGATATGCGGTCACATGACCCGGAATCGCTCCTACTGTAGCATAACGCGGATTGAGCAGGTTGTTGCGGGTCGGAAGCGAAAGCGCCGCATCAATCAGGTTCGTTCCGGTGGGATTCAAGCGTACGTAACGATAAAGCCGTCCTATACGATCCTGGGCAACCGTCCCACCATCGGCTCCGCCTGGCTGAATTGTAGCCTCTCGATTGTCTGTATTGGAGGGATTGAGGACATGGTTATTGCTAAAAAGATAACGTGTCGCCGGCGCTCCAGTTGGGGCAACGATGAGTCCGGTTGAACCGGAGCCTTCAATCGTCCCGACACTGTAGCCGGCGATGACCGGGCGTATGCGCACTTTGTAGTCCGTGGCATTGGCTCTGATCTTTCCAGTCTTTACAATTCGGACTGGAACGTTCGTTTTCTTTCCTAATGCGGTGGCCGACAGGAGTCCGGTAGAGGCCGACGCTAAACGGTCCGTGTACACAATGACAGCGGCTCCTCTTTTGGGATGAGCAGGGTCCCTGTACCCTACGCCAATGCCGTGGACACCGGACATTTTTAAAACTCGCTT
Source organism: Paenibacillus sp. A3M_27_13 (assembly GCF_024213315.1). Taxonomy (NCBI): domain Bacteria; kingdom Bacillati; phylum Bacillota; class Bacilli; order Caryophanales; family Paenibacillaceae; genus Paenibacillus; species Paenibacillus sp. A3M_27_13. The sequence goes on from NZ_JANAVE010000012.1 coordinate 113,956, forward strand.
GGCCATCCGCTTTTTCACTTGAAGCGCGGCCGAGAAGGTAGCCAACATAATCATCTCCTTTTACATTCAGATGAAATATTGTATGGCTAAGGCCGCTTCGCGTTCCATTTGATCATACGATCGCTGTATTGAAAGACATATGAAAACATTCCAAAAAATGGTATACTCATTTCCGAAATTGACATCTTATCATTTGATTCTGGTGTTCAAGGAGGTACTTTATGTTTTCAATCATGTTGACATATAGCATACAAGCAATTGTAATTTTACTGATTATCTTTGAATTGTTGAGAAATAACAGAAAAAAAATAGGCTGGGGATCACTTTCACTGCTTTTATCTCTTCTTGGTATGGCTGTTTCTTTCGAATTTGGCAATTACATATTGGGAGACCAGTTGCTTTCCTTTTTAGGATTGCCCGCCTGGTCTAACAGTGTTGATAATACTAGGTTTCACTACACCATTTTTCTATCCAGTATTTTTTTTATTCCCAGTTTAATCATTGGATATAAAAATCCTAAAGAGTTTGGAGCTACAATCGGAAAACGGATTTCCAGTATATATCTATTTTTGATCATCATTTCACTTTTATTTTTATTATCAGCATTTTCTCGAAGTGAAAGTTGTCTTAGCGGAGGTTGTTGTTTTATACATTAAATCCGAACAATCCGGGGTGAGTAATTAGATCAAGGAGTTGGTATTATCTATAATTCATTTACCTCCATATTCTTTCCGGCACTGACTGCAATCATCCTTATAAAGATGCCAATATTGGAAACAAGAGTGGACAAAGGTACGATGTTGAAAGTGAGAATTACAATAATAACAGTCCTGCTTATCGGAGTCGTGTTGTATATAATTGATACTCAGTGGTGGATTGTGATTGCTTTTGCAGTATTTTTCTGCATACTACTTGTTATAAAACTTTTGAAAAGGCGTAATAAGCCACATTGATTTATGATTCTCATACTCAGCGTCTAACAAAAGCCCTCCATTAATGGAAGGCTTTTTATATTACGTAGCATATTTAAATTCCCAACTTATTAAAACACCCCACCAGCGTATGCCAGCAGGGTGCTACCGATGCTTTCGGATTTATATGGGAAGTATATAACGTTTGGGTGATTATGTAAATAAATATATAGATTAAGCTGATCCCCTCATATTATGACACGTTCTACCCAGTTCCAAGTACCTTGGCTTGTTACTTTGATTTTATCCCCTACGACAAAAAGGCCATATTTATCGTTACTAACTGAAATTTCTTTGCGCTCATTGCTTTCGAACTCGCAAGTTATATAAAATGTTTTTGAAGACGATCCTTCAGTCCAATCTACCCGCTTATCAACCACCTCACCTATACGTTCTATTCTCGGTTGTTTACGATTATTGCTCGCAATCCGAGAACCGCCTATAAACGCTGAAAGAATAAGTCCCACGACTATAAGTAAAAGAATCCAAAAGACCATCTATAATCCTCCTAAGTATTCATTAGTTGGTAATTATGATATCGGCTTTTCAACTGTTTATTTTGATATCGATTGAAAAATGAATATAAAAACACCCCACCAGCTTAGCCAGTAGGGTGTCACCGATGCTTTCGGATTGCACAACAGTACTTCCGTATTCGTTTTATCAATACGATTGGTTTGGATAAATTTGTAAATACAATATGTATGGTTCATGCTGATCACCTCAAGATAGGTATTCGGTGATTGATGTGTTAATTCCTCCAAAATAACAAATCACCGCCAACCACTGGATGGCGGTGATTTGTTTGCTTACGCTTAAGCACCTCCATGCTGTACATGAGGCTGTATATCATGCGTCTGGGCAGGTACAGTAACAATAAACAAAAAACTAGCTGCAATCATTAGCAGTACCATTTTTTTAACATTGTCTAACCATTCATTCTAAAATAGAGGGCATAAATATTAATAGTAAAATAATCTTTCTCTTTGCCCTACACTAACTAAACTTTCATACTTTATAAAAGTTCTAACGTCAGCAAATTGTTTAAACTGCTCAAATAATCTTATGCATCTAATGAAGAAGGATTCTTTGTTATTGGCTAATGATTTAGATAAAACGTCTAGCAGGTATCTGAAGCCATAAGAGTAATTGCCTCTGTTCAAGTAGTATTTAGCAAGTTCATATTTAAAACGTGTTGTTTGCTCTGGTACTACCTGATAGGTATACATATCCGATGATGGCTGTTGTACAAAAGAATCAATAATCATTTCAAACCGTTTAAGTATATCATTCACGTCTAACTGAAATCGGTTAGCTGCAAACATTACGTTCAAAAGCTTTACGATCATTTCCTTATCGACTTTATCACTTGATGCAATAATATATTGAACATAATCGTTTAGCACGCTTACATCTCCAGATAAAAGCTTATATACGTACGTGTTACCTTCTGCCCAGTTTTGGAACAAGCCCATCCAGTATTGGGTGTCCTCGTCCTTCTCCAAAACCCAATCTAAATTAGTGTAGGCGTATGTATACTGTAGGGCTTGGTGGTAATCGCCTTTAGCTTCGCAAGAACCTGAACACAACAAATCAGCATAAGCGATGTACACAAACAGTGGACGACTTAGTTTCTTGGAAGACTCATCACGCATTCGACTCTGCTGTTGATGTTCCAAAGTATATTGGATTTCAGCTTTAGCTCTCATTGTTCTAGCTACTTCCTCAACCTTGTCCCATTTACGCAAAGACCTGTACACGTTTGCTAAATCCTTCAGCGCGTCAAGCTGTTCTATTTCATCCAGACGTTCCACGAAGGATTCAAATAGCGTTGCTGCCTTGAGATTCCGGCTTTGATCGTTTCCAACTTGAATCGTGAATATACGATATTGGCAGACTGCCAATCGTTCAGAATGTTGATACTTCTCCGCTTCAGCCACACCCTCATAGAGCAGTAGTGCAGCCGCATGTCTTCCCTGCTTCAACAATTCTTCTGCAATTTCAAATAGCTTGGGCGAATACAGTAGATTGTCCATGATGGCTCCCACCACTCGACTAATCGCATCCAACTTGTCCAACTCCGCACAACGAAATAGAAATGGCTCGATTCGCCTCATATTCGGGGGGGTGTCGATGATGTAGTTTTCTATAAACAGATCGTAAAAATACCCTTCTGGTAAATCCATAGCCTCAGTGATTAGGTCAAGCTGGTTAACAGACATTGACTTATTCCCTGTCACAATAGCACTTACTATTCCCCTATTCATGCCTGCAAGTTGTCCGAATTGCGCTAAGCTCAAACCCTTTTGTTGTAGGTAACTATCTAATTCTGCTCTAATCGTAGGTGTATGCTTCATGTCATATCCACCTTCCACACAGAAATTCCAAAACTTTTTATTATTGCATTCTATTTTTGTCCATAATTTAACAGTTGTCAATAAGCTTTGAAATATATGTCATGCAATATTCGAATAAAATATATATTTTCGAATATTAATGCTTTTTACCATTTTGTTAACAAAAATATACACTATATTCCTTTTTTGATGATATACTTGGTCAGTAGTACAAATTATACCAATCGAGAGGGCGATTTTTGATGAAGTTTAAAAACACAGTAATCATTCTTACAGGTGTATTGGCTCTTACGGCAGTAGCTCCGCTGGCTGCTACTGCCGCACCAGTTACGGGGATTAAAGTATCGAAGGATCATGGAGGTATAGTTATCCAACAAACTGGTCAAGAGGTACATGAGGTTCTTGGTGGGACAAGTCCGACGATGGACTTAACTGTTGATAAAGGTTATGGACATGTAAAGATTAAAGTTCGGAATCAAGGAACATCAACTATCTCTTGGAGCTTGCAGGGTAACGGGAAAGAATATGTCTATAAAACTGTTGGCAAAGGAGGCTCATTAACGTGGAATAGTCTTAATTCATTCCCTAATGGGATGCCTTCAGGGAAATACGTAATTCAATTCAGAGCCGACGGAAACAAAGTTGATGGCGAGGCTTGGGCTACTACTGGTCAGTACCCATCAGACATTAACTAACCGTTATTACAAGCAGGGGAGCGTCTTGGAGTTAAATCCAAGGCGCTTTATTTAATTTTTCCAAAAAAATAAAGGTGAAGGTAGCAAAACACCTGATGTAGTGATAATTGTTGGTTTAGTGATCGGAGTTCTCATAGGTATCGCTCCTGTCTTTCTTAGTGGAATACAAGAGTGGACTTGGCACACTACAGTCCTTGTACTTGGTTCTGCGCTTGTTATTGGTCACATCCTTTATAGTTGGATAAAGGAAAAGATAGTATATGAGACAAACTATGTCACGGTATTCGTAAATTAAAGCCCTTGTTGCAAATGGAAGACCTATTCATTGTAATGAAGAGGAGAGAGTGATGAAAAAGAAATTTTTTATCGTAATTGGAGTTATAATAGGCATCCTGTTCTTCTTTTACTTGTTAACTTTATGGGCGGCAAACAATCTCCATGTGCCCTCTCAATAGATTAAACAAGTTATATCGATTTTGTTTGATGTTCATTTACAATTCACATAAACGTTCCTTTCCATAAAGAGTTGCGTTTGCAATATACTCAAAAGTAAAGGAATTGTGGCTAACTTCAAATGAGAAGCATATCTTATTACAAGTAAACTCTCAACATTTTAAGCCCAGTGGAATATGAGGTATGCATAATAATCAAGGGAGCTGATATTATCTATAATTCATTTACCTCCATATTTTTTGCTGCGTTAACTGCAATCACCCTCATAACGCTGCCAAAATTAGAAGCTAGGGTGAGTAAGAGAATAATGTTGAAAGTGAGAATTTCCATAATAACAACAGTTCTGCTGATCGGAGTCGTGTTGTATATCATTGACCCTCAGTGGTGGATCATTGTAGCCTTTGCAATTTTGTTTGTAACCCTTCCTATCTTTTTATTGAAACGTTGGCGCGAAAAAAGCTGAATCAGAGAAAAAGCCTTCCTTGTTGATAGGAAGGCTTTCCACCTTATCCCTTAACCGCTCCCTCCGCAATGCCCTCCATGATGAATTTCTGAAAGAAGGCGTAGATCAGGATAACCGGGATGGAGGTCAGCACAAGTGCGGCCAGAATAAGCGACCAATCCTTGTTGTACTCTCCAAACAGCATATTGGTCGAGAGAATCAGGGTGTAATGGTTTACATCCGTCAGCATTAACAATGGAAGCAAAAAGTCGTTCCAAATCCACAGAAAATCCAAAATCGCGATGGTAACTGTGATCGGCAGCAGCAAAGGAAATATAATGCGAAAGAACGTTTGGAACTCATTACAGCCGTCCATTTGCGCGGATTCTTCTAGCTCACGTGGGATGGATTTGACGAATCCATGATACAAAAAGATCGCCATATTCACACCCAAGCCGATATAGATCAGGGCCAAGCCGTACGTACTGCCCTGAACGGACAAATCTTTTGCCATTCGCGTAAGCGGTATCATAATAGAGTGAAACGGCACCAGCATCGATGCGACAAACAGGAAGAAAATCGCACTACTCAATTTCCCCTGTGTACGAGACAGCTTGTAGCCTGCCAGTGCCGAACAGATCACAATGCCACCAATGCCGATAAAAGAAATAATCGTGGAATTAAGAGCGCTGTTCAGCAAATGAGTCTGATGAAAAGCCTGACTGTAATTTTCAAAGTGAAGCTTTGTCGGCAGCGCCGTAAAGGATGCAAACATCTCACCCTGTGTTTTAAACGAGTTAATTACCGCCATGTAGATTGGGAAGAAGGACACGACTGCGCCCACGCACAGAATCAGCGTAATCAACAAGGAATTGGCTTTCTTCAGCCTCATGCCTCCACCTCCCTCTTCTTCATGACACGCAGCTGAATCAGGGTGAAAATGAGAACGATTGCGAACAAAATAACGGATTTGGCGCTCGCATAACCATAACGGAAGTTGTTGGAGAACGCCTCCTCATAAATGTTCATCGTAATCACCTGTGTACTGCGCCCCGGCCCCCCGCCAGTCAGTCCGTATACGACCTCATACACCTTGAAGGCACCATTCAGCGTCAGGAAGAAACAGATCGTAATCGCATGAGTAATCATTGGCATCGTTACGCTTCGCAATGTCTGAAATGCGTTCGCCCCGTCAATAATAGCAGCCTCCTTCAAGCTTTGTGGTACACCTTGAAGCGCAGCCAGATAGATGATCATCATATAACCTACACCATTCCAGAGCGACACGATAATAATTGAGAAGAAAGATACTTTCGGATCGCCCAGCCACGATTGGCCCAAAAATGCGATAGCCGTCTTTTCGGCGATCTGTGGCAGCACGGAAGAAAAAACGAAGGTCCACATAAATGCGCTAATAATGGTACTGATCATATTGGGCATGAAAAATATCGTCCGGAAAAATCCTTTGGTACGTGTACGCGACTCAATCAACACTGCCAGTGCCAGTGCCAGTACATTTTGCAGCACAATCATGACCAATACGTATTTAAGGGTAAACCAAAGGGAATTGAGAAAATCGGGGTCTTCCTTCAACGATTCCACAAAGTTCCCCAAGCCGATAAAGCTGTAATTAGGATTCAATCCGTTCCAGTCTGTAAAGCTGTAGTACATGCCGCTGATCGTTGGAATGAGCAGGAAGATAGCATAAAAGATCAGCGCCGGGGCTGTAAACGCCAGTAACATGACGTATTTTTTATAGATTTTAAAAGGCATGGAGTCTCTCCCTCCCGGTGTAATTCTGTAGGTTACCGTTACTTGTTCACTTTGTTATACGATTTCCATGCCTTATCCAGCGCCTTAATTACGTCATCCTGCGAGAGCTGACCAGCATAATAGGATTGTAGCGATTTGCCTGCCTCGTCCTTAACCGCTTGCGGGATAGATGGATCTTGGTACGACTTGCCTGCTTTCACGTATTCGGTAGCGTCATTAACCCAAGGATAGCTTTTAAACGTATGCACTTTGGAGATCGGGTTAAATTTCAATGCTTCATAGAATGCGCTAGAATCCTTGTCATCCAGCACATAGTTAACAAAATCGAGCGCAACCTCCTTATTCTTGCTTGTAGAGGATACAGCCAGCGAAGTCGAAGTGGACAAATTAATCAATGTCGCATTGGAATCGTCATTGATCGGCAGCGGTGCTACCCCAAAATCCATCTTCGGATCCGATTTTAAAATCGTTTCCGCAAACCACGGTCCTTGAATCCACATCGCCGCTTTACCCGAGGCAAACGCAGCCGATCCATCATCCCCGCCGATTTCCAGCGCCTTGTCAGTACCGTTGCTATTCACCAGATCAATAATATCGAACATGCTCTTCATTTCGGAAAAAGAGCCTTTATCCTGATTCATCCGGTCGATAAAATCCTTATTCTGTGTGTTCATCATTGCACCTGCCGTAAGTGGCACAAACAGCTGTGGAATCCAGGATTCCTTGTAGGACAACAGGAACGGTTTCACATTATTCGCTTTCAGCTTCTCGACCACAGCCTTCATTTCGGTCAACGTTCCCGGCGGCTGCAAATCCAAATCCTTAAATATCTTTTTATTGTACAAGTAGCCCCATGAGATCGTTTCCAAGGGAACCGCTACGACCTTTCCGTCTTTGGTTGTCACCGAAGGCTTCACACTATCCATCAATTTGTTAACAAAAGGCTGACCGGACAAATCCTCCAAATAGCCCGCTTTATAAAACGGAGGAATTTCATTCACCGCGTGCAATGCAAATACGTCCGGCGCATCGTTGGATGCGAGTCTTGTCTTCAAAATTTGTGCGGCGTTGTCAGCAGGCGGCATCTCCAGTTGGACCGTAACGTCGATATTTTTATCTTTCTTCTCTTTCGCTACGAACGCATTAATGTATTTATCGTAGTGCTCCTTCAAACGGGGCTGAGCAATAAACATTTTGAGATTCACCGTTTTGCCGTCTCCACCGGAACCGCTGCTGTCACTGCCTGAAGAATTCGCTCCACACCCGGCCAATAACGTGCCAACCAGCATCGTGCTCAATACACCTTTCCACACTTTCATGAAAAATGACCTCCCCTATTTTGAAAATAACTGTTACCCATCGGCAAATCAGCTGTTATTCAAAGCAGCTATGCCGCCGGTCTTTAACCTCTATTCAGCTCTGTGCGAACTTCGTAAGGCCAAATTCCTTTGTACCGCTTGTTTTGTATACGCTTTCATTATAGAGTGGGAGGTCACTTCTGCCATTGGACACCCTTAGCTTATTGAATTGGACTTTTTTAAACTTCCTTCCTCATTTCACCGGGTGCCATGCCAAAATGCTTTTTAAATACCCGATAGAAATAAGACACATCCTCATATCCTGCCATCTCCGCAACTGCTTTAATTGAAATCTGTTTATTGGCCAGCCATTCCCGCGCCTTTTCCATTCTTCGCTCTACGATGTAGTCCGTTACATTTTGACCATACTCCTGCTTAAATACCTTGCTCATATACTCTTTGCTCACAAAAAAGTTTTTCGCCAACTGCTCCAGTGTAATCGGCCCAGCAAAGTGACTATCGATATATCGCCGTACCTCTTCTAAATTCAGCTTGTTTTTGTATTTTCGCTGCCGAATGAGCTGATCCAGTTCCTGAACATAGCACGACGATACGAATTCCAGCGCATGTTCTACAGAGGACACGGCATCCTGCGGCAGTGGAAATCCTGCCTTTGTCGTAGAATTATCCAGCCCGTTATCCGCTGCAAGCTCTTTCAGCAGGGAAAGAAGCTCCTGCACCAGCCTGCCTAGCATATGTGGACTTGGTGCTCCATAACTCTCCAGCTCCTGCATAACCTGCCTGCAGGTTAAGTTCACCCCGTCACAGTTCAGCTCATTAAAATAAAGACGCAGCAGTTGCTTATACCGGGTCAACCTGTGAAAAAACTCATAATCCAGCTCTGTCGCTTCTTGCTGCTGTTCAGCAGCCTTGACCTCCAGATCGTTTTTGCATTTGAGCAACACTGCATTCAGCTCTGCAGGATTGACTGGCTTTAACAAATAATCGACAGCCTTGTAACGGATGGCATGTTTGGCATACGCAAAGTCATCATATCCGCTTACGACAATGATTTTCACATCAGGACAATGGTTATTTAGTGCTTGCAGCAGCTCCACTCCGTCCGCACCCGGCATGCGCATATCAGTAATCACAATATGGGGAGCTAACTCCCCGACCAGCCTGAACGCCTCGTCCCCGTCTTCAGCCTCACCCACTACCAACATTCCAAGTTTTTCCCATGTGCCAAATGTCTTCAAAATATCGCGGTTCCACGGCTCATCGTCCACAATTAATACTCTGATCATACTTTTCCCTCCTCTGCTGAGGTGAATGGAATGCGGATGGTGACACGTGTACCGACTCCCTGCTCACTATCTATCGTCACTCCGTAGTGCACTCCAAAATTCATCCGTATGCGTGAAGACACATTGCTCAATCCGATATGACTACCCTGCGCCCAGATCGGTTCCTCCGACGCGTTTTCCAGCTTTGCCCGTAGTTTTTCCAGCTTGTCCGGGGCCATGCCGTTTCCATTATCGCAAACCGTAATACACACATCTTGTTTCATAATCTCCACCCGAATCCCCATTTGCCATGCCCCCGCCTTTCGATCAAGACCGTGCTGAAAAGCATTTTCCAACAATGGCTGAAGCGATAGCTTAGGCAGTCGAATATCCATCGCCTGTTCTTCCGTCTCCACCTGGAACACCAATCTTTGTGGAAATCGTCGTTGCTGGATGCGCATATAGTGTCCCACATGGTCGAGCTCTGCGCGTAAAGAGGCCAAATCCTGAGGTTCCCGTACCACGTAACGGAACATCTCACTCAGCGACCGAATGACTTCATAGGTGTCCTCCGGCTTTTGAGAAAATACCATACTTCCGATCATTTGCAGCGTATTTTGCAGAAAATGTGGATGAATCTGCGCTTGGAGCGCTTTCAATTCAGCCGTCTTTTTTTGCAAATTTATACTGTATTCCGCCTGAATATGCTCGCGAATTCGGCCTGCCATCCCATGCAGACTTCTTTCCAGCAGCCCAATCTCATCCGGGCGTGTACTTGGCTGTCCAATCGGTCCTTTGATCATATCCAGCTCCTGTACGGAACGCGCCAAATGAACAATCGGACGTGCAGTCCGCCATGCGATGAAAACGGCAATGCAGATGGAAACCAGAATTGAAATCACGCCTACGATAATACCATACAGCATGGTTGAAAAGGCACTGTGGTTAATGGAGGAAGTGGGTACGATTTTGACCAGCTTTAGCCCAACTACATCCAGATCATTATAGAACACATAATGTTCAGCAGTTTGAATCACTCCAGGGCCCGACTTAACGTCACGAAGAGCTGTCAGCACACCTGCAGGTGGAGGCGACTGCCGAGCCTGTGCTGGATACATGACCCTGCCATCCGCATCTGTAATAAGCACCTGATGCTGATCCCCTCGTCCCAGCAGGCCCAGCGTCTGATCGAATTGCGACCACAATACATCCAATGAAATAGCTCCCGTCTGCTTCTGATCTTCGAAACGCCGAATACTGCGCGTCAAAGTAAAGCGTTCCGGGTCAGCAGAGCTTGGGCGAATCGAATAATCCTTATTTGCTTGCCACATCTCGGCATACTGTGGGGGAATACCGCTCACTGTCGTAATTTCATTTTGCATGCTATTGAAGGTAAACAGAGTTTGCGATTGCTTCAAATAAAGCTGGATGCCGATCACATGACTTCCGGCTGAATAATACACATTCGCCATCGTATTCAGCATTTTTCGCTGAGCATTAAATTGGCTCGAAAGATTGTCAGGCTCGCGCTCATTCAAATAATCGCTCAGATCAGGGCTGATCTGAATGCTGTAAATCAGATGATTTAGACGATCTAGCTGGTCGCTGATATAGATCCCCGTCCATTTCATATTGGACATGTTCGTCTCTACCACTTCAGTTTCCATGGAAGCTCTACTTTTTTCCGCAGCCAGCACCGTGACAGCAATGACCGGCAGCACAGATAGAACAATCATCGTCAAGATCAGCTTAAGCTGAATGCTGCGTCGATACGGGGCCGTCAGCGCCCGGAACCAGCGGACTGCTCGGGTTGGCATAGCGATGCACTCCTCTACTCAGCCATATGCGAAAACGCCCCGCAATTCGCAGGGGCGCTTCATTTACCGGATACTCCCGGAGAATACCTATATGATATTATTCGTAAGTTGGTTTCAGCTCATTATTCATCATTTACGCTTCTTCGATAATTATAACACCCCAAGGCTCTAATGGAAGCGTTTGTCCTTGGATAACTGTACGTCCCCCGATTAACTCCTTGCCGTCTCCATGTGGATATACCACCGAGCCTGCTTGTTCGGAATAGTTAAAATAGTACCGGATTGTCCGTCCCAGCTCATTTGTGCCAGATTTAACAATGATCGGATAAGACGTTTCCTGATCCACTCCCCATACTCCCGCCTTTTTGGCTACAGAGCTGAATAGTTCGCGGATGACCGCCGGGCTGACGATACAGCCGATGTAGGTCGCTGTTCCCTGACCATAGCGGTTTTGCGTAATCGCGGCATATTTTCCCCAATGCGGGTGATCGTAATAGGCCAACACTTCGGCGGTCGTCGGGGTAATCAACTCCATCCACGTATCTACCTGATTGTACTCTGGTGCCACCTCAAAAGGATTATTTTTGAGCGTCACCTTCTTCGGCTCCACGAACAAGCTGTAATGAATGCCGCAGGCTTCGCTAATCACGCCCGGCTGCCGGGACGTTCTCACCTGCACATGCTCGTCAGTAAATCCGCTTCGGAATGTGTATACTATATGACCACCTCTCTCCACATATCGGTTCAGCTTCTCCAGTAGTGCGTCTGGGGCAGAATAGAGGACCGGGACGATCAAGAGATCATAGTCGTCAAACGATTCTGTACCTGGATGAACAATATCCGTCCCGATATTCAGTTTATACAACTCGTCATACAAACGGCGTACGATGTCATTGTAATTCAACGGGCTGCTCATATTAAATTTAAACCAGTCAATCGACGTCAATGCTTCGTTGCTGACCAGAATCGCCGTTTTATTTTTCTTTTTCAGGTTGACCAAATGCGGAGACAATCTTGCAAAATCCTTCCCTATGGTCTGTGCTTCCTCATACACAGGATTCGGTTCAAAATCATGGCTGAGCAGACCCTTCCAGTAAGTTTCGAAGGAATTATGGATGGAATGCCAGTGCCAGTATGCCACCATATTGGCTCCAGAAGCCAGATGGCTGAACGCTTGCAGACGCAATTGCCCCGGATAGGGAACCCAGTGGGTAAAAGCCTGCGCTTCCGTTTCCAGCACCAGATAGTTGTTATTTTTCGTCGAACGCGCTACATCGCCACCGAAGGAAATTTCAATTCCGGTCAGATCATCCTGTGATGGATGGTAAATATCCACCCCAGTCACATCAAAGGCTTGCGATGCCGCAAAGTGATCCACGTCTGGCTGAACACCAAAGGAATGACCTCTCCATTCAAAATCAAAGTTTTGCGTAACAAATTGGTCTTCCCGCTTATATTCATTCACCAGCGCGACCTGCCATGCCAGGAAATCCGTCACCAGCTTGCGCTGGAATTGGGAAAAGGCTGCGCCCAAACTTCCATTAATCGTTCCGACCACCGAAGGAAAGTCCTCCCAGCTATTGATGCGATTACTCCAGTAGTCCAGACCAAATTTGCGGTTTAGCTCCTCCAGCGATTCGAACCGCTCCCGCAAATACTTTACAAATTGCAATTGCACATTGGGCCCACTCGTGTGGTAATGCTTGGTCTCATTATCCGTCTGAAAGCCAATGACCGCCGGATGCTGACTCACCCGTCCGATCAGCTTGCGTATGATTCGCTCGGCATGGAACAGGTACACCGGGTTCGTTATGTCCATAATCTGGCGAGCTCCATATTTGCCCGGACCTTGAGGCGTTGTCGCCAATACATCGGGATGCTCCTTCACCAGCCATGTGGGTACGGCATAGGTGGGCGTCCCCACAATGACTTCGATGCCCGCCTTATGCATGGCGTCCAGCACCCGATCCACAGAGGTAAAATCAAACACGCCGTTTTGCGGCTCATGCGTACTCCAAGTGGATTCGGCAATCCGCACCACGTTGATGCCCGCATCCTTCATCATTTGGATATCCTGGTCCAAACGGTCATATGGCATATACTCATCATAATAGGCAACACCGTACAGTAGCTTTTTCATCAAGTCGTCCTCCAATTAGGTTCGTTAGGGTATGTGGAGCTATATAAGGTTATTTTCAAACACCGTGGCTGTTATGCGGTTTTTTCAGGGATGGAACGGATATCGTCTTGTCGGCAACACCCTGCTTCGCAGAATCTGCCTGTTGTAGATTTTTTTTCGCACTTGCCAGCCAGCCTTCTACGTCTTTTTCTTTAATCTTGTACAGCCATGCAAACAGACCTGCCGTAATTAAGGCCCCCACTCCAGGTACTACTGCATAGAGCGCGAATATCCATGTGAGAACCTGTCCGGTCTGCGGTACATTCGGGACATAGCCTGCAAAGGCAAGCGCATAAGCGACGATTCCACTGGCTGCCGCTCCCCCCAGTTTTCCTGCAAACGTTTGGGTAGCAAAAGCGGTACCACTGGCACGTACGCCTTTTTTGAATGCGCCATATTCCACACAATCGGCCGTAAACATCGGTACCATGAGCTGTGGTGCAGAGCTGAACAAACCGAAAAGAACCGCAAATACACATACGACAACAGGGTTGCTGTAACCGATTACAAATAAGGACAAGCCCGTAGTAAACAATCCAATCAAGCTGACGACATTCACTTTCCACTTGCCGAATCTTTTAATAATTGGTGGTAAAATCAACGCAGTGAGCAGCTGCACACCCAAGGAAATGAACATGAGAATGGAAATATAAATAGGATTTTTCAAGTTGTATAAGGCAAAGTAACTGACGACAATCCCTTGCAGATTGGTCATAGACAGCATCATAAACGACGTCAGGTAAAATAAAAGCTGCTTGTTTTGCAATGGATACGTCATAATTTGCTTGAGCGTAACCTTCTCCGCCTTGTTGGAATACCGTTCTTTGACATTAAAGCGAGTAAAGTTCATGAGTATCAAACCCGCTATGGCAACAATCAGTGCCAAAATTGGCCATGATATCTGATTGGCCACAGCTACCGAAGATGAGGAGATGACCATAAAACCCAAGAAGACCATCGTCCGGCCTCTGGACATTAACAGATCACGTTCATGCGTATTTTTCGTCATCAGTGTAGCCAACCCAAAGCCAGGCGCATCACTGATCGTATAACACATTTCCCATGCCAGATACGTGACGGCGATATAAATCACCTTGGCGGTAAGCGACGCATCATTAGGAACGAGAAAAATAAGTACAGTAAGTATCGGCAAAATGATGGAAGCCAGATTCGTCCACGGTTTGAACAAGCCGCCCTTCAGATTGGCCCGGTCAATGATCACACCGAAGATCGGAGCGCTAAGGGCATCCCATATACGGGCTAGTACGAATAAAGTACCGATAATAGAAACAGATATGCCAACATAATCCGTATAAAATAGCATCGCAAAAGAGGCGACCAGACAGAGAATTGCGTTGCTCCCCAAAAAGTAAACGTAATACGATACACGTTCTTTCGATGTTGTTTCCATAGCTCCTCCTGATTACAATATGGCATCGCTTTCAAAAAATCTACATATAAGCGCTTTCTTTTATGTAAAAGCTTATACTATAGCATTTGTAAACGCTCTTTTATTATAGTTAAATGTTCGATACAATGAGATTGTCTAAGCGGTGTAAAATTTGCCCTAATCGAAGGTGATCTGATGATATTAAATCCTGATGTTGATCCAGCTCTATTCCACGATTGCCGATGGCTGCCCATTATTGACTGGAATGTGAAATTTTTTGGCGCCCATATTCACCGGGTCAAAGCGGATTGGTGCATGCCTGAGGAATCTCATATCGGTTTTGAAATTGCACTCATTTTAGAAGGTCGTCAGGAAACGATTATGGAAAATAACGTATATTCGGTTGGGGAGGGTGATATTTTAATCATTCCGCCGGGTTTCAAACATGTGAGTCAGTGTGTTTCCCCAAACGGCATGTACTATTTTAGCTCTCATTTTAATGTCGATGATCCATTGTTCCGTCAGGAAATGATTAAGAGCAATCAGCTCTTTTTCCCAGCGGGTACTGAAACGAATACCAAGCTGCAAAAGGTCGTCCATAGCTGGATTGGCATGGTGCAGGAAAGCGGAGAATATACGACAGCAGACCGTTTTCGTATGCAAATTGCCTTATTTGAGCTATTCGGGATATTCTCGCAAATGATATCTACCGGTTTGGAGCCCAGAATTGCGCCTTCATCCGTTCAATATGCCAAGGCCATCATGGAAGCCATTCAATCAAGGTTTAAACCTTATCGGGAAGATGAATCTGGCGAGCAAGCGTTCCGCCTTGAAGATGTGGCGGCTTCCCTCGGGATCAGTCCTGGCTATGCCCAGGAAGTGTTCCGCAAGGTATACGGCTATTCTCCACGTCACTATCTATCGGAGACCAAGCTGCATGAGGCTAAGGTGCTGATCCAGCAGCCCAATCTGCCACTCAACAAGGTAGCTTCCCTGCTCGGATACTCCAGTCTGGCTCATTTCAGCAGACAGTTCAAGCGCTGGACAGGCACCAGCCCACTTAAATACCGTCAGACGTTAAAGCCGATTACTGATGCACAAAGGATTTAAGATATAAGGACGGATAGCAAGGGCTCCACCCTGCTATTCATACAAAAAAAAGAGCGTGACACCGAATATTGCGGTTGTCGCGCTCTTTTGACTCTATTTTCTATAAGCTCTACCGTTGCCTTAATGATCTAAAATCTTGACTAAGCTCTCATTACTCGAATCACAGCCTAATATCCCCTATATGCTGGTGCACCACATACATCATCCCCATCAGGAATACGGCCAAAGCCAAGTAACCGATGCCGAATTTCCAGCGCGATGATGCGGGTACTTCGTAATATTTATCATTTTCAAACGGAATGTAATCAATCCCACACAGCAATCTGAGCTGGTACGCATCCGGCGTCGGTATATGTTCCACACCGTTCAGCCATACATGCTGGACAAGACACTGCTGTGGCAGCAGAAGCGTCTGTTCCACATCCAGACTTTCCATATACACCGTCACATATTGCTGCCCCTCCAAATCCGAGTAGGTATTAAAAGATAATCTGCGCGTGTGCTCCGGTCCGGGCAGCGGATATCCTTGCTCATACAGATGCTGTACGTTCACCAGCGGCTTTTGCAAAAAGGATTGGACCTTAACCTCCTCTTTATTGCGTTTAACATATTTTTTGTACAAATCGTAGGCAAAGAACGCCCATATCAAGAAAAATAAAAAGGATTTTAAATATACTACGACTACAATTCCACCCAATAGGCCCACCAGCCACAGCCAACGCGTCACTGCCGTGGAAATCCGTCCTCCGTCGAGCGGATGAATCGGCAGCAGGTTGATCAGGTTCAGGAAAAATCCGACATACGAGAGCGCATACAACAGGGGACTGTCTGTTGCATAGGCTCCTGCGTATACCGCCATAGCCCCAACCGTCCCAAGTAACGGGCCGCCCATGGCTACATAAGCCTCTGTCTGCGCATCCAAAGGTTGCCGTTTCATTGTGATCAGCGCCCCGAGAAAAGGAATAAATAACGGTGCTGATACGGGAAGCCCCTTGCGCTTGGCGGCCAATACATGCCCCAGCTCATGCACAAACAACAGCAACACGAATCCGACCGCAAATCCCCACGGGTAAATGATCGCATATGTGCCAATCGTTATCGCCATAGATATCAGCGCACCGCCAAATTTACTGAATTTTAAAAGGGCAAGTAACGACTTACCTTTCAGAAGAAGCAATGCTGCTGCACTACCAAGGTACCATTTGGATGAGCCGGATTTGGAATCGGTCTTTTTCTCTTCATTTTGCAAAAGTATCCGCCTCCTTTCTTTAACACTTCCATTGTATCCTGCTATGTGCAGCTTGTAAAAACTTCTCTAACTCACAGATAAGCGAACTGGGGTAGCCATTTATATTATTCCTCGTATTGTAGACATCCTCCAATGTAGGATGTTATATTGGTGCTGGGTTAGATGCCCTATTTTGTAAAGGAGGTTTGCTCTTTCATGTGTACTCACTACATGCGTCTCAGATAAAAGGATAGGCTTTTCAATGAAGCTCAACCCGTTTTTTTATATGGAAGGTTGAGGCTTGTTTAAGTTACCTTTTTTTAAACTAAATCTGAACAATGAGGTGTGTTTCATATGACTGAAAAGCGTTCCTTGACTAACTCAAAAGACGTTAGTGATATATTGGCCCTTGCCAAAAGCAACGGGCTTCACATACTACATGAAGGATTAGAGCTCAACGAGTCCGGGCTAGATTTTCGGGCACTATTCGCCAAAGACATTCAGGGTACCCCTTGGGTTCTACGTACACCGCGACGAACAGATGTGGTCCAATCAGCCGCTTACGAGCACAAAGTGCTTCAGTTGATTCGGGATACTCTTCCTGTAGCGGTACCGGATTGGCAAGTGTATCGTCCAGAGTTCATCGCCTACCCTCAACTGGAGGGCACTCCTGCCGCTACCATTGATATGGAAACCAAAAGCTACGTATGGTTCATCAATCCTGAGGCTCTGACGGAAAGATTCGTTGCTTCGCTCGCTAAAGCCCTAGCCGCGTTGCACCGGACGGATCACCAACAGGCAGCAAATTTCGGTGTCCGCGTAAAGCAGCACGACGAAGTTCGGCAATTGATGGACCAGCGGATGAAGGAAATAAGGAGCGTCTTTGGTGTATCTGGCGAGCTATGGCAACGATGGCAAACCTGGCTGGCAGACGATAGCTACTGGCCGGAATATTCCGTACTTGTACACGGTGATTTGCACCCAGGCCATATTTTAGTCTCTTCGAATACAGAGGTTACTGGAATGCTGGACTGGACCGAGGCCGAAGTAGCTGATCCGGCGATTGATTTTACGAGTTACTATACTTTGTTCGGAGAAGTAGAGCTTACTCGTTTATTGAAGCTTTACGAGGCAGCAGGCGGACGTGTATGGCCGCGTATGATCGAACATATCGTTGAACTGACCGCGGCTTACCCTGTGCTTATCGCCGAATTCGCCCTCAAATCCGGGCTAGATGAATATATGGAGATGGCACGTAACGCGCTGGGTGTCCATGAGCAAGAAGAAGGACTGCCCGACATATAATATAGCTGTAGCCACCTGGCAGGCTTTGGTTCAATGACGGACCAAGGCCTGTTTTTTTCTGCTCTCCTTTTTTTGTAAAGTTACGTTTCGCGCCCAAGTGTCCATCCTCCTGTCTGTTCTGTTATCATGTAAGAAAACGGAATAACTCAGGAAAGGATTACGAATCATGAGTTTTGAACTTACCCGGCGAGCCATCAGACAACTATGCAGTCAAGCTGCTTATGACGACGGGGATGCCTATTACCGGGCCAAAAGAGTGGCCTTTACACAAATAGATCATGATGAAGGGGTATACGAAGCTACGGTCAAAGGAAGCAGCTTTTATGCTGTTGCGGCGATGATCCGATCCAATGGAAGTATCCGAGCAGAGTGCACCTGTAGCACATTTCAGAACACCGGACGATATTGCAAACATATCGCTGCTGTTCTCCTTAACGCCCATGATATACGCCGTGGAAAAAGTCTGTCTGTACGCTCCTACGCCTCCAGACTTCATCCCGGTACTACCCCAGATACAGCAGGAAGCATGGATTCAGACGGGATGTACACATCTACAGATGCTCCGTATGATTACACTGCTAAAACGGCACGATCCTCTGACATCACACAAGGGGATCTCCAGCTGACCGACAGTATGTTAAAACTATTTGACCGCAAGCGACCGCTTCGCAGCACGCCTACCCTGCTGGATACTCGTGCGGTCTTGGATTTTCAATTCGTCATCCGGCCTTTTGCCTACGGTTACCAAAAATATATGTTTGGTGTAGAAATGAAGGCTGGCCCCAAACGATTATATATCGTCCAGAAAATTCGTCCGTTTCTGGATAGTATTGACCGTGGGGATAGCTACATGTTCACGAAAAGCTTCTCGTACGAGCCTGAGTTGTACCGCTTCCGACCTGAACATGACGCTATTCTCCAGCAATTATCCCAGGTGTGCCACCATGAGCGTATGATTCGGGAAACCTCAGGCACGTATTCATCTTCCAGTAGCCATATGAGCGGCGAGCGAATGCTCCTCATTCCGCCTGCGGCTTGGGAAAAGCTGCTCCCCTTGCTGACAACAGCACAGGGCGTCTACTTTGAAATTCACGGAAACATGAGTGAGGGTATTCCCCAGTCCGACCTGATGCTTCCACTGCAATTTGAATTTGATGAGGCCGGGGCCATAACCGAAGGCTACCAGCTAAGCATACAAGGATTGGATGACTTGACCATCATGGAGGACTATGGTGTCGTCATTGCCGATGGCAAGCTTGTCAAACAGAAGGCCGATCCCTTACGGCGTTTGTCCGAGCTAAAACGGATGGTAGAGGTACACCACAGGCGAAAAGTTCTGATTGCGCCAGAGCAGATGGAATCTTTTATGGACAAGGTTGTACCCGGGTTAATGAAGCTCGGACGTGTTCATATGACTCGGTCCGTCTCAGATCGGGTCACACAGCAGCCATTGAAGGCAAAGCTATATCTGGACCGGGTAAGAGACAAGCTACTGGCAGGGCTGGAGTTCCAATATGGGGATATCATCATCAACCCGCTGGAAACAGATGCACGAACGCCTGGTAACGACCGAATTCTGATACGTGATGGGGAACAGGAGCAGCGTATTTTGGAACTGATGGAGCATAGCTCCTTTGCCAGAACAGACAGCGGATATTTTATGGAAGATGAAGATGCAGAGTATGATTTTTTGTACCATACTGTTCCTCAACTGGAAAAGCTGCTGGACGTCTATGCTACAGGTGCAGTCAAAGCGAAAATAAACAATACTCTGCCTACCCCAAGGATACGGGCGGAATGGGATGAACGTACGGATTGGCTTGAATTTAAATTTGATATGGAGGGCATTCCGGAACCGGAAATTCGCAAACTGCTCAAATCGTTAGAGGAAAAACAGAGATATCACCGTCTGCCTAATGGTGCCTTGCTGCCGCTGGAAACAGAGGAGTACAAGGAATTGATTCGGTTCATGAATGAAACAGGTATCCGTAAAAGTGATCTGGATGCAGCGCAAATTCGTGTTCCCGTCACACAAGGACTGTATTTAATTGATCCTCACGATCATGGGAAAAACCTGACTTTGGGTAAAACCTTTCGCCAGCTGCTGGAAAATATACGTAACCCAGACCATCTCGACTTTCCAGTTCCAGACGTGCTTGCTCCTATCTTGAGAGATTATCAGGTTTACGGCTTTCAATGGCTTAAGACATTGGCGCATTACCGTTTTGGGGGCATTTTGGCAGATGATATGGGGCTGGGTAAAACGCTGCAAAGTATCGCCTTTCTCGTCTCAGTATTGCCGGAGATTCGCAGCCAGCAGCTTCCAGCCATGATCGTGTCCCCTGCATCACTGGTGTACAACTGGCGGAATGAGCTGGAGAAATTTGCTCCACACGTCCGCATCACTATCGCAGATGGCAGCCCGGAAGAACGCGGCCGGATCATACGGGATGCCGCCAGTTATGACGTCGTCATTACGTCCTACCCGCTGCTACGGCGCGATGCAGATGTGTACAGCAAACCATCGTTTCATACGCTCATACTGGACGAGGCGCAGGCTTTCAAGAACCATGCCACCCAGACAGCACAAGCTGTTAAGGATGTAAAAGCCCGTTACCGTTTTGCCCTGACAGGAACGCCTATAGAAAATACATTGGAAGAGTTATGGTCCATATTCGACGTTGTATTTCCTGCGCTATTTCCCGGTGGGAAAAGAGTGTTTCACAACCTGCCTCGAAATGTGATTGCCAAGCGGGTTCGTCCGTTTCTGTTGCGCCGTCTTAAGAGCGATGTCCTCAAGGAGCTGCCGGAGAAAATCGAATCCGTGCAGGTATCCCGGCTTCTGCCAGATCAAAAAAAGTTGTATACAGCCTATCTGGCCAAGCTCCAGCATGAAACGTTGAAGCATCTCAACGAGGAAGGATTTCAGAAAAATCGAATCAAAATTCTCGCAGGTCTGACCCGACTTCGTCAGCTCTGCTGTCATCCGGGCTTGTTCATCGAAGGGTATACGGGAAGCTCCGCCAAATTTGAACAGCTGTTGGAGATCATTACGGAATGTCTCAGCTCCGGGAAACGGATGCTCATTTTTTCACAGTTCACTACGATGCTTCAAATGATCGGACGCGAGCTTGCTCGAGAAGGGGTGTCCTACTTTTACCTGGATGGGCAGACTCCCGCTCCGGAACGAGTCGAGCTGTGCAGTCGCTTCAACGATGGAGAACGCGAGCTGTTCCTGATTTCCCTAAAGGCAGGAGGCACTGGCCTGAACCTCACCGGCGCAGATACAGTCATTCTGTATGACCTATGGTGGAATCCCGCTGTAGAGGAGCAGGCTACCAACCGCGCACACCGAATGGGTCAGAAAAAAGTCGTACAGGTTATTCGTCTCGTCGCCCAAGGCACGGTAGAGGATAAAATGTATGAGCTGCAACAAAAAAAGAAAAACATGATCGACCAGGTCATTCAACCGGGGCAAGAAACCCTTTCGGCACTGACCGAGCTGGAGATTCGTGGACTGCTCATGATCTAGCCAACTCTTCCACGCTTATTTATACGTTAGTATGACAATTCCACATGCAAAAAAAGGTCCAATCACGGTAGAAATCTTCCCGCATTGGACCTTTTTGCTTCTAAATATGATTGTTTGGATCGAGCAGATTAATCCTGTTTTAATACTCTAGGTTCAATGGGAACCAGGTTAGACTCAATCTGGGTGCGCTGAGGCTCATACCATTCAGGCAGCATCAGCTTGTGCCCTAACTCATTCAATTCCTCATCCACGGTAAATCCGGGTGGATCGGTTGCGATCTCGAATAAAATACCGCCCCGCTCGCGGAAGTATACGGCATTAAAGTATTGGCGATCTACAATACCACTGGTCCCAAAACCATGCTGATGAACCCATTCGTTCCACGCCTGATGCTCCGTATCGTCCTGCGCGCGCCAGGCAATATGGTGAACCGTACCGGCGCCGCCATTCCCCCACGGGACATCTTTGACCGGAATGTCGATCAGGTTGCCCAAATCACCTGTCGCCTGATAGCGGATGTAGCCTGCATTTGCGTCTTCTCCGATGGGAGTCATCCCCAGGACGTTCTCCAACACCTCTTGCGTATGCTTGGAATCCGCACTGTACAGTACCGCCCCGCCAAAGCCCTTGATAGCTTTATCCGTAGGCACGCCGCCAGCTGTCCACGTGTTCACCGGGCCATCTTCCCGCTCCACCAGCTCCAGATGCAAGCCCTCGTTGTCTCGGAACTGGATGAATGACTCGCCAAAACGAGTGGCCTTCGTGAAAGACACCTTCAAGCTGTGCAGACGGTTTTCCCAGTATTCCAAAGCACCGGACGGCACGACATACGTCGTAATCCCGACCTGTCCACCTCCAATCTTACCCTTGCGTGTACCCGGAGCTGGAAAAAAGGTAATGATCGTTCCCGGGCTGCCCTCTTCATTACCAAAGTACAAATGGTATACTTCTGGAGCATCAAAGTTGATCGTCTTTTTAATCAATCGCAAACCAAGTACGCCTGCGTAAAAATCAACGTTGCCCTGCGGGTCTCCTGCAAAGGACGTGATATGGTGAATTCCAGCGGTTTTCAATGACATCTTTATCACTCCTTCATTAACATGATGATTTATTTACACAAATGATTTACAAATTTCAAAATCCATTGTAGCTGACAAATTGTCCAACCGGCTTGCGGTATCCCCGTGCCCGCTGACCCGATTCGTCCTCTTTACCCAAGGTAATCATCATCACGGGAACAAATTGCTCTGGAATATTCAGTACTTCCTGCACCTTCGCCGGATCAAAACCGATCATCGGGCAAGTATCCCAGCCTTTGTCCTTGGCAATCAACATCAATTGCATAGCCGACAGACTGGCATTACGGATCGCTTCTTCTCTCTGGAAGACAGGTCCCCGCTCGCGATAAAACTGAGTTACCGATTCCACCGTACTATCATATTCCTGCTTGCTTAGGACACCTAAATTCAGGAATCCTTCGTTGAGGTCAGCTACCTTGGTATAAGCTTCTGTATCCCCCAGCACTACAATGGTCGCCGAAGCCGTTAATATTTTATACTGCTTACTTGCCTCATCATGCAGTCTTTGTTTGGTATCAGCATCCTGCACTACGATATAGCGCGTATGCTGTAAATTAAAAGCCGATGGAGCAAACTTCACCAACTGAAATATTTCTTCTAGTTCTTTTGCATCTATAGTAACATCAGGAATAAATTTAGAAGCTGATCTTCTCTCTTGAATAATATTCACCAGTTCGCTCATGCTAAGTTCCACTCCTTGATATTATTTTCAAATGAATTATCTTTAAATTAAGAATATATCTATTCGTGATTTCTGTCAAGTAAAACTATAATAATGTTAGTAAGTATTTTTGGATACAACCTAAGGGCTTCACCAGCCCTTTACAAATCCGTTGCCCGTATTCTCATCGTAATCGCTTCGCGTTGCGCTTTGGTTAAGCTCTTGAAGACTAGCTCATACGAATGGTCGATCATGCTGTACAAATCCTCCAGTGGGAAGGTAGCATCAACCTCAATCGTATTCCAATGCTTTTTATTTAAATGATAGCCTGGCTTAATTGCCTTGTTTTGTTCACGCAGATTTACCGCAATGATCGGATCACATTTCAAGGATAGGTGGCTAATGCCGTCCTTTTCAGATAATAGAGCAAACATCTTGCCTCCAACTTTCAGTACTAGCGTTTCAGCACCGAATGGATAATCCTTAACAGCCTCTTTTTGGCTCAGACCATACGCTACAATTTGTTCATACACCAGCCTTCACTCCTCTGCTTGATTCATCATCTATGAAACGATTTGTGCCCTATTATATCACGCTCTCCACATACAATAGTCCCATGTTACAATTAGAATTCTATCGGGAGGGTCAATCCTTTCTATATGAATTTATCGACCGTCCGTGACCTCATACACGTCCTAAAGATTTAGCGATATTTCACATACTGTATCTGCAAGCTGACAGCCCTTCACTTCCGAATAGGAAGTTGGAGGGGCTTGTTTTGTTCATATAGTAGAGAATGTTATGCAACAGCCCTATATTTTGGTATACTTCCGTGAGAGGCTGTATCGATACATTCGAACGGTACTCTAGTTACTGTAATTCAATATGTAGATGTGTGAGCCTATGGAGGTGAACTCGTTGGATTTTGCTCTGATCCGCAAGGACCGAGACAAAAGAACGGTCGCAAATTGACTCTTTTTTTGCCTTTCGGACCTTTTCAGCCATGTGCTAAAAGGTTTTTTTTGTGATCTAAAATAAAGGTAGGAAAGGATTTGAATGCAACCATGGCAACCTCGAAAGCACTTAATATTTTGCAATTGAAGAAAATGAAACGAGAAGGTTCACCTATAAGTATGATTACGGCGTATGACTATCCATCTGCTCGTTTGGCTGAGGAAGCCGGGATCGATATCATCCTTGTCGGTGATTCCGTAGGTAATGTGTTATCTAATTATAACTCCACACTGCCCGTCACTATGGATGATATGGTCTATCATACACGGTCTGTCGTGCGCGGTGCGGAACATACTTTTATTGTTGCGGATATGCCATTTATGACGTACCACGGGAGTAGTGAAGAAGCCCTTACTAATGTGCGCAGGCTCATGCAAGAGGGACATGCCCATGCCGTGAAATTAGAAGGGGGCATGGAAATTTGCGACACCGTGAAGCGAATTGTTCAATCCGGCGTCCCACTACTGGGGCATATCGGACTTACACCACAGTCTGTGCATCAAATCGGCGGATACTTCATTCAAGGTAAAAACTCACAGGCCGCTGAGCGCCTTCTAAATGATGCCCGGGCCCTGGAGCAAGCGGGAGCTTTTGCCATCGTGTTAGAGCTGGTGACAGAGGAAGTAGCGAAGAGCATCACCCGAGAGATATCTATTCCGGTCATAGGCATCGGTGCGGGGAGATACTGTGATGGCCAGGTTTTGGTGTATCATGACATGTTACAATACTCAGCTCCTTACCGGGAGAAGAAGTTCGTAAAAACCTATTCGGATATAGGTGCTTTGATTCGCAACAGCATCGGGCAATATGTCGAAGACGTGAAGAATCGTTCTTTTCCAGGCGAGGAGCATGTTTTTAAGGCAGATGAGAACGTAGTAGAAGGATTATACGGAAATGCAAAAGTAAAGGCAGGGACCCTATAATGCGATTTCTGATTGTAGGTGCAGGGGCGATTGGAGGCTATTTCGGGGGACTTCTTGTTCAAAAAGGAGAAGACGTGACCTTCTTCGTACGCCCTTCAAAAAAATCTCAGTTGGCAGAAGTCGGTCTGATTGTTAGAAGTGTTCATGGAGATTTCCAGACGCCAATCCGTGCTATTACAAATGGTGAAGCCGCCGATCCGTTCGACTGTATTATCATTTCGGTCAAAGCGTATCATCTTCCCCAATTGCAATTTGATCTTGAGCCTTATGTCGGTGATCATACCATGATTCTTCCGTTACTTAATGGTTACGAACATTTTGACTTTTTGCGCAAGCAATTCGGTTCTGAAAAAGTGCTGGGCGGACTTTGTTATATTGAAACTACGCTGGATCATGATGGTTCTGTTGTTCAGACAAGTCCGTTCCACCGTATCGTCTTCGGTGAATGGAACGGAGTGCACTCAGAGCGTACACAATTGCTGCTGAATCATCTTGATCATGCAGGCTTCACAGTGGCACGAAGCCACGATATCCAGCGTGAAGTTTGGCAGAAATATATATTCGTTGCCAGCTTGAGTGCAATTACAACACTGATGGATGCCTCGGTTGGAACTATACTTGCCACGGCAGAGTCACGTGCTATTTACGAAAAGCTGCTGCATGAGATTGTCACACTTGCTCACAACGCGGGGATGCCGATTGATTCAGAGATGGAAGCTCATACACTGAAAACGATGGAATCCTTACGACCAGAGATGATGTCATCCATGCAACGCGATATGCTTAAAAAGCTTCCGATTGAAGCCAGCCATCTACATGGTTCACTGCTTGCATTGGCTGCAACCAGTAATACTGTTTACCCCATACTCGAAACGGTATATGCCCGATTAAAGGTATACGAGAGCTTATTGGACACTGTCTAAAATTCAAACTTTAAAATCAATTAAAAGAGGAAGCGGCAGCTTCGAAGGTGAAAATGAAATCTTAGACTGCCGCTGCTTTTCCTTTATTAAACTTCAAAAATCTAAAGAGTTCCTGTGCTTGAGCATGCTTGCTCAAGCCCTTGAAGTAGTGCTTCTAGCTCCTGCCTAGTTTCAGCGTTTGTAATTTCACCTTCCTGATTTAGCTTCAAGGTGATATGCGGAATAATGACCTTTCCATTCTCCACAATCTGTGCATTGATCATTTGCAATGTGAGCAGCAGCGAGGCATGCGCAAGATGGCCGCCCATAGGAGACGGTGACGCGCTAATGACCGCTGTAGGTTTATTTACAAATTCACCTGAAGATACGAGCCAATCCAAGGCATTTTTCAAAGCACCCGGCACACCATTCCCATATTCCGGTGTACAGATCAGCACTCCATCCACTTGTTTCAATTGCTCCCGTAGCTCTTTTACGGAAGCTGACCCCTCATCTACATCCAAGTCAGGGTTAAAATGCGGGAGATCCCCCAATCCATCATAGACTGTGAATATCATATTTTCAGAAGCCAGCCCAATAGTAGCCTTCATAAGCGCTGTATTGGAGGACTTTTGACGAAGGCTACCCGATATAGCCAATACCTTAATTTTCTGTTCCATCCGATCATCTCATTTCTTTTAACTTGATCTAATCTTGCATATTCAGTGTACTATAGCTAACAAGAGAATTAAAAAGCAAGTGAGAATGCATTGATAATGCCGTTGGACACCTCCTGCATGATGATGAGCGTCAGCGATTTTTTCCTATGAACAAAAGGGCAATAAAAAAATGCCTGCGGCTTCGCAGGCATTCGTGATGAATCAATAGTCACTATACAAGGGTGGAATCTGTAGTGCTGAATCAAGTATCCTTCTCTTGCTTGCGTTTTATCCCAATCAGATCAAGGAAGAAAACAAACAACGGAATACCTACAATCAAGCCCCAAATTCCAATCAGATGCTCAGAGAAAATAAGTACGACAAAGGTAAAGAAGATCGGTAAATTCGTTTTGGATGACATCAGCTTCGGATTTAAGAAATAGGCCTCAATCGCATGAATCACCACGATCAGAATAACTAGATAAATCACATATTGAATGCCGCCGACACTGAAAGCGATCAGGCCGAGCGGTGCCAGTGAGATAAACACACCTGCCACTGGAACCAATCCAAGTACGAAAATGATGAGCGCAAGACCAAGCAGATTAGGGAAACCCATAATCCAGAGTGCAATCGTGGTCAATATACAGTTAATAAGTGAAATCAGTAGTTGAGCCTCCAATACCTTCCCGAACGTATCCAGAAACATACGGCCAAAATGACCCACTTCCTTGAAAAACCAACCCAGTTTGCTATCTACAAACGTAGCTGTAAAACGTGTAATATATGATTTTTCCATCAGGAAGAACAAGCTCAAAATAATCGACACCAGAAGCTGTGTTCCCAATTGACTGACCTTCATCACTGCACTCAGGCCAGGCTCAAATAGCCGCTGAACATTCAGCGTGTCCATAAATTCGATAATCGTTTCGTTCCATTGATTACGATCAGGATACATATACGCTTGCTGAATCATGAGATACACCTGCTTGACCTGTACAACGATTAGCGGCACCATTCGGTAAACGCCCCACACCATAATCAGAATTAGCAGCCCATACACCAGTAGCAACACGATCATTGACGGCACATTGACGAACCGCTTGACCAGCTTATTCACTCCGTTATATATACTACCAATCAAGATCGTAAGCAGCAGTGTTAACAACATAATATTCATCATGCTTCTTAACATAAACAACAGTAAAACGATTATCGCAAGGACGGCTACCCGCCTGACGCCCGCATGATTCATCCAGTTTCTTACCATTCGTCTTTATTCCCTCTTTCCCACTTGACTGTCAACTTTGCAATCTTCCTGAGCATCAATTTTCTCTTTTTATCAATTTACTGTTAGCGATCAATAGAGAACCTACCATGACTAGGATAGCAATAGACCACCAGAATGTATTTTTAGCATCATCATGATCTACAATAATGAGCCTGATGACAGCCGTGATCCCAATATAGATAAAATAACGTAATGGAAAATGAAAATTGGTTTTAAAGTACTTAACTATTAATGCTATGAATTCAAAATACAAGAAAAACACAAGCAACTCTTCCGTGAATTCATAGTAATTTTTGTCGGCCTCTGTGTACAAAAAAACATAAGAAAAAATGGACCATGTTTCTTTTAGAAGTAAGAAGCTTAAAATCAGCCCGACCAGAAACAGCGAGATATTCAAGATCATTTGCAGAAAACTAGGTAACTTCTCAATATACTTCATTAATGCATTCAATACAGATCCCCTCACTGGTTGTACAGTATCTTTATTTATATTATCGGTGGTATACGTGAAAAATGCTACATTACTTTTGAGGTCACCTTAATGAAAGTTTATATTCGCCCCTGCAATATAACCAATGGAGATAAAGATAAGCGTCCATATCAGAGAACCTGCGCTTGCCACCAGCATATATTTTCGGACAGGCATCGCACTAATGCCCGACAAATAGCTTGTCGCATGTCTGACTCCTGGGATAAAATAACCAAACAAAATGGTCCATAACCCAAAACGCGCAAACCACCCCTTAACTCTTGCAAATCGCTTCGGTGTCAATCCAACCCACTTGCCGTGCTTATCCACCAGCGGCTGACCCAGCTTTTTGCCTAGCGTGTAGCTGATCATCATCCCTGTCATTGCACCGATGAAGCTGACTAATATAGACACCGAATAATTCAGTACCATGATAGAGGATAAATAGCCGACAAAAACCATAATAATTTCATCCGGAACCGGTAGACCGATAATCCCAAGAGCAAGAAGAGCAAAAATAGCGATATATCCGTATTGTGTAATCATGCTGATGACCCATTCCATAGGAGAGCCACCTCCTGACCGATTATTTTTTGAAGGACGGAAAGGGAATACGGCTAACCATCAGGAACGACAGCACTACCATTAATGCAAGCAACAACCCCGGCTTCAAATGCTCACTCCATAAAAACATAAAGGACAAAATCACACCCGCCGCCGTAATCGGCATACCTACAAAGCCTTTGCTAAAAGCCATTAGGTTGAATCTTGCCAATCTTACCGCACCGCATATGACAAACAAAACAGCCACAAGCGGTCCTATCCAATGGGTATCTCCCAGTTTGTATAACAAGATCAGGAAAGCAGGGGCAACCCCAAATGAGACAACATCCGCCAGCGAGTCGAGCTGTTTGCCAAAATCACTGGAGCAATGCAACAGCCTTGCCAGCAAACCGTCTAATACATCCCATAAAGCAGCCACCACCACGAGAATAAAAGCGGTCATGTATTGCTCATGAATCGTAAAATACAGGGATAAGACCCCTGCCCCCAGGTTTGCAATCGTGAATAGTGAGGGCAACCAATTCCATTTCATACTCCTTAACTCCTTTGCCGTAGCTTAGCCTCCGAATATAACAACAAAACGGACGCCGTCCTTGGTATTCTCCACCTTATAGCGGAATTCGTGCAAATCTAAAATTCGTTTGACGATCGACAGCCCCAGTCCTGTCCCACCCGTCTGGCGGCTACGTGACAGCTCGGCCCGGTAAAAACGGTCCCATATCTGCTCCAGTTGATCGTCAGGAATGGTCTCACCTTTATTTTCAATGGAAAAAAAACGGATTTCCTCAGCGCCTTCGATACGAATCGTGATTGAGCTTCCTTCCTCAGCATGCCGTATGGCATTGACAACAAAGTTGATAATCACCTGTTCCATCCATCCTACATCGGCATGAATCGGCATCTCATTGGCGGGGATAATGACCACTTCCAGCTTTTTCTCCTTCAACAGATGGAATAGCTTGTCCACGACTTCCTCCACCAGCTCACTCAAGATAAAGGTCGTCTTGCGAAGCTTGAGAGTACCCGATTCCAATTTGGCGAGGTCCAGCATATCTTTGACCAATCGCTCCATTTTGTCCGCTTCCTCTACAATGACTTTCATATAATGATCCTGCTTCCCGGCGCTAACCCCATCTTGTAATCCTTCTGCGAAGCCTTTAATGATACTCAGCGGGGTTTTCAGTTCATGAGAAGCGTTGGCAAAAAAGTCTTGTTGCACAGCCTCCATCCTCTGTTTCTGTTCCATGTCCTCGACCAATTGTTGATTGACCTCCTGAAGCTCGCGCAAAGCCGTGTCCAGGTTCTGGGACAGGGTATACATGCTGTAGGACAGGCTGCCTAGTTCATCATTCTGCCGGATTGGTGTATGGGCAGTAAAATCGAGCTTAGCCATTCGCTTGGCGGTATTATTCAAAGCAATGAGCGGACGGGTCACCATCCGGGAATAGAACAGGGACAAAATCAGAATGAGTGCAAATCCCCCGATCCCTAGGTACAGATAAAACCAGCGCAGAGCTTCATTCGTCTCACTAATTTCCTGCAACGATGTCACTGTGAACAGGAGGTCGATCTCGCCTGTGTCCTGACGAACAGGATGGACTATGACTGCATTACGTACCCCTGTCCAAGGTTCCGTCCAATCTTCCTCCAACACTTCGAAATTCTTAAGTTTCTCCAGATGCGCCTGTGATAAAGGGAACCATTCCTCCAGCGCACCAAACAGTAATCCTTGTCGCTGACTCCATGTTTTCAGATCTGGTAGTGCAATCTCTGTCACCGTACCGGATAACCTTACACTGTCATCTGTGCCAGCCGCTTGCGATGTCGTTCCTATATTTTTGAAACCAGGCTTCTGAATGCCTAATGGATAAATTAAGTTGGGGGAAGTGATGCCGTCAGTCCCCAATACCTCACCTTCAACCGTTACCGTATCACCGGGCTGAATCCGGGCAGCTCTCAACTCATCTCCGTACTCGCTCATAAACAGAGACAGCGATATCTTAACAACTTTACCATCTGCTGTTCTGAGACTGATATGAAACGCATCATCCAGCTTTACTTTGCCGTCCAGCGTAACAATCGCCAACTGGTTCTTATTTTGAAGCATAAAGCGAGCTGCCTCTCGCGAAACCCTGCCCGATCCCCAAGCCTCCTGGACATAACTTTGACCGAAGCTTTTCAAACGGCTTTCCACACGACCAATCTTCTGTTGCTGATAAAAATTTTCAAAAAACAGAAATTGACTTAAAATCACCATACCGTAAAAACACAGGAAAAACACAACCGTCATAATGAACAACTTAAAGGTAACTCCCCGTTTGTTCATTCTTCCTCCTCAAACCTGTAGCCTGTACCAAAAACCGTGCGGATATGGCGTGATTCACGGCCTAGCTTACTTCTCAGCTTTTTGATATGAGTATCGACAACCCGTGTGTCTCCTTCAAAGTCGATGCCCCACACCCGGTTCAGTATCACATCCCGTGAAATGACTATGCCTTTATTATGTATAAGCAGCCGCAGCAACTCATACTCCTTGGGCGTCAGCTCGACTTCCGCCTGATCCACCTCAAGTCGATGAGCCATCGTATTGAGAATGGCAGTGCCGAATCGCAAAATATGCAACTCCGGCTGCACATGTCCTTCCACTCGCTTCATCAGCGCGTTTGCGCGGGCGATCAACACCTTGGGGCTGAAAGGTTTGGTAACATAATCATCGGCTCCCAGTTCAAAGCCTAATATTTTATCATCATCACCGGATTTGGCTGTCAACAAAATGATCGGCACACCTGAACGGCTGCGTACCTGGCGGCACACCTCCCAACCATCCAGCTCCGGCATCATAATATCGAGTATAATCAGGTCCGGCTGCACCGAATCAAACCAGATTAGTGCATCTTTTCCATTACCTGCTTCATAGACTTCCCAATTATTTTGTTTAAAATAATCAGCAATAACTTCACGAATACGTATTTCATCCTCCACGAGAAGAACCCTTTTCTTCAATCGACTTCCCTCTTTCGTCATTCTAGGACACCAGCATATCAAAGACATGTGTACTTTATGTGTTCTTGATACCTCTTATCAGCAGAACTTCTCATCAGCAAATTCGACCTTGGATTAGGGCAAATTTGTCTTGGCTCAGACCATCTCATCTCCTGTGATCCTACCCTATAATAAGAAGAGATACAAAAAGCCTGAACAGGAGGGTAATACATGAGTAATCAAACCATTCAGTGGTTTTCCACTTCTAAAGCTAAAGCTTGGCAATCCCAAGCTCATCATCTTACCGATACCCAAGATAGTGCCAACCTAACCCTTACGGGAGAAACACATCAGCTTGTCGAAGGTTTTGGTGGCTGTTTTAATGAATTGGGTTATGTAGCCCTGAACCATTTGGAAAAGGACGAACGAGATCGGGTGCTTCATTCTCTCTTTCATCCAGAGGGCGAGCACAAATTTGCAATATGCCGACTTCCTATTGGAGCGAGTGACTACGCGCTGGAGTGGTACAGCCACAATGAAACAGACGGCGACGTGGAGATGAAGCACTTTTCCATTGAGCGTGATCAGCAATATCTCATTCCTTTTATTCGGGAAGCGTTACAACTCAATCCTAACCTGAAGTTGTTCGCTTCACCCTGGAGCCCGCCGACATGGATGAAATCACCGAAAGCCTACAATTACGGCACTCTGCGCTGGGAAAAGGATATTTTGAAAGCGTATGCATTGTACTTTGTCAAATTTGTTCAGGCTTACCGCGAGGCAGGTATTACGATCCATCAGATTCATGTTCAAAATGAAGTCATTGCCGATCAGAAGTTCCCTTCCTGTGTATGGACCGGGGAGCAGCTGCGTGAATTTATTCGGGACTATTTGGGCCCTGCTTTTGAGGAACACGGACTAGATACGGAAATTTGGCTGGGGACCATTAACGCTCCCGATCCGTGGGAGGAATTAATGAAGAAGACTTCTACCGGATTCGATGAGTATGCCCATACCGTATTGAGTGACCCCGAGGCCTACAAATATATTAAAGGCGTAGGCTACCAGTGGGCAGGCAAAAATGCCATTCAGCGCACCGTTGCCAGTTATCCTGAGCTTCGTTACATGCAAACAGAAAATGAATGCGGCAACGGAGAAAACTCATGGGACTACGCCAAATATGTATATAATCTGTACCAGCACTACTTCAGCAATGGTGTGAATGCTTATATTTACTGGAATATGGTTTTGGAACCGAAAGGCAAGAGCACATGGGGCTGGGAGCAAAATTCGATGATTACCGTTGATCCCGCGGATCGAAAACCTGTCCTGAACCCGGAATATTACGTTATGAAGCATTTTTCTCATTTTGTATTACCAGGTGCCAGACGCATCGGACTTCGTGGCTCATGGACTGGAAATGCAGTTGCTTTTCAAAATACAGACGGGCAAAGGGTGGTAGTCATCGCCAATCCGTTCAAGGAATCGCGTGTGCTGAATCTGTCTCTCGGTGAAACAACACACCGCTTGGAGCTGGAGCCGGAGTCCTTTAATACTATCGTGATTCCTTCTTAACGCCACAGATTTCTGGACTCTTCCAGCTTGCACACATCATTAGGTCCCCCTGTCCGGTCTATAAGTGTCCAAGCATATGTATAGTTTCCAAAATGGATGTATATCCTTTTGCGTATAGTAGCTATAAATAGTATACTTGGAATAACTATGGACAGGAGGTCGATGAATATCACTACTGTAAAAGACCGGATTGATTTGAAGCTGATTAATTGTGATAAGGAATTGACTCTCGCGGTCATCGGTGGAAAATGGAAGCTGATTATTTTGTGGCATCTCGGTATGGAAGGCACCAAGCGGTTTGGTGAATTGAAGAAGCTAATCCCCCATATTACGCAAAAAATGCTGACCAACCAATTGCGCGAGCTGGAGGAAGATAAACTCATTCTTCGTAAAGTCTATCCCGTCGTCCCTCCACATGTGGAATATTCACTGACGGAGCATGGCGAAAGCCTGATTCCGGTACTGAGAGCAATGTACGATTGGGGATCAAACTATCGCGAGAACGTGATTTGGAAAGAAGAAGAAGCGATTCAGGACGTCACACCCGTGTGACCAGCAAAACAAGCATTTTGCAAAATGCTGAACTATATTTTTGTAGAGACGACCCTGGGGAGATCTGGGGTTGTTTTTTTTGTGATATAAAGACGTTCCCCAAGATAATAAAAGAAATGGATGCAAGTATCCGTTTCCATTGGCATTAAAGCTCGTTTTCCGCTACATATCCTCATTTTACACTTGTATTCGTGATTTACATTACATCCGCTGTGACGTATGATTCTTCCATCCCTATTTACAGTGAATCCGAGAAGGAGGCCGTTCTAGCATGAGCATGACGCTTGCCCAGCCCACAACATCCCAAGCGACCCAATTAAGCATTGGTTCCATGGAAATGATTCAATACGACTATCGTCAATTTCCTGACTCAAAACCTTATCAACACCATTGCTGTGGCTTGCTTACTATGTCGTGTAACGGCGCTCAAGGTCTGGCGGAATATGAGTTGCCTGAAATTAAAGGTGCCTTTGACCTCGTCCGCTGGGCTTCCGTGTTTACCTCGCTCAAGGGTCTGTCCTTAACCGAGGCTGAGCAATATATTCAGCACCATGCTGATCACTGGGGGCCTGATAAAACAGAGCTAGCTCTATCTGCCTTATCCGATCTGACTACCCATGCGAACCTGCACATTCTCTCCCCATCAGCGACCATACTCCCCCCTCGGATTAGTCGTTCATATCTTATCGAGCATGGCCTGGTCTACTATTCATTCTAAATATCGTTCACAACTCCATTGTCAATCCACTTTTCAGTTCACGTAAAAAAGCCTGAGACTGTTTATCACAGGCCAGGCTTTTACACTTTCAGCACAGAGTTGATTACACTTGCAGTTTACCTGCACGAATATCGTCTGTCATTCCTGCATAAGGTGCTTGGGAAATTAATTGTTCGTTGTTCACACCCGCATTTTCGATGAATGTAATATCTGCAAATTCAGGAACCACATACTTCGGATATGTTTCATACTTTTCGCGTGATTCCTCCATCAGCGGAATAAAATCGTTTTGATAGCGCACAGTGATTTCCGGATGCTCATGAACCCATTTAGGAAAGAAAATAATGCCGTGCATACGTTTTTCCTCAGGCATAAAGTTCAGAGACACGTCAGTGCCTGTCGGTTCGGTCCACGATACTTTATACACATTTTCCACCAGCTTCACCAGATTGACCTTCTGATCACGTACCCAGCGGCCGCCTACCATACCACTATGAATGCGATAATCGATCGTATCTTCATTTTTAATATATATTTCGTACTCCCAACCATTCTCATAAGTGTAGATCATGTGGCTGCCGATAAACTTGTCCATCTTGCATCCTTCTTTCCTAAATTATAAGTTTTCATGAATTGAATAGGAGACCAAAAATAAAAATATTCAATTCAAAACATGTAATGTTAAACATGTTGTTAAGTACATATAAATTGTAGCACTATGGTATACTAGTGTCAAATAATGTTTGACAAGGAGAACTACGTTGAAGCGCACATTAAAATACGCCATTTTGGGCCTGGTTCATAAAGAGGAAATGAGCGGCTACGATATTACGAGTCAATTCAAGAAGGAAATCGGACAATTTTGGAGCGCCAAACACAGTCAGATTTATCCTGAGTTAAAAAGGCTGACCGAAGAGGAGCTTATTGAATATCGCACCTCCATTACAGGAGCCAAGCTGGAAAAGAAGCTGTACTGCATCACCCCCAAAGGAACCCAAGAGCTGACCGAATGGCTGTTGAGCGCCAAAGAGTTACCGGAAACGGAAAAGGATGAGTTTATGCTCATGCTGTATTTCTCAGCAGCCATCCCCAAGGAAGAGAACAAGCGATTGTTCGAGAACCAGATAACCAAACGTAAAGAGAAGCTGGAGTATCTGTACGAAAGTAAAAAATCCCTCCAACAGCTGGACGAAAACCTCCAAGCCCCCGGTTCTAATCAATTTGGGCATTATCTGGTGCTGAGCCGTGCCATTAATCGGGAAGAAAGCTATATTACGTGGCTGGAAGAAACACTGTCCCTGTTTGAATAGCCTAAAAAACCTTCAACGCCACGTAGATTCGTGGTATTGAAGGTTTTTCTAAATAGGTGCAAACTAGTCTGCCGTCGTAATCGAAGAGCCGTAATCTTCAATATGGATATCTGTGTTAAAACGTACAGGAATGGTACTAAAAGTGGTATCCCAATCCTCTTTAACCTTACGCCAAACTTTAGGATGCTGAATCCTCAACGCTTCTCCGAAACCTCCAACATCAGCCTGCAGCTTTTGCATTTTGGCTACAGTTTGTTCAGCTAATGAATTAACTCTCTCTTGAAAGATACTCTCTTCTTGTCCGAGCACATCATTGCTACGCAAATTTTCTTTCTTGTTAAAAACCTCGGAAACGCGTCCCTCTGAGGTCATTTTTACTTGGAAGGAAATGTCGCCCCCCTGAACGATGGCCTTGATCCTGCTTTTCACCGCTTTGATCTCATAGGCTATATTTTTACCGGTTTGGGGATCACTACTTTTCAGCACGCCTCCAACCAATTGACCTTTGATCCACATGAGGCCCTCGACCTCTGACTCATTCAGAAAGCCACCGTAGGTTTGTGTCTTTCCCTTGATGATTCCCGCACCTGCGAGCTTGATTTCATTCTCCGCCGTAATGACATTGGGCAATATAAAGCTTCTTTTCCCCTTCATGGGCCCGACCACTTTAACCAAAGCCACGGGTTTTATCAACCGGGCATTCCGTTTACGATTTTCGAAAATATCCTTTAAGATATAGGCAGGAATTTGACCAGGAATTTTCTCCTGAAGCGCATTGCCCGCCTTGTCTGTACTAATCAGCAGCTGGACGCTGGGCCGAATGTCATTATCCCCCAAGAAAAAGTCCAGCAGCTCATACAATGGAATTTTGCGAAGCAGACTGGAGCTGATAATAATCGTTTTCAAATGTTGTCCGATGGGCGGTCGGTTGGTTCGCAATGAAATTTCTCTTAACATTTCAAAAACGGAATCCCCCGTTTCCGTAATATTAAAAAACTTTTTAGCTTGTGGGGAGGAGCTGTTGGAGCCGCCGCTTTCCTCTGGGATGATAAATTGAAAGGTTCCGGTGATTAACTCTTTTTTCGGATAGTCTCCTCCTTTCCGTTTAATTTGTTCTTCTTGTGAAGATTGTGACACTACATCCATAGCAATGCCCGTCTCCAGATTTAGATCCTCCACCGGAGAGCTGCTCCAGCAGCCTGAAAGTGTACAGCATGTCAGGAGAGCCACCATTCCGAGTAATCCTGACTGGACTCTCTTCATGACCGCACCCCTCTCCAATGAGAAATAAGCAGCAGAGGGAGTGGAAGCAGAGCGAATAGAACGAAAGCTGCATTCCCGATCATCGTTCCAAGAGAAAATAACTCATTCAGATTTTTGGGAATTTGGGACAGGACGTAGATGAACGGGAGCAAAATAAACAGCGCCTTGGAATAAGAGCTATTCAAAATTTGAGAAACTCCGAGCGAAGCGCAATAAAAAGCAATACTGAATGTAGCAAAAATTTGCATGATCCAAATGGACAACAATAGGGATTCGAACCGTTCCAATAACAGATACTCCACTTCAAAGGAGCGGGCCAAGTCTAAAAAAGGCCAGGTTCTGGTCATAACTCCTTCCACCGAAAAGGCGCCAATGCATAAGATCAGCGTAGCTGTATAAAAAATGGTCGAGATCCCGATTGCCAGTCCGACCGCCTTAGTTGCTTTCTCCGGTTTTTCCATCCGACAAAGAATAAACAGTAGGCACTCTGTCCCCGTTAGGGTCAGGGTTGTAGTCTTGAGCGCTTTAATCACTGGCATCACACCCTCGGACAAAACAGGACGCAAATTATTCAATTCGAAAATATTCAAACTCAGCAAACATATCAATAAAAAGATAGCTGCCGTAATCGGGAATATAACTTGACATATTTTACCCAATGTACCTATCCCCCCCAAGCAGAGATACAGAGAGATCCACATAAAGGGGGCTGAAATAGCCCACACTGGAGTTCCTTCAAGCAAAAAGAACGACGTTACTTCCTCCACAGCTCGGATTTCGTATGCAGCTATACAAATAAAATAGATGACGAACAAGATGCCCAACACTTTGCCGATGGCTTTGCCAGTTATCCGCTGAACATACTGGTAAAAGGTGCTTTCTGGAAACCGTGAACTTAGTTTGACTATAATCCATCCGAACAGGAAAGTGGCAGCCCCTGCTAAAATGACGGACATCCACACATCCGGTGTTTTTGCAGTTTCAACGGCTACTCTGGGAAGAGTAAGCAACCCGGCAGCCAGCATAAAGCAAAGCACGATTTCCGTCGTCTGTAACGTTGTAATTTTATCCGTTTTTTTCCCACGGGCCATCTTGCTCCCTCCTGTGTTGTTGAACTCATCCTTGTCGCTTAGGGTCTTTATGCTTCAATAGAATGGGTCTATTTTTCATAAATTGTAACGGTGCTCGCAAAAAGTAATCTTTCCAGTCCTTCAATGAACGGGGGGCCGTTAAGCTAAGATATGGCACGCCGAAGCTGTGTAATTTAGCCATATGAATGCTCAGCATCAGGAAAAACATGATCACTCCATACAAACCGAAGATAGCTGCCGTGAACATGGCCCCAAAACGAAGAACACGCATAGAGATCCCGGCGCTGTATACAGGTGAGGCAAAGGAAGAAATCGCCGTGACTGCTACTACAATAACGAGAATCGGACTTACAATCCCGGCGTCAACAGCGGCCTGTCCAATAATCAAACCGCCGACGATGCCCATCGCTGGACCGATGGGTTTGGGGAGCCGTAGTCCCGCCTCGCGTAAAATTTCGATGGAAATTTCCATAATCAGGGCCTCAATCAGCGTCGAAAACGGAACTCCCTGTCTCGCACTGATAATAGAAATGACCAGCTTGGTTGGAATCAGGCCGGGATGAAATGAGATAAAGGAAATATAGAGCGCCGGGGCGAACAGAGATATCGTAGTTGCCATAAAACGAAGAAATCGAATAAGCGACCCCGGTATCCATCGTTCATAGTAATCTTCGGGAGACTGGAGCATCATCCCGTACGTCACAGGCATAAGGAGCGCAAAAGGTGTACCGTCCAGCAGAATCGCCACACGTCCCTCCAGCAATGCAGCCATGACCCGATCCGGTCTCTCCGTATTTTGAATTTGCAGAAAGGGGCTAAGAAAATTATCCTCAATAAGTTGCTCCACATAGCCCGACTCCAGCACCTCATCCATATCAATGGTTTTGACCCGCCGTTTTACCTCATCTACAAGCTCCGGGTCGGCAATGTCTCTGAAATACACCACCATCAGCTGCTTTTCCACTCTTTTGCCGACTTTAAAGGACGACATGGCTAGTTCCGTACTTTCTCCATGCCTGCGCAGCATCGCTGTATTATCGCTGAGTATCTCTGTAAAACCGACTCGCGGTCCCCGCAGCACCGATTCCGATATGGGGTCTTCCACCCCTCGTGTATTCCCTTTGGGTGTACCCAGCACGAAAGCACCCGGTATGCCCTGAATCAAGAGTATGACTGAACCGAACAGCACCTTTTGCAAGGAGAACTGCACCTCTAACGTATGCTCTGTCTCCGATACCAGCATAACCTGACGAATAAACATATCCCGAAGCTCTTCTCCTCTCGGGAGATCTTCCCCCTCTTGCCCGGAGCTGCCCCAATCCATCAGCGGCTTTAAAATATTCTGATCCATGCCAACCTTGTCCGTTAATCCATCCACAAAAAAAAGTGTGCCTACAGCGTTCAATTTTTCCAGAAAAATAGATCGTTCGTTCACGTCTGACATATCCGTAACTGCTTGTCTGATTTTTGCTACATTGGCTTCATAATCTTCGGTAAAG
This sequence comes from Paenibacillus sp. A3M_27_13, assembly GCF_024213315.1. Classification (NCBI taxonomy): domain Bacteria; kingdom Bacillati; phylum Bacillota; class Bacilli; order Caryophanales; family Paenibacillaceae; genus Paenibacillus; species Paenibacillus sp. A3M_27_13. Next base: position 154,344 of record NZ_JANAVE010000012.1, read on the forward strand.
GTCCCTTTTACCTTCTCAGCCTCACTTACAGACGGATTACGATCTGCATGCTGCGAACGGTCTTCTTCTTCTAAAAGCTTTAATCGTTCCATACGTCTGCTCTCTCGACCATCCATCGCTCTAATTTGTCGTACCGTCAGAAAAATAATCAAAGGGATGAGGAACAAAAAGAAAGCTTCCATCCATACGTTCCATTTAGGCATATGAGTTCCGATGACCTGCCACACACTCTTTCCTCCTTCACTTCCATAGGATTTGTATATAGATTTACCTGGATTAGAAAAAAGATGCATGGGCAATGGAATAAATTTCTTTACTCACAAAAGGAATAAAAAGGTGAATTTGATAGATGAACTGTAGTGCCAAAAGTGGAATTACATGATAATATCTATTCATTCTATGACTAATGTCACAAATTTGTTGAATTCGTGGGCCATTATTCGAAACTAAAAAGGAGTTGTAGGTATGAAGAATCATTTTTGGAAGAAAGCCGCTGTGTTGAGTTTGTTAGCGGTCATTTTGTTAGGGGGAACGGCGATCAGTCCCAAACAGGCACATGCAGGTTATGAGCCTTATATTGGGGAAATTACGGTGTACCCGTACATGTTCGCTCCTAAAGGTTGGCTAAAATGCGAGGGTCAGCTCTTATCTATTTCGCAAAATACAGCACTGTTCAGTCTGCTGGGCACTAATTTTGGCGGCGATGGAATGAGCACATTTGCATTACCCGACTTGCGCGGGGCTTCCCCGTTGCCGAATGTAAACTACTATATCGCAACCGAAGGGGTTTACCCATCCCGCCCTTAATGAATGTGTTCATCGGTGGGCTAATTAATGAAGAAGAGGTGATGGCGTGCTCGAAGGCAATAACTTCACACGCAACAAATTGAAACCCTATCGCTTGCTGGTTCCATTGCTGCCATTTATCGGCGGTACGTTCCTGCTCATAGGGACGAATGAGGTTCACGCTGCCGGTTGGGAAAATGTGGTGCTTAACAAGCCAGCCACATCCAGTGGCTACAGCCAGCCCTATGATCCCTCCAGAGCTGTGGATGGGTCAATCGAACCAACAAGCCGCTGGTATCAAGCCAGCAACGGTGAAAAATGGATTCAGGTAGATCTGAGAGACTGGTATATCGTAGATCGATACGTTGTTACAGGTATGGGAATCCATAACGGGTGGCAGGATCAACGTGATCCATACAGTTTCCGATTGCAAACAAGCAGCAACGGAAGTAATTGGGTGACTGTTGATACCGTCCAGAATAATGAGAGCTCTAATGTTGAAAAGAACATTGCCCCTGTAACTACACGATACTTGCGATTATATATTGATCAAGGAAATACAAGAAACAATCAGTGGGCTTCCATCATGGAATTCGCAGCTTATGGGGAGCGATTGCCCGTTCCACAGGCTCCGGGGCATTTTACAGGAACCAAAAATGGAAATACAGTGGAGTTAAGCTGGGATGCTGTTCCTTATGCAACTTCATACAAAGTCATACGAGATAGTGTAACGCTCTATTCAGGTAACTTAACCCAATTCATAGACACTTCAGCATTGCCGCCAGGTGAAGCCCTTTACACGGTTCAGGCCGTGAATGCTAAGGGGGAGAGCACTCCCTCAGAAGTTAAAGTGAACATACTTACCGATGCCGAGAGAGTTGCACAGGCCAAAGCTGCTCTTGCATTAGGCTTCGCATCTGGAGATACAGTTGATTCCGTATCCCAAAAGCTGACACTGCCACTCGTTGGATTGAATGATACGACGGTGAGCTGGAGTTCGGATACTCCTGACGTCATTACGAACGAGGGGGCTGTCACACGCCCGCGGTACGATCTGGGTGACCGAAAAGTAAAACTGACAGCTACGATTGCGAAGGGAAGCGCCTCGGATACTCAAACTTTCGAAGTTACCGTACCGAAGATAACTGCACAAGATACATTGGATCAAGCAGTAGACACCCTCTCGCTTGGCAATTTGTCTGCGGTAACAGAGAGTATTTCTCTCCCTTTATCCGGTTATGGTGGAGCGCAGATCGAATGGTCCTCGTCCAAACCTCTTGTCATTGCAGCAGATGGAACACTCACCAGACCCTCTTATAACAGTGGAGATACGGATGTTACCCTAACGGCTACCCTGCAACTTGCAGGCTTAACGAAAACAAAGAACTTTACTGCGCATGTACTCAGTCTGCCCATGAGCGATACAGAAGCCGTTGACGCAGCATACAGGGCGCTTGAGCTGCCAATGACTACAGTAACCGGAGACGTATATTTGCCAAAAGACGCTCTGCATGGTGTTCAGGTGTCATGGTCATCGACTCAGCCCCAGTTCTTGGATCATACTGGGCATGTAACATTCCCAAGCTATGTGCAGGGCGATCAGACCATCACGCTGGAAGCAGTTGTGTCACGAGGCGGGGTTGAGCTACGAAAAACATTCAGCCTGCTCGTGCCTGCACTGCCCGTAAGCGCTGATGAAGCCGTAAATTTGGCAGCTAATACACTGAATTTAGATTATCCGCAAGGGATTAAGGATTCCATCGCTCTGCCTCGTACAGGAGCATTTGACACCCAGATCGACTGGTCTTCGGATCAACCAGATATCCTCAGCAATAGCGGTCAGGTGAATCGGCCTAAATATACAGACGGTGATATGAATGTACAGTTAATTGCCATTATTTCTAAAGGTACCGCTTCTGTACAAAGAACATTCACAATCACAGTGCTGAAGGCATTACCGAATACACCTTACGTACGATTGAACGGCAGTAATCCAATTGTTCTGGAAGCCGGTGACAGCTTCACTGATCCGGGAGCCAGTGTACTGGACAGCGTATACGGCAATATCCTGATCCCTGAGCTTTCAGGTAACGGGAATGTCGATATAAATGTACCCGGTGTATATGTATTGAACTATGCTTATAGCGACAATGGAGGTTGGACAGCGGAGCCAGCAGAGCGCCATATAAACATGCTGCCCCGTGCTGTTAGAGCCGCAGCAGGCAATGGGGATATAGCCTCTGTGGTCGTTACAGGTGCCTTACCAGGCGCACGGCTTGAACTGTACAATGCCCAGCAGGAGCTTATAGCGGAAGGAATCGCTTCGGGAGAGGGAAAATATACATTTACACCTGTGCCTGAAGGAGCCAGCTACTATGTGCTACAGAACGTAAATGGTATGAAGAGTGCCCCGTCAGGGCTAGTATATCCGCAAGGGTTAACCGCGCAGCGCGTTGCGGATTCCATCACAAGCATAACAACTCCTACAACAAGTGACACACTGCTCAGGTTGCCTGTTGTACCTGATGGTTTCCGTGTGACCATCAGCAGCAGTAGCCACCCAGACATCGTGCGTACAGACGGAACTATTGTTCAAGCAGATACTCCTTCCGTTGTAACTATCATGCTGGATGTTATGAGGGTAAGCGATGGTTCTCGTGCGTTGACGCAAGCCATAGAAGTCACCGTCCCTGCCAAGGTAATTGCAAACACAGGCAAATCTAACAAAGATAAGAATGAGGATCTATCTGCTTTCGTACCACAGATCGGAATTTCCGAACAAGGGAAAGAGTTCTCCCTCTTTGTTCCTTCGCCGGCATTCCTGGATGAGCAGATACAGCAAGCACTTCGCGAAGGCAAAGCATACGCAGACATTCGTTTGGAGCAGGAGAAGCAACTGAGTCGTGTTATCCTTTCTCATTCTTTACTGAATAAATGGGATAAGATTGGTGCATCGGTAATATCCCGATATGGTACACTGATGATATCCAGT
>NZ_JANAVE010000013.1:0-96378 GCF_024213315.1 Paenibacillus sp. A3M_27_13
ACGACCGTTAAGCCCTCCAGCGCCGATGGTACTTGGACCGCAGGGTCCTGGGAGAGTAGGACGTCGCCAAGCAACAAGTAAAGAGGACCATGATCTCATTGAGATTATGGTTCTTTTTTGCATATACGTATACTTTAGAAATATCCTTACAAAAGGAAGGTAACATTTTTGTTACGGAATGTAAGAGTAAACCCTGTATAATATAGGTATTGAATCCCATACACACACGCTGCATTATTGCAGAATTATGCAAACTCCATCATAGGATTTTGTATAGTCAATCAGGCTGGTAAGGAGGGAAGATCATGCGGCGAAATAAATGGCTTGCTCTATTGGTGCTATTCAGTGTCGCTGTCGCGATTCTTACCGGGTGCGTGGAGGAGGAGCCTTCTTGGACATCGTTTGAGGGTGCTGCCAATGAGAAGACGTTTCCGGTTCCCAAAGAAGCTAGTAAAACCGATCGGGCCAGCAGTAATTCGGACATGGACTATGTTCGCTATGCACTGCCAGCATTGAAGGAAAGTGATAGTCTACCTGCTCCTTATCTAGAGGAGATTGCAGCTTGGGGCTGGACTGAGGAACCGAATTTATCCACCTCGAATCAGAAGGTGTTTCAGAAAAATAAACACATGGTGCATTTATCTGTGCATGATGGTTCTTTTACTGTATTGGTTCCAAAAGACAGAAAGGCTGTTGTGAAGAGCAAAAGCGTGGATCTTAATTAGGGACACGGTTTTTAACCGAGTAAGTAGCATAGGATTTATTGTAGATCATATTTTTAGTAAACTCATAGCGTATTGTATGCTGTGTATAATGATGAATGAAGAGATCGGATATGGGGAAGCACTCAGAACTGCAGTTGAGTAGGGGGTGGCTTCCTTTTATATATTTGCATGTTGATCAAATGCTCTACATGAATAACGAGGATAATGATGAGGAAAAGTTTACTTGATAAGCGAATATAACGATTACAGTTGTTAAGTCACAAAAAAAGGAGTAACCGGTTGAGGTTGCTCCTTTTTTATTGCTTCGGTCTATATGGGTGTAGGTTAGTTCAGACCTGAATTTTCTATCTGTACGGATAATGAGTGGTTAGATTTACTGTTGATAATATGAGGCATCTTCATCGGTAAACTTCAACATGCCGTCTTTTCTCTCGCCTGTAAGCCGACTGAGGATGTATAGACGCGGTGCAATAAGCCATAGATGCCAGAAGAGTAAGGATACAGTAAAGGCTGGTGGAGACCAGAGAATGAATACGGCTGATAAGCAGATACCGATCCAGAGGGTATGTATGTGCACACGACGAAAGATGCTATAGCCTATATACTGGTCTGTCATATAGCCTAGCCAAGGTAATTTACGATGGAATGCCCAGCGTTTGCGGAAGGATGTTCCGCCACCGATGTATAGGACAGATCGTGAGATTACGAAGTGTACCCATAAGGTTAGGAAAAAGGCAAGAGCAAACAAAAACACGCTAGTCCAGGAAAAGGCAAGAAGCAGAAAGAGAAGCATAATAATAGGTAATGTGATGTGACTCCATATTAGTTGACGCGGTATACTGATTTTTTTAATGAGCTTGTAGTGATAGTAGGTAGCTTTGGTTCCGGTTTCCTCTGTCATGCGAACAGTCCTTTCATTAATCTACTGCATCACAAGTGGCTTCCCGTCCACAGCCGGAAAAAGGGACGGTACTTCGCTCATGCCGCTTTAAATAAGCATTTAATCGTTTTTGTAGAAATACAGAATGATCAACATCCAGTGTTAGCTAGCCTACTCTATAATTAATGGAAAAGCTATCACTGATGAAGTGTTCAAGGGCTCCGATGAAAGGGTATCCATACATAAGAGCTTTTCTTATTATATCGGCATAGACGGCTGTTTTTTAAACATACGGGGTACAAACACCATAATGGCCCAGAAGGAATATATATAGAGTATATCGTCGAACTGGGCTATGAAAAGGTTTAAAATAGTAGAAAGTGCCCCATACTAATAGTAAAAGAAACAAGGTGGGATGGATATGCATGATCAAGGCGGCCACCGCTGCATTATATGCGGGCAGCACAAGCATGAAGGCATTTTTATCGTTTCCGAGTTTATCTGTGATACGTGTGAAGCTGAAATGGTGCACACGGATGCAACTGATGCCAAATATCATTTTTTTATTGATCAATTAAAGCAAATCTGGGTACAGAAAAATGCATAATATCCTTTGCTAATTAGTCTTTGAAGGATTGGCATTCCAAGGTCTGTCGATACGGGCCTTTTTTTCTGTGAGTAAAAGTAGGATTCCGCTTGATTTTACGATAAAATAAGGTAGATATAAAGCTTTGTTTGGAAGGATTGCAGAATGATGGGGAAAAAGGCGGTACATGCACCATTAATGGAAGCTCTAATACGTTACCGGACTCAGGGCAATGCTTCTTTCCATGTACCCGGTCATAAAAATGGACAAGTATATGAGCATGAAAATATTGCGTCTCTGTTGCAAGAAGTGATGTCTATTGATGCGACAGAAATTTCTGGACTGGATGATTTGCATCACCCAGAAGATGTGATTCGTGAAGGGCAGGGACTGGCTGCAAAGTGCTTTGGTGCTGAGGAGAGCTTTTGGCTAATTGGAGGAAGCACGGTCGGTAATTTGGCTATGATTTTAACTGTATGTACGGAGCCGGGAGATCTACTGCTGGTACAGAGGAATGTACACAAATCTGTCCTGAACGGTCTCATGCTGTCAGGGGCTAACGCGGTATTCCTGGATCCGGAAATAGATACACTAAGCGGACTGGCGGTTGCCCCAACGACGGATACAATAAAGGCTGCACTGAAGGCCTATCCTTCGGCTAAAGGGGTGTTACTTACACTACCTAATTACTATGGAATGGGGCATGACCTGACGGCAACGGCTAAGGCCTGTCATGCAGCCCATGTGCCGCTATTGGTAGATGAGGCACACGGTGCCCATTATGGGCTGCATCCTCGTTTGCCAGCCTCTGCGCTATCCTGCGGGGCTGATGTAGTCGTCCAGTCGACACATAAAATGCTTCCAGCCATGACCATGGGGGCCATGTTACATGTGCAGGGAGAGAGAATCCATCGGGAACTGCTTCGTCAGCGGTTGGCGATGGTGCAGAGCTCTAGCCCTTCTTATCCGTTAATGGCTTCACTGGATTTGGCAAGATGGTATATAGAGGCGTATGGAGCGGATGCTTTTACAGTGGGCTTAGCGGCGGCAGATGCTTTTAGAAAGGGCCTGGAGCAGCTCCCACGCTTTCGCTTGCTAGAACCTACACAGCAGGTACTAGAGAGGAAAGGCGCTCACAGGGGAATCTCTGAGGTCCTAGAAAGGGCTGAGGAGGGAATAAGCGGATATTCAACCCAGGACCCTTTTAAATTGGTGCTGTATGATACATGGGGGATACTGGATGGGTTTGGACTCAAGCATGAGTTGGAGACTTATGGATGTACTCCAGAGATGAGCGACGAAAAACATGTTGTTTTATTGTTTACGTTAGGCTCTACGCCTAAGGATGCGAGTCACCTGTTGCAGGCTCTTGTGCATATAGATAATGATATAAGATTTAAGGAGACGGCTGGTGAGCCGAGGGCAACGGAAAAAGAGCTGCAAAGACTCGAATTAGATTTTTCCACGTGGAACAATGATAGAATGAAGGGATACTCTAGTCCGGTGCTTTTTGGGCTTCGACCGATTAGCCCGGATCAGATAGAGAACGTGTCTGTAGACGATTCCGCTGGCAGGGTAGTGGCTGAAATGATTATCCCGTATCCTCCAGGTATTCCGCTGTTATATACAGGAGAAACAATCACAGAAGCGATTGCACTGCGGATGAGTCGTCTACGTGAGCTGGGAGCCAAGTGGCATGGGATAGCAGATGAAAGTATGCTTACAATTCGGGTATTCCGTTTACAATAAAGATTAGATACTAGAGACTTAACAAATACAGAAGACTGAATAAAAGAAGCATACGTAGCCTGTGGGTGACTTTTATTTTTCAGGCAGGAAAGCAGGGAATAACATGAATCGCAAAGGCATTTTTATCACACTGGAGGGGGGAGACGGCTCCGGTAAAACAACTATGATTCAACGGCTGGCGAAGTTTATGGAGGAAGAAGGCTATCCAGTCATCACGACGAGGGAGCCGGGTGGCATCGAAATTTCCGAAAAGATTCGCTCTATCATTTTGGACCCTGCTCATACCAGTATGGATGCTCGAACAGAGGCACTTTTATACGCGGCGGCGCGGCGTCAGCATTTGGTGGAGAAGGTAAAGCCGGCTATTGAACAGGGAGCTATCGTATTATGTGATCGTTTTGTGGATAGTAGCTTGGTCTATCAAGGATTTGCAAGAGGGATCGGAATTGAAGAGGTAGCTTCAATTAATCGCTTCGCGGTTGATGATTGGGAGCCGGATGCCACATTTTATCTGGATATTGAGCCCGAATTGGGATTGGCCAGAATTAATGCGTCACGAGGAGCAGAAATGGACCGCCTCGACATGGAGAGTATATCGTTTCACCATAAGGTGCGAGAGGCATATTTGGAGTTGGCTCGCAAATTTCCGGAGCGAATTACAATTGTTGATGCATCTCCGGCGCCAGAGCAGGTGGAGCAAGTATTGAAGGATTTGCTGAAAAAGCGGTTTGTTCAGAATTTTAGCATATAATTGTCGAAGGATATACGGTAAAATTGAGCTAGGGACAAGGTTGTCTCTAATATGACTTGAAGGAGGAATACAGGATGAAGCTGATTATTGCGATTGTACAGGATAAGGACAGTAATAGATTATCCAGCGGACTGGTGAAAGCTAATTTCCGTGCTACCAAATTGGCGAGCACAGGAGGATTTCTGCGTGCAGGTAATACGACATTTATGATCGGTGTTGATGACAATCAGGTGGACTCATTAATGAACGTCATTCGCAGCAGTTGCAAGGTTCGTGAACAGCTGGTCACACCCGTTACCCCTATGAGCGGGACGACGGATTCCTATTTACCGTTACCTGTTGAAGTGCAGGTGGGTGGAGCGACGGTATTCGTGATGCCTGTAGACCGTTTCGAGCATTTCTGAATCTACACAATAGGGCCTATTCTGCCGATATGATAGGGGAATCGCCTGTATCTTCTCACATGATGGGAGTGAGGGCAGATCCACTAAAACGGCAGCGCTACAGCGTAGTCCCCGGAAAGCCGAAGAAACCCCGAGTTCTAGTTTGAACTGTTCATGAAGGGGGAAAGTGGAAGCATCCGGGGAGAAAGCAGGTTTATATGAAAATAAATCCGGGCTATCGCCCTTTACAAAGTACATTGTCTACAAATGAAATGAGTGCAAAGCCAATTCAGCCCAAGAGCTTCTCCGACGTTATGCAGCAAAATGGGGAGCAGGCTTCGCAGGAGGAATTGAATCGGCGCTTTAAGGAAATACAAATGCAGGGAGATCGTCTTGCACGTTCAATGACGATTCGTGAGTTGAAGGCTTATAAGATGCTGGTTAAACGTTTTTTGGAAGATACAGTTCGGCGAGGCGTGTCCATGAAGGACACAAAGGGTTGGGATCGCCGGGGACGCAGCAAACGTTATAAGCTGATTGATGAAGTGGATGAGCTGTTGCTCAAAATGGCGGATGAGCTGCTTGAAACTGAACAAGGCAAGATTGAGCTTTTGCAAGGGGTCGGTGAGATCAGAGGATTGCTGATTAATCTCTCATTTTAATGCAGACTTATGTTATAAATGAATACAGACGGGCTGTTGCCACGAAGAAATAATCTGCTTGCTGATCATGCTGGCAGATTATTTTTGACTATGTATATGTGGGCAGACGTGATACGGAAATAGCAGCAGTTGCCCCGAAAAACGAGGATTTGAAGTTGGAATCATGAAAATAGCAACAAAGTTTGCCCGGAAGAACAACGGTTTGCTGAGGGATCACAGTTGTTTTCAGTGGAGAAAGTGAGGAAATATGTCTTTTCAACATATAATGGGCCAGGATGTAGCCAAAAAAATGCTGCAAAGTGCACTACGGAATCATACGGTCAACCATGCCTATGTTTTTAGCGGGCCGCCGGGAAGCGGGCAGATGAACATGGCGCAGATCTTTGCTAAGGCTTTATTTTGTGAGCGACAGACGGATGATGCATGTGGGGAGTGCTTGTCGTGCCGTAAGGTAGAGCACGGGAATCATCCAGATTTGCACATTGTAGAGCCGGATGGAGCTACGATTAAAATTGATCAGATTCGCGGGCTTCAACGTATATTTTCTTACAAATCTGAAAGCTCCAATCCGAAGGTATATATTATTCGACAGGCGGATACCATGACAGTGCAAGCTGCTAATAGCCTACTTAAATTTCTAGAGGAGCCCCAGATTCCAGTGGTCGGCATACTCATTTCTGAAAATGGACAGGCGTTGCTGCCTACGATTCAATCACGGACGCAGCAGGTTCCTTTCCACGCTTTACAGCCAGAAGTGATGATGCAGGCGTTAATTGGGGAAGGCTATACGGCAGGGCTTGTCCGGTCGGTCGTTCATATTGCTTCAGGACTGGAATCATGTAGAGAAATTCTCCAGCAGAATTGGTTTGCAGAAATTAGAAACGTAGTGTTACAATTAGTGAAGGAGTCCATGAGTCGGGGGAGCTCGTCTATTATTCTGGCTCAACAGAAGATTTTTAAAACTGGACTTTCTGAACACCTGGATATTCTGTTTCATCTGTTTCATTTGTGGTTTAAGGATATGCTTCATTTCCGTTACGGAAGGCACGAAAGCATTGTTTTCATAGATCATTTGGAGTCCGTCTCCAAATTGGCAATCACCCGCAGCACGGAACAATGGGTCTCTTATATGGATTTGGCCGCGAATTGCAGGAAGAAGCTCCGTTTTCACGTCAACGGGCAATTATGCGTGGAGCAGCTTCTGATTGGGTTGTCCGATACAAGCGGTTCTATCACCGGCTAACAGGAAGGCGCGCTTGTTCCACTCTGCACAATCCGCGACGCCAGGTTCCCGGTTTGTGCGACAGTGAGACTTCAATTGCGGCCATTCGTACAATGTCGGCTTCAAATGAGGTTTAGTGGCATACAAGGGGGTTAATTTTTGTATAGTGTAGTGGGTGTCCGTTTCAAGAAGGCGGGCAAGACTTATTATTTTGATCCGCTGGACCTTCCAGTGGAGAAAGAAAACTGCGTCATTGTAGAGACCGCGCGCGGTATTGAATATGGCAAGGTTGTAGTGGGCAAAAAAGAGGTAAATGATTCGGATGTTGTCCTGCCCTTAAAAAAAGTCATTCGTATTGCTGGGGATGATGACGCTCTTGTCGTAGAAGAGAATAAATTGGCGGCCAAGGATGCATTCGGCACGTGTTTAAATAAAATTAAAGACCATGGCCTTAAAATGAAGCTGGTAGATGTAGAATTTACATTTGACCGCAATAAGATCATTTTTTATTTTACGGCAGAGGGTCGGGTGGATTTTCGAGAGCTTGTAAAGGACTTGGCCAGTATTTTTCGTACACGGATCGAGCTGCGGCAGATCGGCGTACGGGATGAGGCTAAAATGCTTGGCGGAATCGGACCTTGTGGACGTATTCTGTGTTGCTCCTCATGGCTGGGGGATTTTGAGCCGGTATCTATTAAGATGGCGAAGGATCAGAGTTTGTCGCTGAATCCGACGAAGATTTCCGGGTTGTGCGGGAGATTGATGTGCTGCCTCAAGTTTGAACATGATAACTACGAAAGCATGCGAGAAGAGCTACCTCAGGTGGGTAAGATGGTTATCACCTCTTTGGGAGAAGGTAAAGTCGTAGGTGTGAATGCAGGTCATCGCACGGTGCATGTTCAACTGTTTGAGATCAGTAAGGTCAAGGAACTTCCAATGGACGATGTAGTCGTCAAGTAAACCATTAGGTTGCTTCGGGGTGGAAACTTGGATAAATTAAATGTTTTTGCGCGTATTCACGAAATGGAAACCCAAATGGGACAGTTGCATAGCGATCTGGGTGAATTGAAACTGGCAGTAAAAGAGCTGCTGGAGGAAAATCAACGACTAACGATTGAAAACGAACAGGTGCGCAAGATGCTCAAACGTGAAACCTCTGGAGAAGAAAAGACGGCAAACAAGCCGAAGCTTCCTCCTCCGATCGTCATTAAGGATGAAGGGCAAACGGGTGAGGTCGTGGGCGAAGGCTACGACAATCTAGCAAGGCTGTATCATGAAGGATTTCATATATGCAACGTGTATTACGGACATTTGCGAACGGAAGGCGATTGCCTCTTCTGTCTGTCATTTTTGAATAAATAAAAACAAGCCGTAGGAGCAAGATGCCTACGGCTTTTTTGTAAGGAAGTATGAGTGAAAAGCGATTTTGGTTATAAAAGATGGGAGAGCATTATGGACGAAAATGAAAAGAAGTCTGAACGAATTGATGATTTACTTTCACATAATTTGCGCATTATCCAAAGTGATGAAGTATTCAGCTTCTCGATGGACGCGGTCTTGCTGGCACGTTTTGCTGGTATTCCACAGCGTGGAAAGATCCTGGATCTGTGTACTGGCAATGGGGTTGTCCCGCTGTTGCTAACGACACGAACAAAAGCGTCTATTGAAGGAATTGAGATTCAACCACGCTTGGCAGATATGGCTAGACGCAGTGTCAGCTTGAATGGATTAGAAGCAGCAATTGAGATTCGGGAAGGGGACCTGCGTGAGCTGGTTCAAATCACGGGACATGGTGTTTATGATGCGATTACCGTGAATCCCCCCTATATGCCGCTAAATGGTAGCGATATCAAGCTGAATCCTCACCAGGCAATTGCCCGTCATGAAGTGAACTGTACACTGGAAGAAGTCATTCAGGCATCCACCCGGCTCGTCCGTAATGGGGGCAAAGTATCCATGGTTCATCGCCCGCAGCGATTGGGTGAGATTATAACCTTGATGCGTAATCATAGTTTGGAACCCAAACGAATACGTTTTGTTCACCCACGAGTTCATATGGAAGCCAATATGGTACTGGTTGAAGCATTACGTGACGGCAAACCGGAGGTTCGTCTGTTGCCTCCGCTCATTGTATATCAGGAAAATGGGAATTATACTCAGGAAATAAGAGATATCTATGGAGAAGTAAGCAAGGGGGATTCTGTGTGAAAGCAGCTGTACAAAAAAGCTTTAGTACCAGCGAAGAAGAACGGGGAAAGTTGTATCTTGTTGCAACACCCATTGGGAATCTGGACGATATGACCTTTAGGGCGATTAACACCTTAAAATCATGTAGTATTATCGCTGCCGAAGATACGCGGCAGACACGCAAACTGCTCACCCATTTCGAAATTACACCGGATATGCTCTTCAGTTATCATGAACATAATAAGGCTGCCAGTGGGCCTGAACTGATACGTTATATAATAGAAGGAAAAAATTTGGCACTGGTTAGCGATGCAGGTCTACCGGCCATTTCTGACCCTGGTTCGGATCTGGTCAAGCTGGCACTGGAAGCGGAAATTAGCGTCATTCCTATCCCAGGAGCAAATGCGGCACTATCGGCTTTAATTGCCTCAGGACTGGATACAGAAAGGTTCACCTTCGCTGGCTTTCCACCACGGGAGAAAAAGGATCTAGAGAAGCTGTTGCTATCGTTTCAGGTATCTCACGGCACAATTATTTTTTATGAATCGCCTCATCGCATTGTGAAGACATTGATGGTGTTGAAGGAAACATTAGGTTCACGCAAAGTGGTGCTTGCGCGTGAGCTGACCAAGCTGCATGAGGAATGGGTTCGGGGAACCGTGGAGCAATGCCTTGCTAGACTAGAGGGAAATCCACCGATTGGTGAATATTGCCTGGTGGTTGAAGGAAAAGACGAAGAGGAAGAGGAACAGGAACGTCAGGCGTGGTGGCAGTCCTTATCTTTGGAGTCCCACGTCGCACATTACGAGGCAGAGGGACTTACACGCAAGGATGCAATGAAGCGTACAGCCACAGATCGTTCAATCTCCAAGAGAGATGTTTACAACGCACTCTTATGAATATCTGTCTAAACAAAAAAGGGCCTTCCAACGGTTGGGTTCAAACCGTGGAAGGCAACAAGGAGTATATATGAAAAAGGTTAGAATTAACAATATCTGATAAGTCTATTATATACTAAAATTCTCAGTTTGTCACAGGTGTTGGGATTTCAGAAATGCAATCTTGGCAAACAATTTTCCCTTTGAAGTAAATTACGTTCTCAGCATTGCCGCAGAAGATACAAGCAGGCTCGTATTTTTTAAGCATGATGCGTTCGCCATCAACATAAATTTCCAAAGCGTCTTTCTCTCCGATTCCCAGGGTACGACGCAATTCGATTGGAATAACAACACGTCCGAGCTCGTCAACTTTTCTTACAATACCAGTGGATTTCATCATAATAAATCAGGCTCCTCTCGCCGTTTAAAATAATATAAGTGTCATGATTCGACAAAATTTTCTCTTTTCTGATATTTACTATACCAACGATTCCCAAAACAGTCAACCTTAAAAATGTAGTAACAGTCTGATTATGCAAAAGTATTTAGATTAAAGACCTTTACTCATGTGTATTGCCTTATCTTATTGATGATTTATTCAGTTTGTCGATTTGGAAATGTCGAAAAACTATAATTCGACATATTACGACAAAGAATGTCGAATGAAGGAAATCATTTAGGATTTTATTGTATTTTAATCCATTATTCCGAATATTAAAGGAGCTGATATCTTGCACCAGCCACTCAGTGAAGAAAAAGTTTTTAAAGACCCGGTACATAATTACATCCATGTTCAGGATACTGTGATATGGCGGTTGATCAACACGCCGGAGTTCCAACGTTTACGGCGCATACGGCAGTTAGGCACATCGTATCTTACGTTTCATGGAGCGGAGCATAGCCGTTTTTCACATTCATTGGGCGTATATGAGATTACGAGACGTATTATTTCTCAATTTGAACGTGGAGATTTCCCAGATTGGCCGAAGGAGGAAAGGCTGGTTGCTCTGTGTGCGGCCCTATTGCATGATGTGGGGCATGGCCCATTTTCTCATTCAATTGAGGAAGCCTTTCATATGAACCATGAGGATTGGACATGCCGCATTGTACTGGGAGACACGAAGATCAACGCCGTGCTACGGCAAGTCGACGACAAGCTTCCACAAAAGGTGGCTGCGGTTATAGCCAAAACGTATGATAAGCCAATCGTTGTCAACTTGGTAACCAGTCCGCTAGATGCCGACCGTATGGATTATTTGTTGCGGGATGCTCATTCAACAGGTGTCAACTACGGCACGATTGATTTGGATCGTATTTTACGACTGCTGCGTCCTCATAATGGGAGAATTGTTGTGAAGGAATCAGGCATGCATGCAGTAGAAGATTATTTAATGTCACGCTATCAGATGTATTGGCAAATTTATTTTCATCCTGTAACACGCAGCTCGGAAATCCTTTTACGTAAAATTTTCAAGCGAGCAAAGGAATTGTTTAAAAACGGATATGAGTTTGGTTTTCTGCTGGACCCGCTGCCGGATCTGTTGAAAGGAGAGCTTACAGTAGAGCAATATCTGATGCTCGACGAGTCATTAATCCAGACCGTATTTAGCCAGTGGAAACGAGAAAAGGACGAGATTTTAAGTGATTTGAGCAGCCGTTTTATGGACCGTAGATTGTATAAATATGTAGAGATTGAAAATATGGATACAGATACCATTGACAGTATTAGAGAAGCTTTGAAAGAGGCTGGTTTGCACCCTGAATATGATTTTGAAATTGATTTTCCGACAGATCTTCCTTATGATGTGTTTCGGCAGGGTGGCTCGACGGACAACCAGATTTTACTGCTTGGACGTCAGGGCGAGGTGAGTGAAATATCCGAAGTTTCGGAAATTGTGCGCTCAATAAGTGGTATTCACCGAGGAAAATATCATATGTATTTTCCCCAGAATAAATTGAACGCGGTAAAAGACAGGCTTCCTGCCGAAATAAGGAATTATTTTGTCAAAGAATAGACAACTATATAGAAATGTAAGTAAAAAAAGGAGATGTAAACCTTGGATTTATTCGACACTCATACTCACTTGGATGCGCCACAATTTGACGAAGATCGTGAAGAAGTTATAGCACGTGCTGTCGAATCAGGAGTAACACGGATGATCAATATCGGATTTAATCGTGAGACCATTCCATCCACCATGAAATTGGCCGAGACGTATGATTTTATTTATGCGGCAGTCGGATGGCACCCTCAGGATGCTATTACAATGCAGGAGGGCGATTTAGAATGGATTGCATCGTTATGCAGTCATAAGAAGGTTGTAGCCATCGGAGAGATCGGTCTGGATTATTATTGGGATACATCACCGAAGGATGTTCAGCATCGGGTGTTTCGAAATCAAATTGGTCTGGCTCGTGAGCTCAAAATGCCCATTGTTATTCATAACCGGGATGCACATGAAGATATTGTTAGGATATTGCGCGAGGAAAAAGCGAGTGAGATTGGAGGAGTCATGCACTCCTTTTCGGGTAGCTGGGAGACAGCCAAAATGGTGCTGGATATGGGATTTCACCTTTCCTTTGGTGGTCCAATAACGTTCAAAAATGCCAAGCAGCCAAAAGAGGTGCTCGCACAGGTGCCGCTGGACCGTCTGCTCATTGAAACTGATGCTCCCTATCTGACGCCTCATCCGTTTCGTGGGAAGCGAAATGAGTCTGCACATGTGAGACTGGTAGCAGAGGCTGCAGCCCAAATCAAAGGGATTACAGTGGAGGAATTAGTGTCAATAACGACCCAAAATGCCCTGGAACGATTTGACATTCAATGAAAAAGTGAAGAAATCGATCAAAATAAAGAGATAGACGAAGCTAATCATGAATTTGTTGCAGGAAACTCGAGAATATTACAATATTTTAACCGAATATTTTAAAAAATGTACTTGAAACCTGCTTTACAACATGCATAGAAACAGGATATCATCTTTTCAGTGAATTGTTGTTTGAATGTAAACATCAACAAGTCATTTCATGAACCAGTCTCGCTGAGTCCCTTTTACAGGGAACGGGGGAACCGATATGGCTTACAGTACGTCCGGCATATGTGCAAGAAGGGAACGTCTCTTCCGCCAGCCGGCTCGACCGAAATTCTTTCCCCGAATGGGATTGAATAGGTGGAGGAGCCGTATTTCGATTTCTTTCTGGGTCTTCGGGGTGAATGTGAAGGCGACCGCCATGAGCGGTTGACCCAAGCTAGGGCGACTCTCTACGTCCGAACCCGACAGCTAACCCCGTAAGCGTAACAAGAGAGAAGCCATCTCGTGCATGAGTTTTCCCGCATATTCACACATGCCGGAAGCCACGAAAGAGCTCTCTAGTCTCTTTCTCTGGCTTTTTTTGTTGTGAATAAAAGAAAATCTGTCATCATACTGTGGTTAAACAGGGGAGGACAGCATGCCGCGAAGACGGGTACATGGTGCAGGACAGTCGCAGTTTGGGCTTGTCTTGTAGAAAATCTGTTATAGTCACGTCAAATCTCAACTATGTCTTACTCCAGACGGCGGGCTATGTAAGGAGGACGGAGGAAATGGGCATTTTCCAAAAAAAGGATACCCATGAGTCACGCTCATCCAGCATGTCTTACGTATTGCGTTGGAAGCAAGAGAATGTGCGCCAGGCTGCTTTGGTTGCTATTTTTCTAATCGCGCTAACGATTATGATTTCAATTCTGATGTACACGCAATCTAAAAAACAAGTCTTTTTTGTCATCGATGGCAAGGCGTCTGCGGTAGAAACCCGGGAATCCAAGCTTCAAGATTTGCTGAGCGAGCATTCCATTTCACTTCAGCCGCATGATACAGTTTCCATGCCGCTAAATGGAGCAATACAGGATGGCGATCGCGTAGTCATTAAACGTGCCAATCAAGTCAAAGTATCTTCAGGCAATGAGACGAAAAAGCTGTACACAACAGAAAATACAGTAGAAGGTGCCATTCGTACCTCGGGCTATAAATTATCATCAACGGATAAAGTTTATCCTGCGTTGGATGCCTCTGTTTCGTCTAACATGGACATAAAAATCGTCCGTGTGAAGAAACAGCAGGTCGAACAGAAAAAACAGGTGCCTTATCAGGTCATCAAAACGGCCGATCCGAGTCTTTATAAAGGCGATAATCGGGTCATTCAAAGCGGCAAATCGGGTGTGGTCGTCCAGCACGTTCAAAAGGTATATCATGATGGAAAGTTGGTATCCAAACAGCTGGTTAACAAGGAAGTTGCACAGAACCGTGTGGATAAAGTCATTGCAGTAGGAACGAAGAAAAAACCGGTCGTTCTGGCTGCTTCCGTCGGTCCCAATGATGCCGTTAAGGCAACAACGGTTAGTTCGGGCAGTGCTGTCCGTAAAGCAGGCGTCAATTTTAAATATAGCAAAGTTTTACAAAATGTCTCCATGACGGCGTATTCCTCACAGGAGCCAGGTATCGGTACACGTACTGCATCCGGCGCACGTGTCACGGAAGGACGCACCATCGCGGTCGATCCGAGTGTAATTCCAATCGGCTGGTGGGTGTATATCGAAGGGGTGGGCTTCCGCCGTGCGGAGGATACCGGTGGCGCGATTAAAGGCCACAAAATCGATGTGTATTATGAGAGTTTGAGCCGAGCCAACCAATTTGGTCGTAAGCACGGTAAAACCGTTTATGTTATCGGACCGATAAAGCCTGAAATCAACTAAAACAGGTTGTGTATGTTGAGGGCAATGCGATAGTATTAACAACATAGTTATGCCATGCTAAGAAGAGGATATCCTCTTCTTATTTTGTTTTCAAAAGCAGGGAAAGATAAATATAGCTTGCTGTGTAGCAGTGGAGGGAAACGCAAATGATCAAGGAAGTGATCGTGGTAGAGGGCCGGGATGATACGGTGGCCATTCGCCGCGCTGTTGAAGCGGATACGATAGAAACTGGCGGCTCAGCCATTAATAAAATGACGCTGCGTAAAATTGCATTGGCGCAGGAGCGGCGGGGGGTCATCATTTTAACCGATCCCGATCATGCAGGGGAGCGCATCCGTAAGATTATCGCTTCCAAGGTACCCGGCTGCAAGCAGGCCTTTATACCCGAGGCAGAAGCGACGCGCAAAGGAGATATTGGCGTGGAGAATGCCTCACCGGAAGCGATCAGACACGCTCTTGCACGGGTCCATACGACAGTGGAAGGCGCCGACCCGCTGATTGAGTGGGCGGACCTGATTGATGCTGGACTCATCACCCACCCCAATGCTGCTGCACGCCGTATGGCCTTAGGGAATGTGCTGGGTATTGGTTATTGTAACGGAAAGCAGCTACATAAACGGCTCTCTGTATTTCAGATCAGCCGCGAGGAATTTGCCGGGGCGCTGGCACAAATTGAAAGTGAAGGATTGTGATATCCGTATGACAGGGATTCAAGATATAGCAACACCGCGGCGTACGAAGGACATTATTCAACGGCACGGTTTTTCGTTCAAAAAGAGTTTGGGACAAAATTTCCTGATTGATCAAAATATTCTCAATAAGATTGTAAATGCTGCCGGATTGGATGAGACGAAGGGCGCACTTGAGATCGGTCCTGGGATTGGTGCTTTGACCGAGAAGCTGGCCCAATCAGCCAAGGCAGTTACCGCTGTCGAGATTGACCAGCGGCTACTGCCAATTCTCGAAGAAGTGTTGGCCCCTTACGAGCATGTGAAGGTACGTCATGGAGATGTGTTGAAGCTGGATTTGCGCGAGGTGTTCGCAACCGATTTTGCAGACGTGAGCAAAGTAAGTGTCGTGGCTAATCTGCCGTACTACGTTACTACACCGATTCTGATGAGGCTGCTGGAGGACAAGCTCCCTTTGGAGAATATCGTCGTTATGATCCAAAAAGAAGTGGCTGAGCGTATGGCTGCGTCTCCTGGAACGAAGGATTACGGCAGCCTGAGCATTGCGGTGCAATATTACAGCGAACCTGAATTAGTCTGTATTGTGCCGAATACAGTATTTATTCCCCAACCGAATGTGGAGTCTGCAGTCATCCGGTTGCGTGTACGGGAAGCCCCTCCAGTGGAAGTGGTGGATGAGAAGCATTTCTTTGAAGTGGTTCATGCTGCTTTTGCCCAGCGTCGTAAAACCATTTCCAATAACCTAAAAAGCCGTTTCTTCACCAAAGAGAACAGGGACACGCTGGAGCCGTTGTTGCAACAAGCTGGTATTGAACCCTCCCGTCGAGGAGAAACGCTAAGTATTGAGGAATTTGCGCGTCTCAGCGCTGTGCTGTTGGAGGCAGGTATATCCTAAGCTGGAACCAAACTGTGCATTCACCCATACGATATAGGAGGGGTGATACAGTGTGATGAGTTTAGGAGACTTGGTCGTTCGGAAATCGTACGGCGGAGATGTCACGTTTCGTGTTGAGGACATCCAGCGGGATAAAGCGATCATTAAGGGAATAGAATTTCGGCTGCTGGCCGATTCCCCAGTGAACGATCTGGTCAGAGTGCCTGCAGACCAGATTAGCGGTAAGACTCAGCAGGCCCATATTAAGGCTGGTGAGTCTCTTAATCTGTTGCAACGGGCACGCCAGCAGCAAGCTGCTCGTAGTCAGGCAGCTCTGGTTGGGGACTGGAGTGATCCGGTCGAGTCAACGTATTTTGAAATGCCGGGAAAGGTTCTTCATCTGGATGGAGATCCCGGCTATTTGAAAAAATGTCTCAGTTTATATGAACAGCTCCGTGTTCCTGCAGAGGGACATCACGTTCACGAATCGGCAATGGCGGACACGTTGTACCGACTGCTTCCCCGTATCCGTCCGGATATCGTAGTCATTACCGGACATGACGGTGTGCTGAAGCAGCCACAGCCTTACGATTTGTACAGCTTGAAAAGTTATAAAAATTCGCAAAATTTTGTGGCGGCGATTCAGGTAGCAAGACAATATGAACGTCATCTGGATTCGCTGACGATTGTAGCGGGGGCGTGCCAGTCCCATTTTGAGGCGCTGCTACGTGCGGGAGCGAACTTCGCCAGCTCACCAGGGCGTATCCTGATTCACGCGCTGGACCCCGTTTACGTGGCTGCCAAGGCGGCCTTTACTTCGATCCGTGATACGGTCAACATGGGGGACCTGTTTCACCAGACAATCAGTGGCAGTCGCGGAGTGGGTGGAATTGAAACTAGGGGAAGCTATCGCATCGGCCTGCCGAAGCTTGAAAATTTGTCTACGCTTAAAGTAACGCCTTCCGCAATCTAGGATTCAAATGTGCCAATAGGATTAATCTGAACAAAAAGCCTCTGCTTTCAGAGGCTTTTTGTCATTTTTTATATAAATTATTCCTGTTCGCAAAAAATTAAATTGACAACTTATTTTTCGTGTTGTTATAATATTTAGCTTGATTTGACAATCCCTCTAAAATTCGTTATAATGGACAAGGAAAGAGGTGGTCGTTAGGCAATGGCTAAAAATACGCTGTTGGAAATCAAACGCAGTCTCGACGCACATGTAGGGCAAAAAATTTTGCTGCGGGCTAACGGCGGACGCCGTAAGACCGTCGAACGAACTGGTGTCTTGGAAGAAACGTACCCTTCTGTTTTTATCGTCAAGCTGGATCAGGAGCAACAGACGTTTAAACGTGTCTCCTACAGCTATGCTGACATCCTTACCGAGTCGGTGGAAGTCAGCGTATATGATCCCGACTCCCATACAAGTGTAGTCGAATATTTTGAAACACCTTAATTGATTTCGTGATTTATACCAGCTTTGCAGGTTTAACGACGGCTTCGTCATTTCAAATGACGGGGCCGTTTTGTATATACAGAGCAGGATGAAGCATGACATCTCTGCACATACTAAGCCGGGAATGATCTTCCTTATTCCATTGCCGAAGGAGGCGTATGTATGAGCCGAAGAAGACGGAGTGTCATGTCGGAGGAGCTAAAGTACGAGCTGGCCAAAGATCTTGGGTTTTACGACACGGTCAAGGAAGAAGGTTGGGGAGGCATTAAAGCCAAGGATGCGGGCAATATGGTCAAGCGGGCTATCCAACTTGCCGAGCAGGCAGCTTCCCGCAAATCGTAGCTATAGGTGGTGCTGATGAAAAGCGGGGATATCCGGGATTAGACCGGGTCATCTCCGCTTTTTTGAACCTCATGACTTGACACGCTGAGTCTGATATAATATGTTAAGCTGTCTTGAGGGAAAAGTTGAAGGTGGGTGAACGCCTTGAAAATATATGAAAAAGCACCGGCGAAAATCAATTTAATGCTTGATGTTCTACGTAAGCGGGACGATGGTTATCACGAGGTCGAAATGATTATGACCATGGTCGATCTGTCTGACCGATTGACGATGTCTGAGTTACCGCGTGATACCATTATTATTTCAAGTCAAGCCGGGTACATACCATTGGATGAAAAGAACTTGGCTTTTCAGGCTGCGCGTCTGATCAAAGAACGTTATAACGTGTCTACGGGCGTCCACATCCATCTGGATAAGCATATCCCAGTGGCGGCAGGGTTGGCAGGTGGAAGTAGTGATGCTGCCGCAGCGCTGCGTGGACTGAACAAGCTATGGAAGCTTGGCATCTCGGATGCAGAGTTAAGGGTGCTGGGTGCTGAGCTGGGCTCAGATGTACCTTTCTGTATTACAGGGGGTACAGCTTTAGCGAGCGGACGCGGAGAACTGCTCAAGCCACTTCCGAATCCGCCACAATGCTGGGTGATCCTTGCGAAGCCGCCGATTAATGTGTCGACGGCTGAAGTGTATGGTCGTGTCAAAGCAGATCAGATTACGCACCACCCGTCTGCCCGCCAGATGGAGCATGCGATCCGTAACGCTTCTTTTACCGATGTATGCAACGCGCTGGGGAATGTACTGGAGGATGTAACACTAAAGCTGTATCCAGAGGTAGAGCATCTTAAAAGCTCCATGATCCGCTTAGGAGCAGATGGTGTGCTGATGTCAGGTAGTGGACCTACAGTGTTCGGACTGGTATCGAAGGAAGCCAAAGTGCCACGGATTTACAATGGACTAAGAGGGTTTTGTAAAGATGTGTATGCAGTACGACTTTTGACCTGATTTTAGATAATTTTTTCTTATTATAGTGGTAATTGTTGTACAAATACGTACGAAGATGATATATTTACTATTAAATATTCGGATTTTACTATACCACTTACATTCCGCCAGCAACCGGCCAGTCCGCCGGTGCTTTACTGTACAAAGCGGGCGGCAGGAGAATAGATCGCGAGGAATTGTTGTGAAAAAACTTAAAAGAAGCTCACGATTGGTGGAAATGACGCAATTTTTGTTGTCACGGCCGCATACGCTGGTGCCTCTTACTCATTTTGCGGATCGCTACGGGGCAGCTAAGTCGTCCATAAGCGAGGATCTGGCCATCATCAAGGAAGTATTTGAGGATGAGGGCACTGGCGAGCTTCTGACGCTGGCGGGAGCGGCAGGGGGCGTCAAACTGATCCCGAGGCTTTCCAAGCAGCATGCGCTTGCGTTTGCGAACGACCTGTGTGCGCAACTGGAGCAGCCTGACCGCATATTACCGGGAGGATACCTGTATTTGTCCGATTTGCTGGGCCAACCTGCGATGATGAACGAAGCTGGTAAAATATTTGCGACCGCTTTTGCCAATCGTCAGATTGATGTGGTTATGACGGTGGAGACCAAGGGTATTCCACTTGCCTATGCAACCGGAGCACAGCTGAATTTGCCAGTCGTTCTCGTACGGCGTGATCATCAGGTGACAGAAGGTTCGGCTGTAAGTATTAATTATGTTTCAGGATCACAAAAGAGCCTGCATACGATGTCTTTATCCAGACGTGCGATGCGTGAGAAATCGCGTGTGCTCATCGTAGATGATTTTATGAAGGCCGGTGGCACCATTCAGGGGATGGTCGATTTGTTGGCTGAGTTTGATGCTGAGGTGGCTGGTGTAGGTGTGCTGGTAGAATCAGGCGAGGTGGAGAACGAAGAGCGCCTGCTGCACGATTATATTTCACTGGCGAATCTGACCGCAGTCGATTCTCGAAGCAAGCAAATTACAGTCAAGCTGGGCAATTATTTTGATGAGTGAACAGGGCAGTAAATTGTCACAATCCATCATAAAATACCTAAATATGTCGAAAAGAAATCTTTTCAAAAAAATTACCTGAATTTAGGATACGAATTGCCGAAAAAAAGAAGGATTTCGAACTGCTGTGTGGAATGTATACACCAAGTCCTATTTGGAAAAAGGTGGTGAAACACACATGCAGATTACGGATGTTAGACTCCGCCGAGTGAACTCTGAAGGAAGAATGAAGGCGATTGCATCCATTACGATTGATAATGAGTTTGTTGTTCATGACATCCGAGTTATCGACGGTAATAACGGGATGTTCGTAGCTATGCCAAGCAAACGAACTCCAGACGGAGAGTTTCGCGATATCGCTCACCCGATATCTTCAGGAACCCGTGAGAAGATCCAAGCTGCTGTATTGACTGAGTACGAACGTGCAGCTGTGGATGAAGAAGTTGCTATTGAAGAAGGCGCTTAATTCGCCTAAAGCAGGATTGGGGTACAAAAGAAAAAGAGAGCCACTAACTGTGGCTCTCTTTTCTTTTTGTCTGGAATGAGATATATTCTTTAGTGAGTTAACAGTCAGTTTTAAGGCAACTTGGAGCCATCCGGGCTGCCGAAGCGGCTTTTTCATAAGACAAGGACTAGGCAGCGATGCGTCCCGGGGATGAATGTCCAGCACAAGCTGGCCTGAAAAAATAGCCATTAACCAAAGGTTCGCCGTTATTTTTCAGGAGGATTGTGAAAAGTTAAGCAAAATCTGATCTGGGAATTAACGTTTTAGCCAAGGGGTAACTGTTATTTTCAGGATAGGAGGTTGGACTTGTTGGAAAGGTTGGCAGTCATTCTTGCCGCAGGGCAGGGAAAACGTATGAAATCCAAATTATATAAAGTTCTGCATCCGGTGTGCGGAAAACCGATGGTCGGGCATGTGCTCGACACGGTTCGTGAAATCGGTGTGTCCCGAAGTGTAGTCGTCGTGGGTCATGGAGCAGAGGCGGTACAGTCTTATTTGGGACCGTCGGCAGAATATGCGCTTCAGGCAGAGCAGTTGGGAACGGGCCATGCTGTCAAACAAGCCAAGGACTTGCTCGGTCAGGAAAAAGGTACAACCATTGTCATTTGTGGGGATACTCCTTTGATCACAGCGGAAACGCTAGAGGGCTTGGTGCAACTGCACGAGAGCCGTGGGGCGGCTGCGACGATTCTGACCGCTGAGTTGGACGACCCGAAAGGATATGGACGAGTTATCCGTGATGCTTCCGGGGCCGTGCTCAAGATCGTGGAACAGAAAGATTGTTCACCTGAGGAAGATGCTGTCCGGGAGATCAATACGGGAACGTACTGCTTTGACAATGCCAAGCTGTTTGCAGCGCTGGACAAGGTAACGAACACCAATGCACAGCAGGAATATTATCTGACAGATGTCATTGGTATTTTGCATGGTGAAGGTGAGCAGGTTGAGGCGTATTTGACAGATGATGTGTCTGAATCCATCGGTGTTAACGACAGAGTCGCTTTGTCGGTAGCTGAGGGCTATATGCGTGAGCGCATCGTCCGCAAGCATATGCTGAATGGTGTCACTGTCATTGATCCGTCTTCTACCTATATCGGGAGCGAGGTTGTTATTGGTTCCGATACGGTACTGTACCCGAACACATGGCTGCATGGTCAAACACAAATCGGAGAAGATTGTGTGATTGGTCCGCAGGCTGAGATTCAGAATACGATTATCCATTCAGGCGCAACGGTAAAACATTCGGTGTTGAACGAAGCGGAAGTGGGAAGCAGTACCTCTGTGGGGCCGTTTGCCTATCTGCGTCCAGGCGCGAAGCTTGGCGAACATGTGAAAATTGGTGATTTTGTTGAGGTGAAAAATGCGACCATTGGAGATCATTCCAAGGTGTCTCATTTGAGCTATGTCGGTGATGCCAAGGTGGGTACAAACGTAAATATTGGCTGCGGGGCAATAACGGTCAATTATGATGGATATAATAAATCTATTACAGAAATTGAAGACGATGCCTTTATTGGCAGCAACGTGAATCTGATCGCCCCGATTAAGATTGGAAAAGGTGCTTATGTTGTAGCAGGCTCCACTGTAACACATGCTGTCCCTGATAACGATCTGGCCATTGCCAGACCACGTCAAGAGAACAAAGCCGGATATGCGGACAAAATCCGCGCACGTGCCAAAGCGAAGAAGAAAAGATCGGAATGACCTTAATCAGCAAGCTGTTGAATCTGTAATGAATGAACCAGCACGGAGGGTTTCTATTAATGACTTATTGCGATTCCAAACTCAAAATATTTACTTGTAACTCCAATCCGAAGTTAGCCCACCAGATTGCGGACTACATCGGCATCCCAATGGGGGAATCCCATACCACATCGTTTAGTGACGGTGAAATCCAGGTTAAGCTGTCGGAAAGCGTACGCGGCTGCCATGTGTATATTGTACAGTCAACTTGTCTGCCGGTTAACGACAACTTGATGGAGTTATTGGTTATGATTGATGCACTTAAACGCGCTTCTGCCAAAAGTATCAATGTCGTTATGCCATATTACGGTTACGCTCGTCAGGATCGTAAAGCTCGTTCACGCGATCCGATTACAGCGAAACTTGTCGCTAACTTGATTGAAAAAGCGGGAGCTCACCGCGTGATCAGCATGGATTTGCATGCGATGCAGATTCAGGGATTCTTTGATATTCCAGTGGACCATATGCTGGGAGCGCCAATTCTGGCCCAATATTTCCGTTCCAAGCAAATTGAGAACCCGATTGTCGTTTCACCCGATCATGGCGGGGTTGTTCGTGCGCGTAAGCTGGCGGACTTCCTGAGTGCGCCGCTCGCTATTATTGATAAGCGTCGTCCAGAGCCAAATGTCAGTGAAGTGATGAACATCATCGGGAACATTGAGGGTAAAACGGCTATTTTAATTGATGATATCATTGATACAGCCGGAACGATTGTATTAGGGGCAAATGCGCTTAAAGAAGGCGGCGTAAAAGATGTGTATGCATGTTGTACACATGCTGTGCTTTCTGGTCCTGCGATGGAAAGACTGGAGAATTCGCCATTAAAAGAGGTGGTTGTGACGGATACGATCCCGATCGTTCACCCGAATCCGACAAGCAAGCTGAAGGTGTTGTCTGTGGCTCCATTAATGGGAGAAGCTATCATCCGTGTGCATGAAGAATTGTCGATCAGCAAACTGTTTGAAATCGAATAAGCGCTGGCTCATTAAAAAAGGGGTTGCCTTTTCCATATGGAAAAGGTAACCCCTATCAGCATGTCAGGCTAAAAGCCTGGGCGAGATATGAATGTGAAGCGTTGACGATTGTATAGTGTGTCCTCTATTTCGACGAAATGCTCATTAAAACGCGCAACGATGCCAATCTGAATATGTACATTCCCGTCATATATCTGGACAGGAACGGAATGTTTTAAATGATATAGAAAATGGCTGTCATATAAGAGGATATCACCTTGATTGAGCATACCGGCACGCACCTTCCTATTCAATACAACTATTTTACCAAAAAATACAGACTGCGAAAGAGGGTGTCAAGGTTATGAAGTGGATTGTAGGATTGGGCAACCCCGGTCCCCAATACGAGAAAACGAGACATAATGTCGGATTTATGGCATTGGATGCTCTTGCCTCGCGTCATAACATCCAGATTAACCAAAGCAAATGCAAGGCGTTGATTGGAGAAGGCCACATTGGTGGCGTAAAAACCGTACTGATTAAGCCAATGACCTATATGAATCTATCAGGCGAGTCTCTACGTGCTTATATGGACTACTATAAGGCCGATATGGAAGATCTGGTTGTCGTGTACGATGATCTGGATACTGAAGTCGGTAAAATAAGATTGCGTTATCAAGGTAGCGCAGGCGGTCATAACGGCATTAAATCGATCATTCAGCATACCGGCACGCAGTCCTTCAATCGGATACGTATGGGCATTTCCCGCCCGGAACCTGGACATGCTATTGTCGATTATGTTCTGGGTACCTTTCCCAAGAAGGAAAAAGAATTACTGGCCGGAATGATCGAGGACACGTGCAACGCCTTAGAGCATAGCTTGAGTCATCCGTTTGAACGGACGATGGCTGAATTCAACAAGTAAGTTCAGACGCAGGCAGACGGGCTTAAATGGAAGATTGTTGGACATACTGAAAGGTATAGAAAACTTTCAGGAGGCATATACATTACATGATTGTTAATTATGTATGCAGACATTGTCGAACTTTCTTGGGACGAATTGATTCCGCGGCAATAACCGAAGAAAGGTTGGGCTTCCATTCCTTGACCCCTGCCGAACGTAGAGATATAATAGCGTATAATTCGGGTGGTGAAGTGACCGTCAAAGTCATTTGCGAGCATTGCAGTCAGGCATTGGAGAATAATCCTGAGCTGAGTCTGCTCGTTAATCCGCTCCAATAACAGGTATTCAACTGGTAGGATGTACCAGCTTGAGAGGTGAAGCGGCAATTCCGCTTATGGAGCCTTGGCAGCATTGCTGAGGCTTCTTTTTCGGTTTACATGTAACTATTTATAAGCATAAAGGGGTGCCTTTTTTGTTACAAGCACTTATTCAGGCTTTTACGAAGGATGCTGATTATGCATCCATTGCAGCAGGTATATCATCAGGAATGAAGGAACAACTGATATCAGGTTTATCAGGCTCTTCCCGACAGGTACTGATGGCCGCGCTTGCCGAAGATACCGGACGACCGTTAATGGTCATGACGCACAATATGTTTGCCGCTCAAAAAATAGCAGATGACTTACAGGAAGCGCTTTCTCCTGATCAGGTTTTATTGTATCCTGCTAATGAGCTGGTAGCTGCTGAAGCAGCAATATCCAGTCCAGAGACATTGTCCCAACGAATTGATGTATTGATACGCTGCGCCCAGGGTTTTCGTGGGATTGTTGTCGTGCCGTTTTCTGGTGTCCGACGTTTACTGCCAATTCCGGAAACATGGCGTGAGGCTCGTATTGAGCTGAAAGAAGGCGAAACGATTCAGCTGGAAGCGTTTTTGCTACATATGGTCGAGATGGGATACCAGCGTGTAGAGCGTGTGGAATCACGTGGAGAGATGAGCGTACGCGGAGGAATTATTGATTTTTATCCAATGACAACCCGTTGGGGCTATCGTGTGGAGCTGTTTGACGATGAAATTGATTCGATCCGTAAGTTTGATCCGCAAGATCAGCGTTCGGTGGAGAAGGTTCAGGACGTTACCGTAACACCGTGTAAGGAAGTTATTGCGAATAACCAGCGTATGGACCAGGCGGCGGATGCCGCTGCTATTTTGTTGGAGGAGCAGCTGGGCAAAATGACGGATCGTCAAGCTAAGCAGCATCTGAAAGAAGAGATCCATCGTGAAATTGAGTTGCTGCGAGAGCATGTGTATTTTGACGAAATCTATAAATATATCTCCCTGCTGTATCCTGAACGTAAAACCCTAGCAGACTATATGCCGGAAGATACGATTCTGATTATTGATGAACCGGCACGTATGCTGGAAACAGCCAAGCAACTGGAACGAGATGAGTCAGAATGGAATCTGCATTTGCTTCAAAACGGTAAAACGTTACCGCAGCTAGAACTGTCAGATGACGCGGACAATCTGCTGTACAACCGGAGATTTCAGACGTTGTTCCTGTCGATTTTCCTCCGTCAGGTTCCTCATACCCAGCCACAAAATATTTTGAACTTCATCTGCCGAGGCATGCAGGATTTCCATGGCCAAATGAATGTGCTCAAGGCGGAGATGGATCGTTGGCGCAAAGCAGGCACACAGGTTATGATGCTGGCGAGTGGAGATGAACGTCTGGACCGGATGCGCAGAGTGCTTGAAGATTACGGTATTGATGAGCCGACGATGGCTATAGGCAATCTGCAAAGCGGTTTTGAAATGCCGTCTATTCATCTGGCAGTCATTACCGAGGGTGAAATGTTTTCCCAGAAGCAGAGGAAAGCTCGTAAGCAGGGCCGGCATGTGGACAATGCAGAACGGATTAAGAGCTATAGCGAGCTGAAGGTGGGCGACTATGTCGTACACCAAAATCACGGGATCGGGAAGTACATGGGGATCGGCACGCTGGAGGTTGGCGGTATCCATAAGGATTACATGCATGTCCTCTATGCGGGTGGAGATAAGCTGTCTGTGCCGATTGAACAAATTGATCTGATTCAGAAATATGTCGGCTCAGAGGACAAGGAACCCAAGATTTATAAACTGGGTGGCAATGAGTGGACACGGGTTAAAAGTAAGGTGCGCAGCTCGGTTCAGGATATTGCGGATGACTTGATCAAGCTATATGCAGAACGACAGTCGGCACCAGGGTTTGCTTTTGAAAAGGATTCACCTGAGCAACAAGAGTTTGAAGATATGTTCCCGTATGATGAGACACGTGACCAGATTCGGGCCATTGAAGAGATTAAGAAGGACATGGAGCAGAGTCGCCCGATGGATCGTTTGCTATGCGGTGATGTAGGTTACGGCAAAACTGAAGTTGCTATTCGTGCTGCTTTTAAGTCTGCTATTGAAGGTAAACAAGTAGCGGTGCTGGTACCGACGACAATTTTGGCACAACAACACTATGAGACGTTCCGTGAACGTTTTTCAGGGTATCCGTTCAATATTCAGGTATTGAGCCGTTTCCGCTCGCGCAAAGAGCAGAATGAGACGATTAAAGGGGTCCGGCAAGGCACGGTCGATATTGTCATTGGTACCCATCGTCTGTTGTCGCAGGATCTGGTGTTTAAGGACTTGGGAATGCTGATTGTCGATGAAGAACAGCGATTTGGCGTAACCCATAAGGAAAAGCTGAAGAAGCTGAAAACGAACGTAGATGTGCTGACGTTAACGGCAACACCTATTCCGCGTACGTTGCATATGTCCATGCTGGGTGTACGTGACTTGTCAGTCATTGAGACGCCACCGGAAAACCGTTTTCCAGTGCAAACCTATGTGGTTGAGCACAGCCAGACTCTAGTTCGTGAGGCCATTGAACGCGAGATGGCACGCGGAGGGCAGGTGTACTATCTGTATAATCGCGTGCAGGGCATTCAGGAGATGGCTGCAGAGATCAATGCGCTCGTACCGGAGGCCAAGGTGGGCGTGGGTCACGGACAGATGTCCGAAACCGAACTGGAGAAAACTATTTTGGATTTCCTGGATGGCGAATATGATGTACTGGTCAGCACGAGCATAATCGAAACCGGTGTGGATATTCCAAATGTGAATACACTCATTGTGCATGATGCCGATAAAATGGGGCTATCCCAGCTTTATCAGCTACGTGGGCGTGTAGGTCGTTCCAATCGGATTGCCTATGCTTACTTCACGTACCAGCGGGATAAGGTGCTCACGGAAGTGGCAGAGAAGCGCCTTCAGTCGATTAAAGAATTTACGGAGCTGGGCTCCGGGTTCAAGATTGCAATGCGCGATTTGTCCATCCGTGGAGCGGGTAACTTGCTTGGCGCTGAGCAGCATGGATTCATCGCATCCGTCGGTTTTGATCTTTACTCGCAGATGCTAGCTGAGGAAATTAATAAACGTAAAGTCAGCGTACTTGGAGAAGAGGATCAGTCCAATCGGAATTGGAGTACGTCGATTGATTTAGGCGTCGATGCTTACTTGCCGGGAGACTATATTTATGACAGCATCCAGAAGATTGAGATTTATAAAAAGGTTGCAGCGGTCAGCACCTTTGACGAGGCTTCTGAACTGGAAGATGAACTGGTCGACCGATTTGGCGATCTGCCAGAGGCTGTGCTTCATTTGCTAGCCGTGGCTCGTCTCAAGGTATATGGACGCATGTATGGCATCGAGTCCATAGTGCAACGGGATGACAATATAGTGCTGAAATTCCATGAAGGGCGTCAGCAGGCGGTACAGACTGCTAAACTTGCCGAGATTGGCAATCGCTTTGAAAGACGTGTACAATTTGAACAGGGCACTTCTATGAGCGCACACATAAAGGGCAAAGGTCTAAATGATCCACAGTTGCTAGAACTGCTGGAACAATTTTTGAGTGCATTGAAAGAAGCATTCACATTGAAGGAGGAACTGCAAAATGCCACAACTAAATAAAAGAAAACCTTGGAGAATGCTCTCCTTGGGAATGGCAGCGCTGCTAGCTATATCCGTGCTGGCAGCATGTACGAAGCAAGCGGATGAGAACAAGGTCAAGGATGAACCGAAGGACAACAGCAAGGTTGTCGTGACCTATAAGGGTGGAACCATTACCGAAAATGAGTTCAACCAAGAAATCAGCATGATGAAATTCCTTTACCCGGAATATGAGGCTGCGTTAGCTTCGGATCAGGTACGGGAGCAAATTGTAAAGCAGGAAGTGGTGTACAAGCTTCTGGCGGCCAAAGCGGACGACAAAGCCAAGGAGCAGGGTGCCAAAGAAGGGAACGAACAGCTGGAGCAGTATAAAAAGTCAGTCGGAGAAGATAAGTTCAAGACATTTCTGAGTGATAAAAAACTGACCGAACAAGGTGTGAAAGATTACTTCACGCGTGTAATGACGGTAATCAACAGCGAAACTAACAAAGTAACAGATGATCAGCTAAAACAGGAATTTGAGAAAAATAAAGATCAATTCACAACAGCAACCGTGCGTCATGTATTAATTAACTTCGAAGATCCTAAAACGAAGAAACAGCGCAAAAAAGAGGATACCCTCAAGCTGGCCAAAGAAGTGAAGGCGAAGCTGGACGGAGGAGCGGATTTTGCGACGATTGCCAAGAAGTATTCAGAAGACCCAGGTTCTGCGTCTAACGGAGGCCTGTATGAGAATGCATCCGTAGCGCAATGGGTACCTGCATTTAAAGAGGCCGCTGAGACTCAGCCGATTAACAAAATCGGGGAGCCAGTGGAAACGGAATACGGATATCACGTGATCAAAGTGGAGTCCCGCAATGAGCCAACGTTTGATAAATTGAAAGACAACGAAAAGGCTGCCCTGAAAAATAAATTGGCCGGGGAAAGTATCCAAAACTTTACCGAAAATGATTTGACGAAGCTTGATTTGAAAATCAATCTGCCGAAGGTACCAGCTACGCAAGAGAAAAGCGGTGCAACTTCCGGTGCTGGTAGCACAACTACACCGGGCGCAGCAACAAACGGTACGGGCGATACCAATGCAGGAACAGCCAAAGATGGAGCTACAAACGAAGGTAAATAACTGAACATGCATAAGGAATTGGGAACAGATGAATACTATGGTCAGATATCACCATAAACACCATGACCGTGACGTTCTTCGTGACCGCTTCTGGGGGAGTGGAAGCGTCTTTCGATACCGTCAGTAGTTTACTAAATTCTTCTTGAGAAAGTGGGGCAACATGTGAAATGAAAGCTACTGGTATAGTTCGCCGTATTGATGACCTTGGGCGGGTAGTTATTCCAAAGGAAATTCGCCGCACCTTGAGAATTCGTGAAGGAGATCCGCTTGAGATTTTTGTGGATCGTGACGGAGAAGTCATTTTGAAAAAGTATTCACCTATTGGTGAACTTGGTGATTTCGCCAAAGAATATGCTGAGTCCCTGTTTGAAAGCACGGGCCATATTACAATGATTACCGATCGGGACACCATTATTACGGTGGCTGGAGGCTCTAAAAAAGAGTTTCTGGACAAGCCAATCGGTAGCATTATCGAAGGTAGTATGGATAATCGCAAAACTGTGCTGGAGACAGCCAGCGGCTCCTATGAGCTAACGCGAGACCACGAAGAAACACTCTCGTCCTTTGTGGCGGCTCCCATTGTTTCCGGTGGTGATCCCATTGGTTCCGTTGTATTGTTGAGCAAGGACGAAAATGTAAAAATGTCCGAAATGGAGATCAAAATGGCTGAAACAGCCGCTGGCTTCCTGGGCAAACAAATGGAACAGTAACATCCCGTTTCACCCCTGTATGACGTACAGAATGGCGAAAGCCGTCCTGCGTTGTACAGGGTTTTTTTTCTTTCCGGGAGAAGAGGCGGTATAATAGGACTCGTGAAAGATGCATATTTCAGGTGGGAGTGGAGACGGAGAATGCAGGAAAATCGCGCCGCTTCGCGGCTGCTACGGGGTGCTGTCATTTTGACACTGGCAGCAGTAGCGAGCAAGCTGATCGGCACAGTGCAAAAAATCCCGCTGCAGAATATCGGCGGCGACGGCGTGTTTGGCATTTATAATACGGTTTATCCTTTTTATACGCTGTTCATTACCATTGCAGCTGCTGGATTTCCGGCTGCAATATCCAAATTTGTAGCTGAGTTTGAGGCAGTGGGAAACCGGGCAGCGGGGCAACGTGTTGCTCGGCTATCTTCGCTTGTCTTGGGTGTCTTTGGATTGATCTTGGGCGTGCTGATGTATACGTGCGCGCCGCTCATTGGTCAATGGATCGACAATGCTCACGTTATTCCGTCGGTGAGGGCGGCGGCGTTTGCCTTTTTGTTCGTACCGGTTATGGCGGGATTGAGAGGATATTTTCAAGGTTTGCAAAATATGCTTCCGACTGCTATCTCCCAAGTGACGGAGCAGGCGATACGGGTAAGCGTGATGATTATGCTGTTGCTGCTCATGCTGTCGCAAGGAGCGGGGGCGGATATGATTGCCGCCGGAGCAGTGTTTGGTTCAGCAGCAGGTGGAGCAGCGGGATTGGTCGTCATGTTGCTATATTGGCGAAATCACAGGAAGAGGCTTAGAAGGCAAGGGACGGTCATGGCGACAGTGCAAGCACAAACTGGAGAGCTACACCCGGCGGAAAGCAACGGTGCCTTGCTAAAGGCGCTGCTGCGTTATGCCTTGCCTGTTTGCCTTGGAGCGCTAGCCGTTCCGTTAATTAGCCTGGTAGACACTTTTACCGTACCTCGCTTGTTAAAGCAGGAGGGTTTGGACGATACTGCGGTTATGGTGGCCTTTGGCGTGTATAACCGAGGTCTGCCGCTGGTACAGCTAGTCATGATGTTTGCTACCACACTGTCGGCATTATTCATTCCATCGCTGGCTGAGGCGCGGGTGACCGGCGGTACGGAGCTGGCACGTCGCCAGTGCGAGCAATCGCTGCGCTGGTTTTGGTTGCTGGGACTAGCCGCTGCGACAGGCCTGATCGTGCTGGCTGTGCCCGTCAATGTGATGCTGTATGCGGACGACACCGGCAGCGAGGTCATGCGCTGGATGGCGCTAACCGCCGTAGGCGGTACGCTCAGCATCATCTCGGCTGCGCTGCTGCAAGGGCTTGGCGCGGTTCGCGCGCCGGCTCTGGCGATGCTCGCGGCCGCAGTAGCCAAGGCGCTGCTAAACTGGCTGCTCGTGCCGCAGCTAGGCACGGCTGGAGCCGCCATTGCGGGGGCTGTCGCCTATCTGCTGGCGGCGGTGATCAACATCGTGCTGCTGGCTCGCTTGGTAGGCCTGCGTGGGAGCTGGTCCGCCAGCGTGCTCAAGCCGGCGGCACTGCTTATCGCCCTGGCTGGTGCGGCCGGGGCGGCGATGTGGGGCACCAGCGCTGTGCTGGGTGCCTTGGGATGGGCTGCCGGAGGTCGCGCCACGGCAGCCGCGGAGAGCCTGCTGGGCGTAGCAGCAGGCGCCGTTGTGTTCGTGATCGGCCTCGCACGCTTGAGGCTGATCACGGAAGCCGAGCTTGTGGCGGTGCCCAAGCTCGGACGCCCGCTGGCAGCCGTGCTGCGCAGGCTGCGTGTACTGGCTTAGCCCAGGCATAGGGCTTAGGGCGCGAAAGTGGCACAGCCATTTTATGAGCCTATACAACTTTGTGGTATAGTAAGTCCCAAAGCAAAGGAAGCGGAAGCGGGGTTAGGCCGTATATTTTTTCGAGCACGAACCTTGTTTCTGCGAAACGGAGGATTGGATATGAGCGTAACATTAACGGTCGTAGGTTTGGGCTCGGGAGATCCGGATCAGCTTACGATAGGGATATTGAACAAAATGCGGGGCGCTTCAGCGCTCTATCTGCGGACCAAGGAGCATCCTGCGGTTCAAGTGCTGAATGAGTTTGAAGTGGCTTTTGAGTCGTTTGACAAGGTATATGAGACAAAGGAGTCCTTTCCAGAGGTATACGAGGAAATTACCAGCCAATTAATTACGACAGCTGCTAAGGCGGCAGACGGAAGCGAAATCGTCTATGCGGTTCCCGGTCACCCGATGGTGGCAGAAGCAGCGGTGCAGTTGCTTAAGGAGCGTTGTCCTGCGCAAGGGATTGAACTGAACATTCTGGGTGGCGAAAGTTTCCTGGATGAGGCTTTTGTGCGTCTTGGTTTTGATCCGATCGAGGGTTTCCAACTGTTGGACGCAGGTACACTGGATGCCGGCTGGCTCCAGCCTCAGCTGCATACGCTGATCGGACAGGTGTATGACACCTTCACGGCTTCTGATGTGAAGCTGTGCCTGATGGAGCGGTATCCTGACGATTATGAGGTGTACGTCGGTCACGCTCTTGGGGTGGAAGGCGAGGAAGCGGTGCACAAGGTGCCGCTGTACGAGCTAGATCGAGTAGAGGGCTACGGGAACCTATCCTTGGTATACATACCTCGCAGTGAAGATGAGGCGCTGAAACGGCGTTCTTTTGACCGTTTACACGAGATTGTCGATATTTTACGCAGTCCGGAAGGCTGTCCATGGGATCGTGAACAGACACATCAGTCGATCCGCAAAAATCTGATCGAAGAAACGTATGAAGTCATTGAAACGATAGATGAGGACGACCCTGAGCATATGAAGGAAGAGCTGGGCGATCTGTTGTTGCAAATTTTACTGCATGCCCAAATGGAAGAGGAAGTCGGAACCTTCAATGTGTATGATGTTATCCAGGGGCTGAATGATAAGCTTATTTTCCGTCATCCACATGTATTTGGTGACAATCAAGCGAATGATGCGGAAGAGGCACTGCAAAACTGGGAGCAGATGAAGGCTGAGGAAAAACGGCTTAAAGGCACGACGGCAGCAGACCCTTCCGTACTGGATGGGGTTCCACGTGATCTGCCTGCTCTTATGAAATCGTACAAGCTCCAGAAGAAAGCAGCTAAAGTAGGCTTTAACTGGGATAGCATTGAGGGCGTATTCGATAAATTGGACGAAGAAGTGGCTGAGCTGAAGGAAGCGGTTCGTGAAGGGCATGCCGTGGAAGCCCAGTTGCTGGAGTTAGGCGATGTATTATTTGTTGCAGTGAATGCAGCCCGGTTCATGGGAGTAGATCCGGAAGAGGCATTGTCCGCCACCAATCGCAAATTTGTCGACCGTTTCCAGTATATTGAGCAGAAATTACGCGAGCAGGGACGCCGTCCCGAAGACAGCAGCGTAGATGAAATGGAGACTTACTGGCAGGAAGCGAAAAAGCTCCTTGGCAAAGCGTGATTCCACATATTCGCTTTTGGCTGCACAGAACAGTAAAATGAGACATATGCAGGGTTGAAAGAAGGCCCAGTTTGTGAAGACTTGCCAATGGGCAGAGTTTTGTAGTAGGATGTTGGCTTAACTGGGGTCGAATAAAAAAACGCCTGTCATTGCAGGATTTTTACGGACAAGCCAGAATAACTTGTAGTAATTCTGAAAATAACTGTAGCTTATAGTTAAGCGTGTTACAGTGACATTCAGGAGGGCTTCGGCCACAGTTGGACCTCACGTCTGCTCCATAAATGGACATGCAGCGTGATGATTATTTTTTGACATTTGGGAGGCTTTTATCTTATGAACAAGACAGATCTGATCAACAATATTTCCAGCAAAAGCGGTTTGAGCAAACGTGACGTTGAAGCTGTATTGAATGGCGTTCTTGGTGAAATTACAGATGCACTTGCTAGCGGTGACAAAGTGCAACTGATCGGCTTTGGTACTTTCGAAACACGCAAGCGTTCCAGCCGTACAGGCCGCAATCCACAAACCGGTAACACGATTGAAATTCCAGAATCGACCGTTCCTGCTTTTAAAGCCGGTAATAAGCTTAAAGAAGCCGTTAACTAATGCGTCTTGATAAATTCTTGAAAGTCTCGCGGCTGATTAAGCGGCGTACGGTAGCCAAGGACGTCTCCGAACAAGGGAGAGTGCTGGTGAACGGACGCGAAGCCAAGCCGAGCAGTGCGGTCAAAGTAGGCGATGAAATTACCGTCCAGTTTGGCCAGAAGCTGGTGACCGTGCGAGTGGAACGGCTCGCCGACACTACACGCAAGGACGAGGCTGCAAGTATGTACACTTTGGTAAAGGAAGAGCCTATTGCCAGGGACAATGGTTTGAACTGGTAAGCAGACATCTGATTTTCTCACAACTGTACATGAAAGCATTCCTTCATTATTTTATGAAGGAGTGCTTTTTTTTCTTTAGATGACGAGGTTTCGTCCATCATATGCTGATTAACAGCAAAAGCGGTTCTAAATCATACGGCCCCCTTCATAAGCTAAGAACAGAAGGAGGGGTACATGCCATGATTGAACAAGGGAAGTCCAAGCACCATGATCTGCGCATGCAAAGCCGCAAGCAACTCGATATTTCAGGCGTCAGCAATGTGGAGAGCTTTGACAGTGAAGAATTTTTGCTTCAGACCGAGCTGGGCCATCTCACCATTCGCGGACAACATTTACATATCAAAAACCTCAGTCTAGAAGAGGGGCTGTTGTCCATTGAAGGTTTGATTACTTCCCTCGTCTACCTGGAGCCCGGGGCCCCGGCCAAAAACGGAAAAAGCCTATTCGGCAAGCTCTTCAAATGAACCCTTACACACAATGGCTGACATTGACATGGATGCTGTTGTCGGGCATAGCCATGGGAGTGGTGTTTGACAGCTACCGGGTGCTGTCCATCCGCTTTCATTTTGCCCGCTGGAGCGTTCATATGTTGGACGTGCTGTACTGGGTGGCCTCGGCTTTGTTTATTTTCCGTGTGCTATACGCGAGTAATCGCGGTGAGCTGCGGTTTTATGTCTTTTTAGGACTACTTTTGGGGGTTTGGCTCTATTTTTGGGCCTTTAGTGTTACAACCCAACGTTTTGTGGTAATGTTATTAGAGATAGTTCGCAGACTGACGTTGATCGTGAACAGCATACTGCGCATCCTGATTGTTCTTCCGGTGTTAGCGCTGTATCGGCTGTTACGCAAGCTGGTCGGATGGACATGGACACTTATTGTGTTCCTGGGAAGGATGCTGATATACATCCTGATGCCGGTTTGGAAGCCGATCCTATGGCTGATCGGTCCGCTTAAAGCGCGCTGGAAGACTCCAGAGTTGCTCGTAAAGCTGGGTATCAGACTGAAAAACACAGCGAAAAGATGGTTTGGAAGGAGGTAGTATCATGCGTAATTCGTCTGTAGATCGCCATTCATCTTCTACGTCCAAGTCCAACGCGGGCGGGCGCAGGCGAA
This sequence comes from Paenibacillus sp. A3M_27_13, assembly GCF_024213315.1. Classification (NCBI taxonomy): domain Bacteria; kingdom Bacillati; phylum Bacillota; class Bacilli; order Caryophanales; family Paenibacillaceae; genus Paenibacillus; species Paenibacillus sp. A3M_27_13. The sequence continues at coordinate 35,495 of NZ_JANAVE010000013.1, forward strand.
TCATGATTTGGTTGCTATCGCTTGCCGCCTTTGGTAGTTGGGCAATTTTTACCTTTTTTTCTCAAGGCATGATTATGGCCGATCGAAGTGAACAGCTCACCCAGAAGGAAAAGCAGAAGCAAGCTGCTACACAAACGGAACAACAGCTTCAAACCGAAGTGAATCGTCTCAAGGACCCTGAGTACATTGGCGAGATTGCCAGAAGCAAGTACGGTCTTTACAAACCGGAAGAGACGCCAATCATCGGAGATCAGAAATAGGAACATTATCGGGCCAATGCTTAGTTGACCTTGGTTCCGCCATTTTGTATAATCAAATCACCACAGCGGGATTTTTTTGCAAAAAAATCGGTTGTATATTTTAAGGGAGGATCATTTTATTCTATGGCAATTGAAGTGGGCACCAAGTTAGAGGGCAAAGTGACAGGCATCACGCATTTTGGAGCATTTGTGGATTTGTCTGGAGGTGTCACGGGTCTCGTTCACATCTCGGAAATCGCCGATAACTATGTTAAGGATGTTAACGACCACCTGAAGATTAATGATGTTGTGACGGTGAAAGTCATTAATGTTGACAAAGATGGCAAAATCGGACTTTCCATTAAGCAAACGATTGACAAGCCGGCAAGTGAAGCCCGTCCCCCAAGAGCTCCAAGACCGGAGCGTACAGGAGGACCAGGCGGAGGCGACCGTTTCGGCGGTGGAGGTTCAGGTCCAAGTCAAGGACGCGGTGGTGGTGGCGGTGGTTTCAACCGCGATCGTGGAGGCCGTTCTTTCAAGCCTGCACCGGGTAAACCTTCATTTGAGGATAAAATGTCACGCTTCCTGAAAGATAGTGAGGAACGCATTTCGTCGCTGAAAAAGAACACCGAAGGTAAACGCGGAGGACGCGGCGCGAAGCGTGTTTAATTCACTTTGACAACCGTATCAATCATACACGGAAAACCGTACAGTCGAGAGACTGCTACGGTTTTTTTGCGTTCTACCGACAACAGATGCGATAAGCAGCGGCTGTCGGCGCTGAATCCAGTGGTTAGTCGTACGGGCATTTATGAGATTCGCAATTTTGGCGAAGAAGATAAGAGCTACGATGCTGGAAAGTGGATGTTTTTTTTGTCGTGAGGACATAATCGTCCGACAAACTCCAACGGTTTTCCGTCTATCTTCTGTGCGAATCGCTAGTTTGGACATCAGGATGAACGACATCGAGAGGTTATGTAAGGAGTAGCGGGACGTTTCTTTCATCGGCTTCCATACGGGCGTAGCTTGATGTTCAGAGTGATGCTCTGTCCTTTCGCGCAGAACGTTTTTTTGTCGGAAATTTCTTGGAATAAGACGTGAGGTTCTGACAAACTTTCTCAATCGTTCTGGTTTAAGATGGGAACATCAAATTGATGAATGGGGTGCCTGACGCATGATGGAGAAATGGAACGTGGTACATTTTCCGGGGTTAAAATCTAGAAAGTCCAAATCCAAAGAGCGTACGGAAGGTTGGTCTTCCAGACTCAAGAAACGGCTGGATTCACATAAAGTGGTGCAATGGGTAACGGCGCAAAGATGGATGCTGCTATTGTCAGCTATGGGAGTTCTACTGGGACGCGCCACTATTTTGGACGAGCTTTCTCCGTTTGCCCTCGCTTATTTTGCGGTCATAACGTTTCTTCGGCGTGATCTGATGCTGCCTGTAGCTGTATCCGTTGTGTTAGGCAGCCTGTTAGCTCCTTACCCATCGTTATTTATGATTGGTGGTGAGTTACTGGTATTTTATCTCCTGTATCGCGGGCTACGAACCTTCGACCGTCTGGAATTATCCTATGCCCCGCTTATGGTTTTCTTGTCGGTGTTTATGGTCAATTTATTTAACGCCGTGATGGCTCCAACTTTTACATGGTATGAACTTATCATTGTGGGAACGGATGCGGTTCTCAGCTTTATGCTTACGCTGGTGTTCACACAGGCCATACCGTTGTTTACGTACCGCAAGAAGACAAGCCAGCTCAAAAATGAGGAAATTTTATGTCTTATTATTTTATTAGCCTCTGTGATGACGGGAGCAGTAGGATGGACTGTTCATTCATTGTCTGTCGATCATGTACTGTCGCGATATTTGGTCTTGGTGTTTGCTTTGGTGGGAGGTGCTTCGCTGGGTGCATCGGTCGGTGTAATTACTGGCTTAATTTTAAGCTTGGCCAATATGTCTGCAATTGTGCAGATGAGTTTACTCGCTTTTGCAGGTTTGCTGGCAGGAATGCTGCGTGAAGGAAAAAAAGGTGCTGTTGCGCTTGGGATGCTGCTAGGCTCCTCAATCCTGACGATCTATTTGGACGGGACCGGAGACGTGCTGACGTCAACCTGGGAGAGCTGTGCGGCAATTCTATTATTCTTAATGACCCCAAAAAGTTTCTTTAAAGCGGTTTCTACCTATGTTCCCGGTACGCAGGACCACGCCAAATCTCAGCATGAGTATGCCAAAAGGGTTCGCGATCTCACCGCAGAGCGGGTAACGAAGTTTTCCCGTGTATTCAGTCAACTATCCCGCAGCTTTCATCAGATATCTGCGAGTGAGAGCACGAAGTCGGATGGTGAAATCGAACACTTTATGAATGCGGTGGCAGAAGGGACATGTGCGTCCTGCTTCAAGTGTGAGCAGTGCTGGGACGGCAAGTTTATGCAAACCCATCAGTATATGACGGAAATGATGAGCGCCATTGAGGATAACCCGGATTTGGAGCCGGAGCAGATACCCCCGCAATGGAGCAAGGCATGTGCTAAAACGGGCGCTGTCCTGCAAGTGATGAAGCAGCAGTATAGCCTCTACCAACATAATATGCAGTGGAAGCGCCAAGTATACGATAGTCGTCAGCTTGTTGCTGACCAACTATCGGGTGTATCACAAATCATGGAGGATTTAGCGCGAGAAATTCAGCGGGAAGGGCAAACCATGCATCGGCAGGAAGAGCAAATACGAGAGGCTCTTGATAGACTGGGCTTGTCCATTCAATCCATTGAGATCATTAACCTGGATGCGGGTCAGGTAGAAATTGAGATTGTCCATGCCTATACAAGGGGATTTGATGAATGTCGGAAAATCATTGCTCCACTTCTGTCGGACATACTGGACGAGCATATAGCTGTGATGCGCGAAACGGAGGCAGATCGCCGCCAAGGCTTAGCTACAGTCATGTTCGGCTCTGCTAAAACGTATGAGATTGCTACAGGAGTAGCTAGTGCCGCCAAAGGAGGCGATTTTTTCTCAGGTGACAGCTACAGCATGATGGAGCTAGGGAACGGGACTTTTGCAGTCTCTTTAAGTGATGGTATGGGGAACGGAGAGCGCGCGCAGCAAGAGAGCAGTGCAGCACTTAACATTTTGGAGGAATTACTCCAATCGGGTATGGACGAAAAGTTGGCGATCAAGTCGGTCAACTCTGTCCTGATGCTGCGATCACCTGAGGAAATGTATGCTACGGTCGATATGGCGCTGATTGATCAGTACACGGCCCAGACAACCTTTATGAAGATTGGGTCTACGCCGAGTTTTATTAAAAGAGGGGAGGAGGTCATTCCCGTATCTGCCAGCAACTTGCCGATTGGCATTATACAGGATATTGAAGTTGATTTGGTATCACTGCAGCTCCAGCCGGGTGATATTCTCATTATGATTACAGACGGTATATACGACTCACCGGGTTATGCGGTTAATAAGGAAATATGGATGAAACGCATGATTCAGGAAATTGAAAGCGAAGATCCACAGCAGTTGGCCGACTGCTTACTAGAAAGGGTTATTCGATACCAACAAAATCAAATCTATGATGATATGACAGTAGTCGTTAGTAAAATAGATCACTTCCGCCCAGAATGGGCAACTCTCCATGTACCTGGCATGAGGTGGTTGGAACGTCCACGGACGGTGAGCTAATCCGACATTGCCCGGGAAATTCCTTATTCGTTTTTAAAAATCCGCATCCTTCGTTTGAATCGTTCCGGATTAGGCAAAGATAGAATCTATCGGGATAGATTAAGAGGAAGCGGAGGTCAAAAAACGATGAAGCAAATTTTGATCATTACAGACGGATGCTCTAATGTAGGTGTTAGTCCAGTCATGGCGGCTGCCCAAGCTTTACGAGAAGGTATTACAGTGAACGTCGCCGGAGTCATAGATTATGGAACTATTGGCGAGCTTGGCAGCGCGGAGATTCAAGAAATTGCTAAAGCAGGGGGAGGGTTTAGCCAAATCGTTGGGACGAAGCAGTTGGCTCAGACCATGCAGATGATGACGCGCAAAACGGTGGTTCAAACCATTCAGCAGGCGGTTAATAGAGAGTTAACGCACATTCTGGGTGAGGGTGGCGCCAAACATATCGGTGAACTTCCTCCGGCAAAACGAGCCCAAGTGGTTGAGGTAATGGATGAGCTGACAGAAACAAGCACCCTGGAGATTGCTTTGCTCATTGATGCAAGTGCGAGCATGAAGCCCAAGCTGCCTGCTGTAGAGGACAGCATTCGTGATTTGCTGCTCAGTTTACAGTCCAGAAGCGGACACAGCCGTATATCTGTATTTCATTTTCCGGGCGGAAAAATGGGAGAAGACGTAGTCATGGATATCGGTTGGACCTCTGAGCTTAACCAGATCAAATCGATATTTGGACGCTTGCGGATGAAAGGGGCAACACCGACAGGTCCTGCCATTTTACAAGTGATTGATTATTACCGATATGTTACACTAGGAGAACAGAAAGATCTGGAAGAATCCTATGGCAAAGGAGAAGGGATGCTCGGTGACTACGTCGTCTGATCCCGTTCTTGCACCCGGAACGGTCATCAAGGGCAAGTGGAAGCGGAGCAGCTATGTCATCCAGCGCTTGCTGGGCCGGGGAGCGAACGGAACTGTATATTTGGTAAAAGAAGCACAGGCCGATCGGCAATTTGCTCTGAAAATGGGGAAGAACACGCTTGATCTGCAATCAGAGATTAATGTGCTAACCACATTGCAGTCTCAGGGGACTCAGGCCGCCCTTCAGCGAAATGGAAATCCTTCCTTTTTGTTTGAGGTGGATGATGTAGTGTTACGCAGCGGAGAAATCCCCTTTTATGTTATGCGATATGTTAAGGGTGATCCGCTTCATCGTTTTGTGGCAGCCAAAGGGCCGGAATGGTATGGTGTGGCTGGAACCGGTATACTGAATCGTCTGGCGGATCTCCATCAGGCAGGATGGGTGTTTGGCGACCTGAAGCCGCAGAATATTTTGGTCAATGCCTATGGAGAGGCTGAATTAATTGACTACGGTGGGGTGTCTCTTGCTGGTCGGAGTGTTAAACAATTTACAGAATGGTATGACAGGGGATTCTGGAATGCTGGCAGCCGAAATGCCGATTCCCAGTATGATCTGTTTGCCTTCGCTCTTCTAACGATTCATATATTGGAGAGCGAATCGTTAAAGGCGGCTGCGAGCAGGCTGCCACAGTTGCGTAATACGGCAGAATTGACGGTCATCATTCGCCGCAGCCGTGTATTACGCCCCTATGCCGAATGGCTACTGGGTGCAGTGCGTGGAGAATATTCCGATACTCGTGCAGCGGCCCGATCTTGGTCACGTTTGGCTTCCGCACATGTCAGGCAATCGTCGGTCAAAAGAGGGAACCCACGCTGGCTGGGATATGCTTTCACGGTATCGCTTTTGCTGCTTGCCGGAGCGCTCTGGATTGCGTTAAGGTAGCAGCATGACTTACATAAGATAACAGATGATCATCATTTTTACGGTCGGGAGAAAAGAGGGTCGTGAATGGGAACAACAAAACCGACCGGTGTTGTACAGGAAGTGCTCGCCTTGGCGCGAGATCATTCACTGTGGAGCCCCGGAGACCGCATTGTGGTTGCTGTATCCGGTGGGCCGGATTCGGTGGCCCTTTTGCACATTTTACATGAAATATCCGTTATACATATGCCTTTACAACTCGTCTGCGCTCACGTTCATCATGGCTTCAGACCAGAGGAATCGGATGCGGAGGCTGAAGAGGTGCGCAATATTGCCAGAAAGCTTGAACTTCCATTTGAAATGGCTCGGGTGGATGTACCCGCTTATATGAAGGAGAGCGGGAAGGGGCCACAGGAAGCAGCCCGCGAGCTGCGCTACAGCTTTTTACATGATATGGCTACAAAGTGGGAAGCGCAGCATATTGCAATGGCCCACCACGGCGACGATCAAGCCGAAACGGTTCTCTTGCACTTGCTGCGTGGTAGCGGCCCAGCAGGTTTGGCGGGTATGCGTTTGGCGCGCAGGGAAAAAAATGTGCAACTCATTCGCCCGCTACTACGTATGTACAAGGCTGACCTGATTGAGTTTTGTAACTTTTATGGTCTTTCCTATGTGATAGACAGCACTAATTTATCTTCCAAATACCGTCGTAACGCCATTCGCATGGATGTGCTTCCTTTTTTGGGGCAATATAATGAGCGACTGACACCGTCCCTAAACCGGCTGGCCGAAACGATGGCTGACGAAAATGACTTTATGGAGGCATCCACACTGTCGGCATACGAGAAAATGGTGCGCTTGGATAATGGCAGGTACATGTTTCCCATCGCTTCATACCGTAAGCTATCCGTTGCTTTACAACGGAGGTTGATTAAACTAATATTAAATTATCTGCCTTCGGACAGTGAAAATTTTGATTTTCGTAAAATTGAGACCGTTCGACTAAGACTTCTCCAAGAGGCATCGTCTACATGGAGTTTGGATTTGGGAGGCGGTGCGGTTGGAGTCCGCGAATATGACCAGGCGGTTTTGTTTGACCGTACGCAAGTCGTTATGGGCGAATGGTGCTATGGACTAAGTGTATTGCCTATTTCCGGTGAGCTAGAGTTGCCTGAGGCAGGTGGTATACTTCGGTGGCGAAGGGCTTCCTATTCGGATGCGGACCATCCGGTGAATAAGGAGGAAGCGTGGTTCGACGCAGATCAATTGAGTCTGCCTTTGACTGTACGCTCGCGATTACCTGGAGATACCATGCATGTAATGGGATTAAACGGAAGAAAAAAGGTTAAAGATATTTTTATTGATGAAAAAATACCTCCTTCAATGCGTTCCGTTATTCCCATCGTCTGCGACCACTCTGGGGCTATTCTCTGGATTCCGGGCGTACGACGTTCTGTACATGCCGCGGTGCAAAAGCACACGTCTTCGGTTATATATATGTCATGGCAAAGACGAGAGAGTCCGGGGCACCGGTAATTGCGCAGGAACGGCTTTCATAGTATAAACTTAGGAGGTTTACACCGTTGCAGAATGATATTCAGGAAATATTGATCAGCGAAGAAGAAATTCAGAGTAAAATTAAGGAATTGGGTGCACAGCTCAGCGTAAAATATGAAGGGAAAAATCCATTGGTGATTTGCGTGCTGAAAGGTGCGTTTATCTTTATGGCTGATTTGGTTAAATCCATTACAGTGCCGTTGGAGCTTGATTTCATGGCTGTATCAAGTTATGGAGCATCCACAAAATCCTCAGGTATCATCAAAATCATTAAAGATTTGGACGCATCTGTGGAAGGACGCGACGTTCTGATTGTCGAAGATATTATCGACAGCGGCCTGACGCTGACGCATTTGATTGAATTGCTTAAAAACCGTAATGCCAATTCGGTATGTGTCGTAACCTTGTTCGACAAGCCTGCACGCCGGACAGTTAATCTTGAAGCAGATTATACTGGATTTACGCTTCCAGATGCGTTTGTTGTCGGCTACGGTCTGGACTATGCCGAGCACTACCGGAACCTCCCATACATAGGGATTTTAAAGCCGGAAATCTACACCAGCTAATCTCAGCCTCCAGTCCTAGGACTAAATAAGGCCCTTTGTTGAGAAGGACTTACAGGCTATGGTAAAATAACTTAAGTGTCTCGAGAGGAGGTAGGGGATGAATCGGTTCATCCGGAATTCTGGTTTTTATTTGATTCTTTTTTTAGTTGTGGTGGGTATCGTTCAGTTTGTTAGCAACAGTAACGAAGCCTCCGATCTCCCTAGATATGACCAATTACGGCAAGAGGTTAAAGCTAATAACATCTCTAAAGTAACGGTCCAATTTGACGGTTACGCCTATCTTGTAACCGGTGCATATAAGAAGCAGCCGGCTAATGCTAAATCGACCAATTTTTCCGTATATGTTCCACCAACGGATCAAGCACTAAGTGAACTGGTTAATGCCAGCGAAACGAACGGGTTTGAATACGTGCAGAAGAAAATGGAAGGCGAAAGCATTTGGCTGACGTTTTTGACTTCTATCATTCCTTTGGTGATCATGTTCCTGTTGTTTTTCTTCCTGTTTAATCAGGCACAGGGCGGTGGCGGCAAAGTTATGAACTTCGGCAAGAGCAAAGCCCGTCTGTATAACGAAGAGAAGAAGAAGGTTACGTTCGAGGACGTGGCAGGGGCTGACGAAGAGAAGCAGGAGCTTGTCGAAGTCGTAGAATTCTTGAAGGACCCACGCAAGTTTGCAGCTGTGGGCGCTCGTATTCCAAAAGGTGTTCTGTTAGTGGGCCCTCCAGGTACGGGTAAAACACTCTTGGCGAGAGCTGTTGCAGGCGAGGCCGGAGTGCCGTTTTTCAGCATCTCGGGTTCTGATTTTGTAGAAATGTTTGTCGGGGTCGGTGCTTCTCGTGTTCGTGATTTGTTCGAGAACGCGAAGAAGAACGCACCTTGTATCATTTTCATTGATGAGATTGATGCCGTTGGACGTCAACGTGGCGCCGGATTGGGTGGCGGACATGATGAACGTGAGCAGACGCTCAACCAATTGCTCGTAGAGATGGATGGATTTGGCGCAAACGAAGGTATCATCATCGTAGCGGCTACAAACCGTCCTGATATTTTAGACCCGGCGTTGCTTCGTCCAGGACGTTTTGACCGTCAAATTACGGTTGACCGTCCAGATGTTAAAGGCCGTGAAGCAGTATTGTATGTACATGCTCGCAACAAGCCATTAACGAAGGATGTTAAATTGGACGTAATTGCGAAACGTACAACAGGCTTTACAGGCGCTGATTTGGAAAATCTGTTGAACGAAGCTGCCTTGTTGGCGGCTCGTCGTAACCGCAGAGATATTTCGATGCGAGAAGTAGATGAAGCCATCGACCGTGTTATCGTAGGTACAGAAAAACGCAGCCGCGTAATCAGTGACCGCGAGAAACGAATTGTTGCTTATCATGAAGCAGGCCATACGATTATTGGTTTCTTCTTGGAAAATGCCGACATGGTTCACAAGGTAACGATTATTCCACGTGGACGTGCAGGCGGATATGTCATCATGCTTCCGAAGGAAGACCGTATGCTGACTACCAAGCAGGAATTGCTGGACAAAATCACTGGATTGTTGGGTGGACGCGTATCCGAGGAACTGTTCATTGGTGAGATCGGAACGGGAGCTTATAGCGACTTCCAGCAAGCGACAAGCATTGCACGCAGCATGATCGTAGAATATGGTATGAGTGAGAAGCTTGGTCCAATGCAGTTCGGTACTTCACAAGGCCAAGTATTCCTTGGACGCGATATCGGTCATGAGCAGAACTACAGTGATCAGATCGCTTATCAGATTGACCAGGAGATGAATCGCTTCATCACTGAATCTTATGAGCGTGCTAGAGAACTCCTGACCAAGTATTCCAAAGAGGTTCATTTGATTGCTCAAACCTTGCTGGTAGAAGAAACCTTGGAACTTGAACAAATCAAACGTTTGATCGAGACAGGTTCTTTGGATGGTGGCACGACTGAGGGAGAAGGAACACCGGAAAATGGTGAGCCTGTGATCGACAACATTGGAGACGTCCGTGTACGTATTCAAGGTAAGGATGACGAGCCTAAGAATACAACGGATCAACCGAATGATATCCCTAATCTGCAAAAGCCAGAGGATGATAACAATTCGGGCAACTCCGGTGGTACTCCACCGACAACAACCTAATCATCCGATGGATAGTTGAATAAGCGTATATGTAAGCTCCGGGGAACCAGGTATTATGGGTTTTCCGGAGCTTTTTAAATGGAAGATTATTGCTAACGTGATTTGACAGACACCGGAACGTTGTGTACATTTATTGTTAAATAAACGGCTGTCGTCTTCTTAGCTTATAAAAGCCAACAGCCGCTGCAATCGACTTTCTATCATTTTGAACATATACGTGAGCGCATACTGTAGAACCTATGGTGTGCGCTATTCTTCTGTGAAATCAGGTGAAGGCATGATTCCAAGGTATCTAGTTGATTTTGATGTAGCGGAATTGACCCGATTGGAGGCCGACGTGTTAATAATCGGCTCGGGCATTGCGGGCTTATATACGGCGATTAAGGCTGCGGAGAATCGGAAAGTGTTGCTGATTACCAAGAAGACTTTGATGGAAAGCAACACGCGTTATGCTCAAGGCGGCATCGCTGCTGTCACATCGGACGAGGATACACCAGCTTATCATATGGAAGATACCCTGATTGCTGGTGCAGGTCTGTGTGAATCTGAGGCGGTCAGTACGCTTGTCCATGAAGGTCCAGTTGGCATTCAGGAGTTAATACGTTTGGGAACGGCTTTTGATCGTGTGGATGGTGAACTAGCGTTGACACGGGAAGGAGCGCATAGTCATCGGCGTATTTTGCATGCAAATGGAGATGCTACGGGTTATGAAATTGTTCGTGCGTTGTCAAAGCAGGTTGCTGCCCATCCCGGTATCGAAGTATGGGAAGAGTGCATGGTAATTGATCTGCTGACGGAGCATGGTGAGTGTATTGGGGCCCTCGTCCAAAAGCCAGGTGGGGAAAGGTCGTATATAACCGCTAATGCAACGATTTTGTGCTCAGGAGGTAGCGGGCAATTATACCGTTATACGACCAATCCGGATATTGCAACCGGGGATGGTATCGCTATGGCATATCGTGCTGGGGCGATTGTACGGGATATGGAATTCATACAGTTTCATCCTACGGCGTTGTGCCATCTGGGCGCTCCAAGGTTTCTAATTTCCGAAGCCGTACGGGGAGAAGGAGCCGTGTTACGCAATATTCACGGAGAACGCTTCATGGACAAGTATGATTCCCGGCAGGAGCTTGCACCCAGAGACATCGTAGCTCGTGCTATCATTCATGAGATGGAGCGCACCCAAGTTGCGTTTGTATACCTGGATATTACACACGAGCCGCCAGAGCGGGTGATGCAACGTTTTCCAACAATTTATCGGACATGTCTCTCATTTGGTTTGGATATGACGACAGACTGGATCCCCATTGCGCCTGCTGCCCATTATATGATGGGTGGTGTCCAGACCAATTTACACGGGGAAAGCTCCATTGCGCGTTTGTTCGCCTGCGGGGAGACCTCTTCTACAGGAGTTCACGGAGCTAATCGTCTGGCGAGCAATTCGTTATCTGAAGCTATTGTATTTGCCAGCAGGATTATTGAGCGACTGCATTCATTGCCACCGCTGGTCGGCCATACATTGATATCTTATAGCGATAACCGTACAGAGTTCCCGGCTTCATCCGTCACGGAGCAGCGGCATAAGCTGCAAGAAGCAATGGTTCGTTATGCTGGAGTTCGTCGGCACGGCGAGGGGCTGCAAGCAGCATTAGACGAGCTGCAAGGGCAAATGCCTATTTTTGAGGCTGTGATCGCTAGCCGGGAAGAGATCGAATTTGCCAATTTGCTCACCTGTGCTTTATTAGTAACAGATGGTGCGCTGCTGCGTGAGGAGAGCCGGGGAGCGCATTATCGCGAGGATTTTCCTGAGACAGATGATAGCGTCTGGCGAAAGCATGTTCAGCAGAGACGTGAGCAAGGGATAACGGAGGAGTACGTTCATGACATCTAACAGCGAACTTTATGGAGAGTTTAGTGGATATCAGGAAGAACTGACAGCACAAATTCGCAGCTGGCTGCGAGAAGATACGGGCTCTGGCGATGTGACCACGCGCTGGACGATTGAGCAGGGCCACCAATCCAAGGCTGTCATTCATGCCAAGGAGAGCGGCGTGGTTGCCGGTTTACCCGTGGCTGCCCTTGTATTTCAGGTAGTGGACCCTTCCTTGTCGTTCACTCCGCTGGTGAAGGACGGACAGTGGAGTGAAAAGGGAAGCGTTTTGGCGGAAGTGAATGGAAGTACTCATGCAATTCTGACCGGAGAACGACTGGCGTTAAATTTGCTCCAACGGATGTCTGGCATTGCCACGCGGACTCGGGCTTTTATAGATCAATTGCATGGTTTGTCCACTCGCTTGGTGGATACACGTAAAACAACACCGGGACATCGGTTGCTGGAGAAGTATGCTGTGCGTGTAGGCGGTGGCTCGAATCATCGCTTTGGCCTGTACGATGCTGTTATGATTAAGGATAATCATATTAAGGGTGCAGGTGGGATTGAACAGGCTGTAAGTCGAGCGCGCGCTAATATACCGCATACGATGACGATTGAAGTAGAGACGGAAAACATGAAACAAGTTCAGGAAGCCCTGGAAGCTGGGGCGGATATCATTATGCTGGATAACATGTCTGCCCCAGATATGAAGGAAGCCGTTCGGTTCATTCGGGAACGGGCACCACATGTCAAAACAGAAGCCTCGGGCAATGTATCGCTGGATACAGTGCGTGAGATGGCTGAGAGTGGCGTAGATGTGATCTCTGTAGGCAGGCTGACATACTCTTTTCATAACCTGGATATCAGCCTTGACCTTAACGCAAAGAAAGATAGGTGACACCCATTGATTCTTGTAGTGGATGTAGGTAATACCAATATTGTTCTGGGGATATACGAAGGGCGGGAGCTGTTACACCATTACCGGATCAGTACCTCCAGACAGGCAACCGCAGATGAATACGGCGTACTCATACATAATCTTTTTAGTATGGGTGGCGTATTAAAGGATGACATCCAGGGAGTTATTATTTCCTCTGTCGTTCCGCCGTTGGTCCGTGTATTAGAAGAAATGTGCGATAAATACATAGGCAAAACGCCGTTAATCGTCGGACCGGGAATCAAGACTGGTCTTAACCTGCGTTATGAGAATCCGCGTGAAGTAGGTGCGGATCGGATCGTGAACGCTGTTGCGGCTGTAGAACGGTTCGGCGGGCCGCTGGTTGTGGTGGATTTTGGGACAGCGACGACGTTTGATTGTATTGACGATAAGGGAAACTACTTGGGCGGTGTCATTGTGCCGGGTATCGGGATTTCGACGGAGGCACTGTATCAACGGGCTTCCAAGCTACCCCGCATCGAGTTGGAGAAACCCAAAAAGGTTATTGGTCGTAATACGGTTCATGCCATGCAAGCTGGGATTATCTTCGGTTATGCTGGGCAAGTGGATGGCATTGTGCGGCGCATTAAGGAAGAAATGCAGGCGGAGCCTACAGTTATTGCTACCGGAGGTCTTGCAGAGCTAATCGCATCAGAGGCGGAGAGCATTCAGAAAGTGTTGCCGATGTTGACGCTCGAAGGATTGCGCATCATTTACCAACGTAACGCCGAATAAAAAAGTGGGTATAAGCTGCCGCTGAGTCCAACCGAATGATTTTATCGGTTTGGATTAGCGGCGTTTTTCGTCTATACTGAAATATGTTACGTTTTTGAACAATTCGCGTGATCTGTAGATGCAGGTTGTTTATATAGTAGGAAATTATGCTTCAATGATAAGCAATACTAACGAAAATAAGCAGCATAGCTGTCCTGGTGAATAGGGGAGGATATCAATATGGAAAATAAGCAGGATCGACTTATTCGTGGCACAGCCATGAATGGGAGGGTTAGAGCTTTTGCTGTTCGGACAACTCAATTGGTAGAGGAATTGCGGAGAAGACACGATACGTATCCAACGGCTACCGCTGCTTTGGGGCGAACCCTCACAGCAGGTGCTATTATGGGTTCTATGCTAAAAGGAAAAGAGCGATTGACCATTCAAGTTAAAGGTGATGGACCGATTGGGCAAATCGTCGTTGATGCCAATGCTGTAGGGGAAGTGCGAGGTTATGTTACTGAACCGCATGTGCATTTGCCGAGCAATAGTATGGGCAAACTGGATGTAGCGGGTGCCGTAGGTACAGAGGGGTTCATTCATATCATCAAGGATTTGGGGTTAAAAGAACCGTATCGCGGCAGTACTCCGATTATTTCCGGTGAACTGGGTGAGGATTTTACCTATTATTTTGCCAAATCGGAACAGACCCCGTCAGCGGTGGGCTTGGGTGTGCTGGTAGATACGGATAACACGGTTATTGTGGCCGGTGGATTTATTATTCAGTTGCTTCCAGGCTTGAATGATGATGAGATTACTGCGATCGAAAATGCAGTCAGCTCCATTCCACCCGTTACTGCTTTGCTGGATCAAGGGTTGGAACTTGATGAAATGCTGCGCTGGATGCTGCCGGACGTTCGGATTCTCGATGAATTGGATATCCATTTTCAATGTGAGTGTTCACGTGAGCGCGTGGAAAAAACATTGATCAGTTTGGGAGAAAGCGAATTAGAGCAGCTAATTGAGGAAGAAGGACAGGCTGAGGTCGTATGTCACTTTTGTAATGAGGCTTATCAGTTTAATAAGGATGAATTGCAAAATCTGTTAGATCAAGCCAAATCCTAACCGGATGGGCGGTGCAAGCGATGACTACACGGGAAAAAGGATTATGGACAGCTGTCATTATTCTGACCGTTAGCGTCGCCGCCTTGGGTGGTCTTATCATGCTTCGGGGGCTGTCAAAGCCGGGTGATGTAAGCAAGGATGACGGCGATCATACTGTGGCGGAGATGGGTCAGGAAGGCATATCGGAGGAACAGTGGGTAGCGGAACTGAAAAAGCGATATGGAACCAATACGCTGTTGCAAATGTTGAATCGTAAAGCCGTGCAGGCTGAAACCAAGCGTCTCGGTATCAAGATCACCCAAGAGGATTTACAGCAGGTGCTGGAGCAGGATAGTAAAGGGTATGACTCAGATCATGCCTACTTTGATGAAATGCAGCGACAGTTTGGCTTAGATCCGGTTGACTTGCGGAATGAAGCGGAATACCGGATTGGTTTGGAGAAAATAGCCACGCAGGGTATTCAAGTTCAGGAAGCTGAGATTGACGAGTATTGGGAACAGCACCCTGAGGAATTTGCCGTCGGTAAGCAGATCCAATTGGCAGCTCTTTATGTGGATAATGCGGAGGAAGCAGAAGCGTTGCTAGATCGGGTCAAGCAGGGGGAGAGCTTCGATGTGCTGATTCAAGAGTATTCAGGTAAGCCTTTTGGCAAGGATAGCAGCGGGCATTTGGGATGGGTGGATGAATATGATCCATTGCAACCGGAGGCGATCATGAAGGCGGCGAGAGAGCTAAGCTCCGGGGATGTTGCAGGTCCGATCTCTGTTAACGATGGCTATGCTGTCATTTATGTACAGGATGTCCGGTTGAAGAATTCTCCGGATAAGCAGCAGATCCGGCAGCAAATTCGCCGATCTCTTGCGCTTGCACAGGCCGCTCCTTTGGAAGAGGTCGAGAAGAGTCTACGTGATAAATATGGAGCGCGTATTTTATCTGGAAAAGATGCATCCTCCGCTGCTCTGTAACGTAGTGAAAGAATATTGGTTTGAAGGAAGCACGATGCTGATAACGCGGGTTGACAGCATCGCGGCTTACTCACTCGTATTGACATTGGAATTGAAGATTGTTATGATTAGCGTATAAAACCCACTATTTTTATCGGAAATTAAATGAACGGTACAGAATTAAAGTGATTGACTAAGATTGATCTACAATATGATTTCGCAATTTTTAATACATCATCTACAGTCAGGGAGGAATTATCATGGCTAAAGTTGTTAATAACATCACCGAACTTATCGGGGAAACTCCCCTCGTTCGGCTCAACCGGATCGTACCGGAAGATAGCGCCGAAATTTATTTGAAACTGGAATATCAGAACCCAGGCTCCAGTGTAAAAGATCGTATTGCGATTAGCATGGTAGAAGAAGCTGAACGTGAAGGTTTGCTTAAGCCAGGCGGTACGATTATTGAAGCAACTAGCGGTAATACAGGAATCGGCTTGGCTATGGTTGCTGCTGCGAAGGGCTATAAGGCAGTGATCGTTATGCCAGAAACGATGAGCATAGAGCGTCGTAATTTGTTGCGTGCTTATGGAGCCGAACTTGTGCTAACACCAGGATCAGAAGGCATGAACGGGTCCGTTAAGAAAATGGAAGAATTGCTGAGTGAAAATCCGGAATATTTTGCTGCTGAGCAGTTCAAGAACAAAGCTAATATCAAAATTCACCGTGAAACGACCGGTCCTGAGATTGTGGAAGCCATTCGTTCCATTGGCGGAACTCTGGACGCTTTTATAGCTGGAATAGGTACTGGCGGAACCATTTCTGGTGCCGGAGAAGTGCTTAAGAAAGAATTCCCTGATATTAAAGTTGTGGCTGTAGAGCCTGCCTCTTCCCCACTGTTAGCAGGCGGTAAGCCAGGACCCCACAAAATTCAAGGACTTGGTGCCAACTTTATTCCTGAAATTTTAAACCGCGATATCTATGATGAAATTATTCATGTAGAAAACGATGAAGCTTTCGAGGTAGCACGTAGAGTGGCCAAGGAAGAGGGCATTTTGTCCGGTATTTCATCTGGCGCGGCTGTTCATGCGGCTTTGAAACTTGCTAAGCAATTGGGCAAGGGTAAACGGATCGTTGTCATTGTTCCAAGTAATGGAGAACGTTACCTGAGCACACCACTATACAATTTCGAGCTGTAATTATGTCGTAATTGTGTATACTATACGTAAGGATTCCCTCATTTCCCTGTTGCAGGGGGGTGGGGGTTTCTTTTTAAGGAGAGAATATAGACTTATTGAAAAGTAGGGAAGGGGAAGCACACACGGATGAAATCGACAGCTAGAGTGACGGAGACGCAGTGGCAGGTTTGGCAGGAGGAAGGCTGGAGCATACTTCCCTATATTGCTGAGTACCCATTACCCGTGGGGGGGCTACCGTCATCGTGGCGGAAGGCTTGGGAGGATTCGTCTCCATATGCCTTTTTGCTGGAGAGCGCTAAAGGTGGGAGGTACACCTATCTGGCCTTAAATCCGGTTGCTATATTGGAGGGCAAGGGAGAACATGCAGTTTGGACTGATTTGCAAAGCGGGAAACATGGAGAAATGCATGGTCAACCTTTGAAAGTCATGAGCAACTGGATCGCTCCTTACCGTGCGCCGCGTGTACCTGGCATGCCTTTTTTCTCTGGAGGATTTGCGGGTTATCTTGGCTACGATGTAGCTCGCTCGTTGGAGCGTTTGCCATCTCAAGCTGCAGACGATACAGACATACCTGATTATGTATGGATGAGGGTGGATGAGCTATGGATTTATGATCACGAAAAATCCTCCATATATTGTGCTGTTCATATGCCCGCTCCTGCGCATTCCGATAAAGTCAGCAGTGATACCGATTTGACCAGTCACGTTATGCTGGATGGGCCAAATCCTATACTTTGCGAGCATTACGCGGAAGCTGCCCAACGTGCAGAACGTATGCTGACTCAGTGGAATAACATCATAAATGCAGGAGAGATTGATTCTGCGTACCCTCGTCGTTGTGCTAGGCTCGCCGAAGAAGGGTTAGAGGCTGCTCATCTTGAATCTGAAGGCTGGACAGCGGCATTCAACCAACAAGATTTTGAACAAGCCGTGAAACGTGTGCAGGAATACATTGCCCAAGGGGATGTATTCCAGGTTAACTTATCGATTCGTCAGCAACGTGCGCTTACAGCCCTCCCTGAAAATATATATGAATGGCTTCGTCTGCTGAATCCTTCCCCTTATATGGGTATGCTGCGTATGCCAGATTTACGGATCGTTAGTGGCTCGCCGGAATTGTTGGTGAAGCTGGAGGATGGACGTGTGAGCGCCCGACCAATTGCAGGTACGAGAAGAAGAGGGCTAACACCGGATGAAGATGCCGCTATGGCAGCAGAGCTTCTATCAAGCGAAAAAGAACGCGCCGAGCATATTATGCTCGTCGATCTGGAGCGTAACGATATCGGACGGATTGCCGAATACGGATCGGTGCATGTGCCTGAACTGCTGACGGTCGAATACTATTCGCACGTTATGCACCTGGTTTCTCAGGTTGAAGGAAAATTAGCCTCGGGTCGTACAGCTATAGATGTAATTGCTGCTACCTTTCCAGGCGGAACCATTACCGGGGCACCCAAGGTGCGCACCATGGAAATTATTGAAGAATTAGAGCCCGTTCGTCGGGGGCCTTATACAGGGTCCCTTGGATGGATTGACTATAACGGCAATATGGAATTAAATATTATAATAAGAACACTAGCTGTTAAAGGCAGCACTGCCTATTTACAGACAGGTGCGGGGATCGTCATTGATTCAGACCCGTACAGGGAATATCGGGAATGTCGGAACAAGGCTAGAGCTGTCATGAAGGCGGTACAATGTGGTGAAGAAGAAGCCGCTTTGAGCAGAAGCGGTATCACAGGAGGGTGAGTCGTATGATTTTGGTGATTGATAATTATGATTCGTTTACGTACAATCTTGTTCAATATTTAGGTGAACTTGGCGAAGAAGTAACCGTAAAACGGAACGATGAGATTGATGTGAAAGGCATAGAAGAGCTGGCACCAGAGCATATTTTGATCTCGCCGGGTCCATGCACGCCGAATGAGGCAGGGATATCACTGGATGTGATCAGCCATTTTAAAGGTCGCATTCCGATTTTTGGCGTTTGCCTCGGCCACCAGGCCATCGGACAGGCTTTTGGCGGTAAGGTTATCCGGGCTGAACGACTCATGCACGGTAAAACATCACCGATTCTTCATCACAATACGTCAGTATTTGAAGGCTTGCCTTCTCCGTTCACAGCAACCCGGTATCACTCATTGCTGGTGGAGCACGAGAGTCTGCCTGAGTGTCTAGAGATTACCGCGGAAACCGCAGAAGGTGAAATTATGGGTTTGCGGCATAAAGAATTTGCCGTAGAAGGAGTTCAGTTCCATCCAGAATCCATTATTACGGATTATGGGCATCAACTGTTACGCAATTTCCTAAAACGCAAGGTAGGCGTCTGATTCATGAAATATATCGGAGTCAACGGCGTCCTCACGGAAGCCGCAAAAGCCGTGATTCACGTAAGTGATCACGGCTTTTTATACGGAATGGGCTTGTTTGAAACATTCCGCACCTACAAGGGTGTCCCATTCTTGCTGGATCGGCATCTACATCGACTGCAGGAAGGTTGCCGAATGCTCGGCATTCCTTTTCAACCGGATGAGGAGCAACTTACGAGACACATCCAACATCTGATGGTGGCGAATGGATTGGATGAAGCCTATATCCGTTACACCGTATCAGCTGGCGAAGAGGTGCTAGGCTTGCCGACGGGGGACTATACGCGTCCTAATCATATTCTGTTCGCTAAACCGTTGCCCTCTACCAATACACAAACCGGGCAATCCACTTCCCCATCGGCGCTTCAGTTGTTGCGAACCCCCAGAAACACTCCAGAGGGTGAGGTTCGCTTAAAGTCGCTCCATTATATGAATAATATTCTTGCAAAGCGGGAACTTCAGCAGTATGCCGAGGCTGTCCGTTATAAGGCTGAAGGAATGATGCTTACGGCGGATGGTTTTCTGGCAGAAGGAATGGTCAGCAATCTGTTCTTTGTGCGGAACAATACGTTGTATACCCCTGACTTGTCTACAGGGATTCTGCCAGGCATTACGCGTGAGTTCATTTTGGAGCTGGCGCATCTGCGAGACATTCCTTGTGAGCAAGGCCTGTACCGCTGGGACGAGCTGAAACAGGCTGATGAAATTTTTATGACCAACTCTATACAAGAAATACGGCCCGTGGATTTGTTGTTGGAGCCGGGAGGAGCAACGAACCATTTATCGGTTCCCTTGACACAGCCCAGGTCCATAACAGCTTTGCTGTTGCACGATTATAGACAGAAAGCAGGGATCAAGTGAACATACCGACCCTTTATCAACGTAGTTACCGAATGGGGGATGCCGAGCTTACGCTCGGACATTCCACACAGATCATGGGTATACTGAATGTGACCCCGGATTCATTTTCCGATGGAGGATTACATTATAGTCCCGAGATTGCTGTTTTACATGCATTGAAGCTGGTGGAAGATGGAGCGGATATCATTGACATTGGTGGGGAGTCTACTCGCCCGGGTCATGATCCAGTAGGTGTGGAAGAGGAGCTGGCTCGGGTCATTCCGGTCGTTCAGGCTATCCATCGTATCGCACCGCACATTCCGTTATCTGTAGATACTTACAAAGCCGAGGTAGCCAGGCAGGCACTTGAGGCTGGCGCACATATCATTAATGATGTGTGGGGGTTTAAGGCAGACCCCGATATGGCACGTGTAGCTTCGGAATTCGATTGCCCGGTCATTTTGATGCATAATCGTCATGACCGTAACTATAGTGATTTGGTTTCTGATATGCTGTCCGATTTAAAAGAAAGTATCCGATTAGCGCTGGATGCGGGGGTACGTGAGGAACAGATCATTTTAGACCCAGGTATCGGTTTTGCCAAGGATTACGATGAAAATATTCATGCCATGACTTCTCTCGATACATTGAGTCAGCTGGGCTTTCCGCTGTTATTGGCTACGTCGCGCAAAAGGTTTATTCGTACAGCACTGGATTTGCCTGTGAATGATGTGGTGGAGGGCACGGCGGCTACCGTTGCCTTTGGCATTGCTCAAGGGTGCCAGATTGTGCGTGTACACGATGTGGCGCAAATCAAGCGCACCGTACGTATGTGTGATGCGATGGTGTACGGGTCTAAAAATGCACTGAGTTATGGTGGTTAGAAGACGCTTCATGAATGATTTGATCCTGCGATCGCTGTTGCAACGGGATTCTTTTGAATTGGTAAGCATATGACTGTTAGAATCCCGTTGCAAAGGCGAGCGCTTCGCTTCTCCGGATTCAAATCCTTCATTCCGCTACAACGCGCCATAAAGTCACTGTATTTTTAGGGAGTTATTTATTGTGTAAGGTGAACAGAAGAATAGATCAAGTAGAACGAGAACGGAGTAGGCGGAATGGTGCTGTACAAGCAAAGCGGTCGCTTTAAAAGCTTTCCGTAGGAAAGCTCGCTTCGGAAGCATCACTTCCCCGAATTTCTACCTTTATTATAGGTTTTATTCAAGAAATCTGGGGCAGTGGCGATGGGGAGCACCATCCGACTGCGCAATGGCACGATACGAAACTTTTAAGTTGAGCTTATTGAGAAAATCTAATAAAAAACAGGGGGGGATACCCACGATGGATAAAATGGTTTTGCATCGTATGGAGTATTACGGATATCATGGCGTTTTTCCAGAGGAGCGCAAGCTGGGACAACGTTTCTATATTGATTTGGAACTGGAGCTTGATCTGCGTGAAGCGGGTGAGCAGGATGCCTTGGACAAAACGGTTAATTACGCCGAGGTGCATTACACCGTTAAAGATATTGTAGAAAAGGAATCTTACCAATTGATTGAAGCTTTGGGCGAACGTATTGCATCTTCCCTACTGGACACTTATACTAGTGTCAATGCACTGACTGTCAAAGTCACAAAGCCGCATCCGCCGTTTGATATTCATTTTCAAGGCGTGACGGTTGAGCTTTATCGCGCAAGAAAGTAGGAACGATACATGAATGCACATTCGACCTCTGAGGCATCAGAGGCTTATATTGCTTTAGGGGCTAATTTGGGGGAGCGCGAGCATACCCTGTATGAAGCCATTACGGCGCTGGACGAACATCCGGGTATACGGGTGCTTCGGTGCTCCAGCCTGTACGAAACAGAGCCTGTTGGGTATCTGGATCAACCTTCTTTTTTGAACATGACGGTAGCCGTATCTACAACACTTGCTCCAGAGGAGCTTCTGGTATATATGCTGGAGGTGGAGAGTCGTCTGGGGAGAGTAAGACACATTCCTAATGGGCCACGAACCATTGATCTGGATTTGTTATGGATGGAAGCGGCGCAACTGGCTACACCGGATTTGGAGCTTCCTCACCCTCGTATGTTGGAGCGTGCTTTTGTGCTGGTTCCTTTGGCTGATATCGTTCCGAACCAAGATCCGTCCGGTCTGTACAGTATCGTGCATACTGCATTGAATTCTGTGGATGGAAAGGACGGCATACAGCTTTGGAAAACATGCAGCTGGCGCAACGACTCCGCGCCTTTCGGAAGCTAAAAGGGTTCACACAGCAGGAGTTGGCAGAACGTACTGGTATATCTTTGACTGTATTAGGTGCTGTGGAGCGAGGCAATCGTAGAGTAGACCCAGACATGCTGAACATCATCGCCCAAACGCTAGAAATTGAAGTCCGGGAACTGACGGAATGACGATAAGTATACGATATAAAAGAAGGAATAAAGGGGTGAACAGATATGTTGAAAATCGGCGATATTGAAATGAAAAACCAAGTCGTCTTGGCACCCATGGCAGGCGTGTGCAATCCTGCTTTTCGCTTGATCGCCAAGGAGTTCGGTACAGGCTTGGTATGTGCAGAGATGGTTAGTGATAAGGCCATCATTCACGGCAACAAGCGTACACGTGAGATGCTGTTTGTAGATGAGCGCGAGAAGCCGCTTAGCTTGCAAATTTTTGGAGGCGACCGCGAATCTTTGGTGGAAGCAGCGAAGGTGGTAGATCAGGAAACGAATGCAGATATTATTGATATCAATATGGGCTGCCCGGTTCCCAAAGTGACCAAATGTGATGCAGGTGCTCGTTGGCTGCTCGATCCAAACAAGATTTATGAAATGGTATCGGCGGTAGTGGAATCGGTAAGCAAGCCGGTTACCGTGAAAATGCGTATTGGTTGGGATAGCGAGCATATTTATGCCGTAGAGAACGCTCGCGCTGTTGAACGTGCCGGAGGTCAGGCCGTTAGCGTACATGGCCGTACACGGGAGCAACTGTATACGGGACATGCGAATTGGGATATTATAAAAGAAGTTAAAGAAGCAGTTTCCATTCCTGTAATTGGAAACGGTGATGTGGCATCACCGGAAGATGCCCGCCGCATGCTGGATCTGACCAATTGTGATGGCGTTATGATCGGACGCGGTGCTCTGGGGAATCCGTGGATGCTCTACCGTACGATTGAGTACTTGCAATCAGGTGAGCTGTTGCCCGATCCTTCACCGGAAGAAAAAATCCGCATTGCCATTCTGCATATGGATCGTCTGGTTGCATTGAAGGGTGAAGCGGTAGCTGTCCGTGAAATGCGCAAGCATCTGGCTTGGTACCTCAAGGGGTTTAAAGGTTCTGCACGTATTAAGGATGTCATTATGGAAGAAACAAAGCGCGACGATATGGTACGTATTTTGGATCAATTTGTATCTCAATTGCACATGGTAGAAAACGATGAGCCTTCTACAAGTGCTGCTTCTCCTGCTGCTGTTGCGCAATAAGGAAGCTGTTCCGGCCTGCGCACGCGATTGACTTTTCCAATTGCTTGCCCTATAATCGTTCAGTATAAAATCTTGATGTATGCTACAAATTGTGTGCAGCTCTCAAGACAACAGCAGGAAATGTTCTCATTCCCTCAGAGTGGCATATTATGTTTTGAAAGCGTGCATTCCGATGCACTTTTAAACTTTTCCCATGACAGGAGAATCGGTTAAGATGAGCGATAAAGAAGTCATTCTGACACAGGAAGGTCTTAGAAAGCTCGAAGATGAGCTTGAGAACTTAAAGTCTGTCAAACGCCGCGAAGTGGCTGAACGGATTAAGGTAGCCATCGGATACGGAGATATTAGTGAAAACTCCGAATATGAGGATGCGAAGAATGAGCAGGCCTTTATTGAAGGCCGTGTAATTACGTTGGAAAAGATGCTACGCAATGCCCGCATTATCAATAGTGATGAAATTGACACCGATGTTGTGGGAGTAGGTGCAACTGTGACCGTTGAAGATTTGGAATTCGGAGATATTACAGAGTATGCTATCGTAGGTTCCGCCGAATCCGACCCGCTACAGAATAAGATTTCGAATGAAAGTCCGGTTGGCAAGGCAATTCTCGGTAAGAAAAAGGGAACTGTTGTGGATGTCACCGTTCCAGCAGGCGTTATTCAATATAAAATCGTGGATATCAAGAAATAAGACACGGACTTTGGAATTTAATGTAAAAGCTTCCTTGTGGAAGCTTTTTTTCTCTACACCCGGACGGACCCCGGCCCGTCTATTCATATTGAAGGAGCTGATTTAGCACCATGTCGGATGAAACTACTAACCAGGAAACACAAGAAAATCGCGAGGAATTAAGTGAACTATTACAAATTCGTCGTGCCAAATTGGACGAGCTTCGCGCATTGGGCATTGATCCTTTTGGACGCAAATACATACGCACGGCTGAAGCGGGCGTACTACTGAGCAAGTATGACAGTTTGACTAAGGAAGAACTGGAAGAAAAGAATATTGAAGTTAGCATAGCAGGCCGTATTATGGCTAAACGT
This sequence comes from Paenibacillus sp. A3M_27_13, assembly GCF_024213315.1. Lineage (NCBI taxonomy): Bacteria > Bacillati > Bacillota > Bacilli > Caryophanales > Paenibacillaceae > Paenibacillus > Paenibacillus sp. A3M_27_13. Next base: position 59,986 of record NZ_JANAVE010000013.1, read on the forward strand.
GTTATGGGAAAAGCCAGCTTTGCTCATATACAGGATCTTAGCGGACGTATTCAAATTTATGTTCGTCAAGACACGGTACCTGAATCCAAATATAAAGCATTTGGTATTTTGGATCTGGGTGATATTGTTGGTGTTAAGGGTGTGCTCTTCAAGACCAAAACGGGCGAAACGACAATCAAAGTGCTGGATATTGAGGTCTTGTCCAAATCCTTGTATCCATTACCAGAGAAATATCATGGCCTGAAGGATGTTGAATTGCGTTACCGTCAGCGGTATGTCGATTTGGTTATGAACCCTGAAGTACAAAAAACGTTCATTACACGGTCCCGTATTATTCAATCCATGCGTCGTTATCTCGATTCGCTCGGCTATTTGGAAGTTGAAACCCCAACATTACATTCCATTGCTGGCGGGGCGGCGGCGAAGCCATTTGTTACGCACCATAATGCATTGGACATGCAGCTTTATATGCGTATTGCTATTGAACTCCATTTGAAACGACTAATTGTCGGCGGAATGGAGAAAGTATATGAGATCGGTCGTGTTTACCGTAATGAAGGTATTTCGACCCGCCATAACCCTGAGTTTACGATGATTGAGCTGTATGAAGCGTATGCTGATTATAAAGATATCATGCAATTGACGGAAAACATGGTTGCACATATTGCGCAGGAAGTACTGGGCACACAACACATTCAATATCAAGGCCAGGAAGTGGATCTGACGCCGCAATGGCGCAGAGTCTCCATGGTTGATGCTGTTAAAGAAGTAACAGGTGTAGACTTTAGCGTGCAGATGAGTAATGAAGAAGCTCATCGCCTTGCGAAAGAGCATAAAGTTTCGGTTGAACCGCATATGACATTTGGCCATATCCTGAATGCATTCTTTGAGCAGTTCGTAGAGGAAACGCTTATTCAACCGACCTTTATTACTGGACATCCGGTTGAAATTTCGCCGTTGGCCAAGAAAAACGAACAAGATCCGCGGTTTACGGATCGCTTCGAGCTGTTCGTGGTTGCTCGTGAGCATGCGAATGCGTTCACTGAGCTGAATGATCCAATCGACCAGCGCCAACGTTTTGAAGCACAATTGCTGGAACGTGAGCACGGTAACGACGAGGCGCATGAAATGGATGATGACTTTATCCGCGCCTTGGAATACGGGATGCCACCAACAGGTGGACTGGGCATCGGCATCGATCGTTTGGTTATGTTGCTGACAGATGCGCCTTCCATTCGCGATGTGCTGCTTTTCCCGCATATGCGTAACCAACAGTAGAATAACATAACATTATGAATATAGAGGATCAGCCGGGCTTCCCGTGTCTTGTTCCTCTTTTTCATAAGAACGGATGGAGAGAATACTCTAATGAAACGCAGCGTCAAGCTTAGTCGGTTCGCATCGCCTCCTTTTATATTGGTCATCGGATATTTATTGATTATTGCATTGGGTACTTTGCTACTGATGCTTCCTGTTGCCAATCATAGTGGTCATGCTCCGCATTGGATTGATTCGCTTTTTACGTCCGTCTCAGCCGCTTGCGTCACAGGACTGGTCGTTGTTGACGTCGATTCAACGTATACGATGTTTGGCGAAACCGTCATTTTGGTGCTGATGCAGCTAGGCGGGCTGGGGTTTATGACCTTAGCGACCTTGTTTGCGCTGTTGTTGGGGCGGCGATTATCGTTAAAGGATCGGTTGCTGCTTAAGGAGGCTATTAATGCCGATAGCATGGAAGGGATCGTGCGTATTATTCGCAAGGTGCTGATCTTTTCCTTTACCATTGAGGCGATAGCTGCCGTCGTCTTAGCTTTGCGGTGGATGCGAGAGATGCCTGTCGGACAAGCGATATATTATGGAATATTCCATTCCGTATCCCTCTTTAATAACGGGGGATTCGATCTGTTCGGGACTAGCTTCCAACAGTACGCTGGAGATTTTGTTTTCAATATGATTGCATCTGTGCTCGTTATATCAGGAGGCTTGGGTTTCCTTGTACTTAGCGATCTGTTCGATTTTCGCCGTACCCGGAGACTGTCTCTACACTCCAAAATGGTGCTTAGCGTGTCGGGAGTGCTCATTGTGGTTGGTGCGCTGGTTTTATTTGTTTTTGAGTTTACCAATGCACGAACCTTGGGTGCGCTGAACTGGGAAGGCAAAGTATATGGAGCTGTCTTTCAATCGGTCTCCACGAGATCATCAGGTACGAGCACAGTCGATATCAGCGGGTTAAGGCAGGCAAGTCAGTTTTTTATTATGTTGCTGATGATTATCGGTGCTTCTCCGGGCTCCACGGGAGGAGGAATTAAAACGACTACGTTTCTGCTTATGGTAGGTGCGCTAATCGCCGTCATGCGAGGACAGAAGGAAATTGTGTTTTTCCGTCATAGGGTCCCCAAAGATATCATGATGCGGGCGCTGACCATTATTGTACTGGCCCTATTTATATTCTCGATTGTGGTTATACTGCTCTTAATGACAGAGGATGCGCCATTTCTCTCCCTTGCATTTGAGGCTGCTTCCGCAATCGGAACGGTAGGGTTGTCTGTAGGAGTGACGCCAGGATTGTCTGACGCAGGCAAGCTGATTATTTGTGTGACTATGTTTATTGGTCGGATTGGTCCTCTTACGATTGCCTATGCCATTCGTCCACGCTCGACCAAGACATTGTACCGTCGTCCCGAAGGTCATATTGTAATTGGATAGTGTATCTGTAAAAAAAGATGTACCCGTGCTGATTAGCATAGGTACATCTTTTTTCATTTCAGATCATCATAATTCTTTATGGGTAGCATATCATGTAAAATGCCCATTTTGAGAACAAGACGAAATGGGCTGAACAGATACTGATTTTCGCAGAAAAAAACGGCTATTTGTTTCCTTTTATGTAATTATAGACAAAATACTAGGAATATTATGTATAATATTGTATGATAGTGGGCATGAAAGGGGGATAGTTGAGGTGAATACCAATTTCTAATTTGAAAGGAATCATCTATTATGTATTTATTTATCATTAGTGCAGAAGTTTTATTTTGGGTTTTTGTTGTTGCAGGGTTGATCGCAAGGTATATGTTTGGCTTGAAGAAATTAGGCGGTCTTCTTTTACTATTTACCCCCATTATTGATATCCTGCTACTGATTGCGGTGTTCATCACGGTGAAAAGTGGCATGGAGATTACGACTGCTACTGGCTTGGCGGCCTGTTATTTTGGTATTACAGTAGCATTTGGTCATAGGTTAATTAAGTGGGCGGATGTACGGTTCTCCCATTGGTTTGGTAAGGGACCCAAGCCTGAACGTAAGTATGGTGCTGCTCATGCAAAAGAGGAACGGATAGGTTGGTTGCTTCACCTTTTGGGCTGGGCTATAGGTAATGCTTTGTTGCTCGCCATCATTGTGTATGTTGATGATCCGCAGCGTACGGTGTCTTTGGAGGGCATTATGCAAACATGGGCGATCGTTCTGGCAATCGACTTTGTTGTCTCCTTTAGCTATACTTTAGCTCCCAAAAAACAAAAGCGTAGTCTATAGAGGTTAAGGCTTTACACTTAGATTAGATAAAATCTGGCTGGTCACTCAGGATGTTCAAATCGGAAGACTCATTGTTGTTGAAAATGAAGTGGTTACTTCCGGTAGTGGGGTGAGTCCGTCGTCGAAATGTAAATATTTACAAAAATATGAGGATTTTATGTTTAACTCACTTTGACAGTCACCTTATTTTTGCCTCGCTATCTTTTTTCACACACATGTATCCCTTTCGATTTGAACACAGACCACCAGAAGCAACACAACTATTTTTTGTGAGATGACAGACAGCATGCAAGATGTGTTACACAAATTTTAAAATAAATTTTGTGATTTGCCTAAAACGTCGCCTATCCAAGTTTGGCAATTAACGCGATAATATTCCAGGAAAGATTACATATGTCTATAAATGTAGACATACGCAGTTAAGTTGTTATTTTGTTTAAAAATGTAAAAAAAGAAAGGTGGTTTCTGTGGCAGTACTACTGAGCGGTAAGAACATTTTGATTATGGGCGTGGCTAATAACAGGAGTATTGCCTGGGGGACAGCTCAATCTTTAGCTGCTGAAGGAGCACAGCTCATTTTTACTTACGAAAATGAGAGGGTTGCAGAGCGGGTACTAAAGCTCGTTGAAACCATTCCAGGAGCACTGGTCTGTCCTTGTAATGTTCAAAGCAATGAAGAGCTTGATGCATTGGCGGATTTTCTAAAAGAAAAAGTAGGCGTATTACATGGTTATTTTCACAGTGTCGCCTATGCTAAGGCTGAGGATTTGGATGGCTTGTTCGTTGACACTTCTCGTGAGGGATTCGCCGTTGCACAAGAAATCAGTGCCTATTCTCTGGCTGCTGTCTCCCGTCGAGTATACCCACTGATGACAGAGGGTGGAAGTATCGTCACCATGACGTATATTGGCGCAGAACGAGCGATCAAAAATTACAATGTTATGGGTGTGGCGAAGGCTTCACTGGAAGCCAGCATGCGCTATCTGTCGAATGATCTGGGCACATATGGCATTCGCGTAAATGCGATTTCCGCTGGTCCGATACGGACCTTGGCTGCCTATGGCATTAAAGATTTTAACACAATGCTCAAACATATTGAAGAAACTACGCCCCTACGCAAGACGGTTGATACGTCGGAAGTCGGAGATACGGCGTTATTCCTATTTTCCCATTTATCGAGAGGCATTACGGGTGAAGTTATCCATGTAGATGCTGGATACCATATTACGGGGATGTAAGGAGGGAACGTTGTGCTTATTACGCATACGGATTGCCGTATTATCTCACCTGAAGGAGTTATGACTAGGGAGCGTCTGGAGCGAGACGTTACGATCTTCTCCCGGATGTTGACGCTCAGAGGAATTCCCGAAGACGGTAGAGTGATTCTGAAAGCGGCCAATTCCTATTGGTTTGTTGTGTCTCTGTTCTCCCTGTGCAATATTGCTGTTTCGGTGACTGTGGTGGACGAGCAGACTGTGCTCGATGAGGTGGCCCAAATCTATGATGAAGCGGGTGCCTGTTGCATCCTTACGGATTCCGATTTAGAACTTCCTCATGCTCTCGTTATTCTGATTCAAGATCTGATTCAAGAAGAAGCAGTACACCCGGATTGGGTGGGAGAGCCAAAGCTTGAAGCCCTCGACTTTAGCAAGTGGTGCGAGAGGTCAGATGCGCTCATTCTGTATTCTTCAGGTACGACGGGCAAACCCAAGGGAATCGTGAAAGCTGGTTCAGCTTTTATGGAGAATATCAGGCATTCCATACACGCCATGAACTACCTACCGTCTGACCATATGCTCCCCGTTGTGCCTTTTTCTCATTTTTATGGAATCTCACTTATCTTCTCCTGGTGGTTAACTTCATGTTCTCTCATCATCTGCAATCCAAAAAACCTCTGGAGCGTCATTGCAAGTATTACGAAAGACCGGGCGACGGTCGTAGACGCTAACCCCTCTGCTTTTTACACCTTGTTGCGTATGCTAAACCGAAAACCCGAACAACTGGAAATGGTCAAGGAAGCTCCGGTGCGCATGTGGTGCGTAGGCGGTTCCCCACTTACCCAGGACCTTGAAGAGAAATTTAACAACATATTTGGACAGCCCCTCCTGAATGGTTACGGCCTTTCTGAACTGGGCAACGTTACGCTGGGGACGCTAGAGTGTCCGAAGGGTTGTGGCCTACCATTACCTGGTGTGGATCTGAAAATACTAGATTCTACAGGCAACCAGCAGGCGGACGGTATCGTAGGCGAAGTGTGGATACGCAGTGCTGGATGCATGGAAGGTTATCTAAATCGTCCAGACCTGACGCAATCCGTTCTACAGGACGGCTGGTTCAAGACGGGGGACCTGGGCTATCTGGATGACGGAATGCTGTATGTCATTGGTCGCAGCGGTAAGACGGTCAACCGGATGGGCTACATGGTATCTCCGGTCTATATTGAGGACCGAATTGGTTCGCTAGGCTACCGATCCTGCGTGATTACCTTGGAGGATGAGGCTAAAGGGACATTGCTTGTCGCATTCATCGAAAGTGATTCCTCACAGGTCGTGCCTGTGCTCCGCAAAGAGATGAGTCAGGTACTCCCTTCATACATGTTTCCCGATCTTTTGCTTCCGCTCGATCATTTTCCTTTAAATCGCAATGGAAAAGTAGATCGTCTGGAGATGGAGCGTGTTGCTCTAGAGAAAGCTGCTTCTCGCAAAGCATAACAAGATATATACCAAAACTGCATACAGGAAAGGGAGAATGTGCCATGAGTATAAATCCAGAACTGGCAGAAAACACACTGTTTCTGAAAAGGCATGAATCTATTCTGAAATGCCTCAATTATTTGATTGAAAATCGGCAGGAAGTGATGGATATTCTCACGCAATTTTCATCCTATCGGGCCGCCAATGCAGAAATTGACTCCACGATCCTCACACTTCAAGGTGCTCTGCAAGAAGTGCAGACCTATCAGCCAAGCTGGCAACGATCTATGGCTGTATTCATGCCTTCCAACGTCATTTTGTACTCCTATGCATTATACCTCTTGATTCCGTCCCTGTACGTTGAAAATATAGACTTTCGCCCTTCTTCTCACGTAAACGAGTACGTCAACATGCTGCATGAAAAGCTTCAGGCTGTACACGGATTACCCATCTATATTCGTAAGGTCAGTCAAAGGGTTTTTATGGAAAATTCGGTTATGCCAGCTGATATTGTGGTGTTCACCGGGAGCTATGTCAATGCGGAGAAGATCAAAAAACAAATCCGAAAAGACCAACTCTACATCTTCTATGGACAAGGGATCAATCCTTTCGTCATCGGACCCGATGCTGATCTGGAACTGGCGGTTACCGATGTAATCCGAATGAGACTGTTCAACTCAGGACAGGACTGCCTGGGACCCGACATCATTCTGGTACATCAAGATGTGACAGAGAGCTTCAAAAACCTGCTGATTATGCGGCTTGACCAACTTGTGTTTGGAGCCAACGATGATCCGAACGCAAACTATTCCCCTATTTTCTATAAAGATGCGCTGAACTCAGTTTCTGAATATTTTAATACGAACGATAAGTTTATTATCTACGGCGGTGGCATTGATTTCCGTACGAAAAAGATGGAGCCAACGGTTGTATATAGCGAGCTAGATCAGGATTTGGAGATTATTGAGTATTTTTCACCGGTCTTCAACGTGGTTAGCTACCGAGACGACGAGCAGCTGATCAAGCGTATTTCCTCCAGTTATTTCAGTGAACGAGCAATGGGTTGCAGCTTATACGGGTCTAGTCACCTGGCGGACGTTCTGCGAAAGAAGCACACGCTGACCATTAATCAGACGCTTGAGGATGTGGATCAAGGCAATAAGCCTTTTGGTGGCTATGGCACGATGTCGAACTATATTTTTTACGATTTCAAGCTCATTTCGAAGCCGATCTTGATTTCAGAAATTGTCGCAGAATATTTGTCGGAAAAGAGGAGTTTGGTATGACTGCGAGCTTCTTTCCCTGGGATGCCATCATTGGCTACTTAAAATCGGCTGGGGTTCAGCATCTCTTTGGATTACCAAGTGATGATCTCAAAATCGTATCGTCACTCCCCTCATCCGGTATGGATTTTATTCTGTGCAAAGATCAACGTAATGCTGTGTTTATGGCAGCAGGTTATGCGCTCACCACCAACCAGATGTCCGTATGCGTTGTGGGGAAAGGCCCTGCGCTCAGTAATACACTTACAGGGCTACTGGAGGCCAAGAACCTGGGCGCTCCGCTCCTGCTTTTGGCGCTTGGCACTGGCGGAGACAAGCTGGGTACCCGATCCTTTCAGGAAGCCGATCAAATCTCACTCGTGAAGCCGCTCGTAAAATGGGCTTATCGTGTCGAGCATGTGGATCGGCTTGTATGGGCGATGGAGCGGGCTGCCTTTTTGGCTATCAATGGAGCACCGGGTCCCGTCTATATCGAACTCCCTGAAAACCTGATGGACCAGCCTGTGCCAACAGGGCTTCAGTTTACCCCACCAGAAAAGCTGTCGTGCTCTCCGTCTCGTCGGGAGTTGGATGCATCGTGGGAAATTATTGAGAACGCCCGCAGACCACTCATTCTAGTCGGAGGCGGCATGAAGTCAGGTACAGGTGATGTGATTGAGCGGTTCGCTAACCAACATGGAGCGGCCTTGTTCGCAACCGCCTCGGGACGGGGTGTAGTTGATGAAGACCACGAACTCTTCTGTGGTGTTGCGGGACTCTATACAGATCTCAGTCTAAGACAAATCTGGAAGGAATCTGATGTGGTGATCACACTGGGCAGTCGATTGGAAGAAACGGCTACCTTCGAGTGGGATATTTTGCTACAGGATACACCTTTGATTCAGGTCAATGTAAATCTGGAGGATTTTGCACACGAATACAAGGGTATCAAGGTGCTCGGTGATGGATATGCAGCGGTGGAGCAGTGGCTTGAACGACGTGGGCAGGAGCCTGATGGAGTGTGGCTTGAAACGATTGGGAGTTGTAAACAGGAGGCTTTTTCTCACAGGGCTATTTATCTGGAAGAGCTGAAAAAGACCCCTGGAATCCACGTTCCTGAGCTGTTGGACATGATTCAGACGGAGTTCCCTGAAAATCTAGTGCTTCTTCAAGAGAATGGATTGCAGGATATGTGGTCCTATTTTTATCCATATTTTCGCTTTGCCCACGGTTCTCTTTCGATTGTTCCTAGTGATCAAACGAGTCTTGGATTCGGTGCGGCGGCTGCTCTGGGAGCAAGCGTGGCAACACAACGTCCAGTAGTGGCACTTGTAGGTGACGGTGCGTTCAATCTCTTTTGTTCGGATTTTATGACGGCGGTGGAGTATCAAATACCGTTAATCTATATCGTACTCAATAATGGTGGCTATGGTTGGTTGCAGAATCAGATGAATTATAAACATCTCACAGGGCAGTCCCTCCCGTTTGTTTCTGAGGCGGCCAAGACAGGAATTCAAATTCCTCAGTATGAGTTTGTGGAAAGCCTTGCAATTCGGAGTAAGGGAGAGGCACGGGAACAGCTTCAGCGTGCTTGGCAAAAGTATCAGGAGAACAAGCTTGTGGTCGTCGAGGTATATGCTGATCTTGCGGATGTGCATGAAAAAATCAGTCATGTGTATGGCGACTTTCCTCTCTACGAGCAACAGGCTTCCAAGAATTAATTTCAACGAAGGACGTGGATACAGTGAGAAGACGTGTTGTAGTGACTGGACAGGGAGTCGTAACGCCGGTCGGGCTTAATCTTACGGATTTCTGGAATTCACTGTTGGAAGGAAAAAGCGGAATCGGACCTGTCACTGCTTTCGATACAGCGGACATTCCGACAAAGATCGGTGCACAGGTTACGGGCTTTGACCCATTGCAATATATGAGCAAGAAGGAAGCTAATAAAGTCGCACAGTTCACTCAGTTTGCTTTGGCGGCTGCCCGGCAGGCAGTGGAGCAATCAAAATTAGTGATTGATGAGCGGAATGCAAGTCGCGTGGGGGTTATTGTCGGCTCTGGAGCAGGCGGCCTCGACGTTATAGAGGAGAACTATGGGAAATTAACCAAGCTTGGTCCCAAAAGAGTTTCTCCTTATTTTGTTTCCTCGATGATGATTAATTCAGCACCTGGTGAAATCTCCATTGCTATTGGAGCCAAGGGGCCTTCTTTTGCTGTGGTTACGGCTTGTGCCACAGGAAGTAATGCCATTGGTGAGGCATTACGTACGATCCAGTACGGCACGGCTGATGTTGTGGTTGCCGGTGGAGCAGAAGCCAATTTTAGTCAGCTTGATCTGGCATCTTTTGCGAATATCCATGCTCTCTCCAGACGTAATGAAGAGCCGCAGAAGGCTAGTCGTCCGTTTGATGTGGATCGCGATGGATTCGTCATCGGTGGAGGAGCAGGAGTTTTGGTGCTGGAGGAGTTGGAGTATGCTTTGAACCGCGGAGCCACCATTCTGGCCGAAGTTGTGGGTTACGGATGCACAACTGATGCGTATCATATCACGGCTCCAGATCCCTCTGGCTCCGGCCCGGCAGAAGCGATCAACATCGCACTGCAGGATGGCGGCTTGACACCGCAGGAAATCGACTATGTCAATGCCCACGGTACGAGTACGCCATTTAATGATCGTATGGAGATTAACGCTATTCAAAAAGTATTCGGGGAGCATGCCCCCCAATTGGCGATATCGTCTATTAAATCCATGACTGGCCATTTAATGGGCGGTGCAGGGGCAGTCGAATTAATTGCGACTGTGCAGAGTATGATTCACAGCAAAGTACCACCGACACTCAATTGCGACAATCCTGAAGCTCCTGAATTGAATTTTGTGCCGCATGTATATCAGGAACGCGAGGTCCGCGCGGCGATTAGCAATTCATTTGGTTTCGGAGGGCACAACGTCTGCCTTGCTGTTCGCAAGTGGGAAGGGGAATAAGCCTGTGAGCGAAGAGCTAATCCATATCCCGGATGTGCTTCCGCACCGGTACCCATTTCTTCTGTTGGATGGCGTGACCGGGTACGAAACGTCGCAATGGGCGAAGGGATACAAGCTTGTCACCTGGAGTGAGTGGTTCATTACTGACACTAACCCATACATGCCTCCTATGTTGATTGTGGAGTCGCTTGCACAATTAGCGGCATTCGCTGCGATTGATAAAAAAGGCATTTCATACCTGACTAACCTCAATGGAATTCGATTCCACAGCTTGGCCAAGCCTGGGGACCGAATTGATCTCTATTTTGAAGTGATCAAGCGTCGGCGGGGCTATATTCTTGGAAGCGGTCGGGCTTCCGTAGGGGATCGATTGGTGGTTGAGGCGGAAGAAATTGTTTCACTGGATCAATGACAGGGTGGAAGCGCACTTTAAACTGTCCTTTTGTCCTCCTGACTGCCAGGTGCAGCGGGAGGATATTCACATCATGGAATAGGAGTGAATGAGATGAATGACATGCAGTTATATGATTTAACAAATGCGCAGAAGCGTATATGGTATACCGAATTACTCTACCCAGATACGTCAGTGTCACAGCTTTCCGGTACAGCTAAGATGAAGGGGCACATCAATATTGCTGCCTTTATGCAGTCCATTAATTTGATTATCAAACAGTATGATGCGTTCCGCATCCGTATTACCTCAGTGGATGGAGTGCCTCAGCAGTACGTCGTCCCTTATGAAGAGAGACAGCTGGAGTGCCTGGATCTTAGCCACTATGAAAGTGTATCTGAGGTGGAAGCCTTACTTGAGCAACACAAAAGCAAGCCCTTGCCCCTGTTGGATTCTGAGCTCTTCCAGTTTTTAATTGTGAAGATTAGCGAGGAAGAGTATTGGATTAATATCAAGATGCACCATATTATTTCTGACGGAATATCAATGGTGGTCTATGGCAATCAGCTTACAGCATTTTACATGGAGTTAATTCAAGGAAATGAACCGAAACTGGGCGACGATTGCTCGTATATTCAATATATTGCTGATGAGAATGCATACGAACTTTCTGACAGATACCAAAAGGATAAGGCTTACTGGCTGGATAAATTTTCTGATTTGCCTGAGCTTACGGGTTGGAAGTCATATAATCCGTTATCTTTAAGCACCCACGCCGTTCGGGAGCATTTTACCGTACCAGAAGTGCTATATCACGAGCTGCAAGCATTTTGCCAACAGAACAGGATTTCTTTGTTCCAGTTCTTCATGGGTGCGATGTATATCTACATACACAAAATGACGAATCAGCCGGATGTGGTGATTGGCACTTCGTTCGCTAACCGGGGGAACAAAAAAGAGAAGCAAAAGATAGGTATGTTTGTCAGCACCGCTGCTGCCAGAACATACGTCAAAAAGGATATGGATGTGTTGAGCTTCCTGCAGGATGTAGCCAGAGATCAGATGTCAGTCCTGCGGCATCAGAAGTATCCGTACAATCAGTTAATTCAGGATCTTAGAGAAATGCATGGTAACAAGGATATTCAGCGGCTTTTTGGCGTTTCAATGGAATATCGTCTTATCAATTGGGTTGATTTGGATGATGTGCGCATTTTGACGGATTATGATTTCTGCGGGGACGAAGTGAACGATTTCGTGCTTCATATCGTGGAGATCCTGGATGAAGGCGAACTGGTACTGGATGTCGATTATCGGACGGAGCTGTTTGAACGCAGTGAAGTTAAGGACATGGTTTCCCAGTTGCTTACGATCGCCGAGCAGATCATTCATTCACCTCAGCTTTCTATCGCAGAGGTAAACTTATTGGGTGAACCAGAAGAGCAATCCATTTTGGCTCTTTCGGAAGGCGCTGCAGTCGATTATCCACGTGAGAAGACCATCCATGGCTTATTCGAGGAACAAGCCGAGCGCACGCCAGATCACGTAGCCGTTCAGATGGACGAACAGAGCATTACATACCTAGCTCTAAACGAGCAGGCTAACCAGCTTGCGAGATATTTGCGCTCCGAGGGAGTAGTTGCAGATACGCTCGTAGGGATTATGGCTGACCGTTCCTTGGAGATGGTCATTGGGATGTTGGCCATTTTGAAAGCAGGTGGTGCCTATGTACCGATTGACCCCGATTATCCCGAGGAACGTATCCATTATATGCTGGAGGATTCAGGGGTCCGTCTGTTGCTCACCCAAAGTCATCTATGGGAGAGCACCACTTTTGACGGAAAGCTTGTGAGTTTGGACGAAGCTACAACGTATACAGGAGATGCTTCCAATCTGGAGAGTATTTCGGGACCAAGCCATCTAGCCTATGTTATCTACACGTCGGGTACGACCGGCAAGCCAAAGGGCACGCTGATTGAACACAAAAATGTAGTTCGACTGCTCTTTAACGATAAAAATCTATTTGATTTCAGCTCTCAGGATACGTGGACGCTATTCCATTCGTTCTGCTTCGATTTCTCCGTTTGGGAGATGTACGGAGCGCTTCTTTACGGAGGGAAATTGGTGATTGTTCCATCTCTCACAGCCAAGAGCCCAGCAGCTTTCCTGGAGTTGTTGAAAGACAACCAAGTCACCATTTTAAATCAGACGCCGACGTATTTTTATCAGGTGCTACAGGAAGAGTTAACGCACTCTTCGACAGAGCTTGGCCTTAGAAAAATCATTTTTGGTGGAGAGGCCTTAAGTCCATCTCTTCTGAGAAACTGGCGGGTCAAGTATCCTGATGTGCAGCTGATTAATATGTACGGAATTACGGAAACAACAGTCCATGTCACCTACAAGGAAATCACGGAACATGAGATTGAAGCGGGGAAAAGCAATATTGGCAGAACGATCCCCACACTTAGCGCTTATATTCTCGATGAGCAAAGACGGCTGCAGCCTGTTGGGGTTCCGGGAGAGCTATACATTGCAGGGGACGGTCTTGCCCGTGGGTATTTGAATCGGCCGGATTTGACGTCTGAGAAATTCGTTGAGCATCCGTATCGGGCGGGAGAGCGGCTGTACCGAACTGGGGATCTTGCTCGTTGGTTGCCTGATGGCAATATTGAATATTTGGGACGGATCGACCATCAGGTCAAAATTCGCGGCTACCGAATTGAGCTTGGCGAGGTAGAAGCCCAAATTCTCAAGGCTCCGAACGTACGAGAAACGATTGTCCTCGCACGGGATGACGAACAGGGCCAAAAATTGCTGTGCGCCTACTATGTAGCCTCCAGTGATCTTTCGCCGGGGGAATTGCGGTCTCAGCTGGCAGCGGAACTCCCCGCTTACATGATTCCTTCTTATTTTGTCCGGCTGGAGCAAATGCCGCTTACGCCAAATGGCAAACTGGATCGCCGTGCGTTGCCGGCTCCTGAAAGCAGCGTACAATCCGGCGAGGCTTATTTGGCTCCGAGAACTGCTGTGGAAGCTCAGATGGTACTCATCTGGCAAGATATCTTGGGAGTTGCCCGCGTCGGTGTCAGAGATAATTTCTTTGAAATTGGTGGTCACTCTTTGCGGGCAACAGTGCTCGTTTCACGGATTCACAAAGAATTGGGATGTAGCATTTCGCTGCGTGAGGTGTTTCAGTCACCTACGGTCGAATCCTTGGCGCAACTTGTGAAAAAACACATTCCGACCCTGTACGAATCCATCCCACAGGCAACGGAAAGCGAAGCTTACCCAGTGTCCTCAGCGCAAAAGCGGTTATACGTGCTGAGACAGATGGATGGGGGAGAGCTTAGCTACAATATGCCAGGGGCCTTCACAGTGGATGGACCGTTGGATCGCACGCGGCTGGAGTCCGCGTTCCAGGCACTGATCCAGCGTCATGAATCCCTAAGAACCGGCTTTTATATGCAGGATGGAGAGCTTGTTCAGCGTGTGCATAGGAATGTGCCGTTCGCGTTGAACTATACAGAGGCTTCGGTGGAGGAGACGGATACGCTCATTCACAACTTTATTCGTGCCTTTGATCTGAGCCAGGCTCCATTACTGCGTGTTAGCTTGGTGAAGCTCCAGGAGGAGCGTCATCTGTTGCTGTTTGATATGCATCACATCATTTCAGATGGGGTTTCTATTCAAATATTGATACAGGAACTTACTCATTTGTATCAAGGAGAACAGCTACCAGAACTGCACATCCAATACAAGGATTATGCCGTATGGCAACGAGAACAGTCAGAGAACCAATGGCAAGATCTTGAGAAATATTGGCTGCAATCCTTTGAAGGAGAGTTGCCGGTATTGGATTTGCCTACAGACTTCCAACGACCTTCGGTTCGGAGCTTCGAGGGTAGCCGAATTGATTTTACATTGGATGAGTCTGGAAATAAGGCGATACAAGAGCTTGCATCCCGTACAGGTACTACACTGTATATGGTATTGCTGGCCGCTTATTCGGTACTACTGCACAAATATACAGGACAGGAGGACATCGTCGTAGGTTCTCCAGTAGCCGGAAGACCGCAGGCTGAGCTTGAGGGCATCATCGGAATGTTTGTCAACACACTGGCCTTGCGCAGCTACCCGGCAGGAGATAAAACCTTTCAGGATTATCTTCTGGAAATCAAGGAAACGGCGCTCAAGGCGTTTGAGCATCAGGATTACCCTTTTGAAAAATTGGTCGAAAAGCTGGGCGTAGGACGTGATGTCAGCCGCAATCCGCTCTTTGACACCTTATTGGTATTACAAAATACCGAGCAGGAAGAGCAGGATATGGACGGAGTGCACTTTACTCCTTACTTGATGGACACCGTCACAGCCAAGTTTGACCTGTCCCTCAATGTAGAGGAGAAGGGATCAAAATTAGCCTTTGGCCTCGAGTATAGTACGGCTTTATATCGGCGTGAAAGTGTAGAGCGACTTGCAACGCACTTGCTCCGGGTTCTGCACGCAGTCTCGGCCAATCCTCAGTTGCAACTGGCCGAGATTGAAATGATCACACCGGAGGAGAAAGTACAGATCGTTGAAGTATTTAATGCGACATCGGCTCCTTATCCAAGGGACAAGACCATTCATGAGCTGTTCGCAGAACAAGTCAAGCGTACACCAGAGCAGACGGCGCTTGTATTCGGCGATGTCCAGCTAACGTACCTTGAATTGGAAGACAAGGCGAGCCGACTGGCCCAAACACTGCGTCGTTTGGGAACGTTGAGGGAGCAGCCTGTGGCCGTGATGGGCGGACGAAGCATTGAGATGGTCATTGGTATGCTCGCGGTGCTTCAGGCAGGTGGAGCCTATGTGCCGATTGATCCTGATTACCCGGAAGATCGGGTACGTTATATGCTTGATGATTCCGACGCCAAGCTATTATTGGTGCAAAAGGGCGAGCTTATAAGTGTAGACTACGGTATACCAATTGTCGATCTTAGCAGTGAAGAGGCTTATGCTGCTGGGCCTGCCCAGCCGGAGACGGCTCAGGGATCGCAGGGGCTTGCTTATGTCATCTATACATCGGGTACGACGGGTAGACCGAAGGGCGTTATGGTTGAACACCGGAACGTGGTCCGTCTGGTCAAAGAGACCAACTATGTGGAGCTGAATGAATCCACACGAATTTTGCAAACAGGAGCCGTGGCCTTTGATGCTTCTACATTTGAGATATGGGGAGCGTTGCTTAACGGTGGGCAGCTCTATTTCGTAGAGAATGACGACATTCTGATTGCTGATAGGCTCAAAGCGGCTATTGCCAAGTACGGGATTACAACATTGTGGCTTACTTCACCCCTTTTCAATCAGCTTTCC
This sequence comes from Paenibacillus sp. A3M_27_13, assembly GCF_024213315.1. Classification (NCBI taxonomy): domain Bacteria; kingdom Bacillati; phylum Bacillota; class Bacilli; order Caryophanales; family Paenibacillaceae; genus Paenibacillus; species Paenibacillus sp. A3M_27_13. The sequence goes on from NZ_JANAVE010000013.1 coordinate 76,201, forward strand.
CTGCAGGATGAGTACCTGTTCAGAGGGCTAAAAGCATTGTTAGTCGGCGGTGACGTACTGTCTCTATCTCATATGAATCGTGTAATCGAGGCTAATCCTGATCTTGTCCCTATCAATTGCTATGGTCCGACAGAGAATACGACCTTCTCCACCACCTACAAGATTCCAGGTCGTGCCGAAGGGGGTGTGCCGATTGGTCGCCCAATTAGTAATTCGACCGCTTATGTGGTCAATGGATCGCTGCAATTACAGCCTATTGGTGCTTGGGGTGAACTCATTGTCGGCGGTGAAGGTGTAGCACGCGGATATCTCAATCGTCCTGATCTCACAGCAGAGAAATTTGTTCCTAGTCCTGTTAAGGACGGAGAACCCTGCTACCGAACTGGGGATTTGGTACGCTGGCTTCCAGATGGGAATTTGGAGTTTAAAGGAAGAATTGATGAGCAGGTCAAAATACGTGGTTACCGCATCGAACTCCCTGAAATCGAGGCCCAACTGGCCAAGGTGGAGTCGGTAATCGACGCCGTAGTGGTCGTTCGCGCGGATGAGCTTGGAGAGAAGCAGCTTTGCGCTTATTATGTGGCGGATCGTACGCTCACGGCAGGCGAAGTACGTCTTTCCCTATCGCAGGTACTTCCGGGCTATATGATTCCATCCTACTTTATCCAGATGGACCGTATGCCATTAACGTCAAACGGAAAAGTGGACCGCAGGTCTCTGCCGGCTCCTCAAGTAGGCGCGCATACAGGACGGAAGTATACAGCTCCTCGTACACCGGCTGAAGAAGCTTTGGCATCTGTCTGGCAAGGGGTACTGGGTGCCGAACAGGTGGGTATCCATGACAATTTCTTTGAATTGGGTGGAGACTCCATAAAAGCTATTCAGGTGTCGTCACGGTTACTGCAGGCCGGCTATCGGTTAGAGATGAAACAGCTGTTCAAATCGCCAACCATTGCCGAGCTAGGCGCTGAAATACAAACGGCTGTGCATATGGCTGAACAGGGAGTTGTGCGTGGAACGACTCGCTTGACTCCAGTCCAACAGTGGTTCTTTGGACGGAAGCAGGCAGAGCCTCATCACTTCAATCAAGCGGTTATGCTGTATCGTGAACAGGGATTTGAGGAAAAGGCCTTGCATCAGGTGCTAAGAAAACTCGCTGAGCATCATGACGCCCTTCGCATGGTTTTCCGTCAGACAGAGCATGGTTACGAAGCTTGGAATCGTGATCTTGAAGAAGGAGAGCTTTATAGCCTGTTCACCGCTGATTTACGGAATGAATCCGATCCGGCTGCAGCCATTACATCGCTGTCGGATGACATTCAGCGCAGTATCAATCTGGCAGAAGGCCCGCTGCTGAAGTTAGGACTTTTCCATTGTCAGGATGGAGACCATCTTCTGATCGTGATCCACCATTTGGTGGTGGACGGAGTATCCTGGCGGATTTTGTTCGAGGATATTGCAGCAGGCTATGAGCAGGTGATTCAAGGACAAGCGCTGACATTCCCGCAGAAGACGGATTCCTTCCGTGACTGGGGAGACGCCCTTGCTCGTTATTCGGAAGGTCCTGAAATGGAGACTCATCGGGCGTATTGGAGGGAGCTGGAGAATCAGCCACTCGAACAGTTGCCGAAGGATGAGGCTGTGGAAAGCCTTCTTTTACAGGATAGCAAAGTAATAACAGCACAATGGACTATAGAAGAAACCGACCAATTGTTGAGAAAAGCCCATCGTGCTTATCAAACAGAGACGAATGATCTGCTATTGACTGCTCTGGGCATGGCGGTATCCAAATGGTCTGGCATCGGAAAGGTTGCTGTGAATCTGGAAGGACACGGTCGTGAGCCGATTATACCGAATATCGACATCACCCGTACCGTCGGCTGGTTTACAAGTCAATACCCGGTGATTTTAGACTTGGGGGATGACCCAGAAGTGGCCTCCTTGATCAAGTCTGTGAAAGAAGGGCTGCACCGAATTCCGAACAAAGGTATTGGCTACGGGTTGCTTAAAACGATGGCAAGTCAGTTGGATGAAGACAGCTTCAGCTTGCAGCCTGAGATTTCTTTTAACTATTTGGGGCAATTTGATCAGGATTTGCAAGGCAGCTCGTTGCAGATTTCTCCTTATCCGACCGGAAGCGCCCAAAGCTTGTTGGAGGAACCAGCCTATACGCTAGATATCAATGGCATGGTGACGGACGGAGCCCTGACTCTGACGATTACTTATAACGGAAAACAGTATAAGTTATCTACGATGGAACAGCTCGCTGGATATATTGAAGAAAGCCTGCGAGAGCTTCTCCAGCATTGCGTAACCCAAGAAAAAACCGTATTGACACCAAGCGACGTGCTTGCGAAGGGTCTAAGCATTGCCGATCTGGAGGAGCTTTCTAAGCAGACCAGCCACATAGGCGATATTGAGAATGTATATAGTCTGACGCCGATGCAGAAGGGCATGCTGTTCCATGATATGTTTGAGCCGCATACAGGTGCTTATTTTGAGCAGGCTGCCTTTGACTTTAAGGGTAGCTTTGATCCGACTGCATTCGGACACAGTCTGGATGCCGTGGTGGAGCGTCATGCCATCCTGCGCACGAACTTTTACAGCGGATGGGGCAGCGAGCCTTTGCAGGTTGTATTTCGACACAGAGGCGCTAAATTGGTGTACGAAGACCTGCGTGAGATGAATGCATCGCAGCGCGAAGCTTACCTGAAGACATTTGGTGCTAAGGACAAAGCACAGGGCTTCAACCTAGCTGAAGACGAGCTTCTCCGTGTATCCATTTTACAAACAGATGAAGAGAGCTTCCGCCTCTTATGGAGCTTTCACCACATCGTCATGGATGGCTGGTGTGTTCCGTTAATTACGCAGGAGGTATTTGAACACTATTTTGCCCTCCTGGAAGGAAGAGAGCCGCAGCTGGCAGAGGTCCATCCGTACAGTCGATATATCGAATGGCTGGAACAGCAGGATGAAGCAGTTGCGTCCAACTATTGGAGCCGATATCTGGCCGGTTACGAGCAGCAGACGCTTTTACCTCAAGTCGGTGGAGCAAGTAAGGGAGAAGGCTATGTAGCAGAAAAGCTGAATTATCCTCTCAGCAGGGAATTGACTGAGCGCCTTGAAAAGGTGGCTAGGGATGCTCATGTCACGATGAATATATTGCTGCAGTCCCTCTGGGGCATTGCGCTTCAACGCTATAACGGTAGCCGGGATGTCGTGTACGGAAGTGTAGTATCAGGCCGACCAGCAGAAATTCCGGGCATTGACCGGATGATCGGTTTGTTCATCAATACGATTCCCGTTCGTGTGAAGACAGAGGAGAATCTCCCCTTCACCGTTCTGATGAAGCAGCAGCAGGAACAATATATGGCTTCTCATATGTATGACACCTACCCGTTGTTTGAGATTCAGGCTCAGACGGATCAGAAGCAGGATCTAATCTCCCATATTATGGTGTTTGAGAACTATCCTGTGGAGGAGGAGGTAGAGCGTCTGGGTGGTGGCGAGGCTGCCTTTGAGATTGAGGAAGCGGAGCTTCTTGAGCAAACGAATTATGATTTTAATTTAATTGTCCTCCCTGGCGAAGAGATGAGATTGCTGTTCCAGTACAATGCACTTGTTTATGACCAAGTGACAATTGGGCAAATCAAGGGCCATCTGGTTCACCTTATGGAACAAATTGTAGAGAACCCTGCTATTTCCGTGGATGCACTAGAATTAGTCACGCCGCAGGAGAGAGAACAGATTCTGAACGTATGGGGAAATACAAAAGGCATTTACGAGCACTGTAACACGTTCCACGGGCTGTTGGAGGAACAGGCGGGACGAACGCCGGATGCGACTGCCATTTGGTTCGAGGACGAGAGTTTGACCTATGCCGAGCTCAATGCAAAAGCCAATGGACTGGCGAGAAGGCTCCGTACTCAGGGAATCAAGACGGGAGATCTGGTGGGACTGATTGCTGAACGGTCGCTCGAAATGATCGTTGGGATCTACGGCATTATGAAAGCCGGGGGTGCCTATGTTCCAATCGATCCAGAGTATCCGAAAGAACGAATCAGTTACATGCTTGAAGATTCCGGGGCGAAGCTGATCCTTACACAGGCCCATCTCTTGGAGCATCTCGGATGGACGGAAAATGTTTTGCTGCTGGATGAATCATCGACCTATGATCCCGACACCTCGAATTTGGAGGATACTGCTGGCCCGGATGATCTGGCTTACGTGATCTATACTTCAGGTACGACCGGTCATCCTAAGGGCGTATTAGTCGAGCATCGGGGACTACCAAATCTTTCGGACGTATATGGGGCACACTTTGAAGTTACACCGCAGGATCGGATCGTTCAGTTTGCAAGCCTGTCGTTTGATGCATCGGTTTCGGAAATTTTAACGGCGCTGAGCCATGGGGGTGTTCTGTGCATCCCTTCTACACAAGATATTTTAGATCATGCCCTGTTCGAGCAGTTCATGAACGATAAGGGGATTACGGTAGCGACTTTGCCACCCGCTTACGCTATCCACCTTGATCCAGAGCGTTTGCCAACACTGCGGTGCCTGCTAACCGCTGGATCGGCCGCATCGGTCGAGTTGATCGAAGAGTGGAGGAAGCATGTACGTTACTCTAATGGCTATGGCCCAACGGAGGACTCCGTATGCACCACAATCTGGTCTGTCCCGGACAGTGAGGAAGCAACGGATATTGTATCTATTGGACGTCCTATTGCTAACCATAGTGTGTACATCTTGGATGACCATTTTAGATTGCAACCTGTCGGTGTAGCTGGAGAGCTATGCATTTCGAGTATCGGATTAGCACGGGGGTATCATAACCGGCCTGAGTTAATGGATGAGAAGTTCGTGGACAATCCGTTTGCTCCAGGAGAGCGTATGTATCGGACGGGTGACCTGGTTCGCTGGTTACCGAATGGAACCATCGAGTACTTAGGCCGAATAGATCACCAAGTCAAAATCCGCGGCTACCGTATCGAGCTAGGCGAGGTAGAAGCACAAATGCTCAGAGTGCCGTCCGTTCAGGAAGTCGTAGCCATGGCTGTAGAGGGCGATGACGGCTACAAAGATCTAGTCGCTTATTTCGTAGCTGCTCAGAAACTTGAGGTATCCGAGCTTCGGGCCGTCCTGTCGGAGATATTACCTGGATATATGATCCCTTCCCGCTTCATACAACTGGAGGATATGCCTCTGACGTCGAACGGAAAAATCGATCGAAAAGCGCTGCAGGGCGAGCGTGGATGGGCAGCGGCTTCATCTGAGGCTCCAAGGACACCTGTGGAAATTCAATTAGCCGAAATCTGGCAAGAGGTGCTGGGTGTAGAGAGCGCGGGAGTGAAGGATAATTTCTTCCATTTTGGAGGTCATTCACTGCGTGCAGCCCTGCTAGTCTCACGAATTCGCAAGGAAATGAATCGCGAGATTAGTCTGAGAGCAGTGTTCGAGTCTCCTACTATTGAAGGATTGGCTCGTGCCATTGAGGGCTATACACCGCTGAATTTCGAAGAAATTCCTACAGCGGGAGCGAGAGAGCATTATCCATTGTCCTCGGCCCAAAAACGACTGTTTATTCTAAGTCAGCTGGAAGGTGGAGAGCTGAGCTACAATATGCCGGGTATCCTTACCGTTGAGGGAGCTTTGGATCGGGAACGGCTAGAGCAGGCATTCCGTCGTCTAATTCATCGTCATGGTTCGCTGCGTACTCGTTTTGTGACCGTGAACGGTGAACCTGTACAGCAGCTCCTGACGGATGTTCCGTTTACTGTGGAATATGCGGAGTTGAGCGAGGAAGAGGCAGGAGCTACCCTTCAGCAGTTTGTCCGTCCTTTTGATTTAGGTGTAGCTCCATTGCTGCGGGTCGGCCTTATTCGAATTGCACATGAGCGCCATTTACTATTGTTTGACATGCATCATATTGTCTCAGATGGGGTTTCTATGAATATTCTCATAGAAGAGTTTCTCCGCTTCTACCAAGAGGAGGACGTATTCCCTGAACTACAGATCCAGTACACAGACTATGCTGTATGGCAGCAAGAGCAGCTCGGAAGCGAGCGTCTTAAGGCCCAGGAAGCTTACTGGCTGGATGCTTTCCGCGGAAGCTTGCCAGTGCTGGATTTGCCAGGGGATGAAGTTCGTCCTGCGGTGCGAAGCTTTGCGGGCGATCGAATCGACTTCCAAATTGATTCTTCTCTGAGTGCTTCACTTCAGGAGCTGGCTACCCGAACGGGTTCCACTCTGTTCATGGTACTGCTGGCAGCCTATACAGCGCTCTTGCACAAGTACACAGGTCAGGAAGATGTCATTGTCGGTTCACCTGTGGCAGGAAGATCCCATGCGACACTCGAAGGCCTCATCGGTATGTTCGTCGGCACAGTGGCACTTCGTACTTATCCAGAAGGAGAAAAGCCTTTCGAGGCTTATCTGCAGGAAGTGAAGGAAACAGCGCTGCGGGCCTATGAAAACCAGGATTACCCGTTCGAGGAGCTGGTAGAAAAGCTGGAGCTTCAGCGTGATTTGAGCCGTAACCCGCTATTTGATACCATGTTTGTCCTGCAAAATATTGAGCAGGGAGAACAAGAAATAGAAGGATTGCGCTTCACTCCTTACGATAATGTACATCCGGCTGCCAAGTTCGATCTCACGCTGACCGTGAGTGAAGCAGACGGGGTATTGAACTGCACGCTTGAGTACGCGACTGCGATCTACAAGCAAGAGACTGCCCAGCGGATGGCAGGCCACTTTGTACAGCTTATTCGGGAAGCCGTCTCCAATCCGGGAATGCCGTTGTCATCCCTTGATATCGTGACACCTCAGGAAAAATCAAGGCTGATGAAAGCGCCGGACGAAGCCAAGGCAGATTATCCTCGTGACAAGACGATCCATGCGCTGTTCGAGGAACAGGCTGCACGTACTCCGAATGCGGTGGCAGTCGTATGTGAAAATGCAGCCCTGTCCTACAGCGAGCTGAACGAGCGGGCCAATGGACTTGCCAGAACGCTGAGGGAACGTGGTTTGCAACCAGACGGTTTGGCTGGAATCATGGCGGATCGTTCTCTTGAAATGGTGGTTGGAATTTTAGCCATCTTGAAGGCAGGCGGGGCCTATGTCCCTGTAGACCCTGAATATCCAGAGGACCGCATTCGCTTTATGCTTGAGGATTCGGGAGCCAAGCTACTGCTGACACAAGCGCATCTGGAGCAACGTGTCTCCTTCGCTGGGGACATCGTAAGTCTGGATAAAACGGCTTCCTATAAGGAAGATGTCTCAAACCTGCAGCCTGCAGCCGGACCGGAGCATCTTGCCTACGTCATCTACACATCGGGCACGACAGGCAAGCCAAAGGGAACACTGATCGAGCATAAAAATGTAGTTCGCTTGCTCTTTAATGATAAAAATATGTTTGATTTTGGTCCTCAGGATACGTGGACACTGTTCCATTCATTCTGTTTTGACTTCTCTGTATGGGAAATGTACGGAGCATTGCTGAACGGAGGACGGTTGGTCATCGTTCCATCGCTTACCGCGAAGAGTCCAGATCGTTTCTTGCAATTGCTTAAGGATCAGAAGGTCACCGTTTTGAACCAGACACCGACGTACTTCTATCAGTTGCTACAGGAAGAGCTCGGTCATCAGGCGGTAGAACTGAGCCTCCGTATGATTATCTTCGGTGGAGAGGCATTAGCCCCGGCCCTGCTCAAGGACTGGAGAACGAAGTATCCGCAAGTGCAGCTCATTAACATGTACGGCATTACCGAAACGACCGTGCATGTAACATACAAGGAAATTACAGAGTTGGAAATTGAACAGGGCCGCAGCAATATCGGCACCACGATTCCGACGCTGCGGGCGTACATTTTGGATGAACAACGTCGTCCACAGCCGATTGGCATTCCGGGTGAACTCTATGTGGCGGGCGTAGGCCTGGCGCGAGGTTATCTGAACCGACCGGAATTGACGGAAGAGAAGTTTGTCGCTCATCCGTTTGAAGCGGGCGAGCGTATGTACCGCTCGGGTGACTTGGCACGCTGGTTGCCGGATGGCAGCATGGAGTATTTGGGACGGATTGACCATCAGGTAAAAATCCGTGGTTACCGTATCGAGCTGGGCGAAGTGGAAGCGAAGCTGCTCCATGCTCCGTCTGTAAGGGAGGCCGTTGTGCTCGCCCGGGAGGATGGAAGTGGACAAAAAGTGCTTGTCGGCTATTTCACTGCCGATCAGATGCTGACGGTAGGCGAGTTGAGAAAAGCCTTGGCTGCCGAACTGCCGACTTATATGATTCCATCTTACTTTATGCAATTGGAACAGATGCCTTTGACACCCAATGGCAAGCTGGATCGCAAAGCGCTTCCGGCTCCAGAGGCCAATGTGCAGACGGGGGCGGTTTATGAAGCGCCGAGAAACGCAGCTGAGGAAGCTTTGGCTTCCGTATGGCAAGGTGTGCTGGGAGCGCAGCAGGTTGGCATCCATGATCATTTCTTCGATCTGGGTGGTGACTCCATCAAGGCGATCCAAGTGTCCTCGAGATTGTTCCAAGCTGGATATAAATTAGAGATGAAGGATCTCTTCAAATATCCGACAATTGCCGAGCTAAGCCCGTATCTTCAGGCAGCTGGACGTATAGCGGAACAGGGCGAAATTAAAGGTGCAGCAGAGTTAATGCCAATTCAGCGTTGGTTCTTTGAACGCCATACAGCGGAGCCGCACCATTATAATCATGCCGTCATGCTCTATCGGAAAGACGGCTTTGATGAGGCTGCACTCCGGTTGACAATGGACCAAATTGCGATCCATCATGACGCGCTGCGCATGGTTTTCCGGCCTACAGAAGCTGGATACGCAGCTTGGAATCGGGGAACGGACGAAGGCGAGCTCTACACATTGGACATTGCCGATATGCGGCAGGCGGAAGACCAGACAGCTGCGGTTCAGGCCCAAGCCGATGCCATTCAGGCAAGCTTTGACTTGGAAGGTGGCCCACTGTTCAAGCTAGGCCTGTTCCATTGTGACGATGGCGATCATTTGTTGATTGTCATTCATCACCTCTTGGTTGACGGCGTATCCTGGCGCATCCTGTTTGAGGACATTGCAGCGGGGTACGAGCAGGCATGGAATGGACAAGCAATCGTCCTTCCACAAAAGACCGATTCGTATCTTGTATGGTCTGAGCAAGCGACGAAGTATGCAGCAGGGCCTGCTCTGGACAAGGAGCGTGCATACTGGCAGCTGATTGAGGAGGCGATTTTGGCCCCACTGCCGAAGGATGAGGATCAGAAGCCGGGCACCATTCGGGATACTGAATCGGTTACGGTAACGTGGTCTGCGCAGGAAACTGACCTGCTGTTGCGACAAGCGAACCGGGCATATCATACGGAGACGAATGACTTGCTCTTGACTGCTCTGGGGGCAGCCATTCAGCGCTGGACAGGCATGGAGCAGATTTTGGTCAATCTTGAAGGACATGGACGGGAAATGATCGTACCAGACCTGGATATTACCCGTACCGTGGGTTGGTTCACAACCCAGTATCCAGTTCTGCTGAACCTGCAAGGCAGACAGGAAGTATCTGCGCGAATCAAGCGCATCAAAGAGAATTTGCGAGAGGTTCCGCATAAAGGAATCGGCTACGGTCTTCTGAAGTATATGGCACTGGAGAAAAGTGTTGGATTCGGCGTGGAGCCGGAAATTTCCTTCAATTATCTTGGGCAGTTTGATCAGGATTTGGAGGGTAATGCCCTTAGCCTATCCACACATTCAGTTGGTAAAGCGCTCAGCGATCTCACACCACAGCAATATGCTCTGGATGTGAATGGCATGATTGCCGAAGGCCAGCTATCACTGACGATTACGTACAGCAGCAGGCAGTATCGTAAGGAGACGGTGAGTCATTTTGCTGAATTATTACAGTCAAGCCTTAGTGAGGTCATCCGTCATTGTGTGGCTCAGGAGCGTTCACAGCTTACACCAAGTGATGTTCTGTTCCAAGGATTAACATTGGAGCAGCTTGATCGACTCACGGCGCAGACGGCTCACATCGGAGAGATTGAGGATGTGTACAAGCTGACGCCAATGCAGAAGGGAATGCTGTTTCACAGCCTGCTGGAGCCGGACTCCTCTTCATACTTTGAACAGGCAACGTTTGAGCTGCGTGGTAGCTTCGATGTAGATATCTTCTTCGAGAGCTTCCAGGCTTTGGTGCAACGACATGCCATACTACGTACCGGCTTTTACAACAACATTGCTGATGTACCGCTGCAAGTTGTCTTTAAGCAACGGTTAATCCCTCTGCACTACGTAGATTTGCGCGACGCATCTATGCAGGAACAAGAAGCCCGAATCAAGGCTTATATTGCTGAAGATATGGTTAAGGGGTTCAGCTTGTCAGAAGATCCGCTGATGCGAGTGACCGTCTTGCAGAAGGGTCAAAGCTGTCTTGTATTGTGGAGCTTCCACCATATTGTCATGGATGGCTGGTGTATCCCGATCATTACACAGGAGCTGTTCGATTATTATTCTGCCAAGAAACAGCAAATACAGCCTGTCCTGCCGCCAGCTCAGCCCTATAGTCGTTATATCGAGTGGCTTGATGCACAGGATGATCAAGAAGCTTCAACGTATTGGATCCAATATCTTGAAGATTATGACGGGAACACCGTATTGCCGGAAGGTAAAACGAAATCTCAAGCCAAAGAGGCGGGCTATGTTCTGAATGAGCATGTTCTCCATCTGGGTGCATCTTTGACAGGTAAAATGGATGTTGTCGCGAAGCGCAATCACGTGACTGTCAACACACTCATGCAGACAGCTTGGGGACTGATTCTTCAACGTTATAATGCCAGCTCGGATGTCGTTTTCGGCGGCGTTGTGTCGGGTAGACCCGCTGAGATTGCAGGGATCGAAAATATGGTGGGTCTGTTCATTAATACAGTACCTATCCGTGTACAGTCATCCAAGGACGAAGCCTTTGTCGAAGTGATGAAACGTACACAGGCACAGTCATTGGCTGGTCGTGCCTACGACACCTATCCACTGTATGAGATTCAGGGGAAAACAACCCAAAAGCAGGACCTGATTTCTCATATTATGATCTTTGAAAATTACCCGCTCGACGAGCAGGTGGAGCAATCGGGTAATCAAACGGAGGACAATCTCGAAGTTGCCAACTTCACCATGTTTGAACAAACCAACTATGACTTTAATCTGGTTGTAATTCCAGGCGAAGACATCAAGGTCTGCATTCGCTATAATGCTTCGGTTTACGAGCAAGAAAGCATTGCACGAATCGGAGGACACTTGTTGCAGATGCTCGATCAGGTGGCTGCTCGTCCGCAGGCGACGATACAGGAACTGGAGATTGTAACATCTGAGGAACGGATGAACCTGCTTGACTGGGGCGGCAAGGCCCATACCTATCCAAGTGATCAGGGTCTGCATACCTTGTTTGAAGAACAGGTTGTCCGTACGCCGGATAAGATTGCGGCAGTAAACGGCGACATCCAGATCACGTATCGGGAGCTGAACGAGCAGGCGAACAGACTAGCTTCCACCTTGATAGACCAAGGACTACGGAGTGAACAAGTGGTAGGTCTGTTGGCAGATCGGTCTGTAGAGCTGCTTGTCGCCATCATGGGTGTACTCAAAGCGGGTGGAGCCTATGTACCTATTGATCCTGAATATCCGCAGGAGCGGATTCAGTATATTCTGAAGGATTCTGGCGCTGAAATTCTGCTCACACAGAGCCACCTGACGGAGTTGGCCTCTTTTGAGGGAACGGTTATGGAATTGGATTCCCCGCACATCTACGGAACCGAGGTGGATAATCCCAATATTCCTGTTGGAGGAAACGATCTGGTGTACTTAATCTATACCTCGGGTACAACCGGAAATCCGAAGGGAACCATGATTAACCACAAAGGGATCGTGAACTACATCTGGTGGGCCAATAAGGTCTATTGTGCTGGGAAACCAACGGATTTCCCGTTGTATTCATCCATTTCGTTTGACTTGACGATGACATCAATGTTTACTCCGTTAATAAACGGAGGAATAGTACGGATTTATGATGGTATAGATAAGGCAGAGGTCGTTCAGCATATTTTGCGCGAAAATGCGGTCGATATTCTCAAGCTGACGCCGACGCATCTCAGTCTCATAAAAGACATGACCATTCCAGCGGAAAGTCGCATTCAACAGCTCATTGTGGGTGGAGAGAATTTGACCACACATTTGTCCAAAACGATTACCGATCTCTTTGGTGGCAACATCAAAATCTACAATGAATACGGTCCGACCGAAACCGTCGTCGGCTGCATGATTCACCTGTACGATCCTGCGAAGGATACACGGGAATCCGTACCGATTGGGTTGCCGTCCGACAACATATACATTCATATCCTGGATGAACAGCTTCGTCTCGTACCGTTAGGTGTGGAGGGCGAAATGTACATTGCCGGGGACGGAGTAGCCCGTGGATACCTGAATCGTCCGGATCTTACCGCAGATAAATTCATTAGAAATCCGTTCGCTTCGGAAGGAAATATGTATCGCACCGGGGATCTGGCTCGTCGCCTTCCTAATGGAGACATTGAGTACATTGGACGCATTGACCATCAAGTTAAAATACGGGGCTATCGTATTGAGCTTGGTGAGATTGAGGCCAAGCTACTGGACATTCCACTTGTCGAGGAAGCTCTCGTTGTTGCGTGGGCAGATGCTCATGGGCAGAAATCGCTGTGTGCTTACTTCGTAGCTGATCGCGAAATGTCTGTCAGCGAGCTGAGAGACGAACTGTCTGCCGGACTGCCTGCATATATGATTCCGTCTTACTTCGTCCAACTGGACGTGATGCCTCTGACACCGAATGGTAAGCTGGATCGCAAGGCACTGCCTGAACCGAACTCGGGTATAAAGGCGGGAGCAGACTTTACCGCTCCGCGGACGGATGTGGAGAACATTTTGGCTTCAATCTGGCAAGGTGTACTCGGCGTGCCGCTTGTCGGCATTCATGATAATTTCTTTGAGCTTGGAGGTGACTCGATCAAATCCATTCAAGTATCCTCAAGGCTTCTTCAAGCAGGCTATAAGCTTGAAATGAAGGATTTGTTCGGTTATCCGACAATTGCAGAGCTGGCACAGCGCGTTAGTGTGGTCAGCCGAATTGCGGACCAAAGCGAGGTACACGGAGCGGTAAGACTGGGACCTGCTCAGCACAGATTCTTCGATGAACAGTCAATGGATCTGCATCACTTTAATCAGTCGGTCATGTTGTACCGACGGGATGGCTTCAATACCGATGCGCTCGCCGAGGTTGTTCGGAAAATTGCAGAGCATCATGATGCTTTACGACTGGTGTTCCGCCAAGGAGAGCAGGGGTTGGAGGCCTGGAACCGGAGCGTGGGTGAGGGTGAACTCTATAGCCTCCAAATCCACGACCTGCGGGCTGAAACAGACCCGGCTTCAGCAATAGAAGCAGGTGCGGAAGCCATTCAGCGCAGCATCTCTCTGGAGGATGGACCTCTCTTTAGACTGGGTCTGTTCCGCTGTGTGGAAGGCGAACATCTGTTGATCGTTATTCATCATCTGGCTGTGGATGGCGTATCCTGGCGTATTCTCTTTGAGGACCTGCAGGAAGGCTACGAGCAGGCAGTACGTGGAGAAGCGGTCAAGCTTCCACAGAAGACGGATTCGTACCGTGCATGGGTTGAGGGAATCACACAATTTGCAAACAGCCCGGCGGCTGAACAAGAACGCAGCTATTGGGCAGAGGTAGAGGGAGATGGCTTTGCCCCTCTTCCAAAAGACAAGGTAGACGGCGCTCTTCTCATCAAAGACAGTGAGGCTGTCACGGTTAGATGGTCACCAGAAGAGACAGAGCAGTTCCTGAAAGAAGCGAACCGCACTTACAATACGGAGGTCAACGATCTGCTCCTGACGGCTCTGGGTATGGCTGTTCACGAGTGGACGGGAATCGAACGTGTAGGCATCCTTCTGGAGGGACATGGGCGGGAGCCTGTTGTGCCGGAACTGGATATTACTCGTACAATAGGCTGGTTTACAAGTCAATACCCTGTCGCCCTTGAGATGGGAGGGGAATTGGAGATCGGCGCCAGAATCAAGCACGTCAAGGAAGGGTTGCGTCGTATCCCGAACAAAGGTGTCGGATATGGTATTTTGAAATATTTAAGCAACGGTTCCGATGTCTCCTCCTTCTCGGCTGAACCGGAGATTACCTTCAACTACTTGGGACAGTTCGACCAGGATCTTGCAGGAGGGACGATGGAAGTATCGCCTTACTCAGTAGGACCTGAGGTCAGTGAGCAGATGGTGCAGCATCAGGCATTGAACATTAATGGACTGATTGCCGAAGGACAGCTTCAACTTTCGGTTAGCTATAACCGTCATCAGTTCCACGGGGAGTCTGTGGCTAAGTTTGTTGGCATTCTGAAGAACCGTCTCAGCGAAGTCATTGGACATTGCGTAAGTAAGGAAAGAACAGAACTTACACCAAGCGATGTACTCCTCAAAGATATCAGCTTGGAAAAAATCGAGGAGTTAGAAGAGCAGACACGACATATCGGTAGTATTGAAAATATGTATAAACTGACACCGATGCAAAAAGGAATGTTGTTCCACAGCTTGCTGGAGCCTCATTCGGAAGTCTACTTTGAGCAGGCCAAATTTGAAATTCAGGGAGCATTCTATCCTGAGGATTTCAAACGCAGCTTAAAATATCTGATGAAACGGCATGCCATATTGAGAACCAATTTCCATGCCGGGTGGGGCGATTTCCCTATTCAGATTGTGTTCAAAGAAAGAGCGTGTGACTTCGTGTACGAGGATCTGCACGAGCTGGAAGCCGATGAAATTCAAGCGCGTCTTGCAGCTTATACTGCTCAGGACAAAGCAAGAGGCTTTAATCTTGCTGAAGAAGCATTGCTGCGTGTTGCTATTCTACGTACAGCAGAAGAGGCTTACCATTTGCTGTGGAGCTCTCATCACATCATTTTGGATGGCTGGTGTATGCCGCTTGTGCTCCAGGAAGTGTTTGAGACGTATGGGGTTCTGCGTGAGCAAAGGGAACCTGAGCTTCCTGCAGCTGTATCGTACAGCCAGTATATTCAATGGTTGGAGAAGCAAGGCGAGGAAGAGGCATCCTCTTACTGGAGAGGGTACCTGGAAGGATACGAGCAGCAGACGAAGCTGCCACAAGCCATCACACAGCCATCGGCAAAAGCAGAAGCCTACGTGTCGGAGAAGCTGGTATTCACGTTGGATGCGGAACTGACCGATCGCCTGGAACAGGTGGCCAAACAGCATCAGGTGACGATGAATACGCTGATGCAAGCAGCCTGGGGAATCGTGTTGCAGCGTTACAATAGAAGCCAGGATATCGTCTTCGGAAGTGTGGTATCGGGAAGACCTGCCGAGATTCCGGGTATCGAAAGCATGATCGGTCTCTTCATTAATACAGTTCCGGTTCGGGTACAGGCCGAGGGAAGCGATTCGTTCTCCCATGTGATGAAAAGACAGCAGGAATTATATTTGTCAGGACATGCTTATGATTCCTATCCGCTCTATGAGATTCAAGCACAGAGCGAACAAAAGCAAGATTTGATTTCTCATATTATGGTGTTCGAAAATTACCCAGTAGAAGAGCATTTGGAAGAGAAAATTGCCAGTGAAGAGGCTGAATACAAAATTACGGATGTTCAGATGTTTGAACAGACGAATTATGATTTTAACCTCATTGTGCTGCCGGGTCGTAATCTGGAGTTCTTGTACCGTTACAATGCCCGCGTCTATGATCTGGAGAGCGTGGAACGAATTCAAGGACACTTGACGAGAATTCTGACAAGCGTTGCTGTTCAACCTGCTATCCGTATTGATGAGCTGGAGCTGATCACGCCAGAAGAGAAATCGCAGATTATAGAGGTGTGGGGCGATACAGCAGCTCCTTATCCGCGTGAGCAGACCCTTCACGGTATATTTGAGGAAAAAGCAGCACTCACACCGGATTGTACAGCACTTATTTACGGTGAAACGGAGCTTACCTATGGAGAACTTCATCAGCAGGCGAACCGCCTTGCACGTACGCTGCGTGCCCAAGGGGTCAGACCGGACCAACCAGTCGGCATCATGGTCGAGCGTTCGCTTGAGATGATCATTGGCATTCATGCCATTCTAAAAGCTGGCGGGGCCTATGTACCGATTGATCCGGAGTTCCCAGAAGATCGTATTCGCCACATGCTGGAGGATTCGGGAGCGAAGCTTCTGCTGACGAAGAACCATCTCAAAGATCGTTTTCCGTTCACTGGCACGATCCTGGCACTTGATGATCCGCAGGCGTATCATGCTGATAGCTCGAATCTCGAGCCAATTGCGGGGCCGGAGCATCTGGCGTATATCATTTACACGTCAGGTTCAACCGGCAAGCCGAAGGGCGTAATGATTGAACACCGCGCTGCCGTCCATACGCTGAGTCAGTTGGAAGCTGAATATCCGATGTTGGCAGGCGACCGTTTCCTGCTCAAAACGACATTCACCTTTGACTTCTCCGTGCCGGAGCTGTTCTGCTGGTTCTTTGGACAAGGGACTCTCGTGATCCTGCCACAAGGCGTGGACAAAGACCCGATGGCACTGCTAGGGGCCGTGGATACGAACCGTATCACGCATCTCAATTTGGTGCCGTCGATGCTCAGTGTGCTCGTTCAATACTTGAAAGAAAGCGGCACCCAAGGATTCCTTACTCTGAAATACCTGTTTGCCTGCGGCGAGACGCTGCCTGCCAAACTTGTGGAAGAGTATTATAAAGTATCTCCTTACGCAGTACTGGAAAACATCTACGGTCCTACGGAAGCAGCCGTATATGCGACTCGGTATACAACGAACCTTGAGACTGCGGCCCTAACGCATGTGCCGATCGGCAAACCGTACGCTAACGTCCAAGTATGGATGATGGACAGCGCTTCTCAGGTATCACCTGTGGGGGTACCGGGAGAACTCTGCATTGCGGGCGAAGGGGTAGCGCGGGGGTATTTCAACCAGCCGGACCTGACGGCAGAGAAGTTCATTCCTCACCCGTACAAACCGGGAGCGCGAATTTACCGAACGGGCGATTTGGCCCGATGGCTGCCAGACGGGAATATTGAGTATTTGGGACGGATCGATCATCAGGTAAAAATCCGGGGTTACCGCATTGAGTTGGGAGAAGTGGAAGCACAAATTTTGAAAGTGCCATCTGTGCAGGAAGCGGTTGTTCTTGCACTGGCTGATTCTACTGGAAGTACTCAGCTTTGTGCATACTTTGTGGCCGAAGAGGGGCTTGCAGCCGGCGTACTACGCGAGGCACTGGCCAGCGAGCTGCCAAGCTACATGATTCCGACTGCTTTCGTACAGTTGGCACAAATGCCGCTGAATCCGAATGGCAAATTGGATCGCAAAGCGCTACCGGCACCGGAAACACTTCTGCGGAGCACAGCGGAGTATATCGCGCCGCGTACGCAGACAGAAGTAGAGCTCGCTCAAATTTGGTCCGAGGTGCTCGGCGTACAGGAAATCGGGATCAGGGATCATTTCTTCGAACTTGGGGGCCATTCCCTGAAAGTATTGGGCTTGATCCAAAGGATCTCGTCCGGTATGGGCGTCCAGCTCCCACTCCAAGTCGTGTTTAATCTGCCGACTGTGGAAGAAATGGCGCATGAAATTTCCAAGCTGCAGGCAACAACTGCTGCTAATGAAGAGGAAATGGAAATTATCCGCTTCCCAGGGAAAGGAACGCTCAAAGTGTTTTGCTTCCCTCCACGGGTAGGCCACTCTCTGGGGTACTATGAGATGGCCAAGGAGCTGGAAGGGCTTTGCGAGGTGTACGGGATGGAATTTATCGGCGATCGTTTCCAGGGTCAAGATATGCTGGATCGATACATCGATGCCATCGTGGATATTCAAGCAGAGGGTCCGTATATATTCCTGGGATACTCACTTGGAGGAAATCTCGCCTTCGAGGTAGCTAAAGCCATGGAAAGCCGAGGTCACCATGTTAGCGACCTTATTATGGTAGATGCTATGAGAAAGATGTCCAAGGATGAATCGACACCGGAGGAGCTTGAAGAGATTGTCGAGATGGTACTGGACAGCATTAGGGACCAGTACAAAGCATTCCTCGCCGATCCAGTGGACAGGGAGCGAGTCATGGACAAAATGTTGGTTTATTCCGTCTACCGCGATGAGCTTATTAACTCAGGTGAAGTTCATGCGAATATCCATGCTCTAATTGCAGAGGATGATAGTATTGGTCCGGATACATCATTAGATAAATTGTTATGGCAACAGGCGACACTTGGTCAATACAAAGAATACGAAGTCATCGGAACGCATGATGTGCTGCTTGATTCCGGTTTTATTGGGGAAAATGCTAAAGTACTGAGACAGATACTTGGCAAGGTCGCAGAGGCCCCATCTAAAAATAAGCCCATTTTGTCCTAAGCTCAATCAAGCATAATAAGTGTTAGGCAGCAAAGATGCCCGGATTCCTTTATATAGAAGGAACTCGGGCGTCTTTTATTTTTTTATGCTGTTTAACATATAAAGTCCCTAATCATCTGTGTATGCTTTAGACATGGTTGACTGAAAGTGTCTTGTGTCGGTGATGAGTTCACGGATGACTTGGATGACAAGCTCCGGTTGATCATGGATGATCATATGCTCGCTCTTCTTGGCAACAATAAATTTGCTGTTTGTAGAGATGTTAAGCATCTCGCGCTGTCCCATTTGCCAGCTTTGTTCGATCTGATCATTTCCGCGTTTACTAATACCGAACTGAGTCAAATCTTGTTGAATGCCCCGGGCAATTACACGTACAGGGAGGTTACCCAGATGCTGTCCCCGTATGGCATCTTCGGTAGTGCTTGCTAGATCACCCTCCTCCGCAACAGATCGAAAGTATTTAGAGGAAGCGACAATATTCACAAAAGATTTTCTATCTTGATATTCGACCCGACCCGTTAGCATTAAATTGGGGAACAGGCGAAAAGCCCCTGACTTTTCTAGGAGAATGGATATTAACGGGGAGGGATTGACTTTAGGCCGTTCCTTGGCATAAATCTCATTTGTCCGGCGAGCGTCATTCTCAGGCCTGGCATCCACCAGAACCAATCCTGCCACTTCGTCTTTGTATGTCTGCGCGTACAGTCTTGAGTACATCCCTCCAAGGGAATGGCCTACCAGAATATAAGGAGCTTGGATGTCTGCGTTTTTTAAGGCGACATGAAGCTCTCGAACGATGTTTTCCCCGGTTCGTGGAGTAGCAGCCTCCTCGCTCCAGGCATAGCCTGCCCGGTCATAGGATACAACAGTGGCGAATGATGACAGTTTTTCGGGAATATCTCTCCATGACAGGCTACTTTCCCCGCTCCCTGATTCAAGCAATATTGTTGGAGAGCCGTTACCGAGTTTACGAATATGGAGTCGATAACCCCCGGCATCGACCAATTCCCCCGGAGGTGGGTATTGTGATTTATCCTTTTTGGATGCAATCCACTCATACACAAATCCTGAGATCACGAAAAGCAGTAAGCAAGAGATGATAAGAAACACAATTCTCGTCCATGTTCGCCTTCGTTGCTTCATTAGTAAATCTACTCCTCTATACAGTTATAATTAATCATTACCTAAAGTTGCGTGAAACAAAGCTGCTATCGCATGGTTTGTTGCTAGCTCCTTATCTTTTTTACCCATCCTTTCTTTGTCAAATCATCAATATTAAAGAAAAAGCAGAATATGCACATGAGTTGTAATGAGCAACACGCGTATTCGAGATCATTGAATGGATCTCACGTCGTTCTTGGATGCAGATAACTAAGTCCATTTAGCAAAAGTACAGAGTACACAGGATGTCATAACAACAATAAAGATAGTAAAAACAATTTATTAAAAAACGGTTGCATTTAAATATGCGGAGTGGTATACTCCAATTCCGGCCAAGAAATACAATATTGCGAGCGAGTGTTACAAAAAAAGATTTAAAAAAGTGCTTGCAAAGTTGGTTCGGAGATGGTATGATATAAGAGTTGATGAAGCGATAAACTGAATCGACCGAAAAAGAATGTTTGATCTTTGAAAACTGAACAACGAGTGAGTAAAACGATTTTGTTCGCAAAATCAAACAAGAGA
>NZ_JANAVE010000014.1:0-63942 GCF_024213315.1 Paenibacillus sp. A3M_27_13
AGATAAAAATATCTCTTGTTTGATTTTGCGAACAAAATCGTTTTACTCACTCGTTGTTCAGTTTTCAAAGATCAAACCTGCATTATGTCTTACTTTGTTTCACCACCGCATCTCAGCGGCGACTTGATTAATATAACACACATTCAGGATTTAAGTCAACACTTTTTTTAAAATTATTTTTTAATTTCATTCAAATGTTGTTCTCACAAAAAATTCCCGGGCTTTAAGGGCCGAGAATTAATGTATCACATTTTTGAATTCGCCGTCAACTATATTTTAAAAATAGAAACAATAACATTTAAGTTTTCATATGGCCTGTCCGAATAATACTATTTTCAATCCCAGTAAAAGGACAATCCCAGGCAAACCTAATATCGTTACCGCCCCCATTGTCACTGGATTGATCGGGATGTACACCTGCGTAATCCACCCTGAATAATTGATAACATACAATGCGATGGCCGCCAGGCCCATATGCGCCCCGAATACTACAAGCCAGCCGATACCCAAACGTTTTTTTAAGATTAGAAATAGTAGCATCCCGACACAGGCAATCAGAACAAGCCAGACCGCCCCTTTCATTCAGCTCTCCGCTTGTGAACACGATCCGTATCATTGGCATACCCAGGTTCATCTGCAGGCAGATGGAAACGATGCAGGCCTTGCTGTTTCGCGCTTTTTAAATGTATCTGATATTTACGTTCTGCAGCTTCTAGAACAAATATAGCGTAGTCGATCTCATCTTTACCCGTAGCTTCATGAAATAAACGATGCGCTCTTAGCCATTCCGCATGCGAAGCCCGAATCTGGGCAAACAACTCCTGCCGATACTCCGCTTCTGATTTGCCATTCTCCTGACGACGGAAATTTTGTTTCATCCGTTCCCACATCCGTTCATCCTCCTCACAAGCTGAATTATGTGCACAGTCTGCAAGACTACCTTATTCATACTTATTGAACTAAGGACAAACTTAGAACCAGGAACGATCTATACTGCCATCTATCACGGCAAATAAAAAAGGAGCCGTAGCGGCTCCCCCAAGTAAGTCAAGAATGCCCAAAGGACATTTCAGACTCCCTATTTATAACGTATAAATACACCTATTAATTGAGCTCTCTACGGCCTTCCAACGCTTTGGACAGGGTAACCTCGTCGGCATACTCCAAATCTCCACCCACTGGCAATCCATGAGCAATACGAGTAACCTTGATTTCAAAAGGACGCACTAGCCGAGAAATGTACATGGCCGTGGCCTCTCCTTCAATGTTCGGGTTCGTAGCTAAAATCAGCTCCTTGACGCGTTCATCACTGAGTCTGTTCAGCAATTCCTTGAGTTTGATATCCTCAGGACCAATTCCCTCCATAGGAGATATCGCCCCATGAAGCACATGGTAAAAACCATTAAACTCTTTGGTACGCTCCATAGCCACCAAATCCTTGGAATCCTGAACAACACAAATGACGGAGGTATCCCTCGTCTTATCCTGACAGATCCGACAAGGATCTGTGTCCGTAATGTTGCCGCAGACTGAACAGAAGTGAAGATTGCGTTTTACATTGACCAGCGCTTTGGCAAAGTCAATCACATCATCTT
Organism: Paenibacillus sp. A3M_27_13; assembly: GCF_024213315.1. Classification (NCBI taxonomy): domain Bacteria; kingdom Bacillati; phylum Bacillota; class Bacilli; order Caryophanales; family Paenibacillaceae; genus Paenibacillus; species Paenibacillus sp. A3M_27_13. Next base: position 1,596 of record NZ_JANAVE010000014.1, read on the forward strand.
CCTTCATTTTCAGTACGTGAAAAGCCAACCGGGCAGCCGTCTTCGGCCCTACTCCCGGCAGGCGCGTAAAAGCATCAATTAGCTTTGCAATCGGCTCCGGATAATACAATAGCGTGTTTCTCCTTTATGCAGCAGACTAGAACAAGCCCGGAATTTTCATGCCGCCTGTAAATTTACCCATATCATCATTAGCCAGTTCATCTGCTTTGGACAAAGCATCATTGACAGCAGTCAGCACAAGATCTTGCAGCATTTCTACATCATCAGGATCTACAGCTTCCGGTTTGATCGTGATGGACAACACTTTTTTATGTCCATTTACCTCCACCGTCACAACACCGCCGCCAGAAGTTCCTTCGATTACTTTTCCGCCAAGCTCCTCTTGGGCTTTCAGCATTTGTTCCTGCATTTTTTTCACTTGCTTCATCATTTGGTTCATATTGTTCATTTCAATCATCTCCTTTAATGAAGTATACATCTAGAAACTTGATTCAATCTTTAATGACTACTAGGTCTTCCCCGAAAAGTTGAATAGCTTCATCAATCCAGGGCTCCTTGGACTTTCCCGGCGCATCATGCTCCGGCTCCAGTTGCAATTCTTCGGCAGGCTGGTCGGAAACTCCTTCAATCGCAGCATTCCAATCCTTTTGCATCATCGTTACTAAACGATAAGGATGACCCAACTGCTCATGCAATACCTTCTCGATGACCTGCTTATTGGCAGGCTTTTCGGTAGTTTCACGATGAATATTGTTCTTAAATGCAACCAGCACACTGTCCTCTAACACAGAAACTGGCTCACCATCCATAAACCAAGCATGAACCGTAACTTTTGCCTCTTTTACCCCTTGCAAAATCTGGCTCCACTTACGTCCTGCTGCTGCGAATGCTTCGCTCGACTTCTCAGCGATATAGCGATCCAACTGAGAAGGAAGCTTGGCTGGCGCTGAAATCCGCGGAGCAGGGGCACGCCCCCCGGAAGCCTGACGACCACCCGACGATGCTTCCTGTCCCGCTCCAGCGCCCAATCCACCTTGCAGCACGCGCTCCAGTTTCTTTTCCAGCTCAGCAAGCTGACGCTTCAACATTACCACATCTTCCTGATCAGCTGCTGCGCCAGAGCGTTGTGCGGTCGGCTGAGCAACAGTTCCTGCTTCCCCCGGAATACTGCACAGCTTCAATAGAGCTACCTCAAACAAGGTTTGTGGCTGTACGGCATATTTCATCTCGCTCTGATAACGATTAAGGGTGTCAATCATCGCAAAGAGTTGCTCCTTGGTAAAAGCATCTGCCACTTCCTTAAATCGCTCTGGATCCAGCACTCGCTCCGTCATTTTGGTCGCCTGAGGCACCATCTTGATCATTAGCAGATCTCGGAAATAGTACAGAAGATTCTCCATGCACTTATCCGCACTTTTACCTTCCTGCATAAAGTTCTCGATCATTTGGAGCACCGTGCCCACATCTTCTTTCAGCAATGCCAAGGCAAGCTTACCGAATTGCTCGGACGCAATACCTCCCGTCATATCCAGCACCTGCTGATAAGTAACCCGACCATCTGTAAACGAGGATATCTGATCTAAAACGCTAACCGCATCTCGCATCCCACCATCTGAAAGACGCGCAATGTACTGCAGTGCATCCGAATCAGCCTGTATGTTCTCCTGTTGACATATCAGGTCAAGCCGCTCTGTCTGTTCTTCCAGCGATACCCGCCGGAAGTCAAACCGCTGGCAACGTGAAATAATTGTTGCCGGAATCCGATGTGGTTCAGTCGTAGCCAATATGAACATCACGTGTGGCGGCGGCTCTTCCAGCGTCTTGAGCAGCGCATTGAACGCTTCCGTCGTCAGCATGTGCACTTCATCAATGATATAAACCTTGTGCCGCACTTCTGTGGGCGCATATTTGACTTTATCGCGCAAATCACGAATCTCTTCAACGCCCCGGTTGGAGGCTGCATCAATCTCCTGTACATCCATGACCGCTCCGGCCGTGATCCGTTTACAGGCTTCGCATTCGTTGCAAGGTTCCGGCGCAGGTCCATGCTCACAGTTGATTGCCTTGGCCAAAATTTTGGCCGCACTCGTCTTACCTGTTCCTCGTGGACCGCTGAACAGGTAGGCATGGGACGTGCGATTTTCGCGGATGGCATTCTGCAATGTCTGGATAATATGCTGTTGTCCTACCATGTCCTTGAAAGCCTGCGGCCGCCAAGCACGGTACAACGCTATATGTTCCAATGCGCGTTACCCTCTTTCCCATTCACTTTCATGACCATTCATGGTCACTTCATTATACTATACTCCCGTCCGAATCTAAACCAGACACCTTCCAATTTATAAAACACAAAAAAACATCTTCGCAATGATTGCCAAGATGTTCTAATTACCAATATATACCGTGCACCTGTTATTGATCGTTGTGATCCGAGCGGCAATCCTGAACAACAACTCGGGCTAGGCAACCCTCCGGCACAAGAGTGGACCTGCTTATGGCTGCTTCCTTCCGGACCTGACCAGGTTCACAAGTACTCATTGCGGAGGACCCAGCCGTCAACATTGTGCGCAGGGACCAGCCTCACATCAACAACACCTCTAACAGGAATTCAACCTCGCTATAGCGGATTGCGAGTTACAGGGCACCGCTACCTCCCCATCTAGCACGGTGAAAATAAGTATATCTTAAGGCCGCATAAAAAGCAAATACACATTATTACAAAAAGAGCCCTCTGCAGTTGCAGAAGGCTCTAATAACTTTATAACCTGCGGTAATCCATTAGATACCGTATTTCTTTTTGAAACGATCCACGCGTCCACCAGCATCAATAAATTTCTGCTTGCCTGTGAAGAATGGGTGGCAGGCGGAGCAAATCTCCACACGCAGAGATCCTTTCACAGAACCAGTTTCAAACGAATTTCCGCAAGCACAAGTGACATTAGTTACGTTAAAATTTGGTTGAATAGCTTGTTGCATTGAACTTTCACCTCTTTCCGCCCTGAACGTCCTATCAGTCCAGAGTTGTATGAACACATGTTCACATTATAGCACTTGAATATGAGCGTTTCAACAACTCTTTTCTGCATTCAAAGATGGCATAAAATAGGTGTGTTTCAAGTTACATCGACCATTTTAGGCCTTGGCAAATTTGGGACGTGCCAGCCCTTGTGGCGGTACATGAGTGTAAGAACCGATGACTACATCAGGCAGCTCCTCACGATAAATCTCAAGCATTTGCTTCATACCAAGAATCTCACCTTGAGCAGGTGGAATCAACTCCAGATAGCTTTCAGGATCGATATTCAAGTTACGCATTTGAATCAGCTTGAGCTTAGTACGTTTGGCAAATTCAATCATTGCCTCAATTTCTTCCTCTCGGTCAGTTACACCCGGAAAAATCAAATAGTTAATCGACGTATATACTCCCTGCTCAGAAGCATAACGAAGTGATTTTTCCACATTAGCCAACGTGTAGCCGCGCGGCTTGTAATACGCATTGTAGTGATCGTCCAGTGCACTAATGGTACTGACGCGCATCAGATCAAGACCCGCATCCACGATTCCCCGGATATGATCGTTCAATCCCGCATTCGTATTAATATTGATGTATCCCATATCGGTAATGGAACGCACCTCTTTGATCGAATCAATAATCAGTTTGGCTTGTGTGGAAGGCTCACCTTCGCAACCTTGGCCAAAACTGATGATGGACTCCGGTGTCTTCAAATGTTCCAGCATAACTTCTACAATTTCTTCGACGCGAGGACGGAAGTTCATTCTTGTCTGCGGAGATACGAAACCACTGTCATCCGGCTGTTCAGATATACACCCAAAGCAACCCGCATTACAAGAATAAGATACCGGAACTCCTCCTTCCCAGCGATTCAGGAATGTGTTCGAGGAAGTAAGACATTCGTAGCCCAGCGCACAGTTAGACAAATGTTGGTACAGCCGATTTTCGGGATATTGCTCCGTCATCCGCTGCACACCCAATTTAACTTGATGACGGTCACAGTTTTCCGGATTCCACTTGGATGGACTGTCACTCTGCTCTGCCGTTACATAAAATGCCCCGTCTTTCCAGACTACGGCCGAATAACCGAACAAGGGAAGTTTGTACTCCTTATCGGTCTTCACATATCCCGGCAGGCACAAGCGTGTAAAACCTTGCGGCAATAAAGCCCCTACTGCTTGCATATCTCCGGGAAGAGAAACCATTTCCCCTGTTTCAGGGTTCATACCGACCGGGCGAGTGCTGGGTAGGCTTACCAATGTAGCTCCTTCCGGTAACGGAATAAGCTCATCCTCCATGATTTCAACAATCATGTCTGCACTACGGGCAAGCCCATACAAAGAAGCATGATCATATACATTGCCTTTTTCGTCGGCATACACCAAATACATTATGGAGCTCCTTTCGCTCCGTTAAGCCTACGCCATTAACAAAATGAATGGTAACGACTGTGTGCTTACGGAACAGATAAAATACATGAAGGGTTTTAGTTGGTTGTGGCCGGGACTGACGCTGTGGTAGAACGCGCCGTTCTCCGTTGTTGCCCACCAGAACTGCTTTGCGAGCCACTGGAAGAAGGTGCCGTCAAATCAAACGAAGCCAAAAACTCAGCATTAGTTTTGCTATTACGCAGCTTTTTGAGGAAGCCTTCCACAAATTCATGGCTTTCCGTCATATTTTTACGAATGGCCCAGATGGTATCCAATTCTTCCTTATTCAACAACACTTCCTCACGGCGTGTGCCGGAACGACGAATATCAATCGCAGGAAAGATACGACGTTCTGCCAGCTTGCGGTCCAAATGCAGCTCCATGTTGCCTGTACCTTTAAACTCCTCATAGATGATATCGTCCATGCGTGATCCTGTGTCAATCAGCGCTGTAGCAAGAATCGTCAAGCTACCGCCTTCCTCCACATTCCGAGCCGCACCAAAAAAGCGCTTTGGACGGTGAAATGCCGCCGGATCAATACCCCCGCTCAAAGTACGACCAGAAGGAGGGATAACGAGATTGTACGCACGAGCCAAACGTGTGATGCTATCCAGCAGGATGACAACATCCTTTTTATGTTCTACGAGACGCAGTGCACGCTCCAACACGAGTTCTGCCACTTTGATGTGATTTTCAGGAAGTTCGTCAAATGTAGAGGCCACAACTTCACCTTTAACAGAACGCTGCATGTCGGTCACTTCTTCGGGGCGTTCATCAATCAACAAGACAAAAAGCTCGATCTCGGGATTGTTGGTAGAAATGCTATTGGCAATTTCTTTGAGGAGAAGCGTCTTCCCAGCTTTGGGAGGTGCTACAATGAGTCCGCGCTGTCCAAGTCCGACAGGGGCCAGTACATCCATAATTCTCGTAGACAAATGGTTGGGGGAAGTTTCAAGGACTAATTTGGTTTGCGGATACAGTGGAGTCAGTGCAGGAAAATGTAGCCGCTCAGCAGCTTGCTCAGGACTTCTTCCATTGACGGCGTTAACTTGAAGCAATCCAAAATATCGTTCATTCTCTTTTGGCGTTCGGCATTTACCGGAAACAAGATCGCCTGTCCTCAAGTCAAACTTGCGGATTTGTGAAGCAGAGATGTAAATATCTTCGGTACTCGGGAGATAATTGATCGGCCTCAGAAAGCCGTAACCTTCGGGAAGGATTTCCAGAACCCCCTGCATAAACATCAATCCGCTCTTCTCAGCTTGTGCGCGCAGGATGGCGAAAATTAATTCTTTCTTTTTGAGCGTTCCGTAGTACGGGATCTGGTATTGCTTGGCCAGCTTGTACAGGTCGGTCAGCTTCATTTCTTCCAGATCGGAAATTTGCAGATCCATATAATAACCACCTATTCAATTATTAAGTCCATTCATACATCTAAATGATAGACAATGATATCATAAACACCATTAACATAATTTTAACCAAAACAAATAAAGTTATGCAGCCACCTGCTTGGATTATACCGAATTATTCCGGTTTTCCGATAAAAGATTGTTAGGTATGAACCACAATCTTTTATCAAGCAGCGGCTGCATAGGTGTTGCCCGTTCTATTGCTTTCGTCCGGGAGTTCGAAAAAATTGCATGGTTTAATTATTCAGTTTGCCGCCATACATCCGCGCCCAAAAGACGCAGGTTGGAGACAAGGTGATCATAACCACGGTCAATGTACTCGACACCCGTCACCTCGGTTACGCCTTCGCTTACTGTAAGTCCAGCAATGACAAGGGCCGCTCCGGCGCGCAGATCTGCTGCTTTTACTTTAGCTGCATTCAGTTGACCACCCTCTATAATGGCGGACCGACCCTCTACGCGAATTTTAGCCCCCATTCGCACCAGCTCAGGAACGTGCTTAAAACGATTGCTGTACACAAAATCGCTCAATACACTGACACCCTGTGCTTGGGTAAGCAAGCTGGTCATGGGAGATTGTAAATCTGTGGCGAATCCGGGGTATATCAAGGCTTTAACGTCGACATGTTCATAGGAAGGTGCACCCAGTACGCGAATACTTTCATCATATTCCTCGATGCCGATGCCCATTTCCTGCATTTTTGCAGTGAGAGCCTCCATATGTTTGGGAATTACGTTGTCAATCAATACATTTCCACGGGTTGCCGCAGCGGCAATCATATATGTGCCAGCTTGTATACGGTCAGGTATGATGGAATGACGGCAGCCATGCAGCTCCGACACACCTTCAATTCGAATCGTTTCCGTACCGGCGCCTTTAATAATGGCCCCCATGGAGTTTAAAAGGGTTGCTACATCTATAATCTCAGGCTCTTTAGCCGCATTTTCAATAATTGTGGCGCCTTTGGCACGTGCTGCCGCCAGCATAATATTAATGGTAGCGCCTACGCTGCTAACATCCAAATAAATTTTGGTTCCGCGCAGTTCTTTGGCGTGCAAATGAATAGCACCGTGCTCGTTCGTAACCGTGGCACCCAACGCTTCAAAACCTTTGATATGCTGATCAATGGGCCGGGGTTCGAAATTGCACCCTCCTGGCAAACCGATGATCGCTTCCTTGAATCTGCCCAGCATGGCTCCCATCATATAATAAGAGGCTCGTAATTTCTTAACAGGCCCATTCGGCATAGGAATGGATTTAATAGAGGAAGGATCTATTTTCATCTGGCTACCTTCCCAGGTAACCGTTGCACCAAGTTCCTCTAGTATTTCGGAATACACCGCCACATCACTCAACAGTGGCAAATTGTCCAAAATGACTTCCGACTCTGCCAGAATGGCTGCGGGAATCAAGGCGATGGCACTGTTTTTGGCACCGCTGATGGAAACTGTACCTTGAAGCGGCCGTCCACCGGTGATCATCAATTTTTCCATAAGCTTGAGGGTCCCCCTACGTGTTTTGCAGTCGGTCAAACAATAATCTCAAATCATAAACTTTTAACTTTTTTTAGTGGTGAAAATGGAAAGACACCGGCTAAGCGGTGTGCTTTCCATACCAAACTATTCAACTGTACAGATTTAAATATTTTGTGCAGTAGAACTACAGTTACAACTAAAAAATTCATCTAGCCTGTGCAGACGCACGACCAGTTGATTCATTATTACGCTTTGTTGTTGGAACCGAACTCACGAATTTTACCGATAACGGTTTGTTTAATCGCTTCACGACCTGGAGCGATGAATGTACGTGGGTCATAAGCATCCGGTTTCTCAGCAAGCACTTCACGAACCACTTTCGCAAATACGATTTGGTTCTCAGTGTTTACATTGATTTTGGAAGTTCCCAGGGAGATTGCTTTTTTAATGTCATGTGTTGGGATACCAGTACCACCGTGCAGAACGAGTGGAAGTTTGATTGCATTGCAGATCTCTTCCATTTCTTTGAATCCGAGGTTTGGCTCGCCTTTGTAAGGTCCGTGTACGGAACCCAGTGCGGGTGCCAGTGTATCGATACCTGTTTCGTTAACGATACGCAGACAGTCGTCCAACTTAGCGTACATTACGTCGCCGACAACATCATCCTCTTGACCGCCAACCATTCCAACTTCAGCTTCAACAGAAACGCCTTTGGAATGAGCATATTCTACCACTTTTTTCGTTGTAGCAATGTTTGTGTCGATCGGGCTGTGGGAATCGTCAATCATAACGGATGTGAAACCAGCGTCGATAGCTTCTTTACATTTTTCAAAGCTGGAACCGTGGTCCAAATGGATCGCAACTGGAACGGTGATTTTCATGTCATGAATAAGACCTTCTACCATTTTAACAACAGTGTAGAATCCGCCCATGTGACGTGCTGCGCCTTCAGAAACACCCAAGATTACTGGGGATTTTTCTTCTTCAGCAGCGCCCAAAATAGCTTGAGTCCACTCCAGGTTATTAATGTTGTATTGACCTACTGCATATTTTCCTTCGAGTGCTTTGTTCAACATGTCTTTCATAGATACCAATGGCATGGTTACAGTCCTCCTAAAGGTGTTTGGGTTTGTCTATATTTTAGCCGACATCACATACGGGCTTATTATACCACAACCCATGTTAAATACTAAACAAGCTTTTGCATATCAACACATACAAAAATCACGCCCAGGACGCCGTTTTTCCATAGAATTGTATAAGGAGAGGATTTACTTTCAGTATTTCCCATAATCACAAACAAAAAACCCTGTTGTGTTAACAGAGTTCTCAACCATAGTGACTCACCTAATCACCTCTGAGTTGTTTGTTCACAGCGATCCGCATTTCGTCAATATCAAAGGGCTTGGTAAAATGCATTAGCGCACCTAGCTCCGTCGCCTCTTTAATCATGTCCAGTTCTCCATATGCTGTCATCATAATAACCTTGATATCAGGATTCATGGTTTTTAGATGCTTCAGAATTTCGAGTCCGTCCATACCTGGAATTTTCATATCGAGCAGAACCAGATCAGGTGGTTCCTTCTCAACAATTTCAAGTGCAATTTTTCCGTTCGCCGCCTGAAAGGTCTCATAACCCTCACTTCCGAACACTTCCATCAATAAAATCCGTATTCCATTCTGGTCATCGACGATTAATACTTTCTTCTTTTCCAATGTTTTAACCTCCTAAGATCTTAAAACGAGGATCATGCAGCTATTGCCATAACAGCGTCCGATGACGTACAATATCCGTCCCATACTTAAAACTATATTCGCTCCTGCAAAAAGAAAATCCTGCTCTTATACATAATTGTGGAATATTCTTTCATAATCAGGAAGCATGGGATAAAAAAAGACCTCCCTGAGGAGGTCTTACAAGCCCAAACATTAACCTTGAAGCTGCAATGCTGCCTTTACAAATTCACGGAACAAAGGCTGCGGACGATTCGGACGGGAAGTAAATTCTGGGTGGAACTGTACCGCCAGGAACCACGGATGCTCAGGGAGCTCCACAATTTCCACCAAGCGTCCATCCGGTGAAGTACCGGAAATACGAAGACCTGCTTTTTCAATAACTTCACGATATTCGTTATTGAATTCGTACCGATGACGGTGTCTTTCGTACACCAGCTCGTCGTTGTAACAAGCCGAAGCCAAGGAACCTTCCGCCAGTTTGCATGGATACAAGCCAAGACGCATCGTACCGCCCAAATCTTCGATGTCTTTTTGGTCAGGAAGCAAGTCAATGACAGGATAATCCGTAGCCGGGTTAATTTCCGAACTGTTGGCTCCTTCGAGACCAGCCAGGGAACGGGCAACCTCAATGACAGATACCTGCATACCCAGACAAATGCCGAAGAACGGAATTTTTTGCTCCCGTGCATAACGAATGGTACTGATTTTGCCTTCAATTCCGCGATCGCCGAAGCCACCCGGTACGAGAATGCCGCCAATGCCGCCCAGCATGTCAGCTACGTTCTCGTCCGTCACTTCTTCAGCGTTCACCCAACGGATTTTTACGTCTGCATTCGCATCAAATCCAGCGTGGGAAAGTGATTCAACCACACTTAAATACGCATCATGTAATGCAACATATTTACCAACAATAGCAATCTCAACCGTTTTATCCAGCTTGCTGATTCGATCAACTAACCCTTCCCATTCGGTCATATCTGGTGCAGGTGTTGTCAGCTTGAGGTGGTTAACTACGATTTCATCCAAGCCTTCTTCACGCAGGTTCAACGGAACCTCGTAGAGGGTTGATGCATCGCGGCATTCTACCACTGCATTCGCATCAATATCGCAGAATAATGCAATTTTTGCCTTCATATCGGAGGACAGTTCATGCTCTGTACGGCAAACAATGACATTCGGTTGGATGCCGATGCTGCGCAATTCTTTTACACTGTGCTGAGTTGGTTTGGTTTTAACCTCACCAGCAGCTTTAATATAAGGAATGAGCGTTACGTGAATGTACATTACATTCTCGCGCCCAACTTCGCTTTTGAGCTGACGAATAGCTTCCAAAAATGGCAAGCTTTCAATATCGCCCACAGTACCGCCGATTTCTGTAATAATTACGTCCGAACCTGCTTCACGGCCTGCACGGTACACGCGCTCCTTGATTTCGTTCGTAATATGAGGGATAACCTGCACCGTACCGCCCAAATATTCTCCGCGACGTTCTTTGCTGATTACGCTGGAATATACCTTGCCTGTTGTGACATTGCTGTTCTTGGACAGATTAATATCAATAAAGCGCTCATAGTGTCCCAAGTCAAGGTCCGTTTCCGCACCATCATCCGTTACAAACACTTCACCGTGCTGGTAAGGACTCATCGTACCCGGATCGACATTCAGGTAAGGATCAAATTTTTGAATCGTTACCTTCAGTCCCCTGTTCTTCAAAAGCCTCCCCAGTGAAGCTGCCGTAATCCCTTTGCCCAAGGAAGACACAACCCCGCCTGTCACAAAAATATACTTTGTCACTGTTCAAAACCCTCCTAGATAAGATGCAAAATTCAGGCGACATTATGATGTTATCGTAACCCGTTTGCACGGATTATCATCCATGAAGAAGGCAGCGGAATCATTTTCCATGTCCGCCGCCCTTAGCCCTCTTTCATGAGTGAAAACACCCCTATAAAAAACAAAAAAGCACTCCCGTAGTACGGGGCACTTTTATACAAAAAGCAAACATATAAGTGAATCAATCATAAGCCCAAGCAATAGTTTACCCCGTGTCCAATCCGCTGTCAAGGAAGTTATCTGTGTTAATTTGTCCATTGAACCAGATTGGAGAGAATCCACCTGAAAGCTTTAAATCAGAAGAGGTTTTCAAGAAAACGGTCATGAAAAAGGGGAGAACGCATCTCCCCTTACAGCCTGTTTCCTAACGAAGCGAATCGTCGTCTTCCGTCGACTCATCGTCATTTTCATCTTCTGAATCTTCCTCATCACTGAGGTCTTCATCGTCTATAACCACGTCTTCATCACTATCATCATCATCTTCTTCTCCGTCGAACAGCTCATCTTCGCCATCCTCGTCTTCGCTATCTGCATCGAAGTCGTCATCAGAGTTGTATGTTTCTTCTTCCTCATGATAGTCATCTTCATCGTCATCGTCTTCGTCGTTAATAATGCGAGGACGCTTGGCGCCTGTCAGGGCATCTTCGGATTTATCTACCGGATACCAACGTTTCAAGCCCCACAGATTCGTACCGACACAGGCAAAACGCCCGTCAATGTTGATTTCAGTATATAGCTGAGCAATAACGTCATTAATTTCTTCGTCGGAAAAGCCACGCAATTTGGCGACTTCCTTCATCAGGTCACGGTAATAATACGGAGTATTGGCTGCTTTCAATACCATAAATGCCAAGTCCACCATTGGAGTCTCGTGGACTTTCTCCGGGTCAATCTTCAAGTTGAGTGGGGTACTCACCTAGGGACACTTCCTCTCACACGTAATTCACAAGAACATGTTTCAGAGCATACACGATACATGCAATACTAACATATCCATTATCAAAACTAAGTAAAACCTATTTGGAAGCAAATTGCAAGTTAAAGATGGGTATCGTCATAATTTCCAGTAATATCCCTCTAAACAAGACGGCACACATAAAAAGACGGGGTCCCCCCCGTCTTCGACTGTACCCGCTCCGGGAGAACCCCCCAAAGTTGTTGCACAAGAGCTTATGCCCTCCATGTATCGTATGTGTCCACAGCCACTTTGACACGACAAGCAGGCCTATTTCCATAAAAAAGGGGCAGGTTTCCCATGCCGCAGCTGACGCTTGCTCATACAATACCTCAGCATGGCTCATCGGAGGGGGACCGTCTCAAATGGACTATCCGGATTTTTTGCAGCGTTTGCATGAGGGTATTTCGGAGCCGTCCGGCAGTGGACGGAACAAACAGATCATCACGTTCGATAAGCCTCACCAATACCGGGAATGCCTGTCCTATCTCAGGAAGCTGAAACCCGAGCTTGCGGGATTACGGCAAGTACAACCGGCCCGACTAATCCGCGCTTTAATCGCTCCGCTTTCAGGGGGAGACAGGCTAGGCAAATATCACAACGGTGTTACCGTTGAAGAAGATACCCGCATGAAGGTCCACGCTGAAACTGCTCATATACCAAAAGCAGAAAAGAACCTTTCCATGCCATGGGGAGTCAAACAGGTACGTGCATACAAGGCTTGGCCTTCCTCGACAGGGAATCGGGTCAGAATCGGTGTGATTGACACAGGAGCGGATTTTCAACATCCTGATCTTCGTCATTCTCTCGCCAGAGGTATTAATTTGCTTAACCGAACCATGCTACCCTATGACGATAACGGCCATGGTACTCATATTGCTGGAACTATCGCGGCGTCCAACTATGACGAAGGTATGGTCGGCGTAGCACCACGGGCTTTAATTCATCCCGTAAAAGCATTTGATCATAATGGAGCTGCCTACGTCTCCGATATCATTCTTGGTATCGACTGGTGTGTATTAAATCGTGTCGATATCATCAATATGAGCTTTGGTATGAAGTCGCGCAGCAAGGCACTACTTGATATGGTGAATAAAGCATATCATAACGGCATCGTGATTGTAGCGTCCTCGGGAAATGAGGGCAAGCGCCGAAGTATTGACTATCCAGCCCGCTATTCCCAGACGATTTCAGTGGGGGCTACTGACAAATACAGACGCATCGCACCTTTCAGCAACCGAGGGCAATTTGTAGATGTGTACGCACCGGGCGAAAAGATCACCTCCTCCTGGATCCATGGCAAGCATCACGAAATGAGCGGTACCTCTATGGCTACTTCCCATGTGACCGGAAGCATCGCACTTCTCCTTTCACTGAGACCGGAACTGGAGCCTGGAGAAATCAAAGCGCTGCTTAAGCGTACCGCCACACCGCTACGCCTGCGTAAAAGCGCTGGACGCAGCTCTATCTCCACCAAACTTGGCGAAGTCGATGCCTTCCGATTGATGCAGGAGGGCACGAAGTAAATGATGATGTGATGCTAAACCTCTAGTGTAGCGCCCGGCTCCAAAGAATGAACTTTTCTGGCAGGACTTTCACACCCACGATTTCCTGCTCTTATCAACTCATCTCGTACCAGGTCAGTCTGCAGCTTTGGCGCATGAACGAGTACAACCTGTTTGCTAGGCAGCTCCTTCAGCATTTGCCGCACATCTGATAATCCCTGATGCACCTTGTAAATCAAATGCCGAGCTACACAGCTGTCATTTTGATCTGCACGTTCCAACAGATGTTTGCCAAAAGAACCATGTGGAGCATGCCCGGTCAATATAACACTGTTGCTAATGCTTTCTCCGCTATCTTCACCCTCCCCCATGTTGCGGTTATCCGATAGAAACTGATAGTACCAGCGCGCCTGTGGGGAATCCATCATGCCGTCTCTTGTTATGATAATAGCCGTTGGGTTCTGTTCCAGCAGACTCACTCGTTCAGCAGCATCACGAGGCACGAAGACCCTGTCACTGTTTAGCACATGTTTTATTCGCGCTGGAGCTTCTGGACGCAGCCATTCTTTCCAGCGGTTTAACTGTTTCAATCCCTGCCATATATCGTGCTCTACAATCATTGCCTGTGTAGGGAATTGCTCGCTAGCCCATACGATCAAGTCCTGTCCTCTGCCAAAGACAGGCACCGGCAACAACACATGACCACCAGACAATAATATCCGCTCCATCTCGACCCTCAGCCGCTCCAGCTTAACAGGCTGCGGGTCTATATCCATGCCATAGGCATTGTCCATAATGGATATGTCCGCTAGATTGGGCTCTGACTTCCATTCAGGCAGGTCATGCAACCCCTCCCCAACACCCAAGTCTGGCGCATCGGCAGCAAGAAGCTCAGATTCGCGGCTGTAATCTCCAGAAAAAAACAACCGCTTCCCTTCCATTTCTACCGCATACCACACTGCACCAGCCAAATGTCCACTGCGTCCCCACATGATTCTCACACCCGGACAAGCCTCAAGCCATTCTCCTGCTGGCGCTTCATCTTCTAGATAGCGATAAGCAATGGATTGGATATCCTGTACGTCGTATGGCAATTCGGCTCCTCTCGATTCAACATAAGTATGCCAGGAGCGAAAATAGGAGCCTAACTGCTCAGCGGTAGCCTTGGTCGTCCAGACCTCCCCCTGGTATCCATACTTGTACAGTAAGGGAAGCGCCATGGAATGATCCTCATGTGCATGAGACAGCAATACAGTGGTCAGTCCCTCCGCCTTTTGCGGCGGAAAAACCGGATATTGTCCAGTTCCTTCCTTTTTCACGCCACAATCCAGCATGACGCGATGCTGCGTTCCTTCAAAAACATAGCAGGAGCGGCCATGTTCGCCCGCTCCTCCCCAAATCCTAAGCTTGGTCATGATCATTTCCACTTTCTTTGCGAGTTTAAGCTTTCCATTAAGATTAGCAGCAGTGTGGTCATTCCGACCGATATGACGGCCATCGCCATCCCAAGTGACACCTGTCCCTGCTCAAATTGTGCAAATATGTAGGTTGCAGACGTCTGAACGGATGGCGGCAAAATCAGCAACGATCCTACCAGCTCGCGTGAAGCAATGGTAAATGTCATCATCCAACCAGCGAGCATTCCCGGTACAATCAGCGGCAGCACAATCCGGCGGAATATGTAAGACGGTCGCCCGCCAAATACCTGTCCCGCCTGAAAAAGACCAGTGTCCACCTGCGTAAAGGCGCTTTTGACATACTGCACCGTATAAGGAACAAACAAGATAACATACGTCAGAATGACCATGCCGTATGTGTTATACAAAGGGATCGGCATCCATGGTGAGTTCCACCACAAAATCAGGCCGACCACCATAACAATTCCCGGCACCGTATTCGGAAGCAAGCTAAATGCATCAACCGTCCGTTGGATTCTTGTGCGTGAGCCGCCAATGACAAGCGCAAACCAAGTGCCCAGCACCACAGCAAGCGTCGAAGCACCCAAAGAGAGAAATACACTGTTCAGGAGCGCCTCCATGCTCTCTGATCCCCAAGACAGCAGTTCCTTGTAAGAGTCGAGCGTCAAATTATCCCAGGCGAGCCCAATTCCCCTCAGCTTCATCGTCGAGGCTGAAAGAATTGAAAAATAAGGAATGCCAATGGACGCAATGAGCAACAATAGAATGTATGCAACACTCAGCCCCGTAGTCCAGCCGGATATACGAAGACGGGACGGACGCGAACCTTTACCACCTACCAGCCTGTACGTAAACTTTCGGTTGATCACCGATTGCGCATACCACATGAGCAGGCAGGCGGTTAACAGCACCGAGGCCATTGACGTCGCTTTGCCAAAATCTATGGGCCAGCTGGAAATATATTTGTGAATTTCCGAAGTCATGACCTCATACCCGATACGTCGCCCAAAGGTAGCAGGGGTGCCAAACTCGGCAATCGTTTTAACGAAAATGAGCAACGCGCCCATTCCGTAAGCTGAAAGCAGCAGCGGTAAAATGATTCGACGGAATCTGTACAGAAAGCCGCCGCCCATTACGGCACCCGCCTCTTCCAGGCTCCCGCCAATCCTCACCAGCGCCCCGCGCAGCAGCAGGTACAGGAATGGAAACAGATGCAGGCTCATGATCATCACCATGCCACCAAGGCTGAAGAAGGACGGCGTTAAGAAATGCAGGTCCGGGAACAACTGCTCCAGATATCCGTTTTTTTGCATGAACAGAATCCAGCCCATGGAACCGATATAGGGCGGGGTCATAAACGGAATCAGCAACACGACATCCAACCAGCGCCAGTGTGCAAGACGAGTGTTGGACATGATCCATGCTAGCGGAAGCGCAAGTACCGTCGTTCCTGCAATCACACAGATGCCTAGCCAAATCGAGCTGAATAGCACTCCTGCAAATGGTGAAGCAGCTAACGTTCGAAAAGGCGCATCCCATTGAAATTTTTCATCAACATACACACTTTGGATAAAGATTTGCAGCAACGGCAACACAATCAGGAAAAGAAGCGCGATCAGAGCCAGCGTCAGACACCACGCTCTGATGTGTTTAACGGATAAGCCTCCCATCGGCTTACTTGAACATTTGCGTGAACTTCTCCGTCACGTCTGATCCGTGCTCACCCATCCACTCCCAATTGGTTTTCAACAATGGAATCTCGTCCAGGTTGGCACGCTTGTCGGCTTTGACATCCGTGCGGCCCGGGAGTAAGGAGGCATCTGCTACTAGTTTCTGTGCCTCGTCCGACAACAGATAGTCAATGAATGCCTTCGCATTCTGCTCATGCTGCGTTGACTTGAGAATTGCGGCAGGACGTGGGCTGATGACCGTCCCCTCTGTCGGATAGACGATGTCAATCGGCTCGCCTTTGGCTTTTGCCTTGTAGGTCATGTAATCGACCGCAGCGACGACTATACCTTTAGCTCCGGTAATCACGGGGTCCAGCGCTTCCTGATTGGCACCAGCCATAGCAACACCGTTAGCCTTGTACTGCTCGAACAACGTCCAGCCTCCATCGCCCTTGGCGCTCAGATAGCCTGTCATAAAATCCAACGCTGAGCCGGACAGGGATGGATCGGGAATATTAACCTGATCCTTGTACTCAGGCTTCGCCAAATCAGCCCATGAAGTTGGTGGTGTTTTCACCAGCTTCGTGTTATACGCAATGCCCAGAGCAGAAGCACTGGTACTGAAGTAGTTGCCCTCCTTATCGGACCAGTCTGGATTTAGCTTGTCTGCTTTCTTGGCATCCGGGTAAGGCAGCGTAAGTCCTTCCTTTTTCAAGCCTTGTACAGACGGAAGCGATGCCAGCACAACCACGTCCGCTACCGGATTCGTCTTCTCGGCTTCCATGCGGGCTAAAATTTTTCCTGTCGTTCCCTGGAACAACTCTACCTTAACTCCGCTCTGCGCCTCATACCCTGCTACCAGCTTTTTCGCCAGTCCATCCGGGCCTGCGCTGTAGACCACCAGCTTCTGATCGGTGGATGCTGCCTCCGCTTGTCCTGCTGATCCATTAGCTGGCGCCCCATCCTTGGATGGCGTTGCTGTTCCGCAACCCGCCACAGCGAGTCCAAAAGTCAATGTTAATGCGAGCATCTTCCCTTTTTTCCATCCTGTACGAAAAACATGCCTATTCATCATCTTATATTTACCCCTTTTCCCTATGCTTCAAGTTGGTGGATGTGTTGCGGTGATACCCAAATGTGCATTTGTTGACCTATGGGCAAGCGGATGGAGTGATATGCAGTCCATTGCTCGCCGTTCTCGGCTAGTATACGAATTTCATAACGATCGCCGACATAGCTGACATGCAGGATCTTTACTGTAAAAGCGTGCTGATCCGCTTGCTCCTGTTCCCAACGGACATGTTCAGGACGAAATAGTGTTCGTTCCGACTCCAACCAGTTGGATTTGCCAATAAACCTCGCTACCTCTGGATGAGCTGGGCAACCGTAGATCACCTCTGGTGTTCCGGTCTGCAAAATATGTCCACTTTTCATAACAACTACTTCATCAGACATTGACATAGCCTCGATCTGATCATGGGTGACATATAGGGCGGTCAGCCCCAGATCGCGCACAAGCGATAGCATCTCAATGCGCATCTCCTCCCGTAGCACCGCATCCAGCGCACTGAGCGGCTCGTCGAACAAAACAAGTCGAGGCCGGATAGCAACCGCTCTTGCAAAGGCAACCCGCTGCTGCTGACCACCAGACAGCTGATGAGGATACCGATCCTCCATCCCTGACAATCTGACCATGTCGAGCGCCTCCAGCACCACTGTCCGCAGTTCCTTGTCTCGTACGCTGGCGAAGCCTTTCCCCCGCTTGCCCGCACGCAGGCCGAAGGCCACATTTTCAAACACCGTCATATGCGGCCACAACGCGAAATCCTGAAAGACCATGCCAAAGTGGCGGAGATGGGCGGGAATATCCTTTTTGCGTTCTGCCGAAAAAAGAATTTCCTCTCCCATCATGATTGTGCCGGTATCCGGTATCTCCAGACCAGCAATCAAGCGCAAGAGCGTTGTTTTCCCACAGCCGGACGGTCCGAGCAGTGTTGTGAATTTGCCCCGTCGTACTACCAGATTCGTCTCATGCAGCGCTGTTATTTGGCTGAAGGTTTTACTTAATCCGTGAATATATAGATCCTGATTCATCGCATTACCTGCCTGTTCTTCTGACTGACCCCAGTGTAAAACTTGAATTCGCAACCTGTGTTATTGGAAAGTTAAAACAAAATTAATTATTTCAATGAATTGTGTTAACACTCATAGATTTAATCTATATAGAGGGGATTGATGCTGCTCCCCAAAGAAGTAGGCATGATTGTTCGATTAACCTGAAAGCGAGGCATTCTAAGTGAACTTAAGTCTTCTAAAGTTACATATTGTAGAGCTGCTGAATAAGCACCATAAAATTACCACGGTCGCCGAGCTTCTTGGCCTAAAGCAACCAACCGTTACTTTTCATATGAAAAATCTGGAGCGTGAATTCGGAGTAAAGCTGTTTGACACACGTATGGGCAAAATCATCCTGACGGATGCTGGAAATGCGCTGCTGCACTATGCCACTAAAATTAATGCACTGGCTGCTGAAGCTGAGCGAGTCGTCCGCGAATTCGATACGCTCCAGCGGGGAAGTATACGTATTGGCGCAAGCTATGTACCCGCTACCTACCTGCTTCCTGCTGTGCTGCACCGCTTTGCCCGTGAGCATCCGGGCATTCACATCGCCTTGTCCGTGAAAACAGCGCCCGTGATCAAGGACATGCTCGCTCGCCACGAAATTGACCTTGGCATCATTTCGGCAGAGCCGTTTCAATCCCCAACGCTACTCTCCGAATCCTTGGGCGAAGATGAATTGATGCTCATCTGCTCACCCACTCATCCGCTCGCCAACGAAACCGATTTGACACCCGAGCTTATCGCTTCTTCCTCCTTCGTATTACATGGCAAGGAATCCAGCACACGCCACGTGACCGACAAATGGCTGGAGCGTGGGAGTCGGCGACTTCCTTCCTATCTGGAGCTGGATTCACTGGAAGCCATCAAACAGGCGGTTATGCTGGGAGAACACATCTCCTTTGTCTCTCGCATTGCCGTTCAGTCAGAGGTTGAGCGGGGCTTACTGGTTGTAAGACCTATTCCGGGACAGTCTGTTGAGCGGTACATCTATATGGTCAGCAACAAAGACCGCCATCGCTCGGCGCTCATTCACAGATTCACCGAATATTTATCATGGAACCAAGATTAAATCTTACCTGTCATATAGAAATTATGTAATTTTTTAACCGGAGTACCCTCTTGCTTTGACATACGACTGACAATACACCCGTAAAGTGTAGCGTGTAACCTATTCGGACGAACAGGAGAGGATGAAATGAAAACAGGCCTTCGTATCACCAAATTGATGTCGGTAGTAACTCTAAGTGCAGTGCTGCTCGTAACAGGATGGAAAGGAGCAGAGCCGGTACAAGCTGCCGCCAATGCCACACCAAGCTATGAGGTGAAGCTGCTACTGGATACGGCTCAGGTCCTCAATGCGGATGGCTCATTAAAAAGTGGCATCGTGAACGAGTTTCAAATTAGCGAAGATGCACAACGATTGAGCGTCGAGTATTTTGATACAAATTCATTGCAATTGAATGACGAGGGCTGGAACGTGAGATTTCGCAAAAAAGAGGACAAAAAGAATTATGAATTAACCTACAAAAAGCGCTATACGGTCACAAACGAAAATATCGACGCGGCGCTCACCCAAGCGAATAAAGAAGGGTTCAGCGCATCTGATGATAATTATGAGGCTGAGGTGGATTGGGGATACAGCAAGCAAACACTAAGCTTTTCCAATGATAAGAAAACAAACGCCTCCAAAGGATTGGCTCTGCCTTCCCCAGATCAAGCATTAAAGCAATTGCAGGATAATCTTCCGGGCAAGCTGCAAAACTGGAAAAACAGCAATTGGGGTAAACAAACCTTGGCAAACTCCAGAGTACGCGGTCCTGTACAGGTCAGTAAATACGAGGGTAGCTTTCAGGGATTGGATGCCGACGTTGAAGTATGGCCTATTCGCAGCGCAAACGGATCAGGTATAGAAAATATTATCGAAATCTCCTTCAAAACCTCGGATTACAGTGTTGCCGCCAGCAACCGCACCAAGCTGATGAACCTGCTGCAATCCAAAGGATGGCTGGTTCCCGCGGATTCCCTGAAAACGAATTTGGTACTGGAACGCTACTAAGCTAATCCAACATAAAAAAGGAACCGAGGCGCCACCCTGTTGAGGGTGATACGAACGGTTCCTTTTATTATTATTTATATGACTACAAGGTCATGATGTTAAAGTTGCTTGCTTACATACGTTCCGGTGCAGACACGCCCACCAGCTTCAGTACGTTGGCAATGGTAGTGCGCACCGCACCAAACAACGCCAAGCGTGCCTGCGTTTGAGCGGCATCCTCTGTGATGACGCGCTCTGCCTTGTAGTAGCTGTGGAACAATGAAGCCAGCTCGTAGACATAGCGAATCATACGGTGTGGTGCAAAGTTTGCAGCCGCCACCGATACTTCTTCCGGCAGCTCGCCGATTTTGCGTAACAGATCGTATTCATGCTCAGCCGTCAGCTTGGACAAGTCAACTTCTGCCAACGGCAGCACAGCAATACCTTGCTCTTCGGCTTGACGATATACGCTGCATGCACGTGCGTGCGCATATTGCACGTAGAATACTGGATTCTCATTGGAGGTAGAAATCGCCAAATCCATGTCAAAATCCAGGTGCGAATCCATGCTGCGCATAGTGAAGAAGTAACGGATCGCGTCTACACCCACTTCTTCCATCAGATCTTCCATCGTCACGGCCTTGCCGGTACGTTTGGACATTTTTACTTTTTCCCCATTTTGGAACAAGCTGACCATTTGGGCAATCAGCACTTTAAGCTTATCCGGGTCATTGCCCAGTGCTTCCATTGCTGCCTTCATCCGTGGAATGTAGCCGTGGTGATCCGCTCCCCAAATGTTGATGATCGTGTCATACCCACGAGCATATTTATCGCGATGGTAAGCAATATCCGGGGTCAGGTACGTGTATGTACCGTCATTTTTGATCAAGACGCGGTCTTTATCGTCGCCGTACTTGGTCGTATTCAGCCATGTAGCTCCGTCCTTCTCGTAGATCTCCTCACGGTCACGCAGCTCATTCAGCGCTTTAAGCACTTCACCGTTTTCATACAACGACGTTTCGCTAAACCAGGAGTCAAAAGGTACACGGAACAGTTCCAGATCGCGCTTGATCTTGTTCAGTTCCTTTTCCAGACCGTAGTCACGGAAATAAGCAGCGCGATCTCCCGGTTCCATAGACAACAGAGAATCTCCCTTTTCGGCCACCAGTTCCTTGGCAAACCCGATGATATCCTCACCATGGTAACCATCCTCCGGCATCTCCGCAGGCTGTCCCAGCTCCTGCAAATAACGCGCTTCAATAGAACGGCTCATGTTGTAAATCTGGTTACCCGCATCATTAATGTAGTATTCACGAGTTACTTTGTATCCAGCAAAATCAAGCACGTTGCAAAGAGCATCCCCTACGGCTGCACCACGCGCATGACCTAAGTGAAGGCTACCCGTCGGATTGGCGCTGACAAACTCGATTTGCACCTTTTTGCCCGCACCTTCCTGTATACGCCCGTAATCTGCCCCCTGCTCCTGCACCTGTCCAATAACAGCATAAAGGTAGCTCTTGTTCAGGCGGAAGTTAATAAAGCCCGGTCCAGCGATTTCCGCACTTTCAATAGAAGCAGAAGCTAAATCCATATTCGCGATCAAATCTTCAGCGATTTGCCGTGGGTTCTTCTTCGCAATGCGGGTGAGCTGCATCGCGGCGTTGGTAGCCAAATCACCGTGTGACTTGTCCTTCGGTACCTCCAGCGTAATGGTCGGCAACTCTTCGCGGCTCACGATTCCGGTAGCCAGCACCGCCGCCTCAATTGCTGAGGTCACCTTTTGATTAATAAGTTCCAGTGGATTGCTTGTCATGATTATTGCTCCTCCTGTATATGCAAACTGATGGCAAAATGCCCCGAGAAATCCTCAAATACGTACAGATCATAGGTCCAGCTCACATGTCCGGTGAATCCATCCATCCGAATATCGAGCTTCTGCGTATGCGCAGACATGTTCAGGTTTAAATAAGGCGAGCGGTAAAATCCAGGCAACCTGCGTCCCAGCGCAAACGACTGCTCTGATTGTACCTCACCGTGACGAATCAGCTTTAGCTCATCCGGTCCGATTTTGACTGTGTTCCGTGTCGTACCGCCCTCAGGACTTTCTTGCGGCTCATCGTACCTTATATATAGATGCTTCCCACGCACGATCGCTTCTCCGGGAAGTTCCTGTACCACATCTTCTCCGTCATGATGACTATGAAGACGGATTCGGACCTTTGCATTATGTGGCATGTATTCAAACTCCATTCTATTGCTATCCTACTGTACTACTATATCCAGTTCCCGATTGCAATTCAAATGAGTTTTTACAAAAAGATGCTTTCATCCAAAAAATTTAGCTACCTTAAGTCAGCTTCATCGGATGCTTGGCTAAAACTTTCAATGAATCGAGAGGCTAGAGAAGACATGTATTTATCCTTCAGCCAGACAGCTGCCACACGCGTATGTAATTCTTCACACATAATTTCCTTAACGATTAACTGGTTATTGCTTCCGAGTGACAACGCAGACCGCGAAATCATACCGATCCCTAGTCCTTCATTAGCCCAGTGAAGCGTGGTGCGGGCATCATCGTTTTTGCAAAAGAAATTTGGCTCAAAGCCATGCTTCATACAGGTATCGTGGATCAATTGTTCAAAGCGGCGATATACGATGAGCGGCCTGTTTTTCAAATCAGACAACGGGATGGTCTTCTGTTCGGGGTTCCAGTCATGTTCTTCTGTCATCACTGCTATCATCGGCTCGGAGGACGCATATCTGCACCCTAAATCGGTGGTATTAAAAGGGGTTCTGACGATACCGACCTCTACAATTCCTTTGTTCAAAAGATCGAGAATCATGAAGGTATTTCCCTCATGAATTTCGAATTTTACACCCGCATAGGTTTTATGAAATTCGGAAAGCCTGTCTTTCATCAGGGCTGCGCCGGAAGAAGAGACCGTTCCAATGGTGAGCGTACCCTTCATCCCCAAGGCAAAATCGTTTATTTCTCTCGTTGTGGCATCTGTCAGCTCCAATATCTGCTTGGCCCTGTTCTGTAAAATGATGCCGGCCTCCGTCAACTGGATACTTCGTGAGCCTCGATGCACGAGCTTTACACCAAGCTCTTCCTCTAGCTGCATGAGCTGCTGACTTAAAGGAGGCTGCGCGATTTGCAGCTTTTTGGCTGCCGCTGTAATCTGTCCGGCCTCTGCGATCGCCAAAAAATACTTGAGATGTCTCAATTCCATCCTTATGGACCTCCGGTACTGATATATGTAAAACCTATACCTCTAATATATATTAAATATTATTCATATGGTTGGGGATGTGCCATAATCAAATTCAGTTATGCTATTGCGGCATGAGGCTATATACATTATTTAGGTTAGGTGATGGTTTATTTGCTGAAATTTGCTGTTTTTTTGAAACCTTATAAAAAGGAAACGTTTCTTGGGCCTCTGTTTAAATTGATTGAGGCCATCTTGGAACTATTGCTACCTACTATGGTTGCTTTAATGATCAATCATGGCGTAGGTAAAGGAGACACCCATTATGTTTGGCAGATGGGTCTTTTGATGTTACTCATGACTATACTGGGCTTTGGCAGTTCATTAGTGTGTCAGTTTTATGCAGCCCGTGCCTCTCAAGGATTCGGAACTACACTGCGTAACACGATGTTTAAGCATATCTCATCGTTTTCTTATGCTGATCTCGATAAGTTTGGTACGCCCTCGCTCATCAACCGGATTACGAATGATGTCAATCAACTGCAAACGGCTGTAGCGATGCTGATTCGTCTGGTCATTCGTGCCCCTTTTATTTGTATCGGGGCTATTATCATGTCAATGATTCTGGATTTCCGCCTGGCTTTGGTGCTGTTGGCGGCTACACCAGTTCTGGCTTTGATCCTATATGTGGTCATTACGAAGGCTTCACCACTGTATCGTCGGTATCAGAAAAAATTGGATAAAATCGCCCTGGTGCTAAGCGAAAATCTTACAGGCGTACGGGTCATACGCGCATTTGCCAAAAGAGGAGCTGAACGAGTTAAATTCAACACTGCTTCAGATGACCTGACTCAGACCGCTATTCGTGTCGGACGTATTTCTGCTTTGCTAAGCCCTGCCACCTTGCTGGTGGTGAACGGAGCTATTATTGCAATCCTGTGGATCGGCGGCATCCATATCCAATATGGATCTCTTACACAAGGGGAGATTATTGCCTTTATTAATTACATTACGCAAATTTTACTGGCTCTGATTGTGGTGACCAATTTAATTATTTTGTTCACCAAGGCTGCCACTTCAGCAGCACGGATTCAGGAGGTCCTAGACACGCAAGCTTCGATTTCCGACACTGCTGCTACTTCTACACCTATAGACAGGGAGGGAACAACTGAGCATGGCGCTGTACCAGCCATCTCTTTTGATCATGTTTCCTTTGGATACAATACGACAGGGCAACTGGCGCTTAGCGATGTAGTGGTAAACATCTATCCCGGTGAAACGGTCGGCATCATCGGAGGAACAGGTTCGGGGAAATCCACCTTTGTGAATCTCATTCCCCGCTTCTATGATGTAGTAGAAGGTCGTATAGAGGTTGATGGCATTGACGTACGGCAGTATAAGCTTGAGCAATTGCGGCAGAAAATCGGTATTGTTCCTCAGAAGGCGCTGCTGTTCACTGGAACTATAGCGGATAATATCCGTTGGGGGCATGAACACGCCACCGATGAGGAAGTCGCTCAAGCCGCAGCAATCGCGCAAGCAGATGAGTTCATTTCCAACTTGCCGGAGAAATTCGATGCTCCGATCACCCGAGGGGGGCTTAATCTGTCGGGAGGACAAAAGCAGCGACTTACCATTGCCAGAGCTATTGTCGGCAATCCGCAAATTCTCATTTTGGATGACTCCTCAAGCGCACTTGATTTTGCTACCGATGCTGCCCTCCGTAAATCGCTACGGGAAAATAGCACCAGCATGACCGTCCTGCTGGTCTCGCAACGAGTAAGCAGCGTACAGCATGCTGATAAAATAATTGTGTTTGATGAGGGGCGGATTGTCGGTATCGGCACACATGAACAGTTGATGAGCAGCTCAGATGTATATCAGGAAATTAATCATTCCCAGCTCTCAACGCAGGAGGTAGACCAATGAGTGGCAAGGAAACCTGGAGAAGATTGTTAACCTATGTGGGTCGATATAAAAAAACAACATTTTGGGTCATCGTCAGTGCGTTTCTCAGCGTGCTTGCCAGTCTGATCGGACCCTACATGATTGGTCAAGCTATCGACCACATGGTGGATAAGGGAGCAGTGGATTTTAAAGGTATTGCGCAGATTCTAGCTGGATTAGGCATTGTATATGTAGTAGGAAGTCTATTTAGCTGGCTGCTCACGTATTTGACGAACCGGATTGCTTTTCAGACTGTAAATGATATGCGGCGGGAGTTATTTGATCATTTTAATATCCTTCCGTTAAGCTTTCATGACACTCATCCACAAGGAGACAGCATTAGCCGTTTTGTGAACGATATGGATGCTGTGTCGGATGGATTGCTACAAGGATTTTCCACATTGATTACCGGGATTATTACAATTATAGGCTCCATTGTACTCATGCTGTATATCAGTCCGATCATGACGTTGGTCGTATTGGTGTCTGCCCCGATCACATATGGCGTGGCACGGTTCATTACCACAAGATCGCAGCGTATGTTCCGCGAACAGGCCAAAATTTTAGGAAGCCTGAACGGTTACGTCGAAGAAATGATCGGCGGACAACGGGTAGTTACCGCTTTTCATTATGAAAACCGCTCGCTTGAGGAATTTTCCGCCAGAAACGAGCAATTGTATCAAGCTGGGGTGAAATCGCAGTTTTACGGATCATTGTCCAACCCCTCCACCCGATTGGTGAACAACATGACTTTTTCAGTCACCGCCATGATTGGCTGTATCTCCATCATTTTGGGTGGGATCTCAGTAGGCGGATTGTCGAGCTTTCTGATTTATACCAACTTGTTCGCCAAGCCCTTTAATGAAATTACGGGTGTGCTGACCCAGTTCCAGGCAGCTACGGCTTCTGCTCAGCGCATATTTGCTATTTTGGACTCACCGCCAGAGCAGCCGGAAAAATCGAACGCCGTACAGCTGGAGCGCAGCAAAGGCACGATTCTTTTTGATCATGTCAAATTCTCCTATAATCCTGAACGTACGCTCATTACGAACTTTAGTTTGGAGGTTAAGCCAGGCACTCGTGTGGCCATTGTCGGGCAGACCGGAGCTGGTAAAACCACACTCGTCAATCTGCTCATGCGGTTTTACGATGTGGACAGTGGCTCGATATCCATCGACGGGGTGAATATCAACGACATGAGCCGGGACAGCCTGCGGACTAACTTTGGTATGGTACTTCAAGATACTTGGCTGTTCAGCGGGACCATTCGGGACAATATCGCTTACGGGAAGCCGGAGGCTACAGACGAAGAAGTCATCGCGGCTGCAACAGCTGCCAATGCGCATAGTTTCATCAAACGACTGCCTCATGGCTATGATACGGTCATCAGCGGATCGGGCGATAGCCTGTCGCAAGGCCAAAAACAGCTGCTTACCATCGCGAGGGTGATCCTGGTCGATCCACCTATGCTGATCCTGGATGAAGCGACCAGCAGCATAGACACCCTGACAGAAGCGCGTATCCAAAAAGCATTTATGAAAATGATTGCCGGACGCACCAGCTTTGTGATCGCCCACAGACTATCGACCATCCGCGAAGCGGATTTGATTTTATACATGAAAAACGGCGATGTCGTCGAAAGCGGTACCCATGAGGGACTGCTTGCCAGCGGCGGCCATTATGCCTCGCTCTATAACAGCCAGTTCACTACGGCTTAAAAGACTGACCGGATACGGTCGCATCATTAAGGTCAACGTTCTTTTAAAAAGTCGGTTGCTTTTTAAGCAAACGGCTTTTTAAATTTTTCTTTGATAAATTCGCCTCTTATATTATATAATAAAACACGAACAAATGTTTCTGTTTCATCTAAACCTTATGGTTTGTGTATAGCCAACACCTATGCATGGGTTCCAGTTGGGAGGCTGAATATGGATATTAATGAATTTCAAAAGTGGGTCAAGCAATATTGTCAGGAGAGAAACTGGTCTGATTTGGATATCTTTGTCCGAATTGGTTTCTTGGCAGAGGAAACCGGGGAGGTTGCGAGAGCTATTCGCGCCCTGGAGATCGGCAGAGACCGGCCTGATGAGATCGATGGTTCATTCGAGGAGAACAAGGACCATTTAACTGAAGAACTTGGAGACGTACTGGGTAATCTCATCGTGATCGCCAACAAGTATGACATCACCTTGGAGGATATATTTCGAACACACCAGCAAAAACTTGCAAAAAGATATACATAAAGGAGAATCTCATATGAAAAGCATTGCTGTTTTTTGCGGTTCCAGTAATGGAGCGTCTGAGATTTATCGAGAGCATGCTGTTGCTCTGGGCAAGACACTTGCCGAACAGGAAATAAGCCTGGTTTATGGAGGAGCAAGTGTTGGTTTAATGGGTGCAGTGGCTGACGCTGCACTTCATGCAGGAGGTCGCGTCATCGGTGTGCTCCCTCACTTTTTGCAAAGCCGTGAAATTGCACATAATGGCCTGAGCGAATTAATCATTGTTGATTCCATGCACGAACGAAAATCTAAAATGGCAGAGATTGCGGACGGATTCATTGTTTTACCAGGTGGCCCAGGTACAATGGAAGAATACTTTGAAATCTTCACATGGGCGCAATTAGGCTTGCATGAAAAGCCATGCGGTCTTTTAAACATTAACCATTATTACGATCCTCTTATTACCTTGTTCGATCGTATGGCTGAGGAACAATTTATGCAGGAAAAATATCGTGCGATGGTAATTACGGATACCACTCCGCAAGGAATCCTACGGCAATTTACAAATTACACTCCTCCTGCCGTCAAAACATATCTCAAAAGCAAACGGACCTGACATTAGGAATGGCACATACTGCTCAACAGATATACCAATTAATTTAATAGTTATAAAAGGAACACCACCGTCAACGTTATTCCAGCGGTGTTCCTGTAAAATTGAGGAGAATTGCAGGCTTTTATTCTCCCCAATCGTCACGTTCACTTTTACAACTGCATTTAATTATGTAGTCATCCAATGAATGATGTCACGCCTAACGAGAACCCCAATTTTAAATCCCAGCGCCCGTAGCGGTTGGATGGTCCATTTGCTCACTTTCCTGAAAATCCCTGCGATACAACCAGCCGATCAAGATAGCAATGGTCGTCATAATCGCAGCCAACAAATACACCTGCACCATACCAAAACGGTCTGCATACCAGCCCATGAATAACAAGGACAGGCCGAAAGCGAGATTTGTAAGCACATCAATTCCCGCCATCACTTTGGGCAGCTGGGCTGCCGGTGCACTGGTTTGCAGCAAGGTACGGCGAATGATACCAGCCATTTGAACAGGTAAGCCTGATACAGCAAAAAGAATAAGTGCAGCAACGGGGATTGTATTCAGCGCAAATACAATTGTAATCAGTACATACACCAGTAACGCTCCGAGCATGTACAAAAAGCTGTTCTTTTGCAATCGCTTGACCAAGCCAACGACAATCAATCCACCCAAGATCGTGCCCGAGAAAAAGGACGCATTCATAAAGCCCCACCAGCTTGCATCCCGATGCAGCACTTGACTGACGTACGCCAAAATAAATACGCCGAGCCAGGAGACTCCCCCAATACTATCCACACTATCGACGATCATCAGAGAACGAATACGACGGTTGTGCCAAATGATTTTCCAGCCTTCCCCAAGCTCTTTCCAATGGGAGCCTTTTTCCTTTCCCTTTGCAGGTTCTACTAGATTTGTTGAGGAATCCGAAGCTTCAAGACTTAATTCCTTCTGATCCAGTGGATCGCGGACGAAGGACGTGACAGTTACAGCTACGAGATAACAACCGGATGCGATCACAAGCGTATTCAGGGAACCCAGCCAAGCCACAATAATTCCGCTCAACGCCCAGCCTGCACACCTGACCACCTGATCACTGACCGCTACCATGCCGTTGGCCCGCATCAGTCCTTCACCCGTAGCCAAACGGGGTACAAGCGCATTACGCGCAGGATTCGTCCAGCCATCCAGAAAAGACATACCAAACACCATCACAAAAATAAATAGAAACGACCTCTGCTCCGGTACGATCCACAAATAAAGCAGCAGCAGCGTAAAGATGACAAACTGCCCAAACTGGGAAAATAGCAACACGCGCGTCAGCCGAAATCGGCCGAGGACGATCGGTGCAACGAGCCCACTAAGCACTTGGGCAGACAATCGGAACAACGGGATTAAAATAGTCGTCATTAAGGAATTACTTGAACTGAACACCAATACCACTACACTCAACATGTAGATGATATCTGCTACGTTGGAGATCGTCTGAGACCCCCACAGGTAATAAAAAGAGCGTCTGATCAAAAAAGTTTCCCCCTCTTTGGTACATCGCCAATTTATGTATTTCCATAACCAAACCTCCCTTGTTGATATTACAAATCTGTTAATTGTCTGGTTTTTTGTATATTCTACGTACACCCTTAAATTTCCTTCTTTTATCTTAAAAGGAAATCCGGTGTCCAGTATGCTTTCATAGCCTTTTCCAAATCTTATCCAACACAAAAAAGCGCCTATAGCGCTCTTTCCCACCCAAAAACAGGCAATAAAGACCACTAAGGCGCTTCTTAAAATGTTTACTTCGTTAAATCTTCCACAAATTTAGGTAATACAAACGCCGCTTTGTGTAGACGCGGACTGTAATATCGGGTGTCCATCTCTGGAATTCGGGTCTCGTCTACTTCGAGCGGATCATACTTCTTACTACCCAACGTGAATGTCCAAAGACCGCTAGGATAGGTCGGAATGTTCGCACCATACACACGCACAATCGGGAAAATTTCCTTCACATCTTTGTTGACCTTCTGAATCAGGTCTGCCTTGAACCAAGGATTATCCGTTTGCGCAACGAAAATGCCGTCTTCCTTCAACGCTTCAAAAATACCTTGGTAAAACCCGCGCTCAAACAGCGGGGCTGCCGGACCTACCGGCTCCGTCGAATCGACCATAATGACGTCGTATTCATTTTTGTGTTCAATAATGTGCATGTATCCGTCATTGACCAGCACTTCTACATTAGGCTCGTCCAGCTTTCCTGCGATTTCAGGCAAATATTTTTTGGAATATTCAATCACCTTACCGTCGATCTCAACCAATACAGCCTTCTCCACTTCAGGGTGCTTGATAACCTCACGAATAACGCCGCCATCGCCACCGCCCACAACCAAAACTTTTTTCGGATTCGGATGTGTATTCAAGGCCGGATGTGCTACCATTTCGTGATACACAAATTCATCCTTAACCGTTGTCATCACCATGCCATCCAGAACAAGCATATTGCCGAATTCCTCAGTCTCGATCATAGCCAGATCCTGAAAATCTGTTTTCTCAGAGACGTAGGTTTGTTTGATTTTTGCTGTAATGCCGAAAGAGGGAGTCTGCTTCTCCGTAAACCACAAGTCCATCATTCCAACCTTCTTTCTGATCAAAGTATGTGTCCGGCAATCCGGTAGCATAAACGTTGACTTTCCTTATATCAGCAACACGCAAACGCCGAGTTTGCTATATTTATTGTACCAAACGCATTGGAATTTCACACTTTTTGCATTATAAGTGATACCTGAATGGACTGCAAAAGCAATTTGGAGATTTAATCTTGTTTAAAATAGACACGTGTGTGTATCTGATGAATAGACGCTTTCGGATTGACTATACTGAGAACATCAACTATGGAAGGAGGTGGCATGATGACCGATACGACCGGGCGATCCCCCAAGCGTAAACCGCTTTGGCTTCGATGCTTTCAAGGACTGATGTCTCTCACTATTCTGACGGTCATCGCCGCCTGCATCCTGCTCGCCTATTTGTACACGACCAGCCTTCCGCTCGCGGATACGGATCGGAATTCACGTCTGCTCGATAGTCAAGGGCAAGTCATCGCCACTTTCTCTGCTGGAGGCAAAGAATCCATTCCGGTCCAGCTTGATCACATTTCACCCGATTTGATTGCAGCTACCCTGGCTGTGGAAGATCGGAAGTTTTACGATCATTTCGGCTTTGATTTCAAAGGTCTGGGCCGGGCGGTAATCGTTAATCTGACCCGCTGGGATATGTCGCAAGGGGCCAGCACGCTGACTCAGCAGCTTGCACGGAATCTGTATTTATCTCATGAGAAAACATGGACTCGCAAGGCCAAGGAGGCCATCTATACCGCACAGCTTGAAATGAAGTACACCAAAAATGAGCTGCTGCAAATGTATTTGAACGAAATTTACTATGGTCATGGCGCCTATGGCATTGAAGCAGCTTCGCAAATGTATTTCGGTAAATCCGCAAAGGATCTGGATTTGGCCGAAAGCGCCCTGTTAGCAGGTATTCCGAAAGGACCGACCTACTATTCACCGTATAATCATATGAAAAATGCAAAGGATCGGCAGAAAATTGTACTGGACTCCATGGCGCTCACCGGCAAAATTACTCCGGCCGAAGCCACCAAGGCCTATGAGGAAATGCTGGCCCTGCGGCCCGAGAGCCAGCGCCGGACAGTGGAAGACGCTCCCTGGTTCCGCGATTACGTCCGCCAACTGGCGACTCATCAGCTTGGGATTAGCGAAGGGGTGCTTGAGCATGGTGGCCTGAGCATTTATACCACGCTGGACATGCACATGCAGCAAGCAGCCGAGGCGGCTGTAAACGAGGGCATGAAGAGCAGCAACGGACTGGAAACCGCGTTAATCTCCATGGACCCGCGCAACGGACATGTCAAGGCCATGGTCGGTGGAACGAACTATGTCGGGAATCAATATAATCATGCGCTGGCCACAACCCGGCAGCCAGGCTCCGCTTTCAAGCCGATTATGTATCTGAGCGCGCTGGATTCCGGCGAATTGACGAGTACGTCCAAGTTCGAAAGCCGACCGACGTTGTTTCACTACGATAACAATCGCAAGACCTATAAGCCCAAAAATTTTGGAGACAAATATTTGGGTGAAATAGATCTTCGGCGCGCAATTGCGGCGTCCGATAATATCTATGCCGTTAGCACCATTTTGAAGGTGGGAACGGATAAGGTCATGGACCTCGCCAGCAAAATGGGCATTACAAGCGAGCTCAAGCCCGTACCTTCGCTGGCGCTGGGCGTGTCGCCCGTCAGTCCGTTCGAGATGGCCTCGGCCTTCTCGGTCATCGGCAGCGGCGGGCAAAAGGTGGCTCCGGTGGCAGTGCTGCGCATCACCGATGCGGCCGGGCGGTCGCTGTACGAAGCGCCCCAAGCCGCGCCCGTGCAGGTGGTGAAGCCCGCCTCCGCCTACGTCCTCACACGCCTCATGGAAGGCGTGTTTGAAGAAGGCGGCACCGGCAACCGGGTCGCGAAGCTGATCAAGCGCCCGGTCGCTGGCAAGAGCGGCACGACCAACACCGATGCGTGGATGGTCGGCTTTACCCCCGAGCTGTCCACCGCTGTCTGGGTCGGCTACGACAAGGGCAAGGCCATCAGCACACAGGATGCCCGACGGGCGGCTCCGATTTTTGCGCAATATACGGAGAAAGCGCTGGAGAATGTGCCGCCCAAAATCTTCCCTATCCCTGACGGCGTAGTCAGCGCTTATATTGATCCGGCCAGCGGCAAGCTGGCTGCACCGGACAGCCCGGACAAGCGGCTGGAGGTATTCGTCAGCGGCACGGAGCCAAAGGAGACGCTGTCGGGGCAAAATAACCCACCGGCAGCAACGCCAACTGACCAAGCGGAGCGACAAGCCGAAAAGAAATCGTGGTGGGGCAATTTTAAGCGTTGGTGGATGGATTAATAGCAAAAAAAGACTGGGAGAACGCGATGAGCGCTCTCTCAGTCTTTTTATTTTCGCTTCACTTACCTCATTTACCTATTTACCTCTCTTGCCAGTGCCATCAGCCATCATCCCGTTAAGCCCCGCTCTTCCCTAAAGCTGCGCTATTACCAATAACAGCTAAACGACTCAATACGGTTAGTGTCTACACCATAATAAAACCAAAAACGACCACTCCACCGGAAACCCGCTACGGATGTCCTGCCTACAAAGACAGGGTACATCCAGAAACGCTCCCCGTTCGTCAGCCATACAAACGTGTTGCGGAACAAACAACCGAAAATGGCTCCAGGGTCAACCGCATACGCCGAAACCAGCGGCTTCGGTGGCGTAAATTGCGGTGGTGGGGAAGTTGGTGCTTGAGTTTGCTGCCCACCTTGCGGACCGAATGGCCCCTGCGGCGGCGGTGAGAACGGCTGTGGCGAAAATGGCCCTGGGCCTGGTGGCGGACCTATCGGAGATGGGAAGGAATCCTGCATATCAGGAAATTGTGGAATCGAAGGACCTGACGGCGTGAATGGACCCGGAGTACCCGGTTGCGTTCCGAAAGGAACTTGTGGCAGTAAAGACATGTGTTTCACTCCTTGTGTTCTAGGCTGATGTATCCTATGCGGGACATCAGCCCGCGGACTGGGCGAATCCCCATTTCGCCGCCGAACTTCGCTATTTCGTCCTTTTACATCAAAAATTATAATTTCCAGATACGATTATCCCTTTCTGAACATGCTCCAGCTCAATTTCATGCACCATTTTAATCTCGACTCGTTTCCTTAGCTCATGAAATCGTTCCAGCAGTCGGTGCTCACCCCCCAACTGTTCATTCATCCAACCTATAATAGAGTCATCGTGATGTTCGTTAGACCAGCTAAACAAATCGCTATATAGCTGACCAAATGATTCCTCATTGCTGCGAGCGAACCGGATCGGTCGCGCTGTATAGCTTAGCTTGAGTTCCAACATCTCATATAGCACGTCCAAACGGTATTCCAATGCCTGTACATCTTCTTTGGATGCATCGTAGCTTTTTATATCCTGAATAAGCTCCCTAAAGGTTAGGCCTACATGCTGCATAGCAAAATAAGACCACACACAACTGCCTGTAGCCGTTCCATGAGCCTCCCAAAACGGATTCCACAGGATAGAACGAATCGTATCCTTCTGCCCTTCTCCAAACAATGCTATTCCAGCAATAATTCCTGCATTACAGTCTACGGAAGCATGTTGCTCTCCCCAATGTACCAATCGCGGAATCATATCTTCAGTCGTGCATTTGAAACTTAACAGAGGTAAGAATTCATTAAACAAATTCTGATCCAGCGCTTTTTTCAATTCAGCCGCCAGTTGTTCACGATACGGTTCGCATGGAAGATGTACCAGTCCCAAACAGGCATCCACAGACATAGCTCCATACGGTCCGTTCACCAAAGCGACAAGATCAACAGCAGCTTCCACATAACCCAAATAACCTAGCACATGCAGCACACCGTCAGGTATATGTTCTGGGGATGCCTGATTTCGAACGTAACGCTCGTACATATCCTGCGCCAAAGTAACATCCCCGCATCTCATAATCGGCTGGAGGAGTAACCCCCGGATATAATGATGGGGATCTTCTACAAAAAGCCTGTATAACTCCCACGCATCCTCCATGGTCCCATATCGGGCTACCACATCCGTATAGGCGGAAATGATGCTGGCGTCCAGCTTCTTGCCTGAGCCGAACATATCAATAAGCCCTGCTGTCGCGTCCATCATCCTGTTTTCCCCTTTCACGAGTGCATTTCTTCATAAAGCAATTCTCTAATGCTGAATATTTCTATTAAAAAAGAGGAAAGATGTTACCATCTACGATCCAGTCTAGGGAGTTGATCTCATGCATGATTCCAGTCCAAAAATCACAACATTTTTCATGTTCTCTGGTCAAGCAGAAGAAGCCATGCAATATTATACCTCTGTATTTAAACCGTCTGGTATCATGAGCATTTTTCATCAGGAAGATGGGACCGTGTTACATGCCGTATTCAACCTCAAAGGGCAGACTTTTATGGCTATTGACCAAAATCATCACAACAAACACCCTTTTACCCCAGCTCTATCGCTACTCGTCACTTGTGATTCGGAAGAAGAAATCCATAGCGTGTTTGACCAGCTATCTCAGGAAGGCCGAGTTCTAATGCCCCTTGAAGCCTCTCCCGTAAGCCAACAATTTGGGTGGGTTGAAGATAAATACGGAGTCTCATGGCAATTGAACCTGGCAAAAGACTAAATTTCTTCTCTAAACGATCCAGCAGACTCTAGAAGTCTATGAAAAAACAATAGACCATGCTCCATCTTTTTTTGGTAATATTATATTTAATAGGTGCCAGTAAAAGGATGTGCGTTTATTGTATAGTGCAAATTGTGAACAATGTTTTGGTTTATGCTGTGTAGCCTTGCCTTATGCAAAATCAGCTGATTTTGCTTTTAATAAGGATGGAGGAACTCCTTGTCAAAACCTAAATGCGGATTATCGTTGTGATATTCATAAGAATCTAAGAAACAACGGCTTGCGAGGCTGTACGGTATATGATTGCTTTGGAGCAGGTCAAAAAATTTCCCAAGTTACATACAACGGAAAAAGCTGGCGAGACGACCCGGCAATAGCTGAGGAAATGTTCAGTATATTTCCCATCATGCAACAGCTTCATGAAATGCTTTATTACCTAAATGAAGCCCTTAACTTAAAAGAAACTCACCCCATCTATACAGACTTACAAAAAGCTATGGCGAAAACCGAGCAGCTTACGGATCAAGATCCAAAATCCCTCATAAATCTTCATGTACCAACCCATAGGGCGTTAGTCAATGATTTACTTTTACAAACAAGTGAGTTAGTACGAGAAAAAGGTAAGAAAAACTTAGAGCGCAATAAATATAATAAAAAAATCAGGAGTAGAGACCTTATCGGGGCAAATTTGAGAGGCGCCAATCTTAGGGGTGCCAATTTGAGAGGAGTTTTACTTATTGCTGCTGACCTCCGAGAAGCCGATATGAGAATGACCGACCTTATCGGTGCGGATTTTAGAGACGCTGATTTAAGTGGAGCTAATCTGGAAGGAAGTATTTTCCTTACACAAGCGCAATTAAATTCGGCTAAGGGCAATTGTAAAACCAAACTGCCCCCCTCTCTAAGCATTCCCGGCCATTGGCTGCATTAGTTTTTTTCTAAAGAAACATTGCTTACCTACATGAAAAAGAAATAGACCGCCCCCCACAAAGGTAACGGTCTATTGTTGGACCCTACTGCCGACTGCTCTTTAAGCAGTGGTTGTATACTGGAGTCGTGTTAGCGCACGACTCCTTTACTATTCTTACCTCAGTATAGCTCATTTTATAACGTAAATACAGCTTTTATCTTCAAAAATTTTACTGATTACTCAGCTCTTTAACGTATATTTGGCAACAAAAAGTACCTTCCATTGGATCAGGTTCAAAAATCACGTCTTTATGACTGCATCCAGATTTAAATCCCCTTATTCTTCTTCGTTCAGAAATTCCTTTAATCTCCGACTTAAAGCTGTATACTGCTCTGCATTGGTGTCCGAAAAAGCCTCCTCCCGGTTGGAGTATACATCCTGATACTGTGGAGGGATTGAAAATTGCGACCTCGTAAAATCTATAATGTCCTCACCAATGCGGTTGTAATAGTGCCAACCACTATCCAGCCATGTCCTCAAAATATCGCCGCCAAGCCTGTCCTGAACGACAAGCGCTGTGACACCACATTGTCCAGCCGCAGGATTATTTGCTATCCATTTAGAGCTAGACTCCAAAGACCAAGCTTGAAACAACGCCTTTTCTAATTCTAAAAAAACGGTTTGCATTCAACATGCGCCTCCCTCTTCGATTCCATTCTGCACTTATGATGAACGTACTTTATTTATTTCAACCCGTATTCCACACTCTATGAATCTTGGCTTCTGCTTCTTTCAGTTCTAGCAAATATATGTCTGGATTCGAAAGTTTTTTCCACTCCTCAAAACCAAACTGCGGATCGTAATGTCGAATGAGAAGAGATAGTAAAGCTCCATGAGTTACAATGATAACCGTTTTTTCCGCCCGCTCTATAAGCTCCTGGACAAGCTGGATTCCTCGATCTGCTGCTTCACGAGATGATTCTCCTCCCTCCAGCTTCAAGTCCTCGTCCAAATACGTCTGCTCCAGCACGTCCAGCCAATGATCCAGATGCTCACCGCTTAATACACGTTCCTGAAGACGTAGATCAGTATATACCTGCAACTGTCTACGCTCAGCCAAGGGCTGAATGGTTCGCACAGCCCGTATCCATGGGCTGGACACAATATATTCCACACCTACATTCTCCATAAAATCAGCCAACTGCTCAGCTTGTCGGGTACCTTCATCGGTGAGTCGGGCATCTGGTTCCTGTCCGGTTGCTTGGGCATGTCTGACAAAGTAAATTTTCTTCACATCATCGCTCCTAACCGTCACACAAATGTAGTATTCTGAATATTTACAAATAATTATTTTTATGTTATATTATAGGTTTACATATTTAGATTTAATGATACGATTCCTTTGTATTACATCAACTCTTATGGGAGGGATTCAATGCAATTAGACAAGGGAATACACATACTTCAGGTTTCTGCTAACATCATGGGAAGTATAGAGAGTATTCACCCCACTTTAATGTGGGACGAAGATAACATGATTTTAGTTGATACGGCTTACCCCGGGCAACTCTCACTTTTACATGAGGCTATTCTAGGCACCGGATTAGCAATCCATAAACTTACCTCCATATTAATAACACACCAGGATCTTGATCATATCGGCAGTTTAGCAGATATAATCCGGGCTTCCTCATCCCCAGTTCAAGTATTAGCCGGTTCTATCGAAAGGCCTTATATACAAGGAGAAAAACAGCTTATAAAGCTGACTCCAGAAGCAATAGACCAAGCTGTAAGCTCCATGCCCGAATCCGTTCCAGTAGAATGGAGACATGCATTCCGGCGTACACTTGAAAATCCCCCAAAGGCTATTGTAAACTCCACCATCGTTGCCGGAGAGGAATTGTCCTTCTGTGGGGGGATCATAGTTATAGATACTGCTGGTCATACACCAGGACACCTAAGTTTCTATCATAAATCCAGTCAAACCCTGATTGCAGGAGATGCCCTACGCGTAGTAAGCAGCAAATTATTGGCTCCAGACCCGCAATACTGCTGTGATTTCAATATGGCCAAAGAATCTCTTAAAAACCTGCTGCCTTATGATATTAAAAAAGTGATCTGCTTTCATGGAGGGCTGTACGAAGGCAATTGTAATCAGCGGATATCTGAAATATGTGAATCCTAGCTTTTGATCACATGATCATGCCCGATCCTTGACCGATCAGTGAATCATCTAAAGAAAAGACTAACCAGGAATTCCTGGTTAGTCTTTTCTGAATGAGAACTAGGCTTTTAAGTGAACTCTTAATACGGGTACTTCTGAAGAGGCAGATGTTCCTTCCAAGATCTCCACATGGCTGATCATCTCTTGCCCGTCTGGAACGATTACCGGAGTAATTACAGGCAATCCCCCCTGTTGAATCGCGTCTAGATCAAACTCCATCAGTAATTGCCCTGCTTTAATGTTATCTCCTGTTTGAACGTGAGGGTTAAACCCTTGTCCTTTGAGGGAAACTGTATTAATCCCGACATGTATCAAAATTTGTACACCAGATTCATGCTCAATGATCAGAGCATGCTTACTTTTCTCCATCACGTGGACGACTTTACCCGTAAAAGGAGCAGTCACTTTACCTTCAGTCGGATGAATAGCGATGCCTTCCCCCATAGCCTTCGTAGAGAACGCAGGATCTGGAACCTCTTCAAGGGAAACCACTTTTCCTTTGATTGGTGCTACCATGTCGAATTCTTCAATACGAGGAGCCGCCTTCTTTTTCAACCATTTAAACATAACGATGCCACCTTATTTAGAGATTACATTCATAAACAGTGAATAGGACTTAACTACATCTTTCAAGGAACCGGTTCCACAAAATGAATAAAAAGAGGAGTGGAAGCGATTTCTATCTGAATTATAGTGAATGCCTTTCCAGGATGTCAAGATGCTTCTCTCCGTTTCTAGAATCACTCCATTTAAAGATACAGAAACATTTTATAGCGAGCATACTTTACATCCTTTCACTAAAATTGCATAATGATCAGTTGTAAAGTATGCACATTCATATTATATACTTACCTAAAGGAGAGTGTAATTTATGAGTGAACCCTGTGTTCCGTCTGGCGTGGTCCTAAAAGACACTGGCTTTGGATATACGTTGTCCTTAATAAGCGGTAAATATAAAATGATCATTATATATTGGCTTTTTGAAAATAAGGTTATGCGACATAACGAGCTGAAGCGAAGTATCGGTACCATTTCCTTCAAAACACTAAGCATCATGTTAAAAGAGCTAGAGGCAGATGGCCTTATCATACGCAAGGAATTTCCCCAGATCCCTCCAAAAGTTGAA
This sequence comes from Paenibacillus sp. A3M_27_13, assembly GCF_024213315.1. Taxonomy (NCBI): domain Bacteria; kingdom Bacillati; phylum Bacillota; class Bacilli; order Caryophanales; family Paenibacillaceae; genus Paenibacillus; species Paenibacillus sp. A3M_27_13. Next base: position 41,707 of record NZ_JANAVE010000014.1, read on the forward strand.
TATTCACTATCTAAACGTGGCCTTTCTCTCATTCCATTATTAAATATGATGTGCGAGTGGGGAGAGGAAAATGGTTTGCCAGCTCTGGAGGACGGACAGCAATAGACATTCCTATTACAGGCTGTCAATAAAATTCAAATAATCTCGTGCGCTTTTCTCCAATTCGCTTTCGGACGTACCAATCTCATTTTCGCCAGACTCTTTTTCTGTACCATAAAACGCAAAGAACGAACGATAATCTGCATTGCAATATAGGAAGGTTGTTTCAAAAGGAGATAATAGCTGCTCAAGTGTATGGCGATATCTTCCTTCTTCACTATAATCTTCTTTTTTACTTCCGGCAGATACTGCTAAAGCAACCTTACGATTCTTTAATTTGTCACCTCCATTTGAACCATGAGCCCAGCCATAAACAAAAACATCGTCAAGCCATTTTTTAAGGAGAGGCGGACTGTTAAACCAATAAACTGGGAACTGTAAAATGAGATTGCTATGTGATTCAATGAAGTGCTGCTCTTTTTCCACATCAATGTTCCCGTCAGGGTAAACCTTATGCAATTCGTGGATAGTATACTTTTCTGGATATTTCTTGAGTTCTTCTACCCATCGCCTATTTATGACAGATGCCTCGATGCTTGGATGTGTAACGATAACAAGAGTTTTCAAAGAATTGTCCTCCTTAAGTATTATTTATTTTTGAGTATAAAGTGAGCGCTACAAATATGTAAGTATGCACTTTCAGGACAACTACTTACTAAAAGGTTAGTGTCAACTCAGATAAATAAAAAAAGCAGCCCACAGAAGTGGCTGCTTTTTTTACTGCGTTAACGCTGGGCCTATCCTTCCAGCGCCTGCTTCAATTCCTCAGGCGAAGCGTCCCACCATTCCTCGTTATGCGAAATTAGCAGGCTTTTAAGCGCTGCTCTATCTTCGCTGCCGAGATCATCCAGCATGAAACGACGCTTGAGCGCGTAATCCATACGGTTGACGTGATCGGCGAGGATTTTCCAGCCGCGTTTGGCTTCGTCGTCAATCAGCATCTCGCAGGCGGTGGCGCCGCCGTACATACGTCCTTCGGGCGTACGATCCACGGCTACCCATACGAGCCATACCTGCCGTCCATTCGGTACATCCTCTTTATTCGTAGAGAACTTGATACCACGTTCTACTTTACTTTTGGCATGCATGGCACCGATATCAATTTTCGCTTCTCCTCGGTCAATGATGACCGGGGACATGCTGTTCAGGTCAATTGAGCCTGCGCCGAAACCCTTATGTTTACTCTTGCCACTGACAATGTTCAGTGCAATCTGTTTTTTGCCGTCCGGCTGATTTTCACTCATGCGTCACTAGACCTCCATTTTCCGTCTTCACACTCATTCTACACTATAAATATTTTAACTAATAATCTCCTGAAAGCAAACATATACATGCTGTAGATGCTTGTCAACGGGAGGTATCCATTGTATGACCCCAGCACGCACTAAAATCGTTTTATTGTCTACACTAGCCCTCGGTCTCCTCGCAGGGACGTTATGGTTTGCCTGGCAGCCCCAATCGCAATCCGACCCGCAGTCCATAGGCCAACCACTATACGGCTCCCTGTCTGAGTCTGCGCTTGCCCCAAATATGGGCAAGCCTCTAGGGGCAAACATCCTGCCTGACCTGCCCAAGAACCCTCCACAGCCCGCTACAGAAATCCTCAGCAAACGGGTGGTAGAGTACCACATTGATGTGTCTCTGGAAAAAGGACAGGTTTTGCGAGGCACTGAGACACTGACCTGGAGGCATCCGGGCAAGAAAACCGTAAATGATCTGTATCTTCATCTATACCCGAATGCCTTCTCTTCCATGGAAACCACCTTTATGAAGGAATCCGGTGGAAAGCTGCGCGGAGACACCATGCCCAAAGACGGCTTTGGCTCCATGACGCTGACTGAACTAAAAACAGAAGACGGTTTATCTCTCATGCACCGCATCCAATATGTGCAGCCAGATGACGGTAACGCAGGCGACCGTTCGCTCATGAAGGTGCGTCTACCCAAGCCGGTACGAGGTGGCGAAGAAATCACATTATATATGAAGTTTGAGGTAAAACTGCCCGCCATCTTCGCTCGTATGGGTGCGACAGATGATTTTGTAATGGCAGGACAGTGGTTCCCGAAGCTCAGCGTCTACGAGACTGCAGGGCAGCGTGGACGCGCCGAAGAGGGCTGGAACCTCCACCAGTATCATGGTAACTCCGAGTTTTATGCCGATTTTGGAATTTACAGCGTACGGATTCGGGTGCCTGAAACTCATATCGTAGCAGCGACCGGATTTCCCACCCGTGGTGCCGTCCGACAGAACGGCCAAAAAATATATCAATTTTATGCCGATGATGTACACGATTTTGCCTGGTCCGCTTCACCCAACTTTGTAACCGTAGAAGAACCCTTTTCTTCTGCTGAAGTCCCTGGTGTCAAAATCAAGCTCTACCTTGACCCGTCGCACAAGGAGCTCAAAGGGCGCTATATGAGCGCAGCGAAGGCCGCTCTTTCGTACTACAGCAAATGGTACGGGCCTTATCCATATTCCACCCTATCCATCGTGGTTCCACCCAAATCAGGCAATGGAGCCGGCGGTATGGAGTATCCGACACTCATCACAGCCGCTGCTGCGGGTAATCTAAATCCTGGCTATAGTCTGGAACGAACATTAGTTCATGAGATTGGACATCAATATTTCTACGGAATGGTAGCCAATAACGAATTTGAGGAGCCGTGGCTGGATGAAGGCTTCACCTCCTATGCAGAGGAGCGGCTTATGGAGCAAGAATATGGGCTTACCCCCAACTTGCCATTACAATCGGGACAGATAGCCTCCCCACAGCCGCTAAACCGCGAGTCATGGAAGTACGGCTCGGCTGCTGAGTACGCGCAAAACGCCTACTCTCGAGGCAAGCTGGTACTACGGGGCATTGAACGTCAGGTGGGTATGAAAAAAATGGATCGGATTATGCGGACCTACGTCCAGACGTACCGATTCAAGCATCCATCCTCCCAGGATTTTCAACGTATCGTGGAGAGAGCCACCGGACGCTCATGGAGCCACTATTTTGAACAGTATGTATATGACGGCCAGATGGCGGACTTTTCGGTGGATCATATCACGAACCAAAAGCTGGAGAATGGATATGAAGCAGTCGTGACGGTCAGCAAAAAAGGGGCGGATTATCCCAAGATCCCTGTCCAATTTACCTTCAAGGATGGTACCACGATATTCAAGGCTTGGGACGGCGTGGGCAAAAGCACAACTTTTCGGATCAAAAGTACTTCTCCCGTTTCCTATGTAACCCTTGATCCTCTATATACCATTGCACTGGAGAACAAGCACATTAACAATAGCCTAAAAGCCGAATTGGACGAAAAGCAACAAACCCGTTGGAATGTAAGTGTAACCAAGCTGTTAGAAACACTGCTTGGAAGTCTGTCATGGTGAGGTGTCTATAGATGCGGACTGTTATAAAAGAGGGCTGGGCGCTGGTGCGCATACGATTCTATATCGTTATCATTTTATTTCTGTATCGACTACTGTGGGGGGTGTTTCTCTATCGGCTGGTGCAGTCTGCCGTTATCCCGCTACTGCTCCGTTATCCTGATCAGGGTCAAAACGAGCTGGGACAGACCTTGTTTTGGATGGAGAGCCAGATTGCTCTGATGGACAGCCGGGAAGTACATGTGTATTTGTGGATACTACTAGGGGCGACTGTACTACGCATACTGATCACTCCCTTCATTAGAGCCGGAATATATCAAAGCCTGCATACCGATGCGACTGAACCGCAAAGCCTGTCCTTTTTCAAGGGTATGAAACGCCATGGCATGTCGTCGTTGTTGTATTACACCATCGAGTTGGGACTGCTGCTGCTTCCCGCCTTTTGGGTAGTACCGAGACTCTACCCTATTGTAGCAGGAACGCTTCAATCTCCCTCTTACCTGCTGCATTTATTGCCCTATGCCATGGGGTGGATGGCTTACGGATGGTTCATTCGGCAGTGCATCCTGTATATGCAACTGGGGACTGTCGGTGGTCACGCCATACTATCGTCCCTGCTCGCCTTCTTTCGCCAGTTCCTCCCAGCTGTCGGTATATCCCTTTTGCTCGGTGCTTGTGTGCTGCTGGTCTTCGGTCTATTTGGCACCGTGGCGATGATTTGGACTGGTATGCTGGCGCTCATTCTCCAGCAATCGTATCATTTTGTTACTAGTCTGGTCAGGCTGTGGCATATCAGTTCGCAGTACAGACTATGGCATACCTATATCTCCAGTAGAAGTTAAGCCCTGCCTTTATGTTTTTTACTTCATTTCCGTCTGTCGAAAAATCTTGATTCATATCCGCGCAAACGACACATAACTGAATACTGTTAACAACATCTGTTCCTGGGACATTAGGAGCAGATTTTTTTTGTAACTTTTTGCAATGAAACATTTGCCAAAGCCAGCCGTCTTTGTTACAATAATCGCAGTGAACTGATAGTAACAACTTTGTAATCTTTATTGTAACCTTTATCTCAAAAATAACGTTATTGTGAATACTGCTCTCCAAGGTGCACATCTTAAGTTAAGCCTAATTCCTGGCACCTAGGAAGCGGGGGAACCAGTTTGGGTGAATTGATCTCGCAACAGAGTGGTCATAGGGGAACCTTCTACCGAATCCTTAAGCTAACCTCGCAGGCATTGGAAGGGGTATATTTTTTTTGAAGAAGAAGCTAACGATCGCAGCTATGGGTCTTGCCATTGCCTTTACATCTTTTACATTCGGTGGCGGCAGTGCATATGCAGACTCTAAGATGGACCAGGTCATTCAAGATGCCAAAGGAACGAGCTACAGAAGCGGAGGCACTACACTCGAGGGATTCGATTGCTCCGGCTTCACAATGTATGTATTCAACAAACTGGGAATTAAACTTCCGCATCAATCCGGATCACAATTCAAAATGGGATCTTCTGTATCCCGCGATGAAATGAGACCTGGAGACCTGGTGTTCTTCAACACCACAGGAAGAGGCATTTCCCATGTAGGTATCTTCGTAGGTGAAGGGAAATTTGCCCACTCCTCGACTTCACGTGGTGTAGTAGTTAGCTCACTGAACGAAAATTATTACGCTAACCGCTATGTCGGTGCAAAAAGAATTATGAGCACAGACGCTTACCATTCTGTAGCTTCAGAAATTCCTGATGACGACAACGTAGAATAACTAACGCACAGCAAGCTAACCCTAGCCGCAATTTGATTCTGGCCGGAATCGAATTGCGGTTTTTTATGTCCACAACATCAGCAATTATTATCATTACTGACGAACTGAAGCCTCAAAAGGTTTCAATTTTAGCGAACATCGTCGGTTTTACCGTCAGCGCTGGGGGAGCATATGAGCAGTAAATCCTTCTTATTCAATGTATACCCGACTTGAGTATGAAATAAACACGCTTGCCATTCCCCTGCAACTTGTCTACAATCTGTTGTTAATGATTGAAGTACCTGTAAAAGGAGGATGGAACACATGCCGGCCTCAATATTCAACTATCGGATCGTACCGATGGACGAGCATCAAGCGGCTGCAATCTGTGAGTGGCGCTATGATCCACCTTATAATATATACGGTTGGCTCCCCTGGGAACAAATGAAGGCGCTTGAAGTCGAATTTGGAAGTCCCACGCTTCGCCAAGAGCAATATGTTGCCGTACTGGATGAAGAGAATAAGCTGACGGGATTTGCTCAATATTTTCCTATGATCGGTGTGACCCGGCTAGGTCTTGGAATGCATCCTGAAAGATGCGGACATGGCAAAGGCGCTGATTTTGTCCGTGCCATTGCAGAGGAAGCACAACGACGCAACCCGAAGAATGAAATTGATCTAGAGGTACTCACTTGGAATGGGCGCGCTATCCGGGCTTACAAGGCGGCTGGATTTGAGCTTACAGATACCTATGAACGCCAGACTCCCGATGGCAAAAAACCGTTTTTTTGTATGGTATATCGTCCCGAACACCAAACCCAGGTTCTATGATAAAAGCGCCTTCGGCATACAACCGCGATGTTGTATAGCGAAGGCGCTTTTATCATCATACGACAGATCATTACAAGCTCAATGACTGCTGCGCATTTTTTCAAAAGCTTCATTATATTGTTGGGCTTCCTTAATATCCACGGCCATAATACCGCCGTCGTCCCAAGAGGTCAAACGCAGAGTCACGGTCTTGTAATCAATCGTAATAAATGGATGATGATTGAATGCTTCAGATATAGCGGCAACTTCATCCACGAATGCAATCCCTTTCATAAAACTGGAAAAATTATATTTCCGAACGATCCAACGTCCTTCCTCCAGTTCCCAGCCCTCCAGTTTCTCCAGATGTGCTTCAATCTCTTCTTGTGTAAAAGGCATGTTACGAACTCCTCCCCGTTTATACGGAAGCCTTTCGACCGCTTAAATACGGCCAAAACTACGATATATTGGTGTACATATTACCACGGCCCCGTTGATAAATCCATAAGACAGACCTCAAATCAAAGGGACTGACGTCAGCTCCTCGTCTCCAATGAGTACATAGATACGATGCTGCTCCGGCTCATAGATCACAACGCCACTGCCTACAGTGATTATGGGCTCTGTACCCAGTGCATAAAATAAGTCTTCTGCCAAAGCTTCATTGACTTCCTGGCGTCCCGCCGGGTCCAGCCTGTCCCAATCTTCTGCTTCCATCTCAAAAAATTCATAGCTGTCTGGGATGCGTCCCACAGCCTCTGTCAAATCGTTCAAAATTTGTTCATACTCACGCCCATGCTTTACTCCCATGCCATTTCCTCCAATGGTTCCGCCATTCAATACATAATCACCTTATTATACCGGAAATTCGCACTTAACAAAAAAGAGAGTTTTGTCGATAAATACTATAATCCGTCTTGTAATGACGCGCTTGGGGCAAGGACGACCCCGGCGGCATGAAAGGATTCAAAATCTATTCTCATGGATGAGGTGTATCATGCAAATTTCAACCATTATCGGACTTGTGCTCGGGATTATGTCACTGGTCGTCGGGATGATCTTAAAAGGCGCTCCGGTCGTCAATCTGGTCAATAATCCCGCTGCTTACATGATTATTTTCGTCGGAACGGCAGCGAGTATATTTATGGCCTTCCCGATGGCAGAAATCAAACGGATTCCGAAGCTGTTCAAGGTTATTTTCACCGAACAAAAACTGTTAGACCGCAAAGAGCTCATCGGTACGTTTACCGAGTGGGCATCCATTACCCGTCGTGAAGGTCTGCTCGCCTTGGAATCTAAGGTAGAGGAAATCGACGATCCCTTTATGCGTGGCGGCATGCGAATGATTATTGACGGAAATGATCAGGAATTCGTACGGGACGTTCTGATGGAGGATATCAATGCTACCGAGGACCGACATCGCTCTGGCGCGCTGATCTTCTCTCAAGCTGGTATGTACGCTCCAACGCTCGGGGTACTCGGTGCGGTTGTAGGTCTGATCGCCGCTCTGGCCGACCTTAGTGACATGGAAAAGCTCTCTCATGCCATTGCAGCAGCCTTCATTGCGACGTTGCTCGGTATTTTTACAGGTTATGTCCTGTGGCATCCGATGTCCAACAAGCTCAAACGGTTATCCAAAAAAGAAGTGGAGCTTAAATTAATGATGGTCGAAGGTCTGCTTTCCATTCAATCGGGGATATCGACGATTGCCATCAGTCAGAAACTGACGATCTTCCTGACTCCGACCGAACGGGCTACGTTGACCCAGAAGGATGGCGATTCCAGTGAGTAAAAAGAGACATGAACCGCATGAAGAGCATGCTGACGAAAGCTGGCTGTTGCCATATTCCGACTTAATGACCCTTCTGTTGGCTCTTTTCATTGTCTTATTCGGTATGAGCTCGCTCGACGCCAAAAAATTTGAAACTATGGCTCAATCCCTGAGTGCAGCTTTTAGTGGCGGCACTGGCGTGCTGGATCACTCGGCCGCGAATCCGTCGTCACAATCCATGGATATGGGCAAAAATAAAGAACAAGTATCACAACCCTTAAAATCGAAGGCTACTTCTACCTCTGAACTGCAAAAACAGTTGGCCCAGCGGGAAGAAGAAGATTTAAAAAAACTTAAAAAACAAATGGATCAATACATTCAAAATAACGGCCTGACCCCGTTGCTGAATACCAAGCTGAACCAATCACAGCTGATGATCACCATTAGTGATAATGCCTTGTTTTCATCCGGGCAGGCCGAAGTAAAGCCGGAAGCAAGAAAGCTGGCCAAGTCTATTTCTAGTATGCTTCAGCAGTTCCCTGGCTATGATGTTATCGTATCGGGTCACACGGATAATGTACCGATCTCCAACAGCCAGTTCCCGTCCAACTTTGATTTGAGCGCCAAGCGCTCTCTGAATTTCTTGCGTATCTTGTTGCTCAATCCAGATCTCGATCCAACCAAGTTTGTATCCATCGGTTATGGCGAGTATCGTCCATTGGCAAGCAATCAAGATGGTCAAGGACGCTCCAAAAACCGTCGTGTTGAAATATCTGTTCTCCGCAAATATCAGAACGGGACACAAGTCATCAGTCCTACCTCAAGCTCGAGTGAAGGTTGATTATGCATATGTTATATGAACAAAGGCACCGCCGCATTTTTATGCAGCTGGTGCCTCTTTGTTTATGCTTCCTGTACTTCTGGCCCTGTCAGGTACACGATCATACGCTGTAGGCTATACGAAACTCCTCTGGCATTAGCTAAGCGTATAATCGAGCATCTGGCCAAGCTCCTGCTTCTCAGCCTCTGTCAGATCACGCCAGGCACCTTTCTGAAGGGACCCCAACCGAATATTCATGATTCGCAGCCGTTGCAGTTTTTTTACTTCATAACCGAAGGCAGCACACATACGCCGGATCTGACGATTTTTCCCTTCAGTCAGGATAATACGGAATACATACTCAGATACACGCGTCACCTCACAAGGTAGCGTCCGCTGGCCGAGTATTTTCACCCCGCTGGACATGCCCTGCACAAAAGACGGTATGACAGGGCGATCCACTGTTACGATATATTCTTTCTCATGCTTGCCTTCTGCCCGTAAAATCTTATTCACAATGTCTCCATCATTGGTAAGTAAAATGAGACCTTCCGAATCCTTATCCAGGCGTCCAATCGGGAATATCCGCTGCGGGTGCCCCACAAAATCAACAACATTGCCTCTAATGTGGCTCTCCGTTGTACTTGTAATGCCCACCGGCTTGTTCAATGCAATATAGACGTGATCGGACTTCTCGCGCAGTGGCTTGCCGTTCACGCGAACATCATCGCCTTCCTCCGCTTGACTACCCAGCACGGCCACTTCGCCGTTAATCGTCACGCTGCCGCTCTCTACCAGCTTGTCCGCCTCCCGACGCGAGCAAAAACCGGTTTCGCTGATAAACTTGTTAATGCGCAACCTGTGTACCCTCCATTTCTACTAACACACTTCCTCCTGCGCCCCTGCCCGTTACTCCGGCTTGGCAATCGGAAGCTGCACCAGGGCTGTCGTTCCCTCTCCCTCTGTGCTTTCAATATCCAGTGTGCCTTTATGACTCTGTATAATACGCTGGCTGACCATAAGTCCTAGTCCTGTCCCTGTTTCTTTGTTTGTGAAAAAAGGTTCTCCTAGCTTGGACAGCATTTCTGCAGGAATACCCGTTCCCTGGTCCCGTATGAAGATTTTAACGCTTTCTCCCTCCAAGAACAAATGAATCGTGATGATACCACCTTTACTCATAGCCTCCATGCTATTTTTAAGTAAATTAATGAATACCTGTTTTAACTGATTTTCTTCGGCGTATACCAGGGCAGGCTCGTCCGTGACCTGAAGATTGAATACAATGCCCAGCAGATGCGCCTGACTATCTAGTAAAGAAATCACATCGCTCACAATATAGCGAACATCTTTTTTCTGAAAATGCACCGCCTGTGGCTTCGCCAGAATTAAAAACTCGCTTACGATCAAATTAATGCGATCCAGCTCAGACATCATAATATCGTTGTGTTTCATATTCAACACTTGATTTTGCTGCTGTAGTTGGAGAAAGCCACGTAGCGTGGTTAGCGGATTACGAATCTCATGCGCTACGCCTGCTGCTAGTTGTCCGACGGTTGTCAGTTTCTCTGATCTGCGCAACAGCTCCTCCATCCGGTTGCGACCCGTGATATCACGCGACACGCAGATAAACCCCAAAATCTGGCCTTCTTCATCCAGAATAGGCGACGTGCTCATACTAATCTCTACCGTACTTCCATCCTTACGCATTCTAAGGGACTCACTTGATACGATGCTCTCTCCCTGAAGCAGGCTCTTCTTCTGAAATTCATACTCCTCCTGTTGCTGCGGAGGTACAAACTCCAGCTTACGACCAACCAACTCTTTCTTGGTCCAGCCGTACAAAGCTTCGAAGGCATGATTGACCCGAACGACACGATCCTCTTCATCAGTCACATGAATCGCATCTGCTGTCTGATTAATAACCGATTCCAGATGCTCCTTTACAGAACGGTTCTCTTCATACATTTGTTCGAGTCTTCTCGTATACACCCCCAAATTGTAGGCCATCGCATTGATGCGCTCACCCAACTGTGCAAGCTCATGACCACCCTTGATTTCTAGCCGTGTATCAAAATGACCATCAGCCATCTCGTTCACTTTGCCCAGAATCGACTGAATTGGACGGACAAACAGACTGGCAAGCACATAGCTTCCAATGATCACAACCTCTAAAAGGACAATAGAAATGGCAATTAAACTAATCAATTGCTTGGAAATAACAGAAGTGATCGTATCATAATTCATAACAATACGGATAACATAGGCATCACGGTTAGCCGGATAAAAAGGTATGTAACTGACGAGAACCCGTTCGCCTTTAATATAGCAGTCTTGTACAATACTCTCCCCCGAGATGATAGCCCTGGACACGGCCAAACGATCCTCCTGCACTCTCGTTAGTTGATACGTGCCGAATTGGATCGGTTTGTTGTACATGTAATAGTATTTCCAGTCGTTCCCGTTCTTGTCCATCGTAGCGCCACCAAAGGTTGCAGGGTTAATTCCTGTAATCTCCATGATGCGATAATCCACTTGTTGGGTTTGCTTTACGATCTCATCGGGACTCAGGATGGTTATGAAATTTTGTACTGAAGTATCCTGAAAGGAAATTCGAATTAAGTAGTTACGTTTTTGGTCATAATAAAATCCCCATTTATTAATATGTGAGGAGTCTGAACCCGTGTAGTCAAATGATCCGGTCCAAAAATGATCCAGTTTCTGACCTTGCGCCATTGCAGCCTGTCCATGCTCATATAATTGGTCAACTGCATTTTTCCAATGCCCGGTCAATGGATCGGATGGCGTTACTTCTTTAGGATCGGAGGATTTGACAACCTTATACCCCTGCCCGTCTCGAATCATCAAAGAAATATTAATATCCCTGTGGAGTGTGGCTATCTGTTGAAGCTGTTCCTGCTGAATATTTCGGATGTCAGGATCGAGCTGATTGGCAGCCAACGTGGCAGAAAGCCACAGATTATATCCGAGCTGTTTGTCAACGGCCTCCCAGCTATGTTGGGTTTGTTCGATAGCTCCTCCGATAATTTTAGCGGTCAGAACCATTTTAGTTTCACTGTCACTTCTTAGATTTTCGTGGGTCGTGTAATAATTGAGTGCGATGTTTAACAACAGGATAAACAAGACGGACCCCGACAAAATGATCGTTATTCTGATTTTTATCGACACACTGATTTCTCACCTCTTGCCGTATGCTGGCGATTACTGGCAATTGCTAACTCAATGATACCGTAATAGCGCCTCTGATACCAGCATTTACATTTACCGGATATACATAAATACACACCTTGTGTACAGTATTGTCAATAGACGATCGTTTGCCTACAATATAAGAAGATAATCATCCACAGGTAGTCCACAAATACACAGATTTTATTATAAACTGTGGATAAACCTGTGGACAAGTGCCGTGTTATCCACAATTTTATTCACATCATGTTAACAACGGAATATTTGTTCGTTGGATAATTCCGCGTTTGAAAGGAGCATTTTCCCAGTGACCACTATGGATCACGCCTATTGGATGAAAGAAGCCATTCAGGAAGCGTACAAGGCAGAAGCGTTGGGTGAAGTTCCTATCGGAGCTGTCATCGTAAAAGATAATGAAATCATCGGTCGCGGCTACAATTTGCGCGAGACGGATGCTGACCCAACCGCACATGCAGAGATGGTTGCCATTCGTCAGGCCAGTGAGCACTTAGGCGCTTGGCGCCTGCTGGATTGTAGGCTGTATGTCACTCTGGAGCCGTGTCCAATGTGCGCCGGAGCCATTGTTCAATCACGGGTTCCCCATTTGATATACGGAACTACAGATCCCAAGGCAGGCTGCGCAGGCACGCTGATGAATTTATTACAGGAGCCTCGGTTTAATCACTGTACAGAAGTAACTAGTGGTGTACTGCAGGAGGAATGCGCCTCGCTGCTAACGAGCTTTTTTCGGCATCTCCGGCAAAAAAGAGCGGCAGCCAGATTGTCTCCTCCCCCATCCTCATCCTGAGGGGGAAAAGTCCAAAACACTTCATCTCATTGCTAATTCCCCATGGAAGGAGACCAACCCATGCCTATGAGCTTGTATAATACGCCTCAAGGTATCTTTTTACGGCCATTTAGCTTAGCGGATAGCGAAGCCCTTCTCGCCCTTAGGCACCGTAATAGGGATTCCCATGCGCCTTATGAGCCGCTTTACGAGGATTCATTTTTCACATTAGAGAAACAGCAGGATTATATCCGTCAGAAATTGCGTCAGGCCGAAGAGGATCGAGGTTACGTGTTCGGTATCTTTCTCTTAAAGGAAGAACGGCTCATCGGTTATATCTCTATTTCCAATCTAGTACGTGGAGTTGGACAATTCGCTGATATCGGCTACATGATGGATCATCATGAACAGGGTAAAGGGCATATGACCGCTGCCTTAAAGTTGATCATACAATATGCCTTTCGTGCCTTATCTCTACATCGTCTCCAAGCGGGTACCCTTTTGCATAATGATCCCTCACAACGTGTATTAAAAAAATGCGGCTTCCAGCCAGAAGGCATTGCTCGCAAGCTTATACAGATTCAGGGCGCATGGCAGGATCACCAGATGTTTGGACTTTTGGCTGAGGATGACGTGTGGCAGAGCTAAATGACTGCACAGGGACAACATTAACAGTAAACAAAAAACCGCCCGGCTTATGCCGAGCGGTTTTCTTACATCATATACGAAAAAAATGATGTTTTGCAATCATGTCATCCCATAATTAAGGAGCAACAGTTTGCATTTTTTGTTGCAGTTGTTCCATAGTCAGGACTTGATCACCTGTTGGAATACCCACTTTAAATGCTGCTTTAGCATTGATTTTGCTGTATTGCGTGTAGCCTGTTACGGACAATTTCACATTGTCTTTTGTAGCCGGATCATTCATCTCTACATTCGCATTCAGGTCTTGATACACAGGAATGTTATCCTTGTTCAAAGCTGTGTTAATGTCAAATTGTTTCACCGTCAAATAGTTTTTCAACTCATCCAGCTTTTTGCTAACTTCGCTGGTGTTGGATTGCAGTTCTTTCTTCGCTTCAGCCAGCTCTTCCTTCTTCACTTGAAGCATGCCAGCATATTCATCTTTAGACATCACATCAAGGACTTTAGGAAGCGCCTTAGTGATAAATGTATTGGTCGCTTGCTTCACATTGTCGTTCGTTATTTTGAACTGAACTACTTGTTTAGCTTCAACGCCTTGTGGCAATTTAGCGTCTTTAGGATCAATATCAAAGAAGTACGTAGCTTGATCATACTCGTTCATAATAGCAGCAATCACTTCATTCGCAAATTTCTGCGATTTTTCCTGATCCATGGCTGCAGGATTAAATTCTTGTCCTGATTGTTTAGCCAGTTCTTGTGGATCAATGATCAGGAATTTACCTACAACATCCTGTGGAAGCGGGTAAAATGGAATATTAGGAATTTTAACGTACAGTTTATCTTTAGTCATTACCATTGGAATCGTGAAGCTGGTGGAAAGATCACCTTTCAAATGAATGCCGAGCGTCATTTCAGATTGGAAAGGTTCTTTTTGGTATACACCATCCAGCGTAATATCAGCATTTTTCAGCATGCTAGTTACCATTGCACTTTGCTCACTTGGAACAGAAGCGGATGTAATGGTCAGTTCCTTAATCGTGAATTGACTTTTGGATTCATAAGAGTTCAACTTCATTGCATTAGCTGTACCGGTCGTAACAGCTTCCTTCGGTTCTAACTTCTTGCTACAACCTACCAGGGCTACCGTCAAAAGCAACACCATAGTGAGTACCAAGACGGATAACTTTTTACTCATTGTGTAGATTCTCTCCTCTCGTAATTAACCCCTTTTTTATGCTAACAAAAAAAATACACACCTTCTATTTTAACTCATATTCTCAAACGGCGAAACACTTATTGGAAAATTTTCTTACAATAAGCACAAAGACACCCTGGCTCTCTAACCAGGGTGTCTTACACTATGCAATATATTTTAGGAGAAAGGTCTGCCTGCTTATGAGCCTTCTCTATTATGGTGATCTACGTGATTCCGCTGTTTCACCTTCTTGGAACCGGATAACGGCTCCTGCTGATGACTACGCTCACGCTTTTCGTTACTTCCACCAGAATCCTGTGCTTCGGGAACAGGAATGGCTTTAGGCTTGCTCATTTATGCATCCTCCATTCTCAGTCTATATTTTTGGTACATCAACGAATCCGTTTATTACCATTAAAAATAGGACTATAGATGGTGTAGATCTTCCGTTTTATCGTGATTTAGTGAATCCTGATGACGGCGATCATTACTATCCTGCTGCACTTGCTGTGCCTGATGACTATTAACTGGACGTTGCTCCAAATCATCAACAATGTTAGACAGGTTTTTATCCAGTCCGTTTTTGGCTTTTGTCATGTAGCCTTCCTCCTCATTCCTTCATGACCTACGAATGCGTCAACGACTGTAATGTTTGGGCACATTGGTGAATATGCCGAGTATAATCGGACACTAACTGCTGAATGATATCTGTTCGTTCATCCACAGACTGTCCGTCCCGCTCTACATCGACTAAGCTAACCTGTACTTCCCGGGAGTCTACATAAGTACATGCAAAATCAAAGGAGTACATTTGTCGGCCTTCAACCTCGATGTGGATTCGTATAGCCCGGTTATTGGCTTCATCTGCCTGTACCTGTGATTTGTCCCCTGAATTCAAAAGAATCGGCAGTTGTTCCTGCCAGGCCTCTACCAGCTTTTGCTGGTCTACTGTCATTTCTCGATTCATGCCAGCACCTCCACATCTGATAACGTGTGAAAAAAACGAGCTTTTTATACAACAAAAAAGCCATTCTCCACGATTCCTGATCATTAGCTTATAAAGGCCAATGTATCAGCTATCGTATTTGAATGACTTTGTTTATTTAAAATATGGCGGAGAGGATGGGATTCGAACCCATGTGAGCTTGCACTCTAACGGTTTTCAAGACCGCCCCGTTATGACCGCTTCGGTACCTCTCCAGGTGGTAAATGGATAAAGCTGCTTCCCTTTTAACATACTCAGGCGCAACAAAATTATTTTACCACAGGATTTCTAAGAATGCAACACTTACTGCTTAGGAGCAATAACCTCAACACCTCGCATGTATGAACGCAGGACTTCTGGGATCACGATGCTTCCGTCCTCTTGCTGATAGTTCTCCAAAATAGCAGCCACAGTCCGACCCACTGCCAATCCTGAACCGTTCAGCGTATGTACAAATTCAGGCTTCGCCTTCGAATCTGGACGGAAACGAATGTTTGCACGACGCGCTTGGAAGTCTTCTGTGTTTGAACAAGAAGAAATCTCGCGGTACATGCCACTCTCAGGCAACCATACTTCCAGATCGTACGTTTTGGCAGACGTAAAACCCATATCTCCAGTGCAAAGTGCCAGCACGCGATATGGAAGTCCGAGCAGCTGTAAAACACGCTCAGCGTTATTCGTCATTTTCTCCAATTCCTCATAAGAGGTATCCGGGTGAACTAGCTTAAGCATCTCTACCTTATTGAACTGATGCTGACGGATCAGGCCACGTGTATCACGTCCTGCTGATCCTGCCTCCGAGCGAAAGCAAGAGCTGTATGCTACATAATATTTTGGAAGCTGCTCCGCATTCATGATCTCTTCACGGTGGTAGTTGGTTACCGGAACTTCAGCCGTAGGAATGAGATAATACTCAGTATCACGCAGCTTAAACAAATCTTCTTCAAACTTCGGAAGTTGACCCGTTCCGTACAAGCTATCCCGATTTACAATGTATGGAGGAAGCATTTCTTCATAACCATGCTCACTGCTGTGCAGATCCATCATAAAGTTAATCAGCGCACGCTCTAATCTTGCTCCCAGTCCTTTGTAGAACGTAAAACGAGAACCCGTTACCTTGGCTGCTGCCTCAAAATCAAGAATATCTAGATCCTGAGCCAATTCCCAATGCGCTTTAGGTGTAAAAGAAAACTCGCGTGGCTCCGACCAGCGACGGATTTCTACATTATCCTCTTCCGATGCACCTACAGGTACTGTTTCATTAGGAATATTCGGAATAGACATCACCAGTTCGTCGATCTGTACTTCCAGTTCGCGTACTTGCTCATCTAATTCTTTAATACGATCGGAGACTTGACGCATTTCTGCAATCAGATCATCCGCATTTTCCTTATTCTTCTTCAATTTGGCTACTTCACCGGATACCACGTTCCGACGATTTTTGAGTCCTTCGCTTTCTTGAAGTAACTCACGACGGCTTACATCCAGATCTGTAAAACCATTAATCAGATCCAGAGATTTCCCCCTGTTCTGCAAAGCTTTCTCAACCCGACCAAGCTCATTACGTAAAATCTTTATATCTAACACAGGTAATCCCTCCTACACTACAAACCTGACTTTCCACTATTCGCGGACCATATCCACAAAATACTGATGTAACCGGTAATCGTCTGTTAACTCCGGATGGAAGGATGAAGCCAGCAAATGACCCTGACGGGCTGCCACGATCTCGCCGTTATACTCAGACAGCACATCTACTCCCGTTCCAACAGACTGTATTAATGGCGCGCGTATAAATACAGCACGAACCGGTTCCTCAATCCCTTTAATGTTCAAGTCTGTTTCAAAGCTTTCTCTTTGGCGACCAAATGCATTACGCGATACTGTAATATCCATGAGTCCCAAATGTGCTTCTTCCTGTCCTTGAATCGTTTTAGCCAGTACAATCAATCCCGCGCAAGTGCCAAATACAGGCTTGCCTTGATTGGAAAACTGACGTATAGCCTCTATAAAATCATACTTGCGCATTAGCTTACCGATAGTGGTACTTTCACCACCGGGAATGATAAGACCGGACAGCTCATCGAGCTGTTCGATCTTCTTCACCGCTATACCTTCCGCACCCGCACGTTCAACGCTTCGTATATGTTCAGCTACAGCGCCTTGCAGCGACAATACACCTATTTTCATGCCGGTCCCTTCTTTCTTACCAACCACGATCCTGCATGCGCTCATGCGGTGCCAGTTTGGAAATTTCAATGCCTTTCATAGGAGTTCCCAAATTCTTGGAGACTTCTGCGATTAGCTTGTAATCCGTATAATGAGTGGTCGCTTCCACGATTGCACGTGCAAACTTCTCAGGGCTATCCGATTTGAAAATACCAGAACCTACAAAGACGCCATCAGCGCCTAAATGCATCATTAACGCGGCATCGGCAGGTGTCGCTACACCACCCGCTGCAAAGTTGACCACAGGCAGCTTGCCAAGCTCATGCACTTCCAACAGCAGTTCATAAGCAACTCCGAGGTTTTTCGCTTCTGCATACAGCTCGTCCTTCGACAAGTTTTGCACCTTGCGAATTTGACCATTGATAAAACGCATATGCCGAACGGCCTCAACAATATTCCCAGTTCCCGGTTCGCCCTTCGTACGGATCATAGATGCACCCTCACCAATACGACGCAGCGCTTCTCCCAGATCCTTGGCTCCACAAACAAATGGAACGGTGAACTCCCGCTTATCAATATGGAAAACTTCATCCGCAGGTGTCAGCACTTCGCTCTCATCGAGATAGTCAACACCGAGAGATTCCAGTACCTTTGCCTCTACAAAGTGACCGATGCGAGCCTTAGCCATAACAGGAATAGAAACAACCTTCATAACTTCTTCCACAATCGTTGGATCAGCCATACGAGCAACCCCACCAGCTGCACGGATATCCGAAGGCACCCGTTCAAGAGCCATTACAGCTGTAGCTCCTGCTGCCTCTGCAATTTTAGCCTGCTCAGCATTCATGACATCCATGATTACGCCGCCTTTTTGCATCTCTGCCATACCTCTTTTTACACGCGAAGTTCCCGTTTCCATGTCGTTGCCTCCTGTAAGGGTTACGTTTAGATTCTAACTTAATATTTTACCGCACGAATGCCAAATACACAATCATTTCAAGCTGCAAAATAAGTAATGAAAAACAAGGTAGGTCGCCTAGCTTTGCTTTTTTAGAAGAGGTTCTTAATTCCTTGGAACAGATCTCCGAAGAAATCACCGATTGCCCGGAAAAGCATTCGGAACCAGCCGCCCTCTTCTACTGCCGTCGTAGTAACCAGATCAACGGTTTTTGTCTGCCCTTTATCCACACCGTCTGTCTTGTACGTGTACGTAATTGTTCCGACTTTGGCCCCTTGCTTCAAAGGTGCCACCAGAGAGCTTGCTGGTGTAATGTTCGTTGTAAAGGTTACCTTAGGATTGCTCGCACCCTTAGGTACAATAAAGCTTACTGCATCCTTGGTGACAATCGGTACTTCTGTTTCCGTACCTTTGGTCACTGGCACATTCTCAACACCCTTAACCACCGTCTTTGGAGCAACAACCTGCTTCACTTCAAAATTATCAAAACCATAGTTCAGCACTTTAGCTGTCTCTGTGAAACGATGAGGCTCTGAATCTGCTCCCATAACTACACTGATGAGACGCATTCCGTTGCGCTCAGCGGTTCCTGTAAAACAGTTTCCAGCATTGCTCGTATGGCCCGTTTTCATTCCGTCCAAGCCGGGATAAGCAAACTTTCTAAAGTTAGTAATATTTTTGTTTGCTTCTAACATCCAATTGTAGTTAATAATTGGTGCTTTGTCAGTCGGTCGGAATTTGTAAGATTGAATTGTGGTAAACCGTGTATAATCCGGGTGGTCCTTTATAATGTTACTAGCTAATGTCGCTGCATCTCTCGCTGTCATCACAGTTTCCCGGTCTGTATCCGGCTGGAAGCCTTTCGGCATATCACCACGGTCCAAACCAGTCGAGTTGATAAAATACGTATTTTTCATGCCCATTTTCTGAGCTGTTTCATTCATTAATTTTACAAAGTCCTGCTCAGTTCCGGATACGCGTTCAGCAAGGGCTACTGTTGCATCATTAGCAGAACCTACCGCCATTGCAATATAAAGCTCTTCTACCGTATGTTGATCCCCTTGAGCCAAAAAAATACGTGATCCAATGCTCTTAGAAGCATTCTCGTTAACCGTAACCTTATCCGTCCACTTGAGTTTACCTTGCTTAACCTGTTCAGCCACGATGTACTCTGTCATCATTTTAGTCATACTTGCTGGTGGAAGTGGCTCATCTGGATTCATAGACAGCAATACTTGCCCCGTGGAAGGCTCGATCAAAATGGCAGAACGTAGTGCCAGACTAGGGGGGTTAATAGAACCTGTCCCCGTAATATTGGTTGCCTGTGTTGCCGCTCCAGCTGCAAAAGTAGCCACGCTAGAATCGAAATTGCCTACAACAGGCAATGCCGACATATACATCATATTAAGCACCATGACTGCAGTCACACTCTTTTTAATCATGCTGCGTTTTGTATTTTGCTTTAAATTGTTCGCTTTCAAATGAATACAAACTCCTCTCGTACCTCAACCCGATCCGCTATGTATAACGAGACGGTGGTTACAGCCTCTACTTGGCCAATGTAGTTAATGTTTTAACGTTATAAAATCCAGTTTTAATTCGTTTTCTTAGTTGTATCCTGTCATGAGCATTTCCTGCTCGAATCTTCTTCACTGGTAGGAATCGTCCAAAAGACCTACGTGCCCTAATTCATCACTAATTTCGTCATAAAGGCGGACACTTGTCTATTCTATCACAGGGGTATCTCTAAAAAAAGACAGGCAGAGCGAAATACGCTCTGCCTGTCGTCAAGTCTACTACAGCCGAACTTTATAGAGAGTAGTTTGGTGCTTCTTTCGTAATTTGCACATCATGCGGATGACTCTCACGCAGACCAGCACCTGTAATACGGATAAAGCTTGTATCGTTACGAAGCTCCTCAATATTAGCTGTACCGCAATAACCCATACCAGAACGAAGACCGCCCAACAGCTGATGAACAGTGTCGGAAAGTGGTCCTTTATAAGCAACGCGTCCTTCTATGCCTTCCGGTACCAATTTCTTGTCGTCATCTTGGAAATAACGATCTTTACTACCTTGCTTCATCGCAGCCATAGATCCCATGCCACGATATACTTTGAAGCGGCGTCCTTGATAAATTTCAGATTCGCCTGGGCTTTCTTCCGTACCTGCAAAAAGACTTCCCAGCATTACCGCAGAAGCTCCTGCCGCAATAGCCTTTGTAATTTCACCGGAGTATTTAATACCGCCGTCTGCAATAATCGGAATATTATATTCACGTGCTACTGTTGCACAATCATAAATTGCTGTTACTTGTGGAACACCAATCCCTGCGATTACGCGTGTTGTACAGATGGAGCCTGGACCAATACCGACTTTTACGACCGATGCTCCAGCTTCAATCAATTCGCGCGTTCCGTCACCAGTAGCTACATTACCTGCTACAATCGTCAGATCAGGATAAGCTTCACGCAGCTTGCGGACTGCTTCAATAATGTTAATATGATGCCCGTGAGCAGAGTCCACAACAATCATATCCACACCAGCTTTTACAAGTGCTTCAGTCCGATCAAATGTATCTTTGGAAATGCCGACAGCCGCACCGACCAGAAGACGGCCTTGTGCATCTTTCGCTGCGTTCGGAAATTGAATAGCTTTCTCAATATCTTTAATGGTGATAAGGCCTTTGAGATAATTTTCATCATCGACCAAAGGGAGCTTTTCAATTTTATGCTTTTGCAAAATGACTTCCGCTTCCTGTAAAGTCGTACCTACAGGTGCAGTTACCAGTTCTTCCTTCGTCATGACTTCACTGATTTTAAGGTTAAAATCGTGAATAAAGCGAAGATCGCGGTTAGTAATAATACCCACCAGTTTGTTTTCTTCGTTTACAACAGGTACACCAGAAATACGGTATTTACCCATAACTGCTTCAGCATCGGATACCAAATGATCCGGAGTCAATGAGAATGGATTGGTGATAACACCGCTCTCCGAACGTTTAACCCGATCCACCTCTACCGCTTGCTGTTCAATCGACATATTTTTATGAATAATACCGATACCGCCCTCACGAGCCATCGCGATTGCCAACACTGCCTCAGTAACAGTATCCATACCAGCACTCATCAAAGGAATATTCAGCTTTACGTTATCACTCAAACGAGTCGCTACGCTTACTTCTTTGGGCAGAACCACCGACTTGCGAGGTACCAGCAAAACATCGTCAAAGGTAAGGCCTTCCTTACCGAATTTATCTTCCCACACCAAGATGATCCTCCTTCAAATTGTTTAGTCTGTATTGGTCTTGTTGTCTGTCCGACATGGACAAATCAAGGCTCTCTGAAAATATATTATTGCAATCTTAGCAAAGCGGTATAGGGGTGTCAAGCCTTCATCAATAGCCCTAACCTTTAGTATTTCCCTGTACAAACAACTGTACTCCTACGAAGGACAACCTTTAAAAATAAGCGTTTCCAAAGGTATTAACTATTCACAAGAGCATATCTCCTCTTAGAATGCGCAGCATAGAAGCAATTATATAAGTGGTTTGTAGCGCAATATACCAAAGAGGACCATAATCTCATTGAGATTATGGTCCTCTTTACTTGTTGCTTGGCGACGTCCTACTCTCCCAGGACCCTGCGGTCCAAGTACCATCGGCGCTGGAG
>NZ_JANAVE010000015.1:0-62571 GCF_024213315.1 Paenibacillus sp. A3M_27_13
GCATGTACCAAAATTTCAGCGTTGGATTTTGTAAACAAAATCCGTACTCACTCGTTGTTCAGTTTTCAAAGATCAAACTTGCATAATGTCTTACTTTGTTTCGTCACCGCGTCTCAGTGGCGACCTTTATAATATATCATCTCTTTTTAGAATTTGCAAGAGTTTTTTTAATTTCTTTTTTTCGAGCAAATCCTTCAAAAAGGAACGAAAATTAATTTACCATGAATATTGAATAGAGTCAATACTTTTTTTGATATCAGAAAGTATAATCTTTTTAAAATAGTTTACTTCCTGATATCTCTGATATAGTTTCATCTTATCTTTTCATTGTTTGGTTTGTGGGACTCGCCCTCTGCGAGCATATTTTGATAGTTCCTTGGCGGGTGCAAAACGGGCATACATGCGAAAGACTGTTTTATATCGTAGTGCGATTGCGTAGCGAATATCTTGATCCAATCGAGTATCGCTCATATCAAGCAGCATTTCATCTAGCTCCTTACGAAGAACGTAGTCAAGTTCCTTGCATTCTTTTTCGTTAAACAGCATTCCCAACATATGACCATACTCCCTTATCAGCAGATTATATAGTACTTATATTTGCTCAACTATTGTTCCAATCTTTACCTGTTTTTAAACTCAACTGCTAAGGTTTCAAACTTACCCCGATTAATCTTCAGCTTCTCTTTAGGCTCTCCCCTTTGTTATGTTCAATTTTCAGGAAATATATAAATAATTGGCCATAATATTTTATTGTGACAATAAACGATAAGTTATGCCACTCTCAATTGCAGCTGCTATAAGCAGTAAGATGACAGACCATATGGACACCCTCAACGTTTGTTTCATAAATACATCCCACACTGGGCCAGTTCCTTTGCGCTTTAGCCCTATGCTTGTACCTATAGTAGACATTATGTTGATTCCAAACTTCAATCCGAAGGCACAGGCGATAATCAAAACAGGCAATTCAATCACACCGTGAGGCAGTAACCCTTTGACAACAACTTCATACATACTTCTTCCCATATCTGTCTGCAAGTGTACTACAAACCCTAAAACCATACCGTTCACAATTAAAAATATAAACGGTACGATTCCAAATACAGCCCCCATAAATATAACCAGCACACATTTAATTGCATTATTGAAAAAGATGAATACAAAAAAACTCCATTGTGGATGCTCAGAATTCTGCAAGCGCTGCGCTACTTCTCCCAGCCCCTCCATTTGTTGCGCCAGCATGGATTGAATAGTGCCTGTACTTAACCATCCCACCATAATACTTGTGCAGAAAAGAAATGCAGAGATTAAAATTAACCGTCTTGTCGTGTGTAAATCGTGAAAAAATGCTTTTAGTCCCATTTGATAATTCCTCCTATTGGTTCAATGGAATAATTGACAACCCCCGGCATAGCTTTAAGTAAACAAGCACTTCTAGGATGAAAGGGGCGTTATTAACCATGAATTCTTTTTTCTATGTATTGAACGGTAAAAAAATCAAACGATTCTTAATCGTAATGGCTGCAGCCGTCTTTACTGTTGGAGTCATTTATGTAGAAACCGATAATGTTACGGTTTTTTCCGAGGAAGCACCAACCGCTATTTATAGTGTACCCACAGACAAAAAGCTGATCGCTCTCACCTTTGATATTAGTTGGGGTGATAAACGTACTGCCCCCATCTTAAAAGTCCTTGAGGATAAAAAAGTGACCAAGTCCACCTTTTTTCTTTCTGCCCCTTGGAGTAAAACACATCCAGAGCTTGTGAATCAGATTAAAGAAAGCGGATTTGAGATCGGCAGTCATGGCCATAAACACGAAAATTACAGTAGCTTAAGCGATGAAGATATTCGTAAGCAGATTTCCATTGCTCATACCACATTAACCGAACTGACGGGACAGTCCCCGAAGTTGATCCGTATGCCTAATGGCGACTTTGATAAAAGGGTCCTTCAGGTTGCCGGCACTTTAGGCTACAAAACCATTCAGTGGGATACAGATTCCCTGGACTGGAAAAACCCTGGTACTCAGGTCATAATCGACCGTGTTGTAAATAAAGCGCATCCTGGCGATATCGTCCTTCTGCATGCCAGTGATTCCTGTAAACAAACACATGAAGCCTTGCCCGTCATTATCGACAAGTTGCGCGCACAAGGCTATGAATTCGTGACTGTATCTGAACTGCTTCAACAGGGTACAGTAAAAGGCAAAGAGGTACGCGATCAGGCACTGGGTCTTTAAGGAGTTATTTTACATCGTTCTCAGCTAAAAACCAAAAGCAAATCGACATATTTCTCCGCATTCATCCGCATACTATCCACATTCATGATGAAGGAGGAATACGGCCATGAATTGGACTCGTTTGCGATTTGTTAGCACGGTATGCGTACTGGGCGTTGCACTGAGTGGCTGCGGCTCGGATCAGGGTTCTGCGCCCCCCCAGAACAGTTATAAAGAGATGAAAACGATGGTTGTCGATATCTTGAAAAGCGATGACGGAAAAAAAGCCGTAGAAGAGGCTTTAACCGGGGAAAGCACTTCAAAAGAAGGACAATCCGGTCAAAGCAGTGAAGAGGGGGGGGCTGGTGGTGGATCTGGTGGCAGCATGGGAATGAAAATGCTTATGCCCATGCAATCGGCTGAACAGATGAAGATCGCAGTCAAAGATACTTTGGTATCACCTGAATATAAAAAAGAAATCGAAAAAATTATGACTGATCCGCGTTTTGCCGGAGAATTTGCCAAAGCCATCAACAGCCAAAGCAAACAGCTTCATATGCAACTTATAAAAGACCCTTCTTATCAAAAATCAATTGAAGCGATGCTTAAGTCGCCAGAACTGACCAAGATGTATATGGACTTAACTAAAACTCCTGAATATCGCAAACAATCTATGACAGTCATGCATGATGCCATGCAGAATCCGATTTTTCGGCTTGAAGTCATGAATTTACTTAAAACTGTCGTACAAGAGGAACTCCAACCTAAGGTTGAGAAAAAAAGCGGTGAGCAAGGTGGCTCTGCTGATCAGAAGCAAGGTGGTGGTGGAGGCGAAGGAGAACAAGGTGGAGGCCAATAATAAAAAGGCTGGTTCAACAACCAGCCTTTTTTTCTTATTCAAATTCCGCGTGCAACGTCGTAATTTGAGCAGCAATATCATTGTAAATTGCCCCTGTCGCCGACTCGGATTTATATACGGATGGAGAAAAGTCGGCTTCTGAAGGGTGATTGTCTGGGATACCCAGCGGAATTTGCGCCAGCAGCTTCGTATGAAGGGTATCTGCCAGCATAGCCCCGCCACCGCGTCCAAAAACATAGTCCTTTTCTCCGGTAGAGGATACATAATAGGACATGTTCTCCACAACACCAATGACCTTATGATCTGTTTGGAGCGCCATAGCCCCTGCACGTGCAGCTACAAAAGCTGCAGTTGCATGTGGGGTAGTGACAATGATTTCTTCACTCTGCGGAATCATTTGATGTACGTCAAGCGCTACATCGCCAGTCCCTGGTGGTAAATCGAGTATCATATAATCCAGTTGTCCCCATTCAACATCACTAAAAAACTGTCTGAGCATTCTCCCCAGCATGGGACCTCTCCAAATCACCGGATTGTTCTCTCTGACAAAGAAGCCCATAGACATGATTTTGATACCGAATCGCTCCACCGGCTGAATGATACCATCTTCGACAGAAGGAACCTCCTCCACCCCGATCATATCCGGCACGCTAAATCCATAGATATCCGCATCAATTAAACCCACACGCTTCCCCTGTCTAGCTAAAGCAGCAGCCAAATTTACAGCTACTGTCGATTTTCCGACACCACCTTTTCCGCTTGCAATGGCAATAAACCGGACGCCAGATGCTGGGCTAAGCAGCTCATGTTCTTCCATACCGACAGCATGTCCTTTGGTCAAAACCGGGTCAGCGGCTTCCTCGGTATTCTCCACAGCTTGAATTGCGGACTTTTCATGCTCAGATGCCTCACGAATACGAATATGGACGTGGCTTAATCCCGCCTCTTCTAATGTCTGCCGGATTTCCCGCTCCAGTTCTGCACACGTCTCTTCCTGGCTATTCAAACTAATAGCGGTCAGGGATACCCGATCCTCTTTAACAACCACATCCCGAATAAAATGGAGATCGACTAGACGGCGTCCTGTTTGAGGCTCCCGCACTTGTTGAAGTAGCTCTATAACTTGCTCTCTTGATTGCATGAATTATCAGCACCTCTGCTTTAATGAATTACGGAGTGGTAAACACTTACAGTATACCACTATCTGGCCTCAGGTGCTGGTGAGATCCCCTTTTCCCCGGCACTGTAACGCAAAATCCCCTTATATATGGACGCCGCCACCTGCCTTTGATAGGTCACGTCACTTAGTCGTCTAGCTTCCTCTGGATGGGACAAAAATCCGACTTCTACAAGGGCTGATGGCATTTTGAGAGCTTTCAATAAATAAACTGTGTTCACGGTCTTAGCCACTCTGTCCGTATTTTCCAAGTTGCGTTTGATTTCTTCCTGAATTAAAGACGCCAAATTCTCGTTATCTGCATGGTTAGGAACGTAAAAGGTCTGGGCTCCACTCCAACGGCTCGACGGAATACTGTTCATATGAATACTTAGAAAGAGGTCCGCTTTCTGCTCCTCAATTATACGCACACGCTGCTTCAAATCCTCCGTTTTTCTTCTGGAATAACCTTTCGTTTCTTGCTGCGCCAGGTCGCGGTCATCCTCACGTGTCATGACAACAACAGCACCTGCTTGCTGCAAATAATCCCGCAAATAAAAAGCGATTGCCAGATTAATATCCTTTTCAATAATTCCTTCTTTGCTAACCGCCCCTCCATCAGGCCCTCCGTGTCCAGCATCTATAGCAATTACTTTACCAGTAAGGGGTAAACTCCAATGGGTCCAAGCTCTCGAAGCAGGTATCTCATACAATGCCAGTGTAATAAACAGAACGGCGAGACAACAGCCCAACAGCATTTTTTGCAACGTCCGATAGCGAATCCACAGTGTAACCTCGTTTTTACGATTATTTTTTTGCATAACAAAACGCCTCCGTCCTATACAGATACTAATAATCTATATGGGACGAGGCGTGTAGATAGTACAACTCAGGCATGAACAAATTCTTTCATACCTTCAATCAGCACTTGAGCAACTTCCGGTCGTGTAAATTCAGGTGGCGGGCAAACCCCAGAGCGCAACAATTCCCGTACCTTGGTGCCCGAGAGCGTCAAATGATGCTCCTTGGGATGTGGGCATGTTTTACTTGAGGCCATATTTCCACATCGAGTGCAATAAAAGCTGTGTTCAAAGAACAATGGAGTAATCCCCAGCTCTTCAGGTGTAAAGTGCCTGAAAATTTCCTGTGCTTCGTAGGTACCATAATAGTCTCCTACCCCGGCATGATCCCTTCCAACAATAAAATGGGTGCAGCCATAGTTTTTTCGCACAATAGCATGGAAAATGGCCTCTCTAGGACCCGCGTATCGCATGGCAGCAGGAAATACCCCCAGAAAAGTCCGATCAGCCGGATAATAATTGTCCAGCAGCACCAGATAGCTCTTCATACGCACATCTGCCGGAACGTCATCTGACTTGGTTTCACCAACGAGTGGGTTTAGAAACAAAGCATCCACAATCTCCATCGCGCTTTTTTGGATATACTCATGTGCCCGGTGTACCGGATTTCGTGTTTGAAAACCGACCACTGTTTTCCAGCCTTTTTCTACAAAATAGTCGCGTGTCTGTGATGGTGTATAGTAAAACTCACTAAATTGTGTGGGCTCCGGCCGATTCAGCACTTGCACAGATCCACCAACATACGTAGCAGGTCGATCTAACAGTTTGTTTACGCCAGGATGAGCCGGGTCATCGGTCTTGAATACTCGTCTGGCTTCCTCAGCCTGATCTACCTGATAAATACTTTCAATATCAAGTACAGCATAGATAGTACCGTCTGTTTCACCCACCAAAGCCACCTGCTGACCTAATTTCAGTTCACGGGCTACACTTTCTACAACTGCAAGAGTAATGGGAATACTCCAGACTGTACCATCGGCAAGACGCATATCTGTTACCACCGACCGATAATCAGATTCATTCATAAACCCCGTCAAAGGAGAGAAAGCTCCCACTCCAATCAAATCCAGATCAGAAATGGTCCATGAGTTTACACGGATAGGAAACAATTCTCCTGCAGCCTGCAAAAGTGCTTTTTGCTCCGGTCCTGTAATGATTTTATCAACAAGTGTTCCGCCATGCGGAAGAATTGCAGTCATAATGCACTTCCCTTCTCTTCATAAATACGACTCATAGTTACCTGAATACCATTTTATTGATGGAGCCCACACTCTGTTTTCTCATTGCCTGACCAGCGACCTGCACGAGGGTCTTCACCTGGTAGAACTTCACGGGTACATTGCTCACAACCGATACTGGGATAATTGCGGTCATGCAATGGATTATACAGTACTTCATGAGTACGGATATAGTTCCATACATCCTCGGATGTCCAGCTTGCCAAGGGATTAAATTTAACGAGTCCAAACTTTTCATCATACTCTACCTTTTTTGAATTCGCACGGGTAGGGGCCTGATCCCGGCGAATACCAGTAATCCATGCATCGTATTGTGACAAAATGCGTGTCAGGGGCTCAACTTTGCGTATACCACAACATGTGTTAGGATCTGTTTTCCACAGTTCCTCTCCATGCTCAGCCGCTTGCTCTTCAGGAGTAATTAAGGGAGAGACCCTGACAAAATCCAAATTATATCTGGCTTTCATCTGATCTCGCGTATCGTAAGTTTCTTGAAAATGAAAGTCGGTGTCCAAGTAAAAAATGTCGGTGGAAGGGCTAATTTTTTGAAGCATATCTACTAGTACTACATCTTCTGCTCCGAAGCTACAAGCAAAGGTAAGATTGGGAAATGTAAGAACAGCATACTGGATAACTTCCTCTGGCGTAGCCTCTTCCAGTTCAATTGCCTTGACTCTAATCAACGCTTCTTTCTCCAATAAATTCATTATCAATGCGCCTCCATATGAAGATTCATAAATAAGTGGCATTTCAATACCGACTAAACTAATAAGATTAAATACAGTATAAAACTTTCACAATCATTGTCAATCCAAGGCAAAATGTCCTGATGTAAGCATTTATCTACCCAAATTTGCAGGAATGTTGTTCTGTCAGCATTCTTTAATGCTTTCTTGCGTATCCAACCAAGTTCATTGGCTTTATATAAAATATTCTTATACCAAACACTTGAAAATGGTCCATAGGCTCTTTGGTTACTAAAAATAACTAGTGTAGCTGAAGGTATGCTTGAATGGAGGCTTTTTACGTCAACAAAGACGGCTTGTTCTCTACTCTGCCGAAGACAAAGGCGTACCACCAGTACGCTTTTAAACAAAGGGCTTTCTCATATAACAATATATGGGAATACTTTGGTCCTTGAAGGAATATGCCCTATGGTTTTGACTTTGGAAGAGCAAGCCGAACGTGCGGATAAGCATTTTTTTGACAACCTACCTTGCTACGCAAAATTACTTAGTTGAATGATTTCTATAGCCAAAATGTATTATTGTACTATACATATGCTTGTGGATCTTCTGAGTGAAATGCTTTAGAGGCATCTAGGAGCAGCGTATCCTAATCTTGGCCTAGTGCGCGGCAGCAATGCTGAACAGCTTTGGGTTGCTTGATCAAGCAAGAATCATCTGTAGAAGAAAGCAACATCGTTTCTGAGATTATCGAAGGGTGCTAGCCGAGGGAATTGAAAATAACTTTAGGTTTCAAAGCTCTTATTTTGCATTCCAAAGATGAAGTCCGTATGTGGACGAGTTCAGATGAAGGCAAACTAGCCTTTACTCGAATTTTTAGCCAGATGAAATCGACTACACTATTCTGGAGCTCTGGCGTCAGCGATGCTTTCATTGTGGAAATTATAAAAGAAATGACTGCGCGCTGAACTCTTATTATGCCTCTATCCAATCCTAAAGCGCTTATAGAGGCAATTCCCGAGGGATTGATCCCTGGACACAAGCAAGACTCTTATCGCTACTGGAAGCCTATTTAAAGCCTGACATCAAGATGGGTCAATTTTATGAGGGTAGACACAGTCGGACAATACATGGTGCTCCCAGTTATAGTTTGGAGCGATTGCTGTGTAGACTATTTCCATTACCAGTAACATGTACATCGCCATTGCCATAGCAGTAGCCTAGAAAGCGGACAGTGCCAGGCTAAAGAGCGTCCTTCTCTCAGTGCACACAAATAAAAAGAGGTATTCCTTGCCGTATCCCTAGCTGCGCCCAAAACAGCTGTACAAGAGGCATAGACAATACCAGCCAGAACATATCAAGGGACTTTACATAAACAAGTGAAAGCAAAGTATCTAGTGAAACAGCACTTAGCAGAGAATATTAAGATGAGGCTATATTGAATAGTCGAACATTATATTTTAGTCACAGGTTATAAACATTACAGAATAAACTCCGTGGAAATAGCAAACTGTATTTGTGTATAACAATATCGTCTTCAATTACATCGTGGATAACTTTTCGTGTTCCATGCATTTGCATGCGGTTATTTATGTATTCGCAGAAACATGCTGAAGCCTATGAATTTTAGAGTAGGTCTACTTATCCACATGTGGATAATAATCAGGAAATGACTAAATAAAAAAGAACCCTTTCCATAAGGAAAAGGTTCTTCTGTATTCGAAATATTAACGTTTCGAGAACTGTGGTGCACGACGAGCGGCTTTGAGACCGTACTTTTTACGTTCTTTCATACGTGGGTCACGAGTCAAGAAGCCTGCTTTTTTCAAAGCTGGACGGAATTCCGGATCTGCTTTCAACAGAGCACGGGAAATACCATGGCGAATTGCGCCGGCTTGACCAGAGATACCACCACCATGAGCGATAACGAGTACGTCATAGCTGCCAACTGTTTCTGTCAGGTTCAGTGGTTGTTTTACGATCAGTTTGAGAGTTTCCAAACCGAAATATTCATTAATATCACGCTTATTGATGACAATGCGTCCTTCACCCGGTACGAGACGAACACGAGCTACCGAATGTTTACGACGACCTGTCCCATAGTATTGTACTTGTGCCATGAAACTGTCCTCCCTTTTAATTATCCGCGAAGTTCGTAAACTTCAGGTTTTTGTGCTGCATGTGGATGCTCAGTGCCTCTGTAAGCTTTAAGTCTCAGCTTCATTTTCTCGCCTTGACGAGTTTTAGGAAGCATACCGTGAACAGCCAATTCCAACATACGCTCAGGCTTGTTCTTAACCATTTCTTGTGCAACCGTTACTTTCAGACCACCCGGATGCAGGGAGTGACGGTAGTATTTCTTGTTCTCCATTTTTTTACCGGTTAATACGATTTTTTCCGCATTGATTACAACAACAAAATCACCTGTGTCCACATGTGGTGTAAATTGTGGCTTGTGTTTGCCGCGAATCAACGCAGCCGCTTCGCTTGCCAGACGGCCGAGCGTTTTGCCTTCGGCATCAATGATGTGCCAGTTGCGCTCAACTTCATTTGGCTTCGCCATATACGTAGTACGCATGAAAAGTATCCTCCTTAAGTTCGTTAACAGAAATCATCATTTATCTTCGTTCGTTAAGTTGCTGCATTATTGATGGATTAGATGTTAATTTAAAGTGATTATCTTAATTGGGGCTGTGGGAAAGCCATTAAGAAAACACAACTTTTATATTACAGGATAACCATCAATTCCGCAAGGGTAAAATCAATGTTTTTTGATGTTTTCGTCGTACTCTACATTCCAGAGCGTTAAAGCGTGTCCAACGGCCGTAGGTCCGGCCTTTGAACGATTTTTCGCCTCTAAAATGGAAGGAATATCATCCGACGATTTTTTGCCTTCTCCCACTTCCAGCAAAGTACCCATAATAATCCGAACCATGTGCTGCAAAAATCCGCTACCTGTAATATAAGTATGGATAATTCCCTGATCATCCGAGTCCGGACGTGAAAAGGAATGGTCTACTGTCATATAGGCTTCGTAAATAGTGCGAACATGATTCGTCTTTTGGGAACGTCGAGATGCGAACGAAGTATAGTCAAAGGTGCCAACTAAATGAGCTAACCCTTCCTCCATCGCTCTTACATCCAGACTCGTTGGATGATGGGCCTGTGTACGACGGTGAAAGATGTCCGGAAACCGGTTCGCATTAATACTGTACCGATATGTCTTCCGCTTCGCCATGCGGCGTGCATGAAAGGACAGTGGCACCTCTCTCGCATCCGTAACGATGATATCACGAGGCAACCAGGCATTAAGTGCCAGACACCAGCGCTGCAACGGAATCGGCGATTCAGTGTGAAAATTGAATACCTGCCCGTATGCATGTACACCTGCATCTGTACGGCCTGAGCCTGTAATTTTAAGACGCTCGCCCGTCAATGAGTAAATAGCATGTTCAAGGCAGTCCTGAATGGTGTTACCGTTAGGCTGCGTCTGAAAGCCATCATAGTGGGTTCCGTCATAGTTCACCTTCATGCACAAGTTCCGCATGCTTCTCACACCTTTGTAGGGGTAGTCTCTGGCCTTGCAAGGAATAACCGAACATAACAAAGGAGAAGCCCCTCAAGGACTCCTCCAAGAGAAAAAAAGGGTTGTTCAGAATCAAGCCGATTCTGTCCACCCTTCCCTCATCTTCGCCTGTTTACGCGCGGTCAACCAATTCCAGATATACCATTGGAGCGGCGTCGCCACGACGAGGTCCCAATTTCAGGATACGAGTGTATCCACCTGGACGCTCAGTGTAACGTGTAGCCAATTCGCTAAACAGCTTTTGGATTGCATCCTGCTCACCATCCAAAGTTTCACGGCGAACGAACGCAGCCACTTGACGACGTGCGTGCAGATCTCCTTTTTTCGCTTTGGTGATCAGTTTTTCAGCAATAGAACGAACTTCTTTCGCTTTAGCCTCAGTAGTTTGGATACGCTCATACAAGAACAGATCGGTTACCAAATCACGAAACAAAGCTTTACGGGCACTGGAGTTACGGCCCAATTTTTGGTATGCCATGTAATTTCCCCTCCTTCACAAAAACGTTGCTGTACTATTCTTCCGTACGAAGTCCTAAACCAAGTTCCTCGAGCTTCTCTTGTACTTCTTCCAAAGATTTGCGACCCAAGTTACGGACCTTCATCATATCTTCTTCAGATTTAGTCGTGAGTTCTTGTACCGTATTGATACCAGCGCGCTTAAGGCAGTTATAGGAACGGACGGAGAGATCCAGCTCTTCGATCGTCATTTCAAGAACTTTTTCTTTCTTGTCTTCTTCTTTTTCAACCATAATTTCAGCATCTTTTGCCTCGTCCGTGAGACCCACGAACAACATCACATGCTCGGTCAAAATTTTGGCTCCAAGGCTCACTGCTTCCTCGGGACGAATACTTCCGTCAGTCCAAACCTCAAGTGTCAGCTTGTCATAATTCGTAACCTGGCCGACACGCGTATTTTCTACGCCGTAGTTCACGCGTGCAATCGGAGTGTAGATGGAGTCGACGGGAATGACGCCGATCGGCTGGTCATCACGTTTGTTCCGATCCTGCTTAACGTAACCGCGACCGCGATTGGCAAAAATACGCATGTGAAGTCTCGAACCCGGTCCGAGCGTAGCAATGTGAAGATCCGGATTAAGAATTTCCACATCACTATCCGCACGGATATCTCCTGCCGTTACAACTCCTTCGCCTTCCGCATCGATTTCGAGTACTTTCTCTTCATCCGAGTGGATTTTAAGCGATAAAGCTTTCAAGTTCAGAATGATCTCCGTTACGTCTTCCTTCACACCGGGAACCGTTGCAAACTCGTGCAGAACCCCATCGATCTGAACCGATGTGACTGCTGCCCCCGGTAACGAGGATAACAGAATACGGCGAAGCGAGTTTCCCAACGTCGTACCGTATCCGCGTTCCAGCGGTTCTACTACGAATTTTCCATAGGTGCCATCATCATTGACGTCAACCGTCTCAATTTTCGGCTTTTCGATTTCTATCACTGCAATATCCCTCCTTCAAAACGTCGCTCCTATATGAAACATTCACCTTATCCATAGTCTATCATGCAGTATACCTAAACATCCATTCTTGGCAGTTTGTGCCGGATCTATACTACACGCAGAGGAGAAATCTCATTAGACGCGACGACGTTTTGGAGGACGGCATCCGTTATGAGGTACCGGAGTTACGTCTTTGATCAGGTTAACTTCCAAACCAGCAGCTTGCAAAGAGCGGATTGCTGCTTCGCGACCTGCACCAGGTCCTTTAACCATGACTTCGACAGTTTTCATGCCGTGTTCCATAGCAGCTTTAGCAGCAGTTTCTGCGGCCATTTGCGCTGCGAATGGAGTAGATTTACGGGAACCACGGAATCCCATGCCGCCTGAGCTGGCCCAAGAGATTGCGTTACCGTGTGGATCTGTGATCGTAACGATCGTGTTGTTGAACGTGGAACGGATGTGTGCCACGCCAGTCTCAATATTTTTACGGTCACGGCGTTTTGTACGTACAACTTTTTTCGGTTTAGCCATTGAATGTTATCCTCCCTTCTTATTTCTTTTTGTTCGCTACAGTCCGACGAGGACCTTTACGGGTACGAGCATTAGTTTTAGTACGTTGTCCGCGAACAGGCAACCCACGACGGTGACGAACACCACGGTAGCAGCCAATCTCAGTCAGACGTTTAATATTCAAGGAAATTTCACGACGCAGATCGCCTTCTACTTTAACTTCTTTGTCGATCGTTTCACGTAATTTGCTCACTTCATCTTCAGTCAAATCACGAACACGCGTGTTTGCACTGATGCCTGTTTCCTTCAAGATTTTCTGAGAAGTCGTTTTACCGATTCCGAAAATGTAAGTCAAGGCGATCTCAACGCGTTTGTCACGTGGCAAATCCACACCAGCTATACGAGCCATTTTACGCTACACCCCCTTCTATTAACCTTGTTTTTGTTTGTGTTTCGGATTTTCGCAAATAACCATTACGTTCCCTTTGCGGCGAATGACTTTGCATTTTTCGCAAATAGGTTTTACAGAAGGTCTTACCTTCATGTTGATTACCTCCTCCAAGCTTTACCCTGGTAAAACTCGCTTCGTGAACATTCACATCGTTTTGCCGAGCAAAACAAGTTTTTTAAATGACATACGTTTAATAAAAACCTGCATGAATTACTTGCGGTACGTTATACGGCCTTTGGTTAAATCGTAAGGCGATAACTGTACAACCACCTTGTCGCCTGTCAAAATACGGATAAAGTGCATCCGCAGCTTTCCGGAAACATGAGCAAGAATTTGATGACCGTTCTCCAGCTCTACCTTGAACGTAGCGTTCGGCAGTGGCTCGATTACCGTACCTTCAACCTCAATGACATCTTCTTTGGCCAAAGTCAGTCTCCTTTCTCTTCAGCTTGGTATTCGGACGAGTCCAGGAAAGTTTTCACTGCATGGCGCAGCTTTCCATTCGTCACCCGACCGCTTTCGTTTAAACTGTTTACAATCTCGCTACTAATCTTTGGCTGAGGCACCAAATGAAGAACATTTTTCTTCTTCGCTTGATCAAACTTTCGTTTATCCCCATCCGCAATATATACAAACCTGCTATCTGCTACTGAAACGACAACCGCAATCTGTCCGGCACCTCTGCCTTTCAGAATCTTCACCAGCTGACCGATTTGCAGGTTTCCTTGCTGAACCATTACAATCACCTACGCACTCAGTTTCGTGAAAATGTCCATGCCGCCCGTTTCGCACGTCACCGCTTGCTCGTTATGAGCACATGAGGTTACGTTCATCGTAACGACCGTCCAGTTGTCTTCCAGCGTCCCTACATGGTGAGAACCTATCTGAATCATTGATTCAATAGCCAGCCCAATGCCGGTTTTCAGCCTCGGCCCCTGCTCAGGAATACCACGGTTTGGATTCTCAATATATTGCTGAATGGCATGCGACATTGTAAACTGGCGAGTTTTCGCGATGATATCGCCTTTGTTTAACTTGCGTTTGCCGGGAAATCCGTGCACCAGTTGTTCGTTGACTGAAGCGCAAATGCTAGCAGGAAAACCGTTATAACCTTTAAAAGACGGCACAGCTCCCTGACTGCGAATATACCGATCAGCTAAATGATCAAGTTCACCGGTCGTAATACCGGGCTCGATGTGTCCTGCCAAGAGATGATCCGTTTCCGTATCTATTCTCTTAGCTTTCCTCATAAAGCTTGATTCCGTCCCCGACTTGCAAATGATCATTACAGCTAACCCCGCAACAAGGACACGATATTTTGGGAAACCACATCAATATCCTGTTCTCCGTCAATATGACGCAGAAGATTCTGGTTCTCATAAAACGTGAGGAGTGGTGCTGTTTTATTACTATATTCGTCAAGTCGTGTTCTTACGCTATCTTCATTATCGTCAGGACGCTGATAGAGTTCCCCACCGTCTTTATCGCAAATGCCTTCAACCTTAGGAGGATTAAAGACAATATGATAGCTAGTTCCGCAGCTTTTACAAACCCGCCGTCCTGTGATTCGTGCCAACAAGTTGTCACTATCCACTTTCAGGTTGATGACGTCATCTAGCTTCGTATTCAAACGACCCAAAATTTGATCCAAGGCTTCAGCTTGAGCCAAAGTTCTTGGAAAACCGTCCAGCAAGAACCCTTTCTTGCAATCTGGCTGTTGTAGCCGTTCTTCAACGATACCGATTGTTACGTCATCCGGAACAAGTTCACCCTTGTC
Source organism: Paenibacillus sp. A3M_27_13 (assembly GCF_024213315.1). Classification (NCBI taxonomy): domain Bacteria; kingdom Bacillati; phylum Bacillota; class Bacilli; order Caryophanales; family Paenibacillaceae; genus Paenibacillus; species Paenibacillus sp. A3M_27_13. Next base: position 14,800 of record NZ_JANAVE010000015.1, read on the forward strand.
GATATATTCTTTAGCTTTAATGCCAATAGGTGTTCCCTGTTTCATCGCTAGGCGAAAAGCATCACCTGTCGAGATATGAGGAATGCCGAATTCCTTCACAATGACATCTGCTTGTGTACCTTTACCAGCCCCCGGAGGGCCCATGATCAAAATATTCACAATCTGTCACTCCTCAAGACGACCCCTACACAAGAAACAGCACAAAAGGTGCCGGTAAGCATGCGAACATCCTAAGCCGGTACCTATTGCCTATTTGTTGATGAAGCCTTTGTAATGGCGTTTGATCAGTTGGCTTTCGATTTGCTTCATTGTATCCAATGCTACACCAATGATGATGAGCAATGAAGTACCGCCAATTTGCACGGAACGAGGCAAGCCCGAAAGCGAACCGAAGAATACCGGCAAAACGGATATGACTGCCAGAAACAAGGCTCCTGTCATTGTCAAACGTGACATTACTCGTGTCAAGTATTTCTCCGTGGCTTTACCCGGGCGAATTCCCGGAATATAACCGCCGTTTTTCTTCATATTGTCGGCCATTTGCTGCGGATTCATCTGTACAAAGGTATAGAAGAATGTGAAACCGATAATCATTACGACATACAAAACCATGCCCAGCGGCTTGTCATAATACAAGTAAGTGGTAACCCACTTAGCCCAAACATGATCTGCCCAGAAACTCGCAATAATTGTCGGGAATTGCAGCAATGATACCGCAAAGATTACCGGAATAACGCCTGCCGCATTAATTTTCATCGGAATATGCGTATTCTGGCCACCGTACATTTTGTTGCCAACTACACGTTTCGCGTATTGTACCGGGATTTTCCGAATACCTTGCTGGATGTAGATAACACCAACAATAATCAGAACAATCACCAGGGCAATTATAATTGCCTTCAGAATATTCATAAACAGCTGATCTGCCTGAATAAACTGAGATTCTACAACCGTCCGAATATGTCTTGGAATACCCGCTGCAATCCCTGCGAAGATAACAATAGAGATACCATTGCCGATTCCCTTTTCGGTAATTTGCTCACCGAGCCACATAAGGAACGTAGTTCCTGCTGTAAGCACAATGGCAATGACCAGATAATCTGCAAAAGTGGCTCCTGGAATCATCGCTGCACCGTACAGTCGATTAAAGCCAATCGACGTTCCGAATGCTTGAATCAGGCCAAGTATTACCGTACCATAACGCGTAATTTGAGCCAACTTCTTTTTACCATGCTCTCCTTGTTTAGCCCATTCCGCAAGTTTCGGAATCACGTCCATTGACAGCAACTGTACAATGATGGACGCTGTAATATATGGCATAATCCCGAGGGCGAAGATCGAAAACTGATACAATGCGCCCCCTGAGAAGGTGTTAAGGAGTCCAAACAACTCGCTTCCTGCCTGATCCTGAGAAGTAAAGACTTGCTTGTTCACGCCGGGAACCGGCACAAAGGAGCCAATACGATATACAAAGAGTATAAACAGGGTGAACAGGATTCGGGTTCTAAGATCCTCAACCCGCCATATATTTTTCAGGGTCTTGAACATTAGATCACCTCGGTTTTACCGCCGGCAGCTTCAATTTTCTCTACCGCAGATTGAGAGAACTTGTTCGCTTTAACTGTCAATTTCACAGTGATTTCACCGTTACCCAGAATTTTGATTCCGGATTTAGCGTTTTTCACAATGCCATTGTTCAGCAAAAACTCAGGGCTTACTTCTGTACCCGCTGCAAAACTGTTCAAATCTTCGATATTCAAAACCGCATACTCTTTACGAGTAGGATTTACGAAACCGCGTTTAGGCAAGCGACGATACAGTGGGTTTTGACCACCCTCGAAGCCCGGACGTACACCACCGCCGGAACGAGCGTTTTGACCTTTATGACCACGACCAGAAGTTTTACCCGTACCGCTACTAGGACCACGACCCAAACGTTTACGTTCTTTGCGGGAGCCTGGAGCTGGGGAAAGCTCATGTAACTTCATCGTTCGTTGCACCTCCTTGATTATTGTTAAAATACTTTATTTCTTAAGCCTCAATTTCTTTAACAGAAACCAAATGGCTAACTTGATTAATCATCCCGCGAATAGCTGCATTGTCGGGTTGAACTACTTTATGGTTGATTTTACGCAAGCCGAGCGTTTTAACAGTCGTTCTCTGATTACCAGGACGGCCGATCAACGAACGAACGAGGGTAATTTCTAATTTCGCCATGATATTCCCTCCTTAGCCCAGCAGCTCTTCGATGGATTTGCCGCGCAATTTTGCAACTTCTTCAGCGCGTTTCAAGCGGGACAAACCTTCCAAAGTCGCATTGACCATATTCATGGAATTCGAAGAACCCAAAGATTTTGTCAAGATATCACCTACACCAGCAAGTTCCAGTACAGCACGAACCGGACCACCAGCGATAACTCCAGTACCTTCCGATGCCGGTTTCAACAGAACCCGGCCAGCACCGAACTTACCTGTAACAAGGTGAGGAATTGTTGTTCCTACGAGTGGAACGTGAACCAGGTTTTTCTTAGCATCTTCAATACCTTTGCGAATTGCATCAGGTACTTCGCCAGCTTTACCGATTCCAGCGCCTACCCAGCCGTTGCCGTCGCCCACTACTACAAGAGCGCTGAAGCTGAAACGGCGTCCGCCTTTGACAACTTTAGCTACACGATTAATATTTACTACTCTTTCAGTCAGTTCCAAAGTATTCGGATCTACACGCAAGTCGTTAACCTCCTTTTGAGAAATGTCTTAGAATTCAAGGCCTGCTTCGCGAGCTGCATCAGCCAAAGCTTGAATCCGTCCATGATACAAGTATCCACCACGGTCAAATACGATGTTAGCATGGCCTTTTTCTTTCGCACGTTTAGCAACGAGTTCGCCAACTTTACGAGCTGCTTCTACACTACCGCCGTTTTTGATTTCGCTGCTCAGTTCTTTATCCATAGTGGATGCAGATACCAATGTTACACCAGCTACATCATCAATCAGTTGTGCGTAGATATGCTTGGAAGAGCGGAATACGTTCAAACGAGGACGTACAGCCGTACCTTCGATTTTCTTACGTACACGCAGATGTCTTCTGACACGTGCTTTATTTTTATCTTGTTTTGTAATCATCTCAAGTTTTCACTCCCTTCAGTTTGCCTTTTAAAACTTCATACTAAGACGCACTGGGTAAAAAAGAAGTACGAAGTCTTTCCTGCAGAAAGACCGCACAAAGTCGGTAAGAAACTTATTTCTTCTTACCGGCTTTACCTTCTTTACGAATGATGCGCTCGCCTTCGTATTTAATCCCTTTACCTTTGTACGGTTCAGGTTCACGAACGGAACGAATTTTAGCAGCGTAGGCACCTACACGCTCTTTATCAATTCCGCGAACGATGATTTTAGTGTTCGAAGGAACTTCGAATTCGATGCCCGCTTCCGGTGTGATTTCAACCGGGTGAGAGTATCCAACGTTCAGAACGATTTTATCTCCGGATTTGCTTGCACGATATCCGACCCCAACCAGCTCCAGAGATTTTGAAAACCCTTCAGTTACACCACTTACCATGTTGTTGACAACGCTGCGGGTTGTTCCATGCAAAGAGCGGTGAAGTTTGTTGTCCGAAGGACGAACTACATTAATTTCATTGTTTTCCACAGTAACGGACATGTCTTTATGAAGCTCACGAGTCAATGTTCCTTTAGGACCTTTAACTGTGATCGCTGTGTTGTTCAAAGTCACGTCAACACCACTTGGTACTGTGATTGGTTTACGACCAATACGGGACATATCTGTTGCACCTCCTATCTTTTAAACGTTATCTTACCAAACGTAGCAAACAACTTCTCCGCCGGCTTTGGACTGACGTGCTTCTTTGTCGGTCATGATACCTTTGGATGTTGAAATGATTGCGATCCCGAGTCCACCCAATACGCGTGGAATCTCATTGCTCTTCGTGTAAACGCGAAGACCTGGTTTACTGATTCTTTTCAAACCTGTAATAACACGCTCGTTGTTCGCACCGTATTTCAAGAAAATACGGATAATCCCTTGTTTGCTATCTTCAACAAATTCCGCATCACGAATGAATCCTTCACGTTTCAGGATGTCGGCGATTTGTTTTTTCATTGTAGATGCAGGCATTTCTACTGTTTCGTGACGAACTGTGTTCGCGTTACGAATACGAGTAAGCATATCTGCAATTGGATCAGACATAGTCATTGTGTATAAACCTCCTTCCCAAACAGGACTTTTTACCAGCTTGCTTTTTTCACGCCAGGAATCTGGCCTTTATAAGCTAATTCACGGAAGCAAATTCTGCAGATCTTAAACTTTTGCAGTACCGAATGTGGACGACCACAACGCTCGCAACGAGTGTAAGCACGAACTTTAAACTTTGGTGTGCGTTGTTGTTTGACTTTCATTGAAGTTTTTGCCACTTAGCCTGACACCTCCTAAATAGTTTCGGAGAACAGGGTGTCTTTAAAATCAGACGCCCGAAACGTTATGCCAACATTATTTTGCGAAAGGCATGCCCAGCTGAGTCAGAAGCTCACGGGACTCTTCGTCAGTTTTGGCAGTCGTTACGATAACGATGTCCATACCACGAACTTTATCAACTTGATCATACTCGATTTCCGGGAAGATCAACTGTTCTTTCAGACCAAGCGTGTAGTTACCACGTCCGTCGAAAGCTTTTGTCGATACACCATGGAAGTCACGTACGCGAGGAAGAGTAATGTTGAACAATTTGTCCAAGAAATAATACATACGCTCGCCACGAAGTGTTACCTTTACACCGATCGGCATGTTTTCACGCAATTTAAAACCTGCAATAGATTTTTTTGCGCGAGTGATTACTGGTTTTTGACCAGCAATCAGCTGCATGTCGTTGAGAGCTGAATCAAGTACTTTGGAGTTTTGGACTGCGTCGCCAACACCCATGTTGATTACAACTTTCTCGATTTTAGGCACTTGCATCACTGTTGTATAGTTGAACTTCTGCATCAAAGCAGGAGTGATTTCTTTCAAGAAACGTTCTTTCATTCTTGTTGTAGCCATGAATCATATACCTCCTTTCTTCAAAAAATAATTAGTCGATCACTTCGCCAGAACGTTTTGCAATGCGCACTTTTTTTCCGTTGTCCAAAACTTTGTAACCAACACGGGTTACTTTTCCGCTCTTCGGATCAATGTGCATAACGTTGGAAACGTGAATCGGAGCTTCTTTCTCGATGATGCCGCCTTGTGGATTCAGCTGATTAGGCTTTTGGTGTTTTTTAATCATGTTAACACCTTCCACAAGCACACGGTTTTGACGAGGGTAAGCAGCGATAACGCGACCTTTTTTACCTTTATCTTTACCTGTAATCACCAGAACAGTGTCGTCTTTTTTGACGTGAAGCTTGTTGTTATGGGATTCCAGAACTTTTTTCACTTTTGGCATTTCGTACACCTCCTACGGGCACATTTTAAGGTGAGTTTAGATCACTTCCGGAGCCAAGGAAACGATTTTCATGAAGTCCTTGTCACGAAGTTCGCGTGCAACTGGTCCGAAAATACGAGTACCACGTGGGCTCTTGTCTTCTTTAACGACCACTGCTGCGTTCTCGTCAAATCCGATGTAGGAACCGTCTTTACGGCGGATAGAACGTTTAGTACGAACAACAACCGCTCTTACTACATCACCCTTTTTGACAACGCCGCCTGGTGTTGCTTGTTTTACGGAACAAACGATCAGGTCACCAATTTGAGCTGTACGACGTCCCGTACCACCGAGCACACGGATACACATCAGTTCCTTCGCGCCGGAATTGTCAGCTACAGTCAAACGTGTAAATGGTTGAATCATTTATTTATCCTCCTTTCGGAAAAACTACACTACATTAGATTATAACAGCTTTTTCAACGATTTCGACCAGTCTCCAGTTTTTGTCTTTGGACAAAGGGCGAGTTTCCATGATTTTAACAGTATCACCAATTTGTGCAGTGTTGTTTTCATCATGAGCTTTGAATTTCTTAGTTACTTTAATACGTTTATGGTAGAGATCATGTTTTTTGTAAGTTTCTACAGCAATCACAATCGTTTTATCCATTTTGTCGCTGACTACTTTACCGACTAATACTTTACGGGCATTACGTTCGCTCATTGTTGGCCTCCTTCCTAATTACAGGCGGATTTTCCACCCGGTCTGATATCTTAGCTAATCCCAAGTTCTCTTTCACGGATCACAGTTTTAGCACGAGCAATTTCCTTACGCACAGCGCCGATCCGAGTCGGGTTATCAAGCTGACCGGTAGCGAGTTGAAAACGAAGGTTGAAAAGTTCTTCTTTAAAACCGGAGATCTTTTGTTCGATTTCAGCAGTGGTTAGGTTGCGGAATTCACTAGCCTTCATTTGCTTCACCACCCAATTCTTCACGTTTCACAAACTTAGTTTTGATTGGCAGTTTGTGAGCGGCAAGACGCATTGCTTCACGAGCAATCTCTTCCGGAACACCAGCAAGTTCGAACATAATCTTGCCTGGTTTCACTACTGCAACCCATTTTTCTACGTTACCTTTACCACTACCCATACGAACCTCAAGAGGCTTCTGAGTAATTGGTTTGTCAGGGAAAATTTTAATCCAAACCTTACCACCACGTTTGATGTAACGAGTCATCGCAATACGAGCAGCTTCGATTTGACGGTTAGTAATCCATGCAGGTTCAGTAGCTTGCAAACCGTACTCACCAAAGTTCAGTGTAGTACCGCCTTTTGCACGACCCTTCATATGACCACGTTGTTGTTTACGATGTTTTACGCGCTTTGGTACCAACATGATTAGTTGCCTCCTTCCTGAGGAGCTTGTTTCTTAGCTGGAGGAAGAACCTCTCCACGATAGATCCATACTTTTACGCCAAGACGACCGTAAGTAGTATGAGCTTCCGCTGTACCATAGTCAATGTCGGCACGAAGCGTATGCAGTGGAACAGTTCCTTCGCTGTACCCTTCGGAACGAGCGATTTCGGCACCGCCAAGACGTCCGCCTACTTGAGTTTTAATTCCTTTTGCTCCGGAGCGCATAGTTCTTTGAATCGCTTGTTTCAAAGCACGACGGAAAGAAACACGACGTTCCAATTGTTGTGCAATGCTTTCAGCAACCAGAATTGCGTCCAGTTCAGGATTTTTAATTTCAGAAATATTGATGTGTACCTTTTTACCGCCTGCGATTTTAGTAATTTCATTACGCAGATTTTCAACTTCGGAACCACCCTTACCGATAACCATACCTGGTTTCGCAGTGTGAATCGTTACGTTGACACGGTTAGCTGCTCTCTCGATTTCAACACGGGATACAGCGGAGTCTTTCAATCTTTTTTTCAGATGTTCACGAATTCTAACGTCTTCCAGCAAAAGATCACCGAAATCTTTGCCTGCATACCATTTGGATTCCCAATCACGGATAATACCGATTCGGAGTCCGACGGGATTTACCTTTTGGCCCACACGTTTTCCCTCCTTATTTTTCAGATACCACCAGAGTAATATGACTGGTGCGCTTGTTGATGCGACTTGCACGACCCATTGCACGCGGGCGGAATCGTTTCATTGTAGGACCTTGGTTTACAAAAACCTGAGATACTACCAATTTATTTACGTCCAAAGAATAGTTGTGATCTGCATTTGCAATCGCAGAATTCAACAATTTCTCAACGACTGGAGAAGCGGACTTTGGAGTGTGACGAAGAATTGCGATCGCCTCACCAACCTGCTTACCGCGAATCAAATCGATAACAAGTTTCACTTTGCGAGCAGAAATCCGTACGGACTTAGCATGTGCTTTTGCTTCCATTGAGTTTACCTCCTCTCAAACACTACGCTGTGTTGATTATCTTCTTGTTTTCTTATCGTCATCCGTATGGCCTTTGTACGTACGTGTTGGAGCAAATTCGCCCAATTTGTGTCCGACCATATCTTCCGTTACGTATACTGGCACGTGTTTACGACCATCGTATACACCAAACGTATGTCCGATAAATTGCGGGAAAATCGTAGAGCGACGGGACCAAGTTTTGATTACCACTTTTTTGTCCGACTCGTTCAAAACCTCTACTTTTTTCAACAGGTAACCATCAATGAATGGTCCTTTTTTGAGACTGCGACCCATTTATGAATCCTCCCTTCGTTAAAACGTAGTCGTTCCTTAATATGTTAACGTGCGACTTAAGCGCACGTTTTATTACTTAGTACGACGACGAACGATGTACTTATCAGATGCTTTACCTTTTTTACGTGTCTTGTAACCAAGGGTTGGTTTACCCCATGGAGACATTGGAGATTTACGTCCGATTGGAGCGCGACCTTCACCACCACCGTGTGGGTGATCGTTAGGGTTCATTACAACACCGCGAACTTCAGGACGTTGTCCCAACCAGCGACTACGACCGGCTTTACCGATTTTCACCAGTTCGTGGTCTTCGTTACCTACAGAACCGATTGTAGCGCGGCAAACTTTCAGAATGCGGCGAACTTCACCAGAAGACAAACGAATTGTAACATACTTTTCTTCTTTACCAAGAAGTTGGGCTTCCGTACCAGCAGCGCGAACGAGTTGGCCACCTTTACCCGGTTTCAATTCGATGTTGTGGATAACCGTACCTACTGGAATGTTTTCCAATGGCAAGGAGTTACCGATTTTGATATCCGAACCTGCACCGGATACCACTTCGTCTCCTACTTTCAGACCTTTAGGAGCGATGATGTAACGTTTTTCACCATCCACATAGTGGATAAGTGCGATGTTGGACGTACGGTTTGGATCATATTCGATCGTAGCAACGCGGCCCGGTATTCCATCTTTGTTACGTTTGAAGTCAATAATACGGTATTTACGTTTGTGTCCGCCGCCTTGATGACGAACTGTAATTTTACCTTGGTTATTGCGTCCAGCTTGCTTGCTCAGAGGTGCCAGCAACGATTTCTCGGGCTGATTAGTTGTAATCTCCTCGAAAGTAGATACAGACATAGCACGTCTGGCCGGGGACGTTGGTTTATACTTTTTAATTGGCACTGAGTTTCCCTCCTTACTTTACAGTTTCAATTATACCGTTTCAAAAAACTCAAGCGGCTTACTGTCTTTGCTCAGCGTTACGAACGCTTTCTTCCACTCGCTCGTATAGCCGGAATGACGTCCGTAGCGTTTTGGTTTTGCAGGAACACGAAGCGTATTTACGTTACTTACTTTCACGTTAAAAATGGCTTCGATTGCTTTTTTAACTTCGACTTTGTTAGAACGAATGTCAACCTCGAAAACGTATTTCAAGTCATTCATCATACCAGCCGTACGTTCGGTGATAACCGGACGTTTGATAATATCACGAGGATCCTTCATTACGCGAGCACCTCCTCTACCTTCTGAACTGCTTCCTTCGTAATGATCAGTTTGTCGTGTCCAAGCACATCAAGAACATTAATGCCGTCTGCGGCTACAAACTTCACACCAGGAATATTACGAGCGGACAGTGCTACATTATCATCATAGCTAGGAGCTACGATCAATGCTTTACGATCAGCTTTAAGGTTATTCAAAATGGCTGCGAATTCTTTCGTTTTAGGTCCGTTCAGTGTAAGAGCGTCCAATACGATAATTTCATTCTCAATCACTTTAGATGACAACGCCGATTTGATCGCCAGACGACGAACCTTTTTAGGCAATTTGTAAGCATAGCTGCGTGGAGTGGGACCGAATACAGTACCGCCACCAACCCATTGCGGTGCACGGATCGAACCTTGACGAGCGCGGCCAGTACCTTTTTGTTTCCAAGGTTTACGTCCGCCACCACGTACTTCAGAACGTCCTTTTACTTTGTGAGTACCTTGACGCAGGGAAGCCAATTGCATAACAACAGCGTCATGAAGAACGTGCTTATTCGGCTCGATACCGAACACTGCGTCGTTCAATTCAATTTCACCAACTTGGCTGCCGCTAATATTAAATAGTGCTACTTTTGGCATTTCGTGTTCCTCCTTTCTTCAGTTGTTTATTTTTTCACCGTTTCTAATACTTTAACGAAGCTATTTTTAGGTCCTGGAATGGAACCTTTCACGAGCAATACATTACGTTCTGTATCGATCTTAACAACTTCAAGACGTTGGATCGTTACCGTTTCATGCCCCATGTGTCCTGGAAGGTGTTTACCTTTAGGAACGCGGTTAGCTTGAATGGAACCCATAGAACCTGGACCTCTGTGGTAACGCGAGCCGTGTGCCATTGGTCCGCGGCTTTGTCCCCAACGTTTGATAACGCCGGCAAAACCTTTACCTTTAGAAATACCTGTCACGTCAACGAACTCGCCTTCTGTGAAGACATCAGCCTTCAGTTCTTGGCCAACCTCGTACGCAGCAAGGTCGATGCCACGAAGTTCACGAACGTAGCGCTTAGGTGCAGTATTTGCCTTTTTCGCATGTCCTGCTTCAGGTTTGTTGGATCTTTTTTCTTTCTTATCAGAGAAACCGAGTTGGATAGCTTCGTATCCATCGTTTTCCAGATCTTTCTTTTGCAGAACAACACAAGGACCTGCTTCGATAACCGTAACAGCAAGTACGTTACCTTCAGGGGTAAACACTTGAGTCATTCCGAGTTTTTTTCCTAAGATACCTTTCATGTTGACACCTCATTTCTTTTCCTAATTACATATTACAATTTAATTTCGATATCTACACCGGACGGCAGGTCCAAGCGCATCAAGGCATCCACAGTTTGTGGAGTCGGGTTAACAATGTCGATCAAACGCTTGTGTGTGCGCATTTCGAACTGCTCCCGGGAATCCTTGTACTTGTGTACCGCACGGAGAATAGTAATGATTTGTTTTTCAGTTGGCAGCGGAATTGGCCCGGATACACCTGCGCCCGAACGTTTAGCTGTTTCAACAATTTTCTCAGCGGATTGATCAAGAATTCTATGATCGTAAGCTTTCAAACGAATACGAATTTTTTGCTTTGCCATTTTAGTCCCTCCTTCTATCGCCCAATTTGGTATCGGACATACTCCGTGAAAATTTTCCGACAGCCCTCCCATGGCAAAGGGGCCGGGTGTGTCAGTAACCTCTCACATCATCGCACAGTCACAAACAACATTAGTTATTATATCGAATAGTTCTGCCTATTGCAAGCAAAAACGAAAAAACAATGCATCTTATTTTCAAAAGATACAATTGTGTTCGCAGCTTGCGATTTTTCCAAGAGAAAAGCCCCCGCACCAGGGCAGGGGCTCGTTTAGCTTCGTTCCAATACAATGTTACTCGTTCCAGTACACTGTTGCTCTATTTAAAGGCTAAAGCCTTCTTATTTGGAGATTGTTGCTACGGCACCAGCGCCAACTGTACGTCCACCTTCACGAATAGAGAACTTAGTTCCTTCTTCGATAGCGATCGGGTTGATCAGTTGAACAGTAACCGTAATGTTATCACCAGGCATTACCATTTCGGAACCTTCTGGCAAAGTAATGATACCAGTTACGTCAGTTGTACGGAAGTAGAACTGTGGACGGTAACCAGTGAAGAAAGGTTTGTGACGTCCACCTTCTTCTTTAGTCAAAACGTAGATTTGAGCAGAAAATTCTGTATGTGGGTTAACAGAACCTGGTTTAGCCAATACTTGACCACGCTCGATTTGTGCACGATCTACACCGCGAAGCAGTGCGCCGATGTTGTCACCAGCTTGAGCGGAATCAAGCAATTTACGGAACATTTCTACGCCTGTTACTACGGATTTACGGGATTCTTCTTGAATACCGATGATTTCGATTTCGTCGCCCACTTTAACTGTACCACGCTCTACACGGCCTGTAGCAACTGTACCACGACCAGTGATGGAGAATACGTCCTCGACAGGCATAAGGAAAGGCTTGTCAGTGTCACGTTCTGGAGTTGGGATGTAAGTGTCGATTGTTTCGAACATTTCAACGATTTTCTTAGCCCAGTCGCCATCTGGGTTTTGCAGTGCTTCACGAGCGGAACCGCGAGTGATTGGAGTGTCGTCGCCTGGGAAGTCATACTCGCTCAGCAAGTCGCGAACTTCCATTTCAACCAATTCCAGCAACTCTTCGTCTTCAACCATGTCGCATTTGTTCAGGAATACAACGATGTAAGGAACACCAACTTGGCGGGACAACAGGATGTGCTCGCGAGTTTGCGGCATTGGGCCGTCAGCTGCGGATACAACCAGAATCGCTCCGTCCATTTGTGCAGCGCCAGTAATCATGTTTTTAACATAGTCGGCGTGACCTGGGCAGTCAACGTGTGCATAGTGACGGTTAGGTGTTTCATATTCCACGTGTGCAGTGGAGATTGTGATACCGCGTTCGCGCTCTTCTGGAGCTTTATCGATTTGATCGAATGCTACAGCAGCACCACCGTAAGTTTTGGACAATACAGTTGTGATTGCAGCAGTCAAAGTAGTTTTACCATGATCGACGTGACCAATAGTACCGATATTAACGTGCGGTTTGTTACGTTCAAACTTAGCCTTTGCCATTTGAACAATTCCTCCTCAATAACTTGTTTTATTTTAGGCTGCCGGATGCCCTTTTGGTAAAACCTTAAGTATACCGGTCAGCTGATACATTGTATTACTCGCCGCCTTTGGTTTTGGCAACGATCTCTTCAGCAATGCTCTTCGGCACTTCTTCATAATGAGAAAGTTCCATAGAGAACACGCCGCGTCCTTGTGTACCGGAGCGAAGTGTAGTCGAGTATCCGAACATTTCGGACAAAGGCACCTTCGCACGAATGATTTGAGCTCCACTACGGGAATCCATACCTTCAATCCGACCACGACGGGAGTTCAACATACCCATTACGTCACCCATGTATTCCTCAGGAACCGTTACTTCAACTTTCATAATCGGCTCAAGCAATACTGGTTTACATTTGTCTTTCGCTGCTTTCAGCGCCATTGATCCGGCAATTTTAAATGCCATTTCATTGGAATCGACATCATGGTATGATCCGTCCACGATTGTAGCTTTAACGTCCACAAGCGGGAAGCCTGCGATAACGCCGTTTTTCATTTGTTCCTCAATACCAGCAAGAGCAGGTGCGATGTACTCTCTAGGAACAGAGCCGCCGACTACCTTACTTTCGAATTGACTACCAGTACCTGGTTCGAGTGGTTCGAACTCAACCCATACGTGACCATATTGACCACGACCACCGGACTGACGAACGAATTTACCTTCGACACGTGCTGGAGCACGGAACGTTTCACGGTAAGCAACCTGTGGTTTACCCACATTCGTTTCTACCTTGAACTCACGACGCATACGGTCAATGATGATGTCCAAGTGAAGCTCACCCATACCTGCCAAGATGGTTTGACCTGTTTCTTCGTTAGTATGAGCGCGAAGAGTTGGATCCTCTTCAGTCAACTTACCGAGAGCTACAGACATTTTATCTTGGTCAGCTTTGGTTTTAGGCTCAACCGCGATTTCGATAACCGGATCAGGGAAATTCATGGACTCGAGAATAACAGGACTCTTCTCATCACACAGTGTATCACCTGTACCTGTATCTTTCAAACCTACGGCAGCCGCAATATCACCAGAGTAAACTACAGTGATTTCTTGACGACTGTTCGCATGCATTTGAAGAATACGTCCGATACGTTCGCGTTTACCTTTTGTTGCATTCAATACGTAAGAACCGGATTGAAGAACACCGGAGTATACGCGGAAGAATGTCAACTTACCAACGTAAGGATCCGTCATGATTTTGAAGGCCAATGCGGAGAATGGCTCTTCATCGGAAGAGTGACGTTCAACTTCCGTACCGTCTTCCAAATGCCCTTGAATACTTGGCACGTCAGTAGGAGCCGGCAAATAGTCGAGAACAGCATCCAACATCAGCTGAACACCTTTATTGCGGTAAGAAGATCCACAGATAACTGGGAAGATTTTAACTTCTACAACACCTTTACGGAGAGCGGCTTTAATTTCGGCAACCGAAATTTCTTCGCCTTCCAGGTATTTCATTGTCAATTCTTCGTCCAGTTCAGCAACCTTCTCGATCAATTCATTACGGAGTTCCTCAACCTGATCTTTGAATTCCGCAGGAATTTCTACTTCTTCGATATCTTGACCAAGATCATCTTTGTACATATGAGCTTTTTGTTCAACGATATCGATAATACCAGTAAAATCATTTTCTGCGCCGATTGGCAATTGAATCGCAACTGCGTTCGCTTGAAGGCGATCACGCATGTCGGAGACAACATTCAAGAAGTCGGCACCAATGATATCCATTTTGTTTACATATGCGATCCGTGGAACGCCGTAGCGATCAGCCTGTCTCCATACGGTTTCGGACTGAGGCTCAACGCCTTCTTTCGCACTGAAAACACCAACTGCTCCGTCCAATACACGAAGGGAACGTTCAACTTCAACAGTGAAGTCAACGTGCCCCGGGGTGTCGATGATATTGACGCGGTGACCTTTCCAGGCAGCGGTCGTCGCAGCGGAAGTAATCGTGATTCCGCGCTCTTGTTCTTGTTCCATCCAGTCCATTGTCGCAGCGCCTTCGTGAACTTCACCGATTTTGTGCGTACGGCCTGTGTAGAACAAGATCCGCTCTGTTGTTGTGGTTTTACCCGCGTCAATATGAGCCATGATCCCGATATTACGTGTATTTTTCAAGGAGAACTCTCTTGCCATGAAATGGGTCTCCCTTCAAAATTGAAGTTATTTTTTGAGCTGAATCCTACCAACGATAGTGAGCAAACGCTTTGTTTGCTTCAGCCATTTTGTGCGTGTCTTCACGTTTTTTCACGGAAGCGCCTGTGTTGTTGGAAGCATCGATAATTTCAGCCGCCAAACGCTCTTCCATGGTTTTCTCACCGCGGTTGCGGGAGTAGTTTACGAGCCAACGTAATCCCAGGGACGTACGTCTTTCTGGTTTTACCTCGATTGGTACTTGGTAGTTGGCACCGCCGACACGGCGTGCTTTAACTTCCAGGACTGGCATGATATTCTTGATAGCTGCTTCAAAAACTTCCATCGGGTCATTCCCCGTACGTTCTTGGATAAGCTTGAACGCATTGTACAGAATGCTTTGAGCAACGCCTCGTTTTCCGTCGAGCATGATGCGGTTGATCAAGCGGGTAACCAACTTGCTGTTGTATACCGGATCTGGCAACACGTCTCTTTTGGTAACTGGACCTTTGCGTGGCATGGATATCCCCCTTTCTTACATGTTAAACCGACATATGCGGTTTATATCTCATTAGGATTTTTTAGCTTTAGGGCGTTTTGCGCCGTATTTGGAACGAGCTTGCATGCGGTTGTTTACGCCTGCAGTATCCAAAGCACCGCGAACGATATGGTAACGCACACCCGGAAGGTCTTTTACACGACCGCCGCGAATCAGCACTACGCTGTGTTCTTGAAGGTTATGTCCAATACCTGGAATGTAAGCAGTCACCTCTACACGGTTCGTCAAGCGAACACGAGCATATTTACGAAGTGCGGAGTTTGGTTTTTTCGGAGTCATAGTACCTACACGAGTGCACACTCCGCGTTTTTGCGGGGCACTGATGTCGGTAGCTTCACGTTTCAAGGCATTAAAACCTTTTTGCAAAGCCGGTGATTTCGATTTCTCGATTTTGGCTTGACGTCCTTTACGAACCAGTTGGTTAATAGTTGGCATGTTGGTTGCCACCCCCTTCCTCAATTTTTGCTGTTACTTTACAAACCTTATCTAAGCCCACAGACCCAGGCGGTTCATAAAAGAACAAATGAAAAGTCTTTGCCGCCAAGAATAACAATTCCTTAGACAAAAACGTTCCTTACCCTATTGTTTTACGATAGCAGCCATTGCGGCTCCCACTTCAATCCCACATGCAGCTCCGAGATTTTTCATTGTGTCTACGAGAGTCACTTTGACTCCTTGCTTGTTGCACAAAGCAATGATGTTGGAAGTGAGACGCTGATCTGCGTCTTCTGCCACATATACTTCTGAGGCAAAGCCCAATTCTACCATACGAATGGTTTGTTTGGTACCGATTTTGACATGAGCATCTTGCAGTCCCTGTTCTTTAGACATATCTCATTCCTCCGAAAAGACCCAATAGCATATAGGCTGCTCACGCACCTTTGCTATATTAGCATTGACTATAAGTAATGTCAAGACAATTATAAACTATAATTCATTTAAACAGAATAGTACGATTCATTTTTGAAAAACACCGGAGCACCGTCTGCTAAAGCTTTTATGCAAAGCTTATGTCTACGGTGTTCCGGCAATCATACTATTTTTATATTACTCGGCCGAAATTGGTTCGAGCTCCTCAGATGGAGACTGCCCCTCTTCCGGTTGGGCAAATTTCACGCTACGGTAACGGTTCATACCTGTTCCCGCAGGAATCAATTTACCAATAATTACGTTCTCTTTCAGCCCAAGCAACTGATCGACCTTGCCTTTAATAGCTGCATCAGTCAAGACACGAGTAGTTTCCTGGAAGGATGCTGCTGACAAGAAGGAGTCAGTTTCCAGAGAGGCCTTGGTAATACCGAGCAGTACCGGCTTAGCTACCGCTGGTTCTTGGCCGCTGAGAATCGCTATCTTGTTTGCATTTTCATACTCATGGACATCAACAAAGGAACCTGGAAGTAAGATCGTGTCGCCCGCATCAATGATACGGATTTTACGCAACATTTGACGAATCATAACTTCTACGTGCTTGTCGTTGATTTCTACGCCCTGGTTCCGGTATACGCGTTGAACTTCCTGAAGGATATAGTTCTGCACCCCGCGAATACCTTTAATACGCAGCATTTCTTTAGGATCAATCGAACCATCCGTCAGTTCGTCCCCAGCTTCAACAGTCATACCTTCGCTTACGCGCAGGCGGGAACCATATGTTACTGAATATGTTTTCGTTTCAGCTTCACCCTGAATGTCGATCTCACGGCGGTCTTTACCTTCACGAACTTCTTTAACTGTACCGTCAATTTCACTAATAGTTGCCTGACCTTTAGGATTACGTGCTTCAAAAAGCTCCTGGATACGAGGCAAACCTTGTGTAATATCGTCACCCGCTACGCCGCCTGTGTGGAACGTACGCATAGTAAGCTGTGTTCCTGGCTCACCAATGGATTGTGCAGCGATAATACCAACTGCTTCACCAATCTCAACGTGTTTACCAGTAGCCAGATTGCGACCGTAGCATTTCTTGCAGACGCCATGTTTAGCACGGCAACTTAGTACAGAACGAATCTGAACTTTGTGTACACCGGCTTTAACAATCGCTTCAGCTTTGTCGGAGTCAATCAGTTCGTTACGTCTAGCCAAAATCTCGCCAGTCTCAGGATGACGTACCGTTTCAAAGCAATAGCGACCTTCCAGACGGTCATAGAGATCCTCAATCACTTCTTTACCGTCCTGAATACGACTTACTGTGAAGCCTTTATCCGTTCCGCAGTCTTCTTCGCGCACGATAACATCCTGTGCCACATCTACGAGACGACGAGTCAGGTAACCGGAGTCAGCCGTACGGAGGGCTGTATCCGCCAAACCTTTACGCGCTCCGTGAGTGGAGATGAAGTACTCGAGTACTGTCAGACCTTCACGGAAATTTGATTTGATTGGGAGTTCGATAATACGTCCGGATGGATTGGCCATCAGACCACGCATACCGCCGAGCTGAGTAATCTGTGACTTGTTACCCCGCGCTTTGGAGTCCACCATCATCATGATAGAGTTGTAGCGATCCATGGACTTCATCAATACTTCGGTAATATCATCTTTCGCTTTAGACCAAATGTCGATAATCCGGTCATAGCGTTCTTCATTCGTAATCAGACCACGACGATACTGATTCGTCACAACTTGCGCTTTATCTTCGGACCCCTTAAGAATCTCTTGTTTTTCCACCGGCACGATTACGTCCGATACTGCAACGGTTACCCCTGCACGAGTGGAATACGTAAAGCCAAGCTGCTTAATTTTATCCAGAATTACAGCTGTTTCTGTTGTATGGTAAGTCTCAAAACAACGGGCAATGATATTACCAAGGTAATCCTTGCCTACCCCGTTAGCTTGCGGAGCGTTTTGAATGGCTTCTGTAAGATTTACACCCTTCTCGTAAACAAAGAACTCCTCCGCAGTACCATAAAGCAGGTTCGCACGGGTAGCATCATTGATGTACGGGAAGCTTGCCGGGAAAATTTCATTAAAGATAATTTTACCAACCGTTGTGATCAACATCGCTTCCTGTTGTTTTTCCGTAAAGCTCGTTTTATTCAAAGCTTTAACCGGAATAGCTACACGAGCATGAAGACCAGCTGTACCACGTTGGTAAGCCGATATAGCTTCATTCATGTTGCGAAGGATCATATTGCTTCCTTCTTCTTCTTTGTTATCCATAGTCAGATAAAAAGAACCAAGAACCATATCCTGGGAAGGTGTAACAACTGGCTTGCCGTCTTTCGGATTCAAAATGTTGCCGGATGCTAGCATAAGCAAACGAGCTTCAGCTTGAGCTTCCGCAGACAACGGAACGTGAACAGCCATTTGGTCACCGTCAAAGTCGGCATTATATGCAGTACATACGAGCGGATGCAGACGAATCGCACGACCCTCAACCAAAATCGGTTCGAACGCCTGGATACCGAGTCTATGCAACGTAGGGGCACGGTTCAGAAGAACTGGATGCTCCTTGATTACTTCTTCCAGCACATCCCATACTTCTGCACTCACACGTTCTACTTTACGCTTGGCGCTCTTGATATTGTGCGCCAAACCTTTGTTCACTAGTTCTTTCATAACAAAAGGTTTGAACAGTTCAAGTGCCATTTCTTTCGGCAAACCGCATTGATACATTTTCAAGTACGGACCTACAACGATAACGGAACGACCAGAGTAGTCAACACGTTTTCCGAGCAAGTTCTGACGGAAACGTCCTTGTTTACCTTTCAGCATGTGGCTGAGGGATTTCAAAGGACGGTTACCTGGACCTGTAACAGGACGACCACGACGACCATTATCAATCAAGGCGTCAACAGCTTCCTGCAACATCCGTTTTTCATTTTGTACGATAATATCTGGCGCACCTAGATCTAACAGACGTTTCAGACGGTTATTACGGTTAATAACACGACGATACAAGTCGTTAAGGTCAGAAGTAGCGAAACGACCACCATCCAACTGTACCATTGGACGAAGTTCAGGAGGAATAACAGGAAGTACGTCCATGATCATCCAATCCGGTTGGTTGCCGGAGTTACGGAATGCCTCAATAACTTCAAGGCGTTTGATTGCACGGTTACGACGTTGTCCTTGAGCTGTACGCAGCTCTTCTTTCAAGAATTCCAACTCTTTGTCTATATCCAAATCTTGAAGAAGCTTTTTAACCGCTTCAGCACCCATACCTGCCTGGAATCCATAGCCATATTTCTCACGATAACTACGGTATTCTTTCTCGGACAGGAGTTGCTTTTTCTCCAAAGGCGTATCTCCTGGATCGGTTACAACATAAGATGCGAAGTAAATGATCTCTTCCAGAGATCTTGGAGACATATCAAGAGCAAGACCCATACGACTTGGAATGCCTTTAAAGTACCAAATGTGCGATACAGGAGCAGCCAACTCAATATGGCCCATACGCTCACGGCGAACCTTAGCGCGAGTAACTTCTACTCCACAACGGTCACAGACAACACCTTTATAGCGTACACGTTTGTACTTACCGCAATGACATTCCCAGTCTTTCGTAGGTCCGAAAATTTTCTCGCAAAATAGTCCTTCTTTTTCCGGTTTAAGCGTACGATAGTTAATCGTCTCCGGTTTTTTGACTTCTCCGCGGGACCAAGAACGAATCTTTTCGGGGGAAGCAAGCCCGATTTTCATATATTCGAAATTGTTAACGTCCAACAAGGAGCAACCCTCCTTAACCAAATCCTGAGTTTTTAGGTTTGATACCGCCCAGCAACACCGGGCGGTATCAAGAAACCTGATCCATTCTAGAATGGATCAAGGTATATAACAAAACTGATATGAGTTAGTCAGCAGTCAAACTACTCTACGCCAACCTCAGAGCCTTCCAGATTCAAACTCAGCTTATCGCCGGTTGTGTCATCCTCATCATCAAGCTCTCTCATTTCGATCTCTTGTTCGTCTTCAGACAGAATCTTCACGTCCATACCCAAGCTTTGCAGCTCTTTGATTAGGACCTTAAATGATTCTGGAACACCCGGTTCAGGTACATTTTCACCTTTGACAATGGATTCGTAAGTTTTAACACGTCCAACCACATCATCGGATTTCACAGTCAAAATTTCCTGAAGCGTGTACGCCGCGCCGTAGGCTTCCAATGCCCATACTTCCATCTCCCCGAAGCGCTGTCCACCGAATTGAGCTTTACCACCCAATGGTTGTTGCGTAACGAGAGAGTAAGGACCTGTAGAACGAGCATGGATTTTATCATCGACCATGTGCGCCAGTTTGATCATGTGCATGACACCGACAGTAACTTCACGTTCAAAACGATCACCCGTACGTCCGTCATACAACACAGTCTTACCATTACGCTGCATGCCTGCCTCTTCCATTGTATCGAATACGTCATACTCCTTGGCACCATCGAATACTGGAGTTGCCACATGAATACCAAGACGCATTGCAGCCATACCCAAATGGACTTCAAGCACCTGTCCGATGTTCATCCGTGAAGGTACGCCCAGCGGGTTCAGAACGACCTGTACTGGTGTGCCATCCGGCAGGAACGGCATATCTTCTTCAGGCAAAATACGGGCAACGACACCCTTGTTACCGTGACGTCCAGCCATTTTATCGCCTTCGGAGATTTTACGTTTTTGAGCAATATATACACGAACCAACTGATTTACACCTGGTGGCAGTTCATCACCATTTTCACGTGTAAACACCTTTACATCTACAACAATCCCGTCTGTTCCGTGAGGAACTCTCAAAGAAGTATCGCGAACCTCGCGTGCCTTCTCACCAAAGATTGCGTGTAAGAGACGTTCTTCAGCTGTCAATTCAGTCACACCTTTAGGTGTAACTTTACCAACGAGAATGTCACCTGCGCCGATTTCGGCACCAATACGAATGATTCCACGCTCATCCAAGTTGCGAAGCGCTTCTTCACCGACATTTGGAATGTCGCGAGTGATTTCTTCAGGTCCAAGCTTCGTGTCACGAGCCTCGGATTCGTATTCCTCAATATGGATCGAGGTGTATACATCTTCCTTAACCAGTTTCTCACTCAGCAGGATCGCATCCTCGTAGTTGTAACCTTCCCAAGTCATGAAGGCAACGACAACGTTACGTCCCAACGCCAACTCACCCATCTCTGTAGATGGACCATCCGCAAGAATATCGCCA
Organism: Paenibacillus sp. A3M_27_13; assembly: GCF_024213315.1. Taxonomy (NCBI): domain Bacteria; kingdom Bacillati; phylum Bacillota; class Bacilli; order Caryophanales; family Paenibacillaceae; genus Paenibacillus; species Paenibacillus sp. A3M_27_13. The sequence goes on from NZ_JANAVE010000015.1 coordinate 36,170, forward strand.
ACTTTGACAATATCTCCTCTGTTCACAATCGGACGTTGGTTGATGCAAGTTCCTTGGTTAGATCGCATAAATTTGTGTAATTTATACTTAACAATGTCGCCCTTCACTTCAGCGCCATCTACAGTTTCGATACGACGCAACCAAATTTCGTTGGCCGAAGAACGTTCGATAACTCCGTTGTATTTGGATACAACGCAAACACCAGAATCTTTCGCAGACTTGTGCTCCATTCCTGTTCCGACCAATGGAGACTTCGGAATCAGAAGTGGGACAGCCTGACGCTGCATGTTGGAACCCATCAATGCGCGGTTAGAGTCATCATTCTCCAGAAACGGAATCAATGCAGTCGCGACCGATACGACCTGTTTAGGCGATACGTCCATGTAATCGACACGGCTACTAGCCATCGGAATAATGTTATCAGACTGTTTGTTATAACGGACAATGACGACCTCATCCTTAAAGGTGTTTTCCTCCGTCAATTCCGCATTCGCCTGAGCTACGATGTAGTTATCTTCTTCATCAGCAGTCAGGTAATCAATCTGCTCTGTAACTTTTCCGGTTTTTGGATCTACCCAACGATAAGGCGCTTCGATAAATCCGTACTCGTTGATGCGTGCAAAAGTGGACAAAGAGTTGATCAAACCAATGTTTGGTCCCTCTGGTGTCTCGATAGGACACATGCGGCCATAGTGACTCGGATGGACGTCACGCACTTCCATGCCCGCGCGTTCGCGCGTCAAACCGCCGGGTCCGAGTGCGGACAGACGACGTTTGTGCGTTAATTCAGCAAGCGGGTTCGTCTGATCCATAAACTGAGACAGCTGCGAGCTACCAAAGAACTCTTTAATCGAAGCAATTACCGGACGTATGTTAATCAGCGCTTGTGGCGTAATTACATTAGCATCCTGAATCGACATTCTTTCACGCACCACGCGTTCCATACGGGACAAACCGATACGGAACTGGTTTTGGAGCAACTCACCTACAGAACGCAAACGACGGTTACCCAAATGGTCAATATCGTCCGTACTTCCGATTCCGTGAAGCAAGTTAATAAAATAACTGATGGAGGAAATAATATCGGCAGGCGTAATATTCTTAACCGATTTATCAATATTTCCGTTAGCAATCAGTTTTACTACTTTACCATCCTCAATTGGTGAGAATACATCGATCGTTTGAAGTGGAATATCATTGCTTTCTAGCACACCACTCGCAACATGATACGTACGATGTCCTACTGATTCCTCCAGTTGGGCCAAAATCTCGTCCAACAGGCGGCGATCTACCATTTGTCCGGCTTCAGCGATGATTTCACCAGTTGTTGTATCAATCAAAGTCTCAGCAAGTCGTTGATTGAACAGACGATTTTTGATGTGAAGCTTTTTATTGATTTTGTAACGGCCTACGTTGGCCAGATCATAACGTTTTGGATCAAAGAAGCGCGCAACCAGCAAGCTCTTTGCGTTATCCAGTGTAGGCGGCTCACCCGGACGAAGACGCTCATAAATTTCAATCAGCGCTTTCTCGGTGGAATCCGTGTTGTCTTTATCAAGTGTGTTGCGGATATATTCGTCATTGCCGAGCAAATCCAGAATCTCAGCATCAGTGCCAAAGCCCAGCGCACGCAGCAACACCGTAACCGGAATTTTACGGGTACGGTCAATCCGGACATAGATAATATCCTTCGCATCCATCTCCAGTTCGAGCCAAGCCCCCCGGTTAGGAATTACCGTTGCGGTGTATGTTGTTTTCGCATTCTTGTCGACTTTTGTGCTGAAATAGACGCTGGGAGAGCGAACCAACTGGCTGACAATAACCCGTTCCGCACCGTTAATAATAAACGTACCCGTTTCAGTCATCAGCGGGAAGTCTCCCATGAATACTTCCTGCTCTTTCACTTCCCCGGTTTCTTTATTAATAAGCCGGACTTTTACCCGAAGCGGTGCTGCATACGTAACGTCGCGTTCCTTTGCGTCGTCAACGGTATATTTGGGTTCTCCGAGAGAATAGTCGATAAACTCCAGAATCAGATTTCCAGTGAAATCCTGAATTGGCGAAATATCCCGAAACATTTCCCGTAATCCTTCCTCCAAAAACCAATCATAGGATTTTTGTTGGATCTCAATCAGGTTCGGAACCTCGAGTACCTCATTAATACGTGCATAACTGCGCCGAGTGCGTCGACCATATTGAACAAGATGTCCTGCCAACTTAAACTCACCCCTCATGTCTACTCACTTTAAAAATACATTGCGAACCTCTGTTTGTGACCTTATAATAAGACACATACAGAAGATTCAATCTTACAAATACAGAAAAGCCCTTACTCGAATGCATTCGAAAAAAGAGCAACGTATCTGCAGAATCCTCTTACCGGAAGATCTTCATTACTTGTAGATTTGCCCAAAATGGTTGTATTATACGTAATAGAGATAAATACTATACCTACTACGCATAAATCTATTGACATTTCAACAAACTAAAGCCATGGAGGGCATCCTAATACTGACATTTTATAATAATATCACAGACCAGGATTCAAGTCAATGGTCCTATTGCATTTTCTTAAAAACTTTTTTCAGCCTTCAAAATTCGATAACCTTTATCCTTTGTAACTTCCTCTACATAACCGAAAAGGCTCTCTATCTTAGCACTCGCCGAAGGGGCCCCCTGCTTTTTCTGAATGACTACCCACAAAGCTCCACCCTCTTTTAAATGTTCATAAGCAAGCTCAAAAATGGTATGCACTGTTTCTTTTCCTGCACGTATAGGAGGATTCGTCAAGATCACGTCAAAACGTTCATTCTTCACTTCCGCAAACAAATCGCTTTGCTTAATGGTGACATTCTTAACCCCATTACGTTCCGCATTCTCTATCGCTAGTTGAACGGCTCGCTCATTAATATCAACCATTGTGACGTGTCCCTCGGGGACAAGCGCGGCTGCCGCCAAACCGATCGGCCCATAACCGCATCCTACATCCAATACCGAAGCTTGTGCAGGAAGCTGCATCGCTTCAATCAGCACACGACTCCCGTAATCAATTCCCTGCTTCGAAAAAACGCCTGAATCGCTGGCAAAACGGTATGACCGCCCCCGAAGCACTGTTTCCAGGCTCCGTCGTTCATGCGCCGTCTCTGGCCGCTTGGAGTAATAATGATCAGCCATTCATGCCCACCTCTTTCGGTTGTACTACCATCATAGCCTTTACAATAACCTTTCAGACATGCTGGTACTACCGTTTTACAGCAACAAACCCCTTGAAGATCACCTCAAGGGGTTTGTTTTAGTTCATTGTCTGCTAGAAAGCAGTCAATTATTTTACTTCTACAGAAGCGCCTGCTTCTTCCAATTTTGCTTTAATGGATTCAGCTTCTTCTTTAGCGATTTTTTCTTTCAGTGGTTTTGGAGCGTTGTCAACCAGTTCTTTTGCTTCTTTCAGGCCAAGACCTGTGATTTCGCGAACTGCTTTGATAACGTTGATTTTGGAAGCGCCAGCGCTTGTCAAGATTACGTCGAACTCGGATTGCTCAGCTTCTGCTGCGCCACCTGCTGCGCCACCTGCTACAGCTACTGGAGCTGCTGCAGTTACGCCGAATTCTTCTTCGATTGCTTTCACGAGATCGTTCAGTTCCAATACGGACATACCTTTAATTGCTTCCAAGATTTGCTCTTTACTCATGGTTGAACCTCCATTTAAATTCGTATTTTTTTGTTTTCAACTGCTATACAGCAGGTTTAATCCCTAACTTATGCGCTTTGCTCTTCTTTTTCTGCAACAGCTTTAACTGCAAGCGCGAAGTTGCGCACAGGAGCTTGAAGCACGCTGAGGAGCATGGAAAGGAGACCTTCGCGGGATGGCAGTTCTGCCAGTGCTTTGATTTCCTCAACACCGATAACGCGACCTTCTACAACTGCACCTTTCAGTTCCAGTGCATTGTTCTTCTTAGCGAAATCGTTCAAGATTTTAGCTGCAGACACTGCATCATCTTTGCCGAACGCGATTGCAGTAGGACCTGTCAATACTGCGTCCAGTTCAGTCAATTCTGCTGCCGCAGTTGCACGGCGGAGCAGTGTGTTTTTCAGCACTTGAAATTCGATTCCGGCTTCGCGAAGCTGCTTACGCAGCTCAGTTACTTGGGCAACATTCAGACCGCGATAGTCTGCAACCACAGTTGTTACGCTCTCGCGCAATTTTGCAGCTACAACTTCAACAGCTTCTTGTTTTGCTTGAATCACCTTTGCATTTGCCAAACTGTACACCTCCTGATCAATTTATCCGCTTTGTTCGAAGCACCCGATCTGGTGATCTTACAAAGCTTGCTTTCATAAGCATGAAAAAAGCCTCCGTAGAGTACGAAGGCTTGATAAATCTACATGGACGGGACAAGCCCGTCACATGAAATGTTCTATCATAACACCTCGGTAGGAAATTAAGCCCGAAGGCACCTACTGTCTACGGTAAGCATATTCAACTTTAATGGTCAGTCACAAGGACTCACAACTTTTATAGAATAACAAATTTGATTGAGTGTGTCAATCAAAATATTATCTGTAAACAGATGCGTTCACACGTGCACTTGGTCCCATAGTCGAAGAAATAGCGATGTTTTTCAGGTATACACCCTTAGCAGCCGCTGGCTTCGCACGGTTCAAGGCTTCAACCAAGGCTTTAAGGTTCTCGTTCAGCTGTTCAGCACTGAAGGAAGCTTTGCCGATTGGCGCATGAATTTGACCGGCTTTGTCGAGACGGTATTCGATTTTACCGGCTTTAATTTCTTGAACAGCCTTGGCAACGTCGAAAGTAACTGTGCCTGCTTTAGGGTTAGGCATCAAACCTTTACCACCGAGCAAACGACCCAGTTTACCAACCTCACTCATCATATCAGGTGTCGCAACGCAGACGTCGAATTCGAACCAGCCTTGTTGGATTTTGTTGATCATATCTTGATCACCAACAAAATCAGCGCCAGCCGCTTCCGCTTCTTTCACTTTGTCACCTTTTGCAAATACCAGAACGCGTTGTGTTTTACCCGTACCATGCGGCAGAACAACAACACCACGAACAGCCTGGTCTTGTTTACGGGAATCTACGCCCAGACGAACTGCTGCTTCAACGGTTTCGTCGAATTTAGCAGTCGCAGCCTTTTTCACCAGTTCAACGGCTTCTAAAGGCTCGTAAGTTGCTTCGCTGTCAATCAGCTTAGCAGCTTCCAGGTACTTCTTACCATGTTTAGCCATAATGTTTTCCTCCTTATGTGGTATTAGCGGATATTCCTCCCACACTTGCCGGACAGTCAAACTGCCGGCACACGTAGATTAATAAAATTAATCTACGATGGTGATACCCATGCTGCGAGCAGTACCTTCAACCATACGCATTGCCGATTCTACGGAAGCTGCGTTAAGGTCAGGCATTTTTTGCTCTGCAATTTGACGAACAGCAGCGCGATTTACAGTTGCAACTTTCGTTTTATTCGGTTCACCGGAACCTTTTTCGATTTTAGCAGCAACTTTCAACAGAACAGCAGCCGGTGGAGTTTTGGTGATGAACGTAAAAGAACGATCCTCAAATACCGAAATTTCAACCGGAATAATCAGGCCTGCTTGATCAGCAGTACGAGCATTGAACTCTTTACAGAATGCCATGATGTTGACACCTGCTTGACCCAAAGCTGGACCTACTGGAGGCGCTGGATTAGCTTTCCCTGCAGGAATCTGCAGTTTTACCATTTTAATTACCTTTTTTGCCATGGATGACACCTCCTTGACTCAATAGTGGTAGACGGACCTATCGATCCTCCCACAAGAAACCTGTAAGAAAAATCTATATTTTCTCCACTTGAGTATAATCCAACTCAAGCGGGGTTTCCCGTCCAAACATGTTGACGTGAACCTTAAGCTTGCTCTTCTCAACCAAAATTTCTTCCACGGAGCCCACAAAATTCGCAAAAGGACCAACTTTAATTCGCACGGATTCCTTAACATCGAATTCAATCTTCGGTTTCGGCTCTACCATGCCCATATGCTTCAGAATCTGTTCAACTTCTTCTGGAAGCAATGGCGTCGGTTTGGAACCCGAGCCTGTCGACCCTACAAATCCCGTAACACCTGGTGTGTTGCGTACAACATACCAAGAGTCGTCGGTTTGGACCATTTCGACTAAGACATAACCAGGGTAGACTTTACGCATAACGGTTTTTTTCTTACCGTCCTTGGTTACCAGTTCTTCTTCCATAGGAACAAGAACACGGAATATCTTGTCTTCCATGCCCATGGACTCAACGCGTTTTTCCAAATTGGCTTTGACTTTGTTCTCATACCCTGAATAGGTATGAACGACGTACCATCTTTTTTCCATATCAAGCCACCTGGAACCCTTCCTAGATAATCGCTTCGATCACAGCGGAAATGCCGATATCGAGAACCCAAAAATAAATCGTGACGAACGCAATTGTCCCTATGACAATCAGCGTATAGTTGGTCAGTTCTTTACGATTGGGCCAGCGAACCTTCTTGAGTTCAGCCCAGCTTTCAGAGAAAAAGGAAAACAGAGACTTGAAACTGCGTTTCACGCCGACTACACCTCCAAAAACTATCTGGTTTCCCGATGAGAAGTCTGTTCGTTACAGGACTTACAGAATTTCTTCATCTCCATGCGGTCGGGGTGATTACGCTTGTTTTTCGTCGTTGTGTAATTTCTTTGTTTGCATGTTGTACAAGCCAAAGTAATAATTACCCGCATGATGTGCACCTCCCGAAGACATCCAACACCGGAAGTCTCATAATTGATCCTAAAAAAAACCGCGAATTTAGGCCTACCTAAAACACTTTATCACACGGGGTTTTCCATGTCAACGAATGTTTGCATACAATTCGCAGTCCCGGCTGTGGTGCATTTTAACATCTGTGCATCCTTTAAAACTGTTCTCTGAAAAGCTGCTTCAAAAATCAAGGCGATATCTATTATTCATCTTTTTTAGTATAAATCATTTGTAACACTTATAAACCTGCATAGCCTACCTATAACGAATAAAAAAAGACTCAGACTCGAGCCTTTTCCTTGTCAGCCTCTACTTTCAACTATCTCTTACTTCCAGATACTTTTCAAGTTTACGCTTGACCCGTTGCAGCGCGTTATCAATGGATTTCACATGGCGGTCAAGATCCTCTGCAATCTCCTGATACGAACGTCCGTCTAGATACAACATAAGTACCTTGCGTTCCAGCTCGCTCAGAATCTCGGACATCTTGTCCTCAAGGCCCACAAACTCTTCCTGATTGATTATCAGCTCTTCAGGGTCACTTACTTGTGTTCCGCAAATCACATCGAGCAACGTCCGGTCTGACTCTTCATCATAGATGGGCTTATCCAGAGATACGTAAGAGTTCAGAGGAATGTGCTTTTGTCGTGTAGCCGTCTTAATTGCCGTAATAATCTGTCGTGTAATGCACAACTCGGCGAAAGCCTTGAACGAAGCAAGCTTGTCTCCCTTAAAATCACGAATGGATTTGTAGAGACCAATCATGCCCTCCTGAATAATATCCTCGCGATCAGCACCAATCAGGAAGTAGGATCTGGCCTTGGCCCGCACAAAGTTCCGGTATTTGTTGATCAGAAACTCCAGCGCTTCCCCATCACCTTCATGGACTGCTCCGACAATGTCTTCATCATTTTTGTAATCAAACTTTGACAACATGATATCCTTGAGGTCCACACTCACTAACAATCCCTCCGGCTGCAACGCAAGGTACCCGTTACTCTCTCAAATATACGACAAGTATACGCGATGTAACCTGATACCGTCAACCACAACAACCTAAAAAAGAAGAGCGCTAACAAAATTGTCAATGGTTTCAAAATGGAGGAGGGTCCAATTATTGGTTTATTCTCTTCTCCATCGTTCAAACAACTTTCGAAGCTCCGGACTCAGTTTGGCATCTAGCGAGTTACGGGACAATTTGGCACTATCCTGCTGAATTCGCTTCTGCACTTCCCTTTCGGATTCCTCAATCTCGATCAGTAATTCCCGCGCCGACACCCTGAGTGCACCTTGTCCAAATGCGACATGTTGTTCTACCTGATCGCTTGTGGCTACGTAAATACTTCTTCTTTTACTGCTCAGCTCCCGAACCAATCGCTCGATGCACTCATCAGCAGTTTCTTTTTCTCTGGTAAAATAAATCTGGACTTTGCTCTGGGCAAAAGTTTTACCTAATCCTGGCACCCTGTAAGCATCAAATACGACGATGACTCTTCTGCCGGAATACGCCTGATGATCCGCCAGCCGTTCAAGAAGTCTGTCCCTCGCTTCCTGCATACCAGATTGTACCAGTGCGGAAAGTTCGGGCCAGGCTCCAATCATGTTGTAACCGTCCACAAGCAGAACATCCCGCATGTCAGCCATATCGTTAGCCCCGTGCCTGTCGTCCGCGCAATACTTCGTACATGACAACACCTGCAGCTACAGAAGCATTAAGGGAATTAATTCGCCCCGCCATTGGCAGCTTGACGAGTACATCGCATTTCTCACGGATCAAACGGCCCATCCCTTTATTTTCGTTACCAATGACAATGGCTACCGGTCCCGTGAATACTCCATTCCCAAAGACAGGGTCTTTCGCTGTAACATCCGTACCAACTACCCATACACCCTCTTCTTTAAGACGGTCAATGGTTTGTCCCAGATTGTTTACACGCGCCACCGGGACGTACTCCACAGCACCTGCCGATGTTTTGGACACCGTTACAGTTACAGCTGCAGAACGCCTTTTCGGCACAATAACACCATGCGCTCCAGTACAGTCCGCTGTACGAAGGATGGAGCCCAAATTATGAGGGTCTTCAATCTCATCCAGCAAAATTAAAAACGGCTCTTCTCCCTTATCACGAGCAGTGGCGAGCAATTCTTCCACTTCAACATAGGCAAAAGGCGCAGCTTGCGCGACCACTCCCTGATGCTGAATGCCCGGAACCATTTGATCCAGCTTACGCTTGTCCACCTGCAAAACAATGATTCCTGCTTTTTTCGCCTCAGCTGTAATCGGCAGCGTCAAATGTTTTTGTGCATTATCCGCAATCCATATTTTATTTATCGTTCTGCCTGAACGCAATGCCTCCGTTACCGAATGCTTACCGGCAATCCATTCTTCTTCCATCTCTAGCTTCCTCCCGGGAAACGGACGATGCTTGTTCCATCCAGTCCGTTCCCATTTATGATTTTTCTGTATTTTCCATTTGTGCAATTCCGAACGTAATCAACTCTCTTAATCTGTCCAAATGTCCATCACAATAAAGAGATCCAACCAACCCTTCCAGTGCAGTGGCATGCCGATACTCAAGCACATCAGCATTTTTGGGCAAACTTCCTGATTTAGCATTTCTTCCTTGTCGGACAATATCGCGTTCTTCTTCCGTCAGTACCTTTTCCAATAGCCCCAACATGCGACTCTGCGCCTTGGCGGAGACTAGCCCTGTGGCTCGCCGATGCAGATGGTTTGGACGCAGGTTAGGCTGAGCCAACAAATATTGCCGGACAGCTACCTCGTACACTGCATCACCAATGTAAGCTAGTGCAATGGGGGGCATCAAACGGGCTGGCTTGGATGCAGGGTACGGGAACCAGTTCCCCGTACCTTCCGATGCTTCTGAGTTCATTGGCTTATCACTCATTTTCGCCGCCACCGCATACCCTGCGCCGTATCTTCAAGCACAATGCCTTTTGCAGCCAACAGATCGCGAATTTCGTCAGCTCTACCCCAGTTTTTGGTCTTACGAGCTTCGACACGTTCTGCAATTAACTGCTCGATTTCGTCATCCAGCAACTCTTCACTCGGTTCCGAATAAATGCGAAGTACGCTATTCATCGAATGAAAGGTATGCAATACAGCTTGTAGTTCCGCCTGATGTACGACATCTCGCTGCAACAAATGGTTTGCTTCGCTAACCCAATCAAATACAGCAGTAATCGCATCAGGTGTATTGAAATCATCATTCATTTTTTCGCCAAACTGCTGCAAAATTCCGTCGAGCTTCGTTTGCAGTTCCGTCGATACTCCCCCATTACCTTCCAGCGCATTAGCTAAACGATGCTTCACATTGGCAACTGCATTGGCGATCCGCTCGACACTGTTCTCCGCCTGACTCATAGTCTCTTGGTTATAGTTCAACGGATTCCGGTAATGTGTCGACAACATAAAATAACGTAAAGCCTCCGGCTTGTGGTGAGCGCGCAAATCTTTAACCAAAATACCATTACCGAGTGATTTCGACATTTTTTCATTATCAATGCGAATATATCCGTTATGCATCCAGTAGCGAGATAAAGGCTTACCTGTAATCACTTCAGATTGTGCGCATTCACATTCATGATGCGGAAATTGTAGATCCTGTCCGCCCCCATGAATATCCAGTGTATCTCCCAAATAATGGCGAGCCATAGCAGAGCATTCGATATGCCAGCCTGGTCGTCCATCTCCCCAAGGGCTCGACCAATGAATTTCACCCGGCTTCGCTGCCTTCCAGAGTACAAAATCCTCGGCATTTTCCTTGCGTTCATCCACATTGATGCGAATTCCGAACTGAAGCTCTTCCAGATTTTGTCCTGATAGTTGTCCGTAATCTTTGAACTTTTTGGTCCGATAGAACACATCGCCATCATTTTCATAAGCATAGCCTTTATCTACCAATTCCTTAATAAAATCAATAATCAGGTCCATACTCTCTGTTACACGAGGGTTCATGCTGGCAGCAGGAACATTCAATCCTGCCAGATCCTCATGGTAGGCAGCAATAAATTTCTCAGCAACTGCCGAAACATCCATATCAAGTTCCCGAGCTTTGCGGATTAGTTTATCATCGACATCCGTAAAATTCACCACATAGTTTACATCATAGCCCAAGTACTCCAGGTAGCTCCGCACCACGTCAAATACAATTACAGGTCGTGCATTGCCAATATGAATGTAATCATACACGGTAGGTCCGCATACATACATTTTAACCTTTCCAGGCTCCAGTGGCACAAAAGGCTCCCGACTCCTCGTCATTGTATTATAAATTTGAAGCGGCATTGTTATGTTCCTCCCTCATGAAAATCATTTTTCTAATTTATTCTCTTGGGTCACCTGATGTTTCTGAGCGGATGGCCCATCCTTCAAATCAGACATTTCTGCACGCAAACGTTCTATTTCCCGTTGAAGTTCTCGCATAGAGTCCACAACCGGATCAGGCAATTGATGACTAAGTCGGTCTGGACGCCTACCATCCTGTCTGACAACTCGCCCCGGGATGCCCACCACCGTACTGTTTGGTGGGACTTCTTTGAGCACAACCGAGTTGGAGCCAATGTTGGACTGTGCCCCAATCGTAAAAGAGCCCAATATCTTCGCACCAGAGCCGATAACAACATTATTCCCAATGGTCGGATGGCGCTTCCCTTTCTCTTTCCCAGTCCCGCCGAGTGTGACCCCCTGATACAATACGACATCGTCGCCAATCTCACAGGTTTCACCGATGACAACTCCCATGCCATGGTCAATGAACAGCCGATCTCCGATACGAGCGCCAGGATGAATTTCAATGCCTGTCATAAACCTCGATACCTGGGATATAACACGAGCTAGAGTACACCAGTTTCGCAAATAAAACCAATGTGCGATTCGGTGTGCCCAAAGGGCATGAACGCCGGAATACGTAAAAATGACCTCGAGCTTACTCCGGGCGGCCGGATCATTATCCAAAACAGTCTGAATGTCGGATTTGAAATGTCTGAACATGTCGCCCTCCTATTCCCTTCATATCCTTGCCGCATCATCACAACACTTCACGTTCCGCCAATTTTCGCATCCACCAGCACTCTTCGACATTTTTCTATCTATAATGAGTCTGAGTCTGATAAAAAAGAAAAAGCGCCTCCGCAGCCTAAGCTGCAGAGACGCATGAACGTGGTCCCACTCTGCTTCGAACATATCTGCTGCATAAAAAGCAAAGCAGTTCGTCTTTAGCGTCCTGTAACGGGAACGACTCGGCACGCCCTTGTCACATCAGCATTTGACGCTAATGAGAGTTCGGGCGCACGGCTCCCAGGCGCATTTCCTCCGCAGGTCATCTGGACGGCTCTCAGCCTGGGGTTTCCCCTCGACCGTCCTCTCTGGCAGATGCCCTTATGCAGTGTACTTCTCCTGTTCGCAGCCTTTACACGTAAATATCAATCCGTATCAATGGAGTCATTATAGCGAAAAGACAACAAATTGACAAGAAATATCAGCCTTTAATTTGTGCCTTAAGACGATCCAGTACCTTGTCACGTCCGAGCAAAAAGATGGTTTCATTCAGATCCCGTCCATGAGTTTGGCCTGTAAGAGCCACACGAATCGGCATGAATAGTTGTTTTCCCTTAAAACCAGTTTCCTTTTGAACTTCCTTGATCAGCTTAGCCATTTGTGGAGCTGTAAATTCCTCGCTCGTTTCAACTTTACCTGCAAAAGCTCTAAGTACCTCAGGAACCTGCTCTTCGGCCAATACAGCTGCTGCTTCAGCATCCAGTTCCAGATGTGAACGGAAAAACAACTCAGACAACGCTACAATATCGGATGCAGAAGTCATCTGTTCCTGGTATAAGCGAACCAGAGCCTTAGCCCAATCCAGTTGTTCCGCAGACAGTTCAGTAGGCAACAGCCCCGCTGCCTGGAGATGTGGAATCGCCATGCTGGCAATTCGCTCAGGATCAGCCTTTTTAATATAGTGATTGTTCAGGTAAGCAAGCTTATTTGTATCAAACACAGCTGGACTTTTGGACAAACGATTAGGATCGAAAATCGAAATCAGTTGTTCCCGATCATAGATTTCTTCTTCGCCTTCCGGGGACCAGCCCAGCAGTGCAATGAAGTTGAATATAGCTTCTGGCAAATAGCCCAACTTGTCATACTGCTCCATGAACTGAATAATGGATTCGTTACGCTTACTGAGCTTTTTGTGATCCTCGCCTACAATCAGCGTCATATGACCGAAGCGTGGCGGCTCCCAGCCAAGAGCTTCAAAGATCATCAACTGCCGCGGTGTATTGGAAACATGGTCTTCGCCCCGTAGTACATGCGATATTTTCATCAAATAATCGTCAACTGCTACTGCGAAGTTATATGTCGGAATACCATCCTTTTTGACGATAACAAAATCGCCGCTTTCCTTGGAATTGAATGTAATTTGACCTTTTACGATATCGTCAAACGTATATTCACGATCTTCCGGTACGCGAAAACGAATACTTGGTACACGGCCCTCTGCTTCAAATGCCTGGCACTGTTCTTCTGTTAGATCACGATGTTTTCCAGAATATCGTGGTGTCTCCCCACGTGCCGTCTGCTCTTCACGCTCGCGCTCCAGCTCTTCTTCAGTGCAGTAACAACGGTAAGCCAAACCACGGTCCAGCAAATCCTGCCAGTACGTTTTATATATGTCCAAGCGTTCAGTCTGACGATAAGGTCCAAACTCGCCTCCCACGTCTACGCTCTCATCCCAGTCCATACCCAACCATTTCAAATATTTAAGTTGGCTTTCTTCTCCGCCCTCAATATTGCGCTTCACATCTGTGTCTTCGATACGAATAATAAATTTCCCACCTTGATTGCGGGCAAACAAATAATTAAATAATGCCGTTCTGGCATTTCCAATGTGCAGATGCCCTGTAGGGCTTGGTGCATAACGTACACGAACTTCCGTGCTCATATAATCTCCTCCAAATTGAATTACTCAAGATGATAGCATTTACTTGATAAGACAGACAACCGATTGAGCCGCGATTCCTTCACCCCGTCCGGGAAACCCGAGTTGCTCTGTCGTGGTCGCCTTGACGTTCACCTGGGATAGCTCCTCTGCTTCCAGCGCCCGAGCGATGACTTCATTCATCTGCGGAATATACGATGCCATTTTGGGCTTTTGTGCGATAATCGTAGAATCAATATTCCCCAAGCGATATCCTCTCTCTTTAGCTAGTCCCCACACATGCTCCAGTAGCTTAAGACTGTCAGCATCCTTAAATTCTGGGTCGTTATCCGGAAAATGCTTCCCGATGTCTCCCAAGCCAAGCGCGCCCAAGATGGCATCGCTAATGGCATGTAGCAGCACGTCTGCATCGGAATGGCCCAACAAACCTTTTTCATACGGAATGTTTATACCTCCGATGATGCATGGCCTTCCTTCCACCAGCTGGTGGACGTCAAATCCTTGTCCCACTCTGATCACTTGATATCCTCTCCCTCTGTTTTTACCCATAACGCCGCCATATCCAAATCCTCAGGCGTAGTAATTTTGATGTTCTTGTAGCTGCCTTGAACGACAGTAACCGGAATTCCAAGCCGCTCTATCAGCATAGAATCATCTGTTCCCAAGAATCCCGAATGCTCCGCTTCCTCATAGGCTCGCAGCAGATCGGAAAGACGAAAAGTCTGTGGCGTTTGAATACTCCACAGACTTCGGCGATCCGGCGTTGCTGTAATGATACCATCCCCGTTCACTTGCTTGACTGTATCCTTTACAGGTACTGCTGCTACAGAAGCACCAGTACGCTGGGCTGCCTCAAGGCATGAACGTACAAGCTCAGGTTGAATTAGTGGACGCACACCATCATGCACCATCACCCAATCCGCTTGTAAGTGGCGCAGACCGCGATAAACCGAATGCTGGCGTTCACTGCCACCAGCCACCACCCGTACATTTTTACCGATTTTGTATTGATGAATCCAATCTCGGCAGCGTTCCACATCTCCTGTCCCAGTCACCATCACCATTTCATCCACTTCGGGCATAGCTGCGAATATTTCAAGTGTATGTATGAAGATGGGCTTGTCCCGCAAAAGCAGAAATTGCTTGCTCTCCTGCGTCCCCATACGGGAGCCGCGCCCTGCTGCCACAATGACAACTCCTACCCGATTGTTCATTCAAATAACTCCTGCCCTGATCGCACTTGGACGATCCGTATGATAACACATCTACTTCATCATACCGCGTTTATTGAGCTTTTTCCAATAATTTCGGTTTGGCAAAGATCATACGGCCGGCTGAGGTCTGAAGTACACTCGTGACCAGCACCTCCATCAGAGAGCCAATATAGTCACGTCCGCCTTCTACAACAATCATCGTGCCATCATCCAGATAGGCTACACCCTGCCCATGCTCCTTGCCGTCTTTAATAATCTGCACCATAATTTCCTCACCGGGCAATACGACAGGCTTCACTGCATTCGCCAAATCGTTAATATTCAGCACTGATACACCTTGAAGTTCGCATACTTTATTCAGGTTAAAATCATTAGTTACAACTTTACCCTGTAACACCTTTGCCAGCTTAACCAACTTACTGTCGACCTCTGAAATTTCCTCAAAATCACCTTCGTAAATGAGCACATTTACATCCAGTTCTTTTTGGATTTTATTCAAAATATCCAGACCTCGCCGTCCACGATTACGCTTAAGTAAATCTGATGAATCTGCAATATGCTGAAGCTCCTCCAGCACAAATTCAGGAATTACAATTGTTCCTTCAATAAAACCTGTTTTGCAAATATCCGCAATACGCCCATCTATAATGACGCTGGTGTCCAATATTTTATGTTCCTCCAGCTTGCGTTCTTCTACACCCGTTCCCCGACCAAAAAAACCAGAACTCCAAAAGGATGACAGCTCGTCCCGCTTTTCTAGCCCAACCATCAATCCTACATATCCGCATATCACGGTAACAGCCGTCTGGATAAGTTGACCCGGGGCCCCCAACCATGAAAAAAGCGGGTAAACTGCTAAGGAAAGTATCAATCCCACCGCTAAACCAATCACACCTGCCATCATCTCGTTCATCGGAATTCGTACCAAGCCTTCAATGCCCTGCTGCAACCGATTCGCCACGGATGCCCCTGCGAATGAACACCCAGCCATAAATAGCACTGCTCCCGCCATCATCCAAACAATCATTCCTGGTAAAGACCCATCACTCAACCATTGCGGCATCCACGTTACAATGCCTCCTACCCGCTGGTATAACGTATAGCCAAACCATGCTCCGCACAATCCTGTAAAAGTTAAAATAGCCTTTCTCCACATTGAGTCTCTATACCTCCTTTATTTTCTTTTCATATAGTCTGCTATTTATTGGATACATAGCATTTCTCTTACCAGTATGATCCATTTTCATCATAACTAACCCTGTGTTTTCACTTTTTATGCATAAAAAAAAGCATTTATCTCCCTGAAATGCTTCAAGGAAATAAATGCTTATTCTTATTCTTGCTTGATACTAACGCTGTGAATGACGATATTGATCGTCCTGTTCTTCCTGACTGGAACGCTCCCGACCACGTCCACGTCTGCGTGACAGCTTACGAATGTTCAGCTTCATGCCATACAATGCATACAGCACCAGCGGTACAAAAATCAGCTTCGACAGCTGGTCAGGGAATTTAACAGCCAACACCACCGCTGCAATTACGACCCATGGAGCAACCCAGATCGCTTTTTTGGGGAGGCCGACCTTTTTAAAATTAGGATATCTCATGGAGCTGACCATCAAATAAGAAACCAGCAACATGGCAATCGACATGTATAACAATGAAATATCGTTATGGAATAAGGACAAAGTGGCTAATACGCCACCTGCTGCCGGAATTGGCAAACCCGTAAAATAACCTGGTACACCAGGACGTACGTTAAATCGAGCCAAACGCAACGCTCCGCACATCGGGAAAATGGCAGTAACCGTCCAAGCGAGAGCCGAATTCGCATCATGAAAAGCAACCATGTACATAATAACTGCGGGAGCAACACCAAAAGATATCATATCTGATAAGGAGTCCAGTTCTTTACCGAATTCGCTTTGGGCATTCAGGACCCGGGCCATCCTTCCATCCAGTCCGTCCAACAACATGGCGACAATAACCATAATAGCGGCAAGACTGTATTTTCCGTCTACAGCCAATAAAATGGCGATCATTCCGAGAAACAAGTTACCTAAGGTACACATGTTCGGAATTGATTTGGTAATCATCTCTTCACCTCAATGTATGAATTGTTCCATTATAATCCTTTCACTGTATTACATTTACATTTGCCTGTCAATGAAAACTTGTTCCTGCAAACGTTTAAGACCTTCTTTAATCGTACGCGCACGAACCTCTCCAATACCATCCACTTCATCCAGTTCTTCTATCGTTGCTGTCATGACATGTGGAAAACGTCCAAACCGCTCCACCAGATTATGAATAATCACATTCGGCAAACGCGGTATCTTGTTCAGTACCCGATAGCCGCGTGCAGCAATATACTCTTCTGATGTCGCAGCTGAAGAAGGGTAGCCTAGTAAACGTACAATATGATTCACATCCAACAATTCGTCGTCCGTAGAACGTTTGAGTCCCAATATAATTTCACGAATCTTCTCGTCGCTATCGTCTTTGGCATAATCCTTATACAGCAACCATGCTTCTTCCTCAATGTTGCTGACAAGCTCTTCCATCTGCATACTAATCAGACGGCCCTCATTTCCGAGCTCGTTAATAAATCGTTTGATCTCCATTTTGATGCGCAGTACCATTTCGATCCGCTGGATGACATTAACGACCTCCGGCATGGTAACCAGCTCTTCAAATTCAGATGCTGTCAAATTCGTAGAGGCTTGCCCCAACACGGATCTATATTTTTCTAACGTCTGAATAGCCTGATTGGCTTTCGTTAAAATAACCCCGATTTCCTTGAGCGCATACCGTAATGTCCCCTGATACAAGGTAATAATATTACGCCGCTGGGAAATAGACACCACTAGTTTGCCAGTCTGCTTTGCAACTCGTTCTGCTGTCCGGTGCCGAATTCCTGTTTCAATTGAAGAAATGGAGGAGTCCGGAATCAGTTGCGTATTGGCATATAAAATTCGTTTTAAATCCTCGCTCAATATGATTGCGCCGTCCATTTTAGCCAACTCATACAAATAGTTCGGCGAAAAATCACAATTAATGGAGAAACCGCCATCCACGACTTCCATAACTTCTGGGCTATAGCCAACGACCAGAAGAGCACCCGTTTTGGCACGCAAAACGTTTTCCAACCCGTCGCGAAAGGGAGTTCCCGGTGCCACAAGCCGCAGCAAATCGTTCATTTTATCCAGTTGGCTCGCTTCTTTCATTCTCAATGCCCCCTAATCTAATGCGGCTGCCAGTGCATCTGCCACCGTTCCTACTCCTATGATTTGAATCCCTTTCGGATGTGTCCAGCCCTTCAAGCTTTTCTCCGGCATGATCACCCGTTTGAAACCTAGTTTCTCCGCTTCCCGTACTCGCTGTTCTGCTCGGGATACCGCACGTACCTCACCTGTCAGTCCCACCTCGCCAAAAATCACATCGTACGGCTTGGTAGGAGCATCCCTAAAGCTGGAAGCAATGCTCACAGCTATAGCCAAATCCACCGCCGGTTCATCCAACTTCACGCCTCCAGCTACGTTGAGATAGGCGTCCTGGTTTTGCAAAAACATGCCCATCCGCTTTTCTAGCACGGCTATGATTAATCCCATTCGATGATGATCGACTCCTGTGCCCATTCGGCGCGGAGATGGAAAATGCGTAGCTGCAATCAATGCTTGCAGTTCAACCAATACAGGTCGGGTTCCTTCCATACTGGCTACAACAGTAGAACCCGCTACCCCCAATGGTCGTTCAGACAGGAATAGTTCAGAAGGATTTGACACCTCACGCAAACCGCTTTCACCCATTTCAAAAATACCAATTTCATTTGTAGAACCGAAACGGTTTTTAACTGCACGCAAAAGCCGATACGTATGATGACGCTCTCCTTCAAAATAAAGCACACAATCAACCATATGTTCCAACAAACGTGGACCTGCAATGGCCCCTTCCTTGGTCACATGTCCTACCAATACCGTAGCAATACCTAGCCCCTTGGCAATTCGCATAAAGCGTGAAGTACACTCCCGCACCTGAGCCACACTACCTGGTGCACTCGTCACCTCAGGCAAATATACGGTCTGTATCGAGTCGATGACCAAAAACTCCGGCTTCAAGCTGTCCACTGCTTCTTCAATCGTCTCCAAATTCGTCTCACATAATACGTATAGGCTGGGGGACAAGGCACCGAGCCGATCTGCACGTAGTTTCGTTTGACGGACAGATTCCTCACCAGACACGTACAGCACCTTTAAACCAGTTAAAGCCAGCTCATTAGATGTTTGCAGCATAAGCGTAGATTTACCGATTCCCGGATCACCGCCCACCAAAACGAGTGAACCCGGTACCACACCTCCACCGAGTACTCGATTCAATTCGCCAATTCCCGTCAAAATTCGTGTTTCTTTGCCACTCTCCACCTCTATAATAGGCAGTGGCTTGTCTTTTGTGCTATGAGTAAGAAGGGAAGACCCCATTCCTTGAGTTTTTACAACGCTTTCCGTTTCTTCGACCATGGAATTCCACGCCTGGCATCCAGGACATTTTCCGTACCATTTGGGCGATTCATAACCACATTCCGTACAGGAAAATTTAGTTTTCACTTTAGCCATACTTTATTCCTTGGCTCCTTATTGACGACGATGATGTCAAATTTATGTTCATACAGCCCAGAAAGAGCTGTAACAATAAAAGTTTACCATTGAAGCTTGGCGGACGTAAAGCAATATCACAAACTTTCCCAAAGCATTTACCCAACCTTTTCACCGTGTTTTATACACAAAAAGGGTGTCTTCGCAATAGCTTTCCAGCCTGCGAGACACCCTTTTCTACTATTTATTTAGTAAACTGCTTAGGACTTGGCAGATACATTATCCTTTTTCGTTACAGTCAATGCGCCATTCTCCTCATCAATGAAGAGAGAGTCACCTTTAGTAATGTTGCCAGTCAACAGTTCCTCGGACAGGCGATCTTCAATATGCTTCTGGATTGCACGACGCAATGGACGCGCACCATACGCTGGATCAAAGCCTTCCTTGGCAAGGAATTTTTTAGCGTTGTCTGTCAACTCGAAGTCCACCTCATACTCATTCAGGCGCTTACGCAGCTCCTCAGACATGAGTGACACAATTTCGGCAATATGTTTTTCTTCGAGAGAATGGAAAACGATAATTTCATCAATCCGGTTCAAGAACTCAGGACGGAAGCTTTTCTTCAGTTCATCCATCACTTTGCCCTTCATATTATCGTAATCCGCCCCAGCGTCCACTACAGCTGTAAAACCAAGCGTGGAGTTACGTTTAATCGCCTGTGCACCAACATTAGATGTTAGGATGATGAGTGTGTTACGGAAATCGACGACACGACCTTTGGAATCTGTTAGACGACCATCTTCCAGCACTTGCAGAAGAATATTGAATACTTCTGGGTGTGCTTTTTCAATTTCATCCAGCAACACAACTGAGTATGGCTTACGACGTACCTTCTCAGTCAGCTGACCGCCTTCTTCATATCCAACGTACCCTGGAGGTGCTCCTACCAGACGGGACGTGGAGTGCTTCTCCATATATTCGGACATATCAATACGGATAACCGCATTTTCATCTCCAAACATGGATTCAGCCAAGGCGCGTGCCAATTCTGTTTTACCAACCCCAGTTGGGCCGAGGAAAATAAAGGAACCGATTGGACGCTTCGGATCTTTCAGTCCGGCACGTGCCCGGCGAATCGCCCGGCTTACTGCCTTAACTGCTTCATCCTGTCCAATTACCCGCTCATGCAGCAACTCTTCCATATTCAACAAGCGGTGTGTTTCTTCCTCTTTCAGCTTGCTGACTGGAACACCTGTCCAGATTGCAACGACTTGAGCGATATCCTCTGGTGTAACTTCAGAATCTGTACGACCCTGTTGTTCTTTCCATTGGTTTTTCGTCACGTCTAGCTCTTCACGGATTTTTTGCTCTGTATCACGCAACGCTGCCGCTTTTTCAAACTCCTGACTTTGTACCGCTGAATCCTTTTCCTTACGGATATCTTCCAGACGGTTTTCCAGCTGTTTCAGGTTTGGCGGTACAGTGTAAGAATTCAGCCTTACTTTGGAGCCCGCTTCATCAATAAGGTCAATAGCCTTATCTGGCAGGAAGCGGTCAGTGATATAACGATCTGACAATTTTACAGCCGCTTCAATAGCCTCATCTGTGATCTTTACACGGTGATGAGCTTCGTAACGGTCACGCAGACCATACAAGATTTGAATTGCCTCTTCTGGAGAAGGTTGATCCACTGTAATTGGTTGAAAACGACGCTCCAAAGCAGCATCTTTCTCAATATATTTGCGGTATTCATCGAGCGTGGTCGCACCGATGCATTGCAGCTCGCCACGTGCCAGAGCAGGTTTCAGGATGTTGGATGCATCAATTGCGCCTTCCGCTCCACCAGCACCAATCAGTGTATGCAGCTCATCAATGAACAATACGATATTACCCGCTTGACGAATCTCGTCCATAATTTTTTTCAAACGATCCTCGAATTCACCACGATACTTGGTGCCTGCTACCACAGAACCCATATCCAGCGTCATTACGCGCTTGTCGCGCAACGTTTCAGGAATCTCATTTGCTATAATTTTTTGGGCCAATCCTTCGGCAATCGCTGTTTTACCTACCCCAGGCTCACCGATCAGAACCGGATTGTTCTTTGTACGGCGGCTGAGCACCTGAATTACGCGTTCAATTTCCTTGCTACGCCCAATAACAGGGTCCAGGTTGTTTTCCTTCGCAGATGCCGTCAGATCGCGTGCCAGACTGTCCAGAGTTGGCGTGCTGACATTAGCTGGAGCACCGTGATGGCTGGAAACAGCCTCGCTGCTGCCGAGCAATTGAAGCACTTGCTGACGCGCTTTGTTCAGACTGATGCCCAAGTTGTTCAGTACACGCGCTGCTACGCCTTCACCTTCACGAATAAGACCAAGCAAAATATGTTCTGTACCTACATAGGTATGGCCCAGTTTGCGGGCTTCATCCATAGACAGTTCGATGACTTTTTTGGCGCGTGGAGTATAGGCAATGTTCGTCGGTTGCTCTTGACCGCGTCCAATCAGCGTTTCCACTTCATCCTGGATTTTTTCCAGTCCCAGCCCTAAACCGATTAAGGCTTTCGCGGCTATTCCTTCACCTTCACGAATGAGGCCTAGCAAAATGTGCTCTGTGCCAATGTTGTTGTGTCCCAATCGAACAGCTTCTTCCTGAGCCAAAGCAAGCACTTTCTGTGCACGTTCCGTAAATCTTCCAAACATCATATATCCTGCACCTCCACAGTGTGTATTTCAGATCATTCTATATATTAAAGGGTTGTGCCTAATTTTTGCCGGATCAGCTTCGCCCGGTACATATCGCGCTCTTCGGTATTCATTTTATCCCCAAAGCTTTTTTGCAGGAACCCGGGTTGTGTCATCACATTCAGCTCATTCATCGCTGCGGTGGAAGGACGCTCCAAAATCCCTAAATCTACGCCAAGACGTACATCGGATAGCCGCTGTGCAGCCTCCTTGGAATCCAATACTGCTGCATATGACAAAATACCGAATGAACGCATCACCCGATCTGTAATTCGCAGCATAGATTCATTCATTAGCCTTTCTCTGGCAGAACGCTCGTGCTCAATAATTTGTAGCACCACGCCATGTAGATTCTCAATAATCTCCGCTTCGGTTTGTCCCAGTGTAATCTGATTAGATACCTGAAACAAATTTCCGACCGCTTCGCTGCCTTCACCGTAAATGCCACGAACTGTAAGACCTACCTGTGAAACAGCAGACAATATACGATTGATTTGATGAGTCATAACTAATGCAGGCAAATGCATCATCACCGAAGCTCTCATACCTGTGCCGACATTCGTCGGACAACTGGTCAGAAAACCTCTCCGATCATCAAATGCATAATCAACATGCGCTTCAAATGCATCATCAATAATCATAGCGCGTTCCCAAGCTTCCCTAACCTGACATCCCGGATATAAGCATTGGATACGCAGATGATCCTCTTCGTTTATCATAACACTAACCGATTCATCATCGCTAATTAAAACAGCACCGTTACGAGATTCGTTCGCCAAATTTGGACTAATCAAATGCTTCTCAACCAGCACCTGCTTGTCGATCTCATCCAACTCGGATATTTTCAACGTATGAAAAGTACCAAAACCGCCTAAATCATCATACTGAAGGATATCCGTCAATCGTTGAAGTGCTTCTTCCGACTGCTGATTGGTAGCAAGCATGGGAAAAGGCAGATGCTGCAAGTTACGCGCAATTCTCACCCGGCTGCTAATGACAATCTCCGAATCCGCAGCATCACCACGCATCCAGTCACTTAGCGGCTTCTCCGTAAACCGAATATTGGGCATTACGCATCCCTCCTACTCTTCACAAACTTTACTCTTCAGTCATTTCTTTTTCAAGCTCTCTGATTTGATCCCTAAGCTCAGCAGCTGATTCAAATTCTTCCTGTACAATATGCTGTTGCATCTCTTTTTTCAAATCGTCAATTTGCCGTTTAACCTTCAGTCGGCCTCCAGTGCGAACCGGAACTTTACCAACATGATTCGTACTGCCATGCACACGCTTGAACAGAGGGTCCAGACGACTATCAAAATATTGATAGCACGACGGGCATCCGAAACGTCCCAGCTTACTAAACTGTGCATAGGTCATGCCACAATCCTTGCATTGCAGGTTCTGCGGACCACTGTGGCCTGGAGATTGGCTCTTTGTACTGGAGTCAAAATCCAGCATCCCCGACAACAAGCTATGAATCGAAAATCCGTTAGGTGTTCCAGGGATCATCTCCCCTTTTTCCTTGGCACACGTCTCACAAATATGAAACTCTGTCTTTTCGCCATTCACAATTTTGGTGAAATGCAAAGTTGCCGGCCGCATATTACATTCTTGGCACAGCATAAAAGCACCTCCTTCAATGTCAGGATTTATACCAATCCCTACATCCAAACGTTAGTCTCTATTCACACACTATTTGGTCGCCAGCAACGAGATCAGCATAGCCTTAAGCAATCTTGCTCGCAGTTGATCACGATAGGGAAGCTTCAGTAATAATGTATCCCTTGATAAAGCAGCCTTCATTAAATTAGCTTCCCTTTTGCTTAAAAAATGGGCTTCCTCTAACTGATAAATTAGACCTTCTGCTGCCGATTGGCTTATTTCCTCCCCGATGCTCTGATGAAGATGTGTATGGATGGCATGCTGTGCAGGCAGCTGAATTCGCTGAATACGAATGTAGCCCCCGCCACCGCGTTTACTTTCCACCACATAGCCTTTTTCCAGCGTAAACCGGGTGCTAATTACATAATTAATTTGCGACGGCACGCAGGAAAAGCGGTCAGCCAGATCATTGCGCTGAATCTCCACTAAACCTTGGGGACTTTCCAGCAATATACTTTTCAAATATTGTTCAATAATATCGGAAACATTGCGCATTTCATCATCCTCCACTAACGGAAACGCAAGTATTCAAGTACATTTCACGCTCCACAGAGTCCGCCGTATATTGAACTTAACCAAACGGTAAAGTCACGAATCTAAGCTGTATTCAGGCTATTGCCTGATCTACATCCATTGGAATTGTACCGTTTTGTCTCTAGTGTGGCCTTTATTTGCGATTAATCATACACTTCTCTTATGTTCATAAGAGTCAGCTCCTAACTATACGCAAATCATTTCGATCCTCATTTACTTCTTTGCTATCAAAATCACCTTATACAGCTAATCCATCAGCATAGTACTTCTACAGAATCGCACTAGGCTTGATTGACTTTGACTTTCTTTGACTATATTCATATTATAGCACATTATTCATTTTTGCCAAGGGGTCAATACCATCTTTCGCAATCTAATTATGTTTTATACAATACCATAAAAAAACTCTTCCCATTACAGAAAGAGTTTTGAAAATTATGATAACCACACAAGTTATGTTCCCTGAAAGATGGAGCCTAAGAAGAACTAAATGGGCCTTTATCAGAAAAAATCCAATAAGAACGTTTGTTTTACCGGTATTACACGTTTAAGGGCAGACACAGACTCACTGCTGCCTTCAATACGCCCCCATTTATACAGATCATCAGCCTGCTGGTAGCCAAGCATCAGAGTCGTCAGTGACTGAATCCCAAGTTTTAAGTCAGCTACTATGGCGTTTTCAGATGAATTGCTTATATCCACTCTCTCCAGATGTCCTTGCCCCTCCGTAGTAATCGTTAATCTCCATAATCCATCATTCCATGGAGCATACCGATCAGTCAGATTTAAGGTTAAACTTGTTTCTTCTCCAATCTGTTCAAAAGGGTATCTTTCTATAAAAGCAGCTGCATCCACAATACGACCCATAAAATAAGGCACAGTTTCCTGTTGAATTCGTGGATCATCGAGTAAAAATGGCAGATTGTCATCTGCTGGAACGTAATTAAATTTACCTTGGGCTATCATTGAGTCATGATTTGCAAAATAAGTCCATAAAGCCCGACGAGCCGTCTCATTTTCATATACCAACTCATCACAATTCAACTGTTTATCTTCAATTTTGTATAGTGCATATCCCTGAGGATCGCCTGTTTCTGAGTAATATACCGCAGTTCGATAGTTCTCATTTAAAATCCGCTCTTGCCACCATTCCTTATCTCGTACCAGCGTGCCATTATAACGAGATGCATACGCTTGATACACTTGGTCCAATTCTAAAATATCTTTGACATCGCGTTTGACTGTACCTTCTGTTTTAAGTTTTGCAGGGAATTTTTCAATGGGAATGACGTACTTTTTGTATTCAATATACGTTTCCCATCCAAATTTACGATAGAAGGCAAAGGAGAATGGATGCAGAAAAGAAAGGCTTTGTCCCGCAGACTTCATCTCTTCAAGCGCATGCGTCAACAAGCGTGATACCATGCCTCCGCGACGCTTTTCTGGCCACGTTGCCACACCAGCAATGCCCCCCATATCAAAAACCTGACTGTTTATGTATACCTGTAGCGGTAACAAAGTCAGTTTAGCATTCAAGTCATGTCCGTCGAATATTCCCCATGTTTGCTCTGGTTTGAATTTCTTCTTGGATTTTTCCAGATCCTCCAGGGACATTGTAAACTGAAAAGCATATTGAGATAATTCAATAGCCGCTTCAAATTCCTCACGTTGTAATTGTCTGATCTCCATAACTTCGTCACCTCGCTCGTATACTTGGGCATCCATAAAAAAGATTATACACTTAGAGTGTGGCAAAGCCTCTTCCCTCTGTCAACCTTAGAAGCAGGTGGCCATCTAAAAACACATAAAAAAAGGATGATAATCTCAATGAGATTATCATCCTTTTCATCTTTGCTTGGCGACGTCCTACTCTCCCAGGACCCTGCGGTCCAAGTACCATCGGCGCTGGAGGGCTTAACGGTCGTGT
>NZ_JANAVE010000016.1:0-48293 GCF_024213315.1 Paenibacillus sp. A3M_27_13
CCGCCGTAGGTGTCCATAAAGTAGCCGCACAGTTCGCGAAGCGTCTGGTATTCGAAAAACAGGGTCTTCGACAGTGGGCCGAAATCCTGCTCCAGCCGCGCCGTCAGCTGCATGACCATAATCGAATCGATGCCGTACTTTTCCAGTGGCGCCTCCTCTTCGACCCGTCCTGCCGGCAGCTTCGCGATGTCCGACAGCAGCTTTTTGAAATAATGGACCGTTTTTTCCTGCAGACATTCTGCCTGATTGACCGCTGCTGTGGTTTCCGCCGTTTCTGTAGTTGCCACCGTTTCCGTGCTCTCCGCAGTACCTACGGCGAGCTTCAGCCAGCTTAATAATCGGCTGCGTTCGCCCGCCAACACCATAGCCTGCCCATGCCCGGCTGCCAAAGCCGCATACAACGCCCGGATTCCGCTTGCCGTCTCCAGCGGAGCTATTCCCGCCTGCTTATGCATGCGTTCCTGCGTGTGTTCATCTGCGCGCATACCGCCGTTTTGCCACAGCGGCCAGTTGACAGCGAGCGTATGCCCTTGTCTCATTCCCAAGCGGACCTTTTCATTGCGCCAAGCGGCGAATCCGTCCATGAAAGCGTTGGCCGCCGCATAGTCCGCTTGTCCAGGATTGCCGAACACACTAGCCAGCGATGAACAGAGTACGAAGAAATCAAGCGGAATATCCTTTGCAGCTTCATCCAGATGAATCAGGGCATCCACCTTGGGTGCAAGCACGGCGTGAAGTTCATCCGCATTTTTATGTAATATGAAACGATCCCGCAGCACCCCTGCACAATGGATCAAGCCGTCAATGCGCCCATACTCGGTTTTTATGCCGCCGATCAGCCGCTGGACCTCTTCTTCCTTCGTGATATCCGCAATACGGTAGGAGACTTTCGCTCCACTGCGCTGCAGATCATGCATCCACTGCCCCCGGCGGTCGTCCGGCTCACGTCGGCCTACGAGAAGAACAGTTGCTTGTGGAGCATGGCGGATAATATTCTCGGCGAATAGTGCAGCAAGTCCACCGCCTCCACCTGTAATCAGGTATACCCCGCCCTCCTTCCATGGAGCGGCTAGATCCGTTTCAAGGAGCGGCATTTCCTGCCATTCAGGCATCCAGCATTTATCGTTCGTATACCGGACATTCGCTTCTTCGGGATGGAGGCAACTTTCCTGAATCGCGGAGATGGCCCCAGTGGTATCATCTGCATCAGAGGTCTCAATCAACTGCGCGACGATTGCCGGATTCTCCAATCCCGCTGTCCGGAGCAGGCCAAGGAGTCCGGAGAACAGTCCGTCTTCTCCTTTTTGTCCTGAAGGGATCAGCAGTTGGAGCAGGACTTTATCCCGATGCTTACTGAACATAATGTCTTTGACTAGCTGTAACAATTGTGCCGCATAGTCACGATAACGCCCATACACTTCCTTCTCGTCAGAACAAAGAAGCAGGGTGCGCTTGCTTGCCGGCAGACCGTCAGATTCGCTGTCCAGCCACGCGTGTACCGCCGCATAGACCGATTCTTCCATTTCACATAGGATAATCCACTGCTCGGCAAATCCTGCTAGTGAATGACGAAGTCCGGAACCGGTGTCCAACAGTAGGTGCTTTTGCCGGCTTATGCTTGTACCCGTAGAGCACTCACGCCATTGTGGTGTAAACATCAGCAATTCAGACCCCGCTGATCTGCAATCCGTTCCGGCCGGAGCAACCTTGTCAGACGCCGCTTCATGCTTATATGCTCGGACTGTAAAGCCGCTCATCCGCACGCAGACCGTCCCGTCCTCGGCGCACAGGTCGATGTCCAGCTTCTGTAGCCTGGCTTCCGTCGCACTTCCTTCCTGCGGACGCACCCAGACCCAGCCCCGCGCGGGCGCTGCCGACATCAACTCCAGCCGCTCCAGCGCGAACGGCAGCTGCGTCTCGCTTCCGCCTGTCTCTTCCATCAAACCCGCACAGGCTTGTAATGCCGCATCCACTATACCTGGATGCAGCACATAGCTCTCTCCTGTGCCTTCCGGCAGCGCCAGCTTGCCCAGCGCGCCCCGCGGACCGATCTCCAGCCACTCCAGACCCCGATGACTTGGTCCGTATGCGATCCCTCTCTCCAAGAACTGCCCGTAGCATTCCGCGCCGCTCACACTGTGCCGGCTCTCCTCCCGCAGCACCTCCACCTCCAGCTTCGGTAGGTTTGCCTCCACCTCGCGGGTATACAGCTCCACGCTTCCCTGGCTGTGTACTTGCCCTTCCCCTACTGCCTCTCCGCTGTACACCTCAAAGCCAATCCGGTTCTGCGCCTCCGGCGTCAGTGCGATGTGCAGTTCCTGCTCCGTTCCTTCTTCCACCGTGAACGGCTTCAGCCATACCACCCCGTGCAGCCGAACGCCTTGCTGAGCCTCATGCCCCGCCGTCCCGGCAGCCAACAGCGTCGCTTGCAGCGCCATCTCCAGATAGGCTGTCCCTGGCAGCATTTTCTGCCCCTGTACCACATGATCCTTCAAGAAGAATTCTTCGCCGCTCCACCGTGAACTGTACCGCTGCTCCGTCAAATCCGACGTATTCCGCTGTACCAACGGATGCAGCATAGACGTATGTCTCGCCTCGGCCTCCGACGCACTTCCCGCACGCCGGCTCGTCCAATACCGCTCCCGTGCAAACGGGTATCCAGGTAGGCTGATCCGCCGTGGTGTGGCTTCCCCGTACAGCTTGCTCCAGTCTACCTCTCCCTCGCGCACCCATTGCTCGCCGATGCTGTCCAGCCCTCCGACAAGGGACGGGATCTTCCCGAAGGCCGCGGCTGCCGGCTCGCCAGAGCCCTTGACATAACCCATTAAATTCCCGGGGGACATGCCGCTGCGCAGATAAGCATCAAGCGCTTGTAGACACTCCTGCCGGGAAGCCGCCATAAACGCCAGCCGGTGGTCCATAGTCTCGCGGCCAACCTGCAGCGTATAGGCAACATCCGGAAGCTCCGCTTCCGGATGACATTCCAGCCAATATTTCAACGCAGCGGCATACTCGCCCAACCGCTCGGGGCTTTGGGCGGACAGCACAAAGTGCAGCGCACGATGATCTTCCGGCGCCGCTTTCAGCTGTGAGGATTCCCGCATTTCCGTATATTCTTCCAGCACAATATGGGCATTGGTCCCACTGAACCCGAATGCGCTGACCGCAGCCCGCCGGCTTCGGCCGGCTTCGCTCCTCCACGGTTGTAGCTGAGTGTTTATGTAAAACGGGCTGTCTTGCAAATCGATATGCTCATTCAAAGACTCGAAATGCAAAGTCGGCGGCAGCATCAGGTGCTTCAGGGCAAGTAGCGTTTTAATCACGCCGGCCATACCCGACGCTGCCAGTAAATGACCGATATTGCTTTTTACCGAGCCTAGTGCACAATAGTTCTTCCCGGTTGTAAAGGAGCGAAAGGCTGCCGTCAACGCTTCGACCTCGATGGGGTCGCCGAGCCGGGTACCCGTTCCATGAGCTTCCACCAAAGAAATTGTCGCCGGATCAATCTGAAACCGCCGATACACCTCCTGCTCCAGCACGGTTTGCGAATTGACGCTAGGAGCGGTGATTCCGTTGGTTTTGCCATCCTGATTGACGCCCCAGCCCCGAATGACGCCATAGATATGATCACCGTCCCGTTCGGCATCCTGCAAGCGTTTAAGCAGAATCACTCCAACACCTTCCCCGGGTACAAATCCGTCGGCACGGTTATCGAAGGTATAGCAGCGCCCGCTTGGCGAGAGCATACCAGCATTCCCCGTCATATGCTGCATGGCGGGCGTGGCCGCCACATACACGCCACCTGCAAGAGCCAGATCGCTAGTCCCCAGACTAAGACTTTCGCATGCTTCCGCGATCGCCACCAACGAGGAGGAGCAGGCTGTTTCAATGGCAAGACACGGACCCTTCAGATTCAAATGATACGAAATGCGTGCGCTCAAAATGGAGAGTGCTCGCCCCATCAGCCCTTGCGCATTCCAGCCACCGTTTCCCACCAGTTCCGCGTAATCACTCGCCGCGCAACCGGCGAATACGCCGCAGCGAGTTCCAGAGAGGGAAGAAGGGCGAAGGCCGGCATCCTCGATGCAGTGCCATGCCTGCTCCAGAAACAGCCGCTGTTGTGGATCCATGGCCTCGGCTTCTGCGGGAGAGATATGAAAAAACAGCGGATCAAAGCACTCGGCCTCTTCCAGAACCCCCATCCACTGGTAATCGGGTAGTTGGGTCGATTGTATTGCCGAAGCGACATCCCAATCGATGTTCCAGCGTTCCAGTGGAATTTCCGATATGCAGTCGCGTCCGGCAGACACATTGTTCCAATACTCCTCGATGTTTTTTGACATGGGGAATCGCCCTGACATGCCAATGACGGCAATGGCCCGGTCTTCATGCGGAGCAGAGTTTACCCCATCCGCTTGCCCGCTGGAGACGGTATTTACCGTTCGGGCAGCGGTGTAGGTGAAAGCGTGCGTCATCAGGATTTCCGCGATTCCGTCCACATGCCGGTTCTGCCAGTTTTCGTAATCCGTGCCCGCTACCCATTGATTAAAGGCCCCTATCGCAGGACCGCAGTACACCACAAAATTATCTTTTTCGGATAACTCCCCCCGCAGTGTGACGGTATTGCAATGCGCAAAATACCATTTAAAAATCAGCGCCATTTTCAACCGTGGGTTGTCCATTGCCTCTACCAATTGAACCGGATTGCTGCGCTGCTTGTGTTCACAGACAAGCTCCCACACCTGTTCGAATGTTCGTTTGAAATAATGCTGCTCTAGCTCCCGGCGCGTAGCGGGGGGGATGTCCTCTATACACGTATGCTGGGTAAACAACTGATACAGCTTGTTGGCCCGGGCTGCAAACTGCGTCTGTTTTTTGACCACTTGCACCTTGGCACCAATCTCGAACATATCGCCGGCAACCGTAATCGTAGTATCGTGAACCGAAAGGGACTGCAGCAGTTCCTTCACAGCTTCATGCGCACCGCTTTCAACCGTGCATTGATTGACCGAACCCGTGAAAATAAAATCGGCGCCGAGCATAAACGCCGCCGCAACGGCCTCGGGCGTTCCGATGCCCCCGCCACATCCCACCATAATCTCTTCCTCATAGCTGTACTGGTTGTGCATCGCTTGTCTTAGGGAAAGCACAGCAGGCAGTAGGGAAAAAGCGGCACCTTGATCGGTATGCCCGCCGGAATCCGCTTCGATTGCTAAATCATCCGCTAGTGGAAGGTGTTGCGATAATGCAGCCTCTTCCTTATTGATCCGGCCCGTTGCAAGCAGTTCAAGCACCATTTCCATAGGTGGAGGCGACAAAAACATGCGGGCGATCTCCAGCCTCGAGCATTTAGCGATAATTCTCCGCCTTGGTGTCAAGCTTCCGTTGTGCCGGGACAACCCCTTGAGACGACAATATACCAGCGGCAAGGTGATCGCTGAATAAGCTGCAGCCTCGATTACCGGAACATTCAGCTTTAAGCACAGCTCCGCTTGCTCCCATTCCTCGTCAGGATCGTCGATATTAGAAATCAGACACATGCCGTAAGGCTTTTCCGGCCCCAGTTCTTTCTGAATGCGCCCAATCCGCGTCTCAAGCTCATTTCCGCGCAGGCCTGCACTGCCAAAAAAACTGAGCAACCTTGCCCGTCCCATGGCAATCACCAGCTGCTCCGATGAGATGCCGCGGTACATGGAGCCAGCGATATAATTCCATTTGCACTTGTACCGCTTCTGAAAAAGCGGATTGCCGAACCGTTCGGGAGAAACTCCCGACGGAAGCGGCGTCAGCAGCCTCTTTTCCGGTACAGGCACCTGACCACCGGAACCGCTCCGTGAAATCTCTGCATTGCTGCCGTCAGAACCAGACTGTGACAATAGCCGCTTGGCTTTCTGGGGGTTCATCGTTTTATCTTTCAAAGCCCGAAATATTTGCTCCACATTCAATGGTCATCCTCCTCTCCAAGTATCCTTAGTTCCCGAACAATTCCTGAATACGTTCATTGACCTCCGACTGATGAAATGTCAGCTCGTGCATAATGACCTCCTGTGCAACGAATTTCGGCAGCTCCCGCCGTAAAGAACCGACCAGATGATTTTTCAGGGCGACCAAAGAAGCGCGGGGCTTATCCGCAAGTTCCTTCCCAAGTTGCAATGCATAATCCGCAACTTCAGCGCGAGGCAGCACAGGAAACGGAACTCCCCGCTTGCAGAGATCTGCTCCTCGGTAACTGCCCCCGTTCAGCAGCAGCTCTTCCCCCAATGCAAGTCCAAGCTTTTTCGGCACAATCAGCGTCGCTCCCATGCCTGGCGTAAATCCGTAACGCATAAAATTCGTTGTATATACGCTTTCTCTGCTCAAAATAACAAAGTCGGAAAACAACCCCATCACAAAGCCTCCGCCAATTCCGTGACCCTGCATTGCGGCGATGACCGGAATGGGGCAGTCGATGGCGAGGCTGTATACATTCGTATCCGTAAACTTGGCCCTGCCCTCATGAATGGCAAGCAGCCCTTCCTTGGTTCCCCCTGAAGCGAAATAGGAATCATAACCCGTTAAAATAACGGCCTTATAGCTGGTTGAAGAACCGGCATATTGAAAGGCCGCAATCAAAGCCGACATTAATTCCGGCGAAAATGTATTTTTATGGACCCGATCCTGCATCGTAATCCGCAGAACACCGGGGGCAGCCTCCGTTACATCAATTACATCCGACGTCATATCTATCCCTTTCTGCCGTACGCATATCAATCGGCCTCCCAAGGAAATTGTCCCGTTGCCGCAAAACGGCTGATGGCTTGCAGGTTTCCGTAGTCCGAAAATATTTCCCTGTTCCCCGATAAAGCCGTTTGCTTGAATTGGCCCAGCGAAGCGTACAGCTCGTTCATATATCGCTTGTAGCGGACAATCGCCGGCTTGGATATACGCCGCAGACGCAGTAACAGCTTGCGCAAAGCCTGACCGTCACTGTCGCAAGCGTCAATCAATCCCCATTCCACCGCTTGCCGTACCGTGATCGGCTGTGTGGTCAGCGTCAGATAGTGGGCCCGCTGAAAACCGACCCTCCGGGTCAGAAACGGAAGCACACAGGCAGGATATAAGCCGAACAACATCTCCGAAAGGCTGAACAGCGCCGTCTCGTCTGCCATTGCAATGTCGCAGGCTGTCACAAAGCCGATGCCGCCGGCATTGGCTTTGCCCCTGACGTAAGCAACCGAGATGAATGGGCCGCTTGCCAGATGTAGCCATAGATCATATAGCGCCTCGGCATCCCCCGACGCCGTATCCGCAGTGGTCATTTGCTCATGGATGTCCTGAAAGTCGGCTCCGAAGCAGAACACTTCTGGCAGCCCTTCTACGACCACTATCGAAGCGGCTTCCTCGCACTCTCGCAAGGCATGCCGGATTTCAGCAATCAACAAATCATTGATGGTATTGTTAGCGGCAGGCCTGTAGATTTGAATAAAATATACCGCCTCTTGCCGACGGATCCGAATCGTCTCATATGTCACGAGACCCACCTGTACACCCGGTGAAATTCCGATATTCTTTCTAGATACAACCGTTGTCCCCCTCCGCTGGACGCCAGCATGGCCGGCAGATCACTAAGATCCAGCTTCACGTTTCTGGTGCCAAATTTAACCGCATCGCTGGACCTTAGCAGATAGTCATAGTGGGACATGGACAATTTATACCGACGGTTCAAATGTTCGGTAATTTGAAATTTATGCTGAAGCCGCTGTCCTTCGGGCGTGACAATTCCGCTATAAAATTCCGAACAGCAGCCTGAGCCGTAAGAGAAGCAGCCTACTCTGCGTGGGGCCTCAAACCTGCCGTTGTCCACAGTGCTAGCCAAAGACAGCAGCACCGTCGCCCCGAGGATATTGCCCATCTGCTGGCAATACATCAGTCCCGGAACTACACGTTGTGCAAAATCTGCCTCAATTTCCGCAGGCTTGGCTTTGGTCATCTTCCGCATCATTGAGCGGTGCGCCCCTTTAACCATTCCACCGAAAGGAGTATGAAACGCCAGGTACTGGAATGTATCCCGATAATCCGCATCGGCAACGCGTTCCGCATACTCCAGATAAGTTTTTTCGCAGCAATCCAGATACGAGAGCAACGAAAGATCGGAGTTGCCGGCTTCACTGTCCGGAATAGGACGGCAAGTATCCATCACTTCATAGCCGTAATAACCGTTTGCACCCACATCGATCTGAAAGACTGCCGGATTTTCACCAACAAGGATGGCAACGGCCCCTGCGCCGGAGCTGGGTTCGACAAAAGACCAGTCGGCCGTCAAAGCCTCGCCGCCGTCAACGGCTATAAAACGCGAAATATCCGTGGCGACGACAAGCGCCTTTGCCCCGGGCGAAGCTTGCGACAAAATAAAATTGACCGCCATTTGGAACCCCGCCGTGCCTGAGTAACAGGCCTGCTTGATTTCGAACATCCGACAATTTCGGCTGAGCCCCAGGTAATGATGAACATAAGTGCTGATGGATTTGCCGAAATCGATTCCCGATTCCGTGCATGTAATCAGCAGCTCGATGCTTTTCTTGTCCGCTTCCGGCAGCGACTCAATTATCGGCTTCGCTGCATTGACAGCAAAGGTCACTGGATCTTCACAAATCAGCGAAACTGCCTTTTCTTTCATCAGTAAGTTATCGAAACGTGTCGTGTCGAGATTGCGGTGCCGCGCCAACTCAAACACATCCAGGTAGGCAGTACCGCCATATACATTCATGGCTTCAATTCCGACCGTCTTCATGATGACCCTCCTTGGTGTTGCGTGTATTAGATTTTTTGTAGACATAACGCTGTATTGATCCCACCGAATCCCAGGCTTAGCTTTAGCATTCTTGTCATCGGATACTGAATTGCCCGTTCCTGTACCCAGTTAAAAGAGTCATCGACCGGCTCAAACAGATTGCGCGTTGGATGAAGTGTTTTCGCCTCCATCTGCAGCAGACCAGCAATAAGTTCAACTGTTCCGGCTGCGCTTAAGCCATGTCCGGTCAGCGACTTGGTTGCATTGATGGGTGCATGCGCAAGTCCGCACTCGCGCAGTGCGTTTAGCTCGGTTGCATCGCCCAGCACCGAACCGGTGCCATGCGGGTTGACGTAATCAATAGCCGTAGGCGGCAGGCCGGCTTGCTTCAGCGCCCGCCGGATCACCTGCACCTCTCCCTCTAAGGAAGGATTGGGATTGCGGTTGCCGTCCGAGGCGATGGCCCAGCCTGTAATCGTAGCGTACATTCTCGCTTGGCGGGATGCGGCGAAAGCGGCATCCTCTACAACTACCGCTCCGCTGGCCTCGCCGTAAATAAAGCCGTCATGCAGACGGTCAAAAGGACGGCAGGCGGCGGCCGGTTCGTCGGCGAAACGGTCGCTCCCCATCGCCCCCAACGAGCGAAACCCTTGGCATTCCATGTAAGACAAATCCGCAAGCGCTCCCAGGGCAATACAGACATCCACTTGCTTAGAGCGTACAGCTTCGACGGCCTGAATCACTGCCGCCTGGCCGCTGGCCGAAGCGCCGCCAAGCGTAAACGCCGGCCCATGAATGCCGAAATGTTCGGTGCATATCCCGCATAAATCGCTGTCCATGTAGGCAAGTCCGTATGTAGGCCGCAGAAACGCTAGACGCTCAGCGTAAGCTTCATAGGCCAGCAATTGTTCGCGCTGCTGGAAGTTCGAGCCGCCGATGATCAGCCCAATACGTTCCGGTTCTACGCCGCCGAGACGGGCATCGTCCCAAGCCTCCTGTAGCACCGTCAAGGCGGCTTGGCTCGTTAAGGATAAATTACGCAGTTGACGGGACGTGAAGCGCTCCGGTAACCGAAGCGGCGGCAGCTCCGCTCCCAAGAATGCGGTCTGTTTCTGCCGTCCGGGTCGCTTCATCACGTCAAAGCCGTGCCGCCCTTCCATAAGGGCGGACGCGAACGCCTTCTTCCCTTGAGCTATCGCAGAAACTACCCCGACTCCAGTAATGACCGGCTCAAACCGATTCATGTTTGCTGTGAAGGACATCCACCAGTTCTCCTATGTTGCGGGCGCCAAATAATTCCACGCGCGGAATTTGTAACGACAACGCCTCCATGACCATCATTACGATTTCCGCCCGGTCCAACGAGTTGGCGCCCAGATCAGCCAGCCGGTCACTCGGCTGAAACGAATGCCCCGACAACTCCGGCAGTACCTCGCAGATCTGGCTTATGACCAGCGTCAACAATTCTTCTTTACTCATTTCGCGGTCCCCTTCTCTTGTATAAATTGATAAAGCTGATTGGCTTCCGCCAGTTCAATCTCGCCTCGATAAAGCAGATCCAGCACCTCATCCAAAGTAGGCGGATCGGTCCGTTTGCCAAGCCCGACCAGCTTCCCTTCGGCAGGAGGGCATGCCTTCCCATGCTCCCTGGCCACATATGCCGTAAACTCGGCCAGATTCGGATAGTCATAGATTTTAGTTGCCGCGATTTGGGTTCCAAACCGTTTGTTCACCGAGCGGACCCATTCCACACCGACAATTGAATCCATTCCCAGTTCAATGAACGGCCGAGTCGGACTTACCGCTTCCCGCTCAAGAAACAGGGCTTCGGCCAGGGATACTGTAAGTTCTTCAAGCAGATGGTCCGCTGGGTCCGCAACCGGCGCGGTATGAACGTCGGTGCCCAACTGCGTGGAAGCCTGCCTGTCGGCCGCAGGAACTTCGTTCTCCAAACGGCGCCGTTCCTTGGCCAGAAACCCAGCAAACATGCGGACCGTCGGATAATCGTATACTTTGGTAGCTGCAATTGCAGTGCCGTAACGTTTATTCACCGACCGTATCCACTCGACACCGACTATCGAGTCCATTCCCAGTTCAATGAACGGCCGAGTCGGACTTACTGCTTCCCGTTCAAGAAACAGGGCTTCGGCCAGGGATACCGTAAGTTCTTCAAGTAGATGGTCCTCCGGGTCCGCAACCGACGCGGTGTGAACGTCGGTGTCCAACTGCGTGGAAGCCTGCCTGTTCGCCGCAGGAACTTCGTTCTTTAAACGGCGCCGTTCCTTGGCCAGAAACCCGGCAAACATGCGGACCGTCGGATAATCGTATATTCTGGTAGCGGCAATTGCAGTGCCGTAATGTTTATTCACCGACCGAATCCACTCGACACTGACTATCGAATCCATCCCCAGCTCAATAAAAGGTCTGTCGGCCTCCACCAGATCCGGCTCCATAAACAAAGCCTCACCTAGACTGGTGCACAGTTCAACCGCCAACGCTTCTGTCTCTTCGCCACTGGGAGCCACCGGCATCGGCATTAGCGCAGGCAATTCAAGCGCTGTTTTAAGTCCAGCTGGCCGAACGCCATCCGGGCTTTTTGACACGGGAGTTAGCGAGACGAACGGTTTCGTCCGCTCAAAAGCTTCGTTCTGTTCGGGGATCAGCCCGCTCAGTGGGCGAAGCGCTATTTTACCCCGCTTCCTTGCTGCAGCAGACAAGGAAGCTGCGGCTTCCGCGGGAACATCCACCGTTTCCGGCTCAACCAATGCAGCCAGTTTGTGTCCGGCGGGAATATCTTTCCGCATTGTCGTCTCTGCCGGTTGCCGATTCGCTTGCAACGGTATATTTTCTGCGGCCCTCCTCACAAGAGATGGTGCCGCCGACTCCGGTTGCAGCATCCCGAGGGGGCGCTGGATAATACGCGACAGCCAATAACGCTCTCTCGCAAAGGGATAGCCTGGCGCATGAGCACGGTGCACTCCGCAGTTCATAAAGAGTCTGCTCCAAACCAGGTCATATCCTTGGCAGTAAAGCTCGGCAAGGGAGAGCAAGGTTTCATAATACAATTCAGGTCGCTTAAGCTGGTCGCGGCTCTGCTCCAACAGTTCTTCGCCATAACGGGCAATGTCTTGTGTGCCGCTGAATTCCCGCTGCACTACGTCCATGTACAAACCCGGAGGCTGTGATTGGCTGCCGGATTGAAGCAGAGCGGATACAGCCTCTTCGCAGTTGCGGACGACGACGGCACAGCGGTAGAGAAAATGGAAACGGCCCTCCAGGAGTGTACGGCTCAGTTCGGCCAAATCCGGGGTTTCCTTCCCGCCATGCTGCAATACAGCCAAAAGATCGGCTATTTTGCCCTCAAGCGCAGCTTCGCTTTTGGCTGACAACAGTAGCAAATAAGCCGGAGTCCCCGCTTCAACCGGTTCCCGCCGCTTTTCGTAACCTTCGACAACAACATGAGCATTGGTGCCGCTCATCCCAAACGCGCTGACCGCACCTAAACGGCGCTTCCCCGTTCTGCTCGGCCAAGGCTTGGCTGTTTTATTCAGATAAAAAGGGCTTCGCTCCCATCGGATGTATTCATTATCTTGCTCACAATTCAGCGTGGCCGGAATACATTCGAACCGCAAGGACTGAACCATCCCAATTAAACTTACAAGCCCCGAGGTCCCAAGCGTGTGGCCGAAATTCGTTTTATTGGAGATTATGGCGCAATATTGTTCACGGCTGGTATAGGTTTTAAAAGCATCACATAGCGCGTTGAACTCAACGGGATCGCCCAGCTTTGTTCCGGTTCCATGCGCAGCCACAACCTCAATCTCTTCTGGCTGAATTCCATAGCGCTTATATACTGTGCGAAGCAATTTGCTCTGTGCAGCCCCGTTCGGCGCTGTAATCCCGTTTGTTTTGCCGTCATAGTTAATACCGCTGCCTCTGATTACCGCATAAATCGGATCGCCGTCGGCTTCGGCATCGGCTAGCCGTTTCAGAATAATGGCCGCTGCCGCTTCGCCCGGAACCAGTCCGTTCGCCCGCTGGTCGAAAGCGAAGCACTTGCCGTCATCGGATAACATGCCGGCCTGACTCATGCCCACATACGTTTCTTGAGCGGCAATGACAGTGGCTCCGGCTGCAACCGCCGTATCGCTCTCGCGGTTTCGCAAACTCATGCAAGCCTGATGGACGGCCACCAGCGCCGAGGAGCATGCCGTATCGATCGCCATGACCGGACCGTCGAGATTGAGGAAATAGGCAAGTCTAGAGGCAAGAACGGCGTTGCTATGCGATGTTATGTTCCCTCTTCCCGCAGCCAGCAGCGCATAATCCCCTTGTTCAAGACCGACGAACATGCCTACGGTTCCCGAAGCGATTTGATTGGGGCCATAGCCTGCATCCTCCAGAGCATTCCATGTTTCCTGAAGCAGAAGACGCCCGCGCGGGTCCATAAGCTCGGCTTCCCGGCGCGAAATATCGAAGAATCCCGGATCAAACTCCGCAGCACCCGGCACAAAGCCCCCCCGGTTGCAGTTAGTGGTTCCCACTTCAAGCATCGGGTCACCGGCGATGCTCCGCCATTCCCAACGCTCGCCCGGAATTTCCTGAACCGCTTCGCGGCCTGCTTTCAAGATCTCCCACATCTCTTCAATGTTGCGGGCCATCGGGAACTGTCCGCTCATACCGATAATCGCTATAGCCTCCAGTTCCTGCGGAATTCCCTCCGCTGCAAGCGCCGGGCGATCATCGGCCGTACTTGCACCCTCGACGCTGCCCTCTGCGTCTAAAGGCCTTAATGATACCCCCGCCGCTTCAGTTCGGTTGCCGGGTTGGGATGGCACACTAGTGGGCTCGACTCCTCCGGCTACCGTTTCGGCGTAATTCCGGAGCATGGATTCCCCGTGTTCTAGAAGCAAGTAATTACCGACCGCGGCAATGGTAGAGTGGTTGTAGAACAGCGGTGGCATTATTTCAATACCAAAACGATCCGATAGGCCTCTTGCCAAATCGATCAGGCTGATTGAATCAAAACCGAAGCCAGAAAAACTCTCTTCATAGCTCAGTTTGTCGCAGGGGATTTTTAAGATACGGCTGATTTGCTGCTTCAGTTCATTCTTAATGAAAAGTTCCAACCCCCGCTCCCGCTCCGCCGCATGGCCGGGCGAGTTCAAATGGAGCGGGACTTCTCTACTCGTTTCCCCTGCTGTGACTGTGAGTTCCCGGATCCGCTCAGGCCGGCCGGGAAGAACAATGCTGTGGGAGCCGCTGGTAGAGAGCAGTTGATCATACAGAGAAAGTCCCTCATCCGTTTCCAGGTAACGCAACCCGCTGTACTGCAAATATCGCTCCTCTTTCGCAGCGTTGCCGGCATGCATGCCTCCTTCCCGCCACAGCGGCCACAGTATAGCGACGGCCTTTCCATGGCGCATTGCGTTTTGACGCAGCTCGTTGCGGTAGCTGGCATAAGCCAGTTGAAACCGACTGCCTGCCGCATAACTGCATGAACCGAAGTCTCCCAGCACAGCCGCGACCGAAGAAAAGTAGCAGATAAAATCCAGCGGTTCATCCCCCAACACCTCGTCAAGAACCAAGGTTCCGTCGATTTTGGGCGCCAGTTCCTCTTGCAGGCTTTCGGCCGTTCTTCCTAAAATGTCCTCTTCCCCCAAAACGCCTGCCGCATGAATCATGCCGTCGATTCTCCCGAATCTGTTTCGGGCTTTCTGTATCTCTATCTTGAACCACTTGGCGTCGGTAATATCGGTTTGGGCATAATACACCAAACTGCCGAGCTCCTCCAGCTCGCTGATTTGCGAACGTTTATGATCATCCAGCGGCGACCGGCCAGCCAAAATCAAGTTTACCGGATGCTTCATCGCCATATGGCGAGCTAGCAACAGCCCAAGTCCCCCCAGGCCACCGGTGATCAAGTATGTTCCGCCAGATTTCAGCATGCGACCATCCAGAGGCGCCGCTGCCGTTTTCAGGCAAGCGGCATAACGCTCGCCTCCACGGTAAATAACACTTTCTGTCTTGGCACCCTGCATTTCCGTCCACAGCAAGGCCAGCCAGCGATCCATCGTATCGGCGGTGCCACCCGCTGCTTCGCAGCCGATGACGGCAGAACGCGTATGAGGCAACGCCAATGAGAGAGAGCGGATAAATCCAATCCAGCCCTCTGTATAGCAACGATCAAGACCGTCTATGGCTGACGATGCACAATAGAGTCGGCGCGGTCTCAAACCGGAAGCGGCTATGCCCTGCACCGCATAAGACAAGCCAGCAATATTACGAAGCTGTTCTCTCGCTTCCACCGGCCAAACACATACAACGGCATCGACTGGGCCATGGTCACTGTGGACAGCTTGCAAAGCTGTTCCAAATCCTTGTGATGAAACCTCGTCCACTATATATGCCGTCGGTCCCGATTGCAGGGCATGGTCGGCCGCAACGATAATCACCTTAATCTGCGGCGCAAGGCTGCGCATCGTGTCTAGCACAACTCGTTGCGAATCAGCGGAAGTTAACAGGAAGACCACTGTCCTCCATACGGCGTCAGTTGCTTCCGGTGAGTACTCTATTTCCCGCTCTGCCCACACTTCCTCCAGGATTGCGGGTGCATCTTCCTGCATTGCAGTCGGTTCGGCCAAGTCCATAGCCGCAGGTAGCCGATTGGCAGCCGCAACGGATTCCGACGCTGCAAAAGCGTTGCGACTCCCCGGCAGCCAGTATCTTTCATTAGCGAAGGGATAGCCAGGCAGCGGGACCTTGGATGGCAGCCCGTCCGTATAAAGCAGGCGCCACTCGAGCGGAACGCCTCTGACCCATAGTTCCGCCAACTTGCCGTGCTTCCCTTTGCGCAACCAAGCCTCTACCGTCGACCGCATGTCCTCGTCTTCCGCAAACAGATGCATGGATTCCCGCCGGGTGTTGGCTTGGCCACGGTAAACATCGGAAACCGTTTCTTTCCCGTCGCTCACCTGCTCCAGCTTGCCAGCAAGTTCGGCGAACGAACCGGCGACAATGGCCAGCCGTTCTTCCAGGGGCTCTCTTCCGGTTTGCAGGGTGTAGGCCATCTGCTGCAAACTCATACTCGTCTTCAACGCTTCATTTGTCCTGTGGACGGTTTGCAGCAATCTCCGGGCATACTCCTGCAGTTGCTCCCCGCTCTTTGCGGACAGCACAAATAGTTGACGGGATACTGTCTCCTCCGGCAGCGGCCGCAAGGGAGCGGCGTATTCCTCCAGCACGACCGTCGCATTGGCGCCTCCGGCACCAAATGAGCTCACCAGCGCCCTGCGGGGATAGACAATGGTCTTCCCGTCTTGCTCTAGCTCAGGTTGTCTCCATTCCGCCAACTCCTGCTGCACCATGAACGGCGTCTGCGTGAAATCGATATTCGGATTTAAATGCTTGGCATGCAGCGATGGAACCAGCTGGCGATGTCGCATTTGCAACAGCACCTTCGTAAGCCCGGCAATTCCGGCAGCCGCTTCCAAATGGCCGATATTTGACTTCACAGAGCCGAGCGGGCAGAATTGATTTTCGCCGGTGAACATCCTGAAGCTACGGGTCAGTCCTGCAATTTCGATCGGATCTCCCAACAGAGTTCCTGTTCCGTGCGCCTCGACATAGCTGACTGTCCGCGCATCCACCTCTGCCTGGCGCAGCCCGGCGAGAATCAGCTCACTTTGAGCCACCGGATCGGGTACGGTGTAACCGTTGGTCTTGCCACCGTGGTTGACCGCCGTACCTTTAATAACGCCGTAAATATGATCGCCGTCGGCAATCGCCTTGTCCAATGGCTTTAGTAGCACAGCCCCGACCCCTTCTCCGGGCACAAAACCGTTGCCGCCTTCGCCAAAACTGCGGCAACGGCCATCCGTAGAGGACATCGACATCTGGGAGTGCATCAAATATTTGGCCGGATGAAGGGACAAGTTGACTCCGCCAACAACGGCAGCCTCGCATTCACCCCGTTTAAT
This sequence comes from Paenibacillus sp. A3M_27_13, assembly GCF_024213315.1. Lineage (NCBI taxonomy): Bacteria > Bacillati > Bacillota > Bacilli > Caryophanales > Paenibacillaceae > Paenibacillus > Paenibacillus sp. A3M_27_13. Next base: position 16,750 of record NZ_JANAVE010000016.1, read on the forward strand.
ACTTTCAACGGCAAGATGGAGCGCCGTCAGTGATGAAGAACAGAGCGTATCGACGGCCATGCTGGGACCATGAAAATCAAAAAAGTAAGATATTCGGTTGGCAATTGAACCATAGGCAGAAACGACTGAAACCGGATCGGCGTCTTCATCTTCATGGCGGACAGCATTGTACAGTTGGTATTCGGCATACATAACCCCGACGAACACTCCGACACGTCCGCCAAATGCGCTCTGCATCGCTTCGCGGCTATAACCCGCATTCTCGAATGTATGCCAGACCGTTTGCAGGAACAAACGCTCCTGCGGATCCATAATTTCGGCTTCTTTGGGAGAAATATTGAAGAACAGCGGATCGAATGCATCCGCATCTGCCATAAATCCTCCCCACTTGCTATACATTTTGCCAGGATTCCGCTGTCCAGGATCAAAATGCGGACGGTAGTCCCAGCGTTCTGCCGGAATCTCCGTGATGCAGTCGATGCCTTGCTGCAAGTTTTTCCAATACTCATCCAGGGTTTCCGCTTGGGGGTACCGCCCATCCATTCCTACGATGGCTACACAGCGTAAGTTGCCTGCGGGAACAGGCCCACTCCCGACGTCCGGCAGACAAAGGGTTTGCATTCCCCTCGGTTTGCAGTTGCCCGGAGCCTGAAAGGCAGCGGCTTCATCTCCCAGTTGCGCTGGACCGATACCAAGCAGCTTCCGGGCTTGTACGGGATAGGTTGAACATAAATATTGCGCAGCTTCACGCAAAGTCCTGCATTCAAAGAACAACGTCTTCGGGCACTCCTCAAAATCACGCCCCAGCCTGCCGTTCAGCCTTGTAATCATCATGGAATGGATACCGTAATTCTCCAGGGGAGTATTCATATTCAAACGGTCCTCCGGAATTTCCGAAATCTCGGCAAATATGCCTAGAAGGTATCCTTCCAGACCGGGTAGCAAATGACCAGCCGCAGAGGTATCGCCTTCCGGCGATCTTAGAGCCTCGGCTTCGGCGGATGCTGAAACCTCCATTACAGCAGAAGGTTTATCGTCCAGCCAGTGGCTGATCCTGGCGAACGGATATCCGGGCATCGGCAATTTGCGCTCGGTACCCTGTTGTAGGAATTCCCAGTTCACCAGATCACCTCGCACCCAGCGCTTGGCTGCCGTCACAGGGTCCGCTCCGTCAATTTTGCGCGGCTTGGATCTGGTTCCGGCACTGCCCCGGTAAAGGCCTGCGACATTGCCTTCTCCCCGGTTGTATTGCTGCAGTTTGTTTCTTAACTCCGACACGCTTACAGACACTATAGCAAGTCTCTCTTCCAGAGCCTCCCGGCCTGACTGCAAAGTATATGCAATGTCGGATAACGCTACCGTTTCACGCTCTCCCAACCAGTCGGATAGTCTCGCAACCGACAAATCAAGCTGCTCGGCCGAGGCGGCTGAGAGCGGAATGACAAGCGGTCCAGTCTCCCTCTTCGCCCCGCCGGCCTCAGGCGCATTGCGGTACGCCTCCAGAACGACATGGCTGCCTGACCCCGTTGCTCCGTAAGCGCTGACCAGCGCTCGCAAAGGCCGTTCGTCGTTGCTCTTCCAATCCGCAAGCTCGTCGGCCACCGTTATTTCATCTGCTTTCCACGCAGCCAGCGGATTCAGCGGCAAGCAATGGAGCGTGGGCGCCAACTGGCCATGCTGCATTTGCAAAAGAACCTTGGTTATTTGGGACATCGCCGAGGCAGATTCCAAGTGGCCGATATTGCCTTTTATCGACCCGACGCGGCACGGCCCTTCTGAGCGCTTTATATTGCCGAACACTTCGGAAATCGCCTGCATTTCGGCGGCATCGGCCATTCCGGCGCCTGCCGCAGCCGCTTCAATATAACTGATGGAGGAAGCCTCCACGCCTGCGTTATTCAATGCTTTTCGCATCGAAGCAGCCATTGCAGAAGCGTTCGGTGCACCGAATCGCATTGTACGTCCGGTGTGGCTGATGGACGTCCCCTTAATCACACCGAGAATGTTGTCTCGGTCCCGCTCCGCGTCTTCCACCGGCCGGATCAGCATGACTCCGACGCCCTCGCCAGCCAGCCAGCCTGAGGCTTGGGCACTGAAAGGTCGCCCCTCGCCGTCCTTAGACAAAAAGTCGATGCTCTTCAACAGAAGCTCATGATACTCATCCGTCATCAAATTGACGCCGCCGACGAGAGCGGCATCGCACTCGCCCCGCTTGATGCTTTCGCAGGCAAGGTGAATCGCCGTAGCCGCCGAAGAGCAGGATGTATTGACCGCTATGCTGGGGCCATCCAAATTAAAGTAATAGGAAACTCTGTTGGCGATAGACGAGTGGAAGGCCATCGGCTGCTCCATTAGAGAATCGTCGCTGGGGCCGCTGCCCCGATTCTGGTAATCACTCCACATCGCGCCCATAAATACGCCTATAGAACCAGCTGTCCGCGACAATCCTTCCGCTGTATAGCCCGCATGGCTCAAACAATCCCATGCTGCTTCCAGAACGAGCCGTTCCTGCGGATCCATCGTACGTGCTTCTCCGGGAGAGATATGGAACAACAGGCTATCGAAGCAATCGATATGCTCCAAATACCCGCCTTTGCTTCCATTGTACGGAGCGGCAGGGAGAGAGCCTGTCCACAGCTTTCGGCGTTCATCTGGAAGTAGAGATATCGCGCTGTTGCCGCCTCGAAGCAGTTCCCAGTAATCCTCCAGGCTGTGAGCTCCGGGATAGCTGCCGCTGAGGCCAATGATTGCCAGATCGTGCTGAATAACCCTCCGTTTCAAAGCCAACGGCATCCGTTCCGGCGATACCTGGGACAGGGACGGATGATCCTCCAGACGTTTCCATCCCGCAGGCAGCGCTTGATTCACCTTACCGCAAGTGAAGCTATGGAGCATCACATCCTTGTCGCCCAGCTTGAATCCTACACGAACACGCTCAAATTTCAGCCCGCCGATCGGACATACGCCAATGCCGAATTCGGCTTGGCGCTCCATTAACAACTGACCCATGTATCCCGCTTCCAGTAGAGCATAATACAGGCTTTCTCCCTTGAAGATCGGCTCCAGATCGCCCAGCCGGCCGATCATAAACAAATTGAACGCCGAGGATTGGAAATGCTTGCGGTTGAATGGTGTATGAATCTGCTTGACGAATCCCTCGGTCGCTGAAGACATTCTTACCAGCGAGTGCAAAACGGCGTCGTAACGGTAAATGCCTTCCTCCAGATTCTCGATACCGCCTTCCTTGGCGTAGAGATATATGCTTACCGCGCGGATTCCGGCGGCATTTGCAGACAAATACCTGTCCATTCCTTCCGTCGTCTGCGGTCTGAACAGCGTCAGCAACTTCCCAAGCCGCTCTAGCGGTACTGGACCGATCTGATAGTTCCGTTGGCAAGCACGCATCTCATAACGTCCATTGGCCGATGGCATACGCTCCAAGGGTACTGTCGCTTCCCCCACGATTTCCCGGAGATGCAGCCGTTTCGCCATAAATCTAAAGTGTTCCTTCGGGCTCATGATTTGCAGTTGATCCCACTGCGAAATCGACTCAATATCGAGGCATTCGGCGTACGCGCCTTCGTTGGCGGCATCTGTAAAATGCGTTGTAGAAGTTTCACCCGTTTCCCGCAAGTATTCAGCCAGCGTCTGCATCTGTCCGCTGTCTGCAGCAGAGTCCGGCACACCACCCAATATACAATGCAGGAAACGGTGGCCCTGATTGAGATGCATACCTTCACGTATTGCACCAAAATCGAGGCCTGTCACTGGATAAACGCCCAGTCCGCAATCTTCCTGTCTGCTTACCAGTAGTTGGGCCATGTACCCCGCCTCCACCGTTGCGAGCACCTGACTGCCCATCTGGTAAATCGGCACAATGGCATCCATCTGCGCAATAAAAAACAATGCAAATCCGGCCGTATTTACCACGGTCCGATCGCGGGGCATAAATGCCGCCCGTTCCAGCTCAAAACGGCCATTAATCAGAGCCAGCACATGTCGCTCGGAATGAAAGTAGTAGAGACCACCCTGCAGGCCCTCCACTGCTTGTTCTTTAACGAAAATATAGGTCTGAATGGCATTCAGACCTCCCGCAGACGGATAATGGTATTTATACTTGCCGCCGTCCGCTTCTTCACACGCTCCCAACCAGGATATCATTCTGCTGAAAGACCGGAACGGAATCTTGCTGCTGGCAAACCGCCGCGCCGTTTCCCCCTGGCTGTATGCCGATGGGTTAAAGGACGCGAGGGAGAGTTCCGTGATTGCACCGTTATCTGTAGTGTCCGTCGCATTTAGTGTTTGCGTTTCCTGAATCTCAACTTCGGCCGCATGTATCCGCGGCAGTTCCCCCTCCCCATGTCCGGGAGCAATCCGCTGCGCGACATAAGCCGATACCGCTGCAAGGTTAGGTTCATCCAAAAAGAGATCGACAGGAACCGCAACGCCATACCTCCCCTGGATGTTCTCCACGATTTGCACCATTGTCAACGAAGTTGCGCCTTGATCGAACAAGTCATCCCTGGGAAGGATTTCTTTCAAATACAGCGCATCGGCTAAATAAGCCGTCAATTCACGCAGCACTTTACTCTCGGAAGTTTCGGCAGGCGCACGCCCCACCGATGGGCCCAGACATAAGGACGGCGCAGCTATGCTGCCTGTAGCTCCGTCAATTTCCCCACGGTTAAGCGCCTGCGGCGATTTGTTTGGGAAGTTGCCGGTTCGGGAAATGTATCCCGCTATGGCCGCCACAGTGGGTTCATCAAGAAAGATTTCGATCGGTACAGCTATTCCATACTGCCGGTTTAGATTTTCTCCTACCTGAACCATCGTCAGCGAAGTAGCCCCATTGTCGAACAAATCATCGTCTGCCCTCAATTGATCCGTTTTCAGCAGCTGCTTCATCTCTTCCAGCAGTCCGGCCGTAATGTCTGCCAGCCAGGCTACGCCATCAACAGCGGCTTCAGCATGCCGTGCAGAAGATTCGGCGGGAAAATCAGAAGTATCGACAGGCCAAGGCAACGCTTTGCGATCCAATTTCCCGTGGGCCGTTACTGGCAACGCCTTCATATATACGATACGGTTTGGCACCATATAACCAGGCAGCTTGCTTTTGGCAAATAACCGGATCTCTTTGACATCGGGCCATACCCCGCAGGGCTCAACATAAGCGATCAGTTTGGGATCACCGCTTTCTTCGTCCCTGACCATGGCGGCGGCATCCGCGACCGCATCATGCTGCCGCAGTACCGCTTCGATCTCGCCCAGCTCTACCCGGTTGCCGCGAAGTTTAACCTGAAAGTCGATCCGGCCCAAATATTCCACCATGCCGTCAGCCAGATAACGCACGCGGTCTCCGGTTTTATAAATTCTGGCCCCCTCTACTCCGCTGAAAGGATCGGGGATAAAGGAAGCTGCTGTCAATTCCCGCTGGTTCAAGTAGCCCTTGGCCAACCCGATCCCGCCGATATACAGTTCGCCTTCCGCCGCCGGCCTAAGGGCATGATCCAGAATATGCAGCTCAATATTGTCGATCGGGCGGCCGATCGGAACTTTGCGGTCCTCCCGCTCCTCACACTCCCAATACGTAACATCGATAGCCGCTTCAGTCGGGCCGTACAAATTATGCAATCGTGCACAGAGCTTTTGCTTGAAAGCAGCTACCAACTCAAAAGGAAGCGCTTCCCCGCTTGTGAATACATGCCGCAGTGTGCGGCAATGCAGCACGCTAGAATTTTGTAAGAAAAAGCGCAGCATGGATGGAACGAAATGGCATACCGTTAACTGTTCCTGCTGAATCAGCCGTACCAGATAATCGCTGTCTTTGTGACCATCCGGTTTGGCCAGCACAAGACAGGCTCCGGAAAGCAGCGGCCAGAAAAATTCCCACACCGATACATCAAACGTGAATGGGGTTTTTTGCAGCACCCGATCTCCGTCGTTTAGCCTGTACTGCCGCTGCATCCACAACAGTCGGTTACAGACTGCCCGGTGCGGTAGCATACATCCCTTCGGCTTGCCGGTGGAACCGGATGTGTAAATGACATAAGCCAGATTGCCGGGAGCCGCCAGGCCGTCCGGATTATCCCCACGTTCATCTTCCATGCTCTTCCATTCACTGTCCAGGCAGACTACTGTGCCGTCAAACCCGCTCAGCTTATGCGCGTGTTTATCTTGGGTGAAGACAACGCTTACCCCGGCGTCCTCCAGCATAAATGCCAGCCGTTCTCCCGGAGATTCGCAATCTAGAGGCAGATAAGCCCCTCCCGCTTTCAAAATTCCGAGCAGCGCAACTACCATCTCCAGAGAACGCTCCATGAAGACGCCTACGATGCTGTCGGGACCAACGCCGATGCCCCGCAGATACCAAGCGGTACGGTTCGCCCGTTCATTTAGTTCGGCGAAGGAGAGTGTCTGCCCATTGAAAAGAAGCGCCGTGGCACAGGGAGTTCGTTGCACCTGCTCCTCGACCAGTTCATGCAAGCACCGCTTCTCCGACTGTTCATCTGCTTGCAGCATGTTCATCGTATCACATACCTTTCGTCGTTATGGCCTTGGCCGCGAACAACATAATCCATAGATTTTTCCTGGACCAGCTCGTTCCAGCCGAATTCATGCCATGAATATCCGTTTGAGGAGGCAAGCGCCTCTAGGGTGGACACATATCTGGAAAACATCTCCTTGATCATCTGCTCAGGATACACGCCTCTCAGCACATCCCACTGAAAGTAAAGCTTGCCGCCGCGCTCTTCGGCGATATGGTCCAGATAAACCTGCGGTGTTTTGGTGATGGTATTCAATTTCTTGAATTTCTCCGGCCAAACGAGTCCGCCTTGCGGCAGCAGATTGGTGAAGACAACCGGAAACAGCGGTCCTCTTTCCCCTCCTCTGCGCATAGCAGCCTTGCGCAACCCTTTCAGCCCGCTCACTGCCATATGCGATAAGTCCGCTTGAACAGTTTCTCCGCAGCGTCTAACATTATCTGCGAAGCTTCTGGAGTCGGTGCCGAAGGACACCCAGCTCATGGCGGTAAAATCACCGACCGTCTCATACATATGTGGATGGAGCGGGAGACGGTCCCAGCATGGTATGGCGATTGTAAAGGGCTCATGCTTCAACTGGGCTGCAAGGGTTCCGGCAAAGGCGGTCAGCAGTACCATTCCCGGTTCCATTCCGCGCTTGCCTGCGCGCTCTTTCAACGTATGCCAGGAGGAAAGGACGCCATGATACTGTACATAATCTAGTTGACCACCTGCTGTGCTTCCCGCTGTCGAGGACAGATTAGGTCCGGGGGGCAATGCAGCAAACTTGCTTTCCCAATATCTCATGCTTTGGGCATAGCTTTCGGTTTTTTTATAAATTTGCAATGACATGACATAATCGCGAAACAGCCCAGCGGTCGGCGAAGGCTCTGTGCCGGATTGCTCGTACCCGTTAAGCCATTGGGCAAGGAGCAGTTGAATACTGTAGCCGTCCGCAATCAACATGTCGATGCTGAAGTGAATCCGGTAACGCCCCCCGGGCAGCACCGACACCCGGAGCTCAAAGTAAGGCCAAACATTCAGATCAAACACCCTGTCGAGCATTATCTGCTTCGTCAATTGAAGTGCTTTTTCCGCTTCCGCCTCGCTTTGATCCGACAGGTCGCTCCATTCGATCCGATATTCGGGCGGATGCTCCAGCAATTGCTGGACCCCATCCGGGCGGATCACGGTCGCAAGCATCGGATGAAGCCGCACCAAACAGTTCCAGGCCTCTTCCAGTTTGCCCCGGTCGAGTTGCTCCGCTTCAATCTCCTGATAGAACTGGCAGCTGCTGTTGCCGCCGGCCATATATGCGCTGCGTCCGAATACGTAAGCCTGCTGCTGATCCGTTAGCGGAAACGGCTTGTAACGGTCCTGGGGATTGCTTTCGAATGTTAGGCCCTCCGGGAGTTCGAATACCCGGCGGGGGCTGTCATCCGGTATTGCCGGCGTTCCTGTTACTGTGTTAGACGCTAGAGGCAAGTGCTCCCGCCGTTTCCCTTCCGCTGCATACTCCGTAAGGATGGATTCTTGCCATACATCCTCTGCAGAGGCAAGCTTGCCCAACAGAGCGCAATATTCTTCGAACATCGTCTGCATAGTGCCTTCCTGGAACATTCCCTCAGCCACATCCCAATTCAGCACCAGATCTCCAGCCCTTTCCAGAACCTGATGATCCAGGTACACTTGCGGCGTTTGAGTGACCATATAGCTGACCTGGTCAAAAAAACTGCTCTCGCCGGCTGCAGTCCCGCTGTTGATAAGCGATGTAAACACTACGGGCAAGGATGACGTTCCGTACATCCGGTTGCTAACCTTCAGCTCTCGGAGCGCGCGGACACCGCTGACGCTGCTATGGTCGAGAGCCGCCCACAATTGCGCCTGATGGCTGAGCAGACGATCGATAAACGCCTCTCCTCCGTCCTCCTCAATGATGAACAGGCTTGAAGAAAGAAACGGACCCAGCACTTGATCAAGCTGTGGATGAATCGGAACACGGTTCATCAGCGTAAGGATCAGCGAAAAAGTGCTCTGTTTGCTCCAAGCGCGGAGAATCTCGGTAAATGCTCCAAGGAGCACGATGGTTGGAGACACTCCGCCGCTGTCCGCTTTGCGCTTGAGCCGCTCCCATTGCTCTCCGGGCAGAATGGAAGTAAGTCTGGTTCTCTGGTATCGATCCATTCCGCTTAATTCAAGATCGCTACGCGTGGGCAAAAGTGGACCATAAGGCATGTCGTGCAGCTTATTCTCCCAGAAATCCAAATCTTGGCGGTGGCGCGGCGAGCCTTCAAACGCTTTAATCGCTGCAATGTAATCGCGAAAGCTAATCTCCAGCCCCGGTAAAACGCCAGCGCCCCGTTCATAAAGATGCTTCCACTGCTGCAAGAGCATAATTAAGCCACTTGCGTCGATGATAAATTCATCAATACTGAAGTGAACGAGATAACGCTGGTCCGGGCACAGGCTGATCCGGATATCGAACAACGGCCACTGGCCGGTCTCATATACCTTGTGAGACATAGCGTTCCGCGTCTTCGCAAGAGCTTCTTCCTGGGCCGGTGCACTTTTTCTCCGTAAATCTGCGGCTTTTATAGTATAGGAGGGCACCACCTCAAGCACTTGCTGCCTTCCCTCCGGCAGAATTACACAACGTAGCATATCGTGATGGGCCACCAGTGCTTCCCATGCCTTTCCCATCCAGTAAATATCCAGATCCGCCGCTTCCCACTCCAAATAAATATGGCAACCAGCGGGATCGCCGCCGATTTTTAGCTTGCGTCCCGTCAGGAATGATTCCTGCATGTCGGTAAGCGGAAACGGTTCATACCTTTTCTCGGGATCTGGGACCAGCACAGGGAGAAGCGCCCTTTCATCGGCAGACTCGCTCCGTTCGGCACCTGCATGCGCGGTATCTATACCCGGTAAAAGCTTTTCGGCATCCACGCTGACAAGCCAGTGACGAACGCTCTCTTCGAGCTGCTCCACGGTCTGCCGTTCATTTAATAAAGCCAGCGGCACCTCCAAACGGTAGGCCTCTGCAATCCTGAAGCGCAGGGTGACCGCCTGTATCGAGCTGTAACCCGCTGACGACAGCGGCTTACGAACCGAAAGTTCTGCCGGCGGGATGCCTAACACTTCACCGATAAGTCCCCGAATATCAGGCAATCCTTGTATTTCCGGAGCAGCTTGGCTTGGTGAAGTGACAGGAACAAAAGCGTTTGTCCGCTCCGCACGCTCTGCGGCAGCCGACCCAATCCAGAAGCGGCCCTGCTCAAACGGATAGGCTGGGAGCGATATTTTATAGACAGACCGTCCTCCATGCAGCCGATTCCATGGCAAACTGCCCCCTTTGGCCCAATAAAGCGCCAGCTTCTCATATTGGCGGTCTCCGAGCAGGGTGTTCAGAATAGTATCTCCGATTCTTCCGGACAGCAGACTGCGCAATTCGGGGTCCCCTTCCGACAACTCGCCGGTATACAGTCGAACAGTATTGTCCTGCTCTTCCCCGCCTGCTCCGGCCAATAACTGATAGTTCCGCAGTCCTGCCAAAAGTTCATCTCTGCTTTGAATCACCAATGCGAGCCGGCTGTCCATTTCTTTCCGGCCCACCTGCAGAGTATACGCCAGGTCGGAAAGCACAAGCGGTTCCCGCGCTTCCACATACTCCAGGAGCTTGGCTGCGGAAGCTTGCAGCTGGTTGCGGGTCATCGCCGACAGCACGACCAGTTGCGGCTCTGACTCCGGGGAAGCGGCTGCCGGAACCGGAATGTACTCCTCCAATACGGTATGGGCGTTGACTCCGCTGAACCCGTAACTGCTGATGCTCGCCCGGCGCGGCCGGCGATTTCCGGCCTCATCGGACGTAGGCAGCCACTGCCGGTTCTCGGACGCGATCCGGAATCGGCTGCCTTTCAGTGAGATATTCCCATTCAGCTCCGTAAATTGGGCGATGCCGGGTATCACCCCATGCTGCATCGCCATCAGCACCTTGAATAATTCCGACATGCCTGAAGCCACCTCGCCGTGACCAATGTTAGACTTCAAGCTGCTGATATAGCAGAACCGCTCGGCGTCCCCCTCCGATGCCGGAGCGCCAAATTCGCCGGCCAGCTCCTGATAACCCGATTTCAATGCACTGATCTCAATGCCGTCCCCCAGCGGAGAACCAATGCCGTGGGCTTCGATATAGGACACCGTGGCCGGGTCAATTCCGGCAGCCCGGTAGGCTTGAAGCATCGCAGACTTCATTCCGGCCGCACTTGGTGCGGTTAGCGACATACTGCGTCCTCCGTGCGCGACCCCGGTGCCCTTGACTACAGCATAAATATGATCATGGTCCGACAGTGCCAGGCTCAGCGGTTTGACCACCATGGCGCCAACGGCTTCACTGCGCACATAGCCGTCAGCCCCTTCTTGAAACGACATGGATCTGCCTGCGGGGCTCAGGTATCCCATTGCTTCGAATCCGATGAAGCTGTCCGGAGCAATCAGTAAATTGACCGCTCCCACTACCGCCTGGTCACATTCACCCCGGCGAATACTTTCCACTGCACGATGAAGGGCGACAAATGTTGATGAACACGCCGTTTCTATAATTTCGCTGGGGCCCCGCAGATCGAAGGCGAATGAAATCCGGTTGGCAATCATCGACGGAACAACAGTCGTCATGGCGAGCGATTCATGATAAGGAATATTTTGATACTCGGTTGGCCCTGCAGCTACGAACACGCCGGTTGAACGCTGAGACAGCGCATCCGCCGACATTCCCGCATCCTCCAAGGCATGCCACACTTCCATCAGCAGCAGTCTTTGCTGTGGATCCATAAGCTCCGCTTCGCGGGGGGAGATGCCGAAGAAGAATGGGTCGAAGCGGTCAACCCCATCAATAAAGCCGCCCCAGCGCTTGCCCCCCGCCTGCTCGCCAATACGCCATTTCCGGCGGTCTTCCGGCACCTCGGTTACGCATATTTTGCTTTGCAGCAAATTGTTCCAAAACGCCTCCAGGTTGTCCGCCATTGGAAATTTGCCGCTGATGCCGACAATCGCTATTCCTTCCGCCTGAGCAGGCTTCCGTGCAACTATAGCGGGGTCTATACCGGAGTGATCGGGCAATCGGCAGGACTCAACTTGATTCGTAACCGGCACCTGTACTACATAGCTTTCAGGCGTTCCGGTTGCCCGCCCAGTGTCCTCCTTACCGGGCAACAATGCTGTAAATGCCGAAGGATAATCACGGACTAGAAATTCGGCCAGTGCACGGATGGTTGTATATTCAAAAAAGATCGTCGGCGTCAAATCCAGTTTGTACGCCTTGTTCAACTTATTAGCCATTTCCGTAAATGTAATGGAATCAAATCCGTATTTGGTAAATTCGCTGTCCTCACGGATTTGCTCCGGACGAATCTTCAACTGCCGGGATACGGCTGAAGCCAGTTCCTTTTCCACAAGCTCATGGATCTGTGCGTCTGGCAAGGCAACCGCAGAACCGGCATCCATCACGCCAACAGGTACTGGCGCAAGCAGCCTCTCCTGAATCCGCGCAGCATCTCCTCCCATGGCCATGATCTGGGTTTTACCCGAGCCGTAGCACCGGTAAAACGTACGGATCCCTGTTTCCGTCTGTATGGGAACCATCCCCCAGCGGAGAAGCAATTGATCCTCGGCCGCTTCATTTACACGCATGCCGCCTTCCTTCCATAACGGCCAATTGACCGCCAAAGTCCGGCCGTTACGGCGGTCTTCGGCCGCAAGCCCATCGCGGTAAAGCGCATAGGCATCCATAAATGCATTTGCCACAGCATAATCGGCTTGTCCTATATTCCCCAAACTTCCAGCCACCGAAGAAGCTATATAAAAGAAGTCAAGCGGCAACCGGCTGCTGGCCTGATCAAGATGAACGAGACCGGCAACCTTCGGCGCCATCACCCCGCGCATTTGCTGCTCCGTCTTGTTGACGATCAGACCGTCATGGAGTACGCCAGCGCCGTGAAAAATGCCGTGAAGCCCGCCAAATTCCCCCACAATGTCTGCAATCAGTCCTTCGACGGCCATACAGTCAGCTACATCAACTGTCCGGTATACCGCCTGTGCGCCCAGCCTCCGCAGTTCCTCCAGCATGGCCTGCTTGCCGGCATCCATCGGTGATCTTCCGATCAATATCAGGCAGGGGCTGTTCACTTGATGCGCAATTTCTGCAGCGAATATCCGTCCCAATCCTCCGGCGCCGCCTGTAATCAAATAAATCCCGTGGTGACGCCAAGGCATACGTTCGGGAATCTCATGCGCCGTCTGCTCCCAGCCGGCCACATGCCTCACTCCGCTTTGGTAACAGATGTGGAAGTCGCCGGGATGACGGCTATCCGTATTCAGCTTATCGGCTATACTTGTGGCCGATTCACCGAGATCAACCTCAATCAGTTGGCAGAGGAGATTCGGGTGCTCCACCCGGACCGTACGAAGCAGACCAGCCAGTCCTGCAAAAACTCTCCCTTCCCCACGGTTAACCGTAACGAGCTGCAACAGCAATTTGCCGTTCCGTTTCTCTGCCATAGCGCCTTTCACCTGCTCCAGCAGGTCTATCGCATATCTCATGTACCGCTCCGCCACATTGCCAACATCTTCTCGCAAAACACAGCAATCGACACCGGAGAGCAGCGATGCAAGCGTCTCATGTTCCACTCCGTTGGGCTCACAAAAGAAGGCCATCCGCCGGGCATAGGAAATAGTCTGATTTGCCGCCTCCGCCTGACGTTCCCGCCAGACGGGATGCAGCAGCAGCGGTTGGCTGCCAGAAGAGTGTTCCTGTAACGACACCTCGCCTTCCAATACACGCGTCGAGAATCCTTTCATCTGCACACACAGTAACCCCGATTCATCAAACAAATCGATATCTAGCTTCTCCACCTTGTCACCGGCGTTGCTTCCCTCGCTGTATCGAATAGCTGCCCACATTGCGGCAGAGCATGGGTAATAAATTACCAGTTCTTGCAAGGCAAAGGGCAGGGCCATCTTCATTGTGGCTTCGTTTAGGCGCAGGCCCACTGATGCTTGAAGCGCTGCGTCCATCATGCTTGGATGCAAGACATATGCATTCTCGGTACCGGCAAGCGCTTGCGGCAGAGCAAGCTTGGCCAGCACATGCCCATCTCCGAGATAAATCGCCTTCACGCCCCGGTGGCCCGGACCGTAATCAATGCCCATCGCTGCATACAGCGCATAGCACTGTTCCGCGTCAAGCAGGTCGCGGTTGCATTCGCCGCGCAGCACATGCAAGTTTACCGATGCAGGAGCAGGCGCAGTGGTAAATGCCACTTTTCCTTGTGCGTGTACAACCGGATCCGCCCCATGTTCTTCGTCCTGACTGTATACATGGAATAAAATCTCGCCGGTGTTCTCCATCGATAGCCCGATATTCACTTGAAGAGGCGCTCCTGCTGAAACAATCGCCCGCGGCCACACCGTTTGCCTGATTACAATACTCTTCTGGTCTGTACCTGAATCCCCGGCGGACAATTCGGCGGCCGCACGCACCATTTCCAGGCATGCTACACCGGGCATAACCCGCTTTCCTTTCACGACGTGATCCGCCAGGAAAAACTCATCGCCTGTAAATATCGAGCGGTACCGTTGTTCTTTGATGGTTGACACATTTTCCTGCAAAAGAGGATGAATCGCGCTTGAGGAAAACTGCCGGGATGTGGGCTCCGTCTTCCCGTGAACCGGAAACCAATAACGTTCCTTGCTGAACGGGTACGATGGCAGCGGAATGCGGCGGCAGCCTGCCGTTCGGTAAAGACTTTCCCAATCCGGGTCATATCCCTGCACATACAAGCGGCCTAATTCTTTAAGATTGTTCATAAAAGAGTCCGGAGACCAATTGCGCGAAACGAGCTCTTCCATGATCCGGCCGCCTTTGACGCTAAGAACAGATTCGTCGGTCACTCCGCCCTGATCTTTAGGCTTGGTCCCGCAGGATATCACCGTTTCCAGTGCTTTAAGAAGCTCTTCTCGGCTGCAGGCGGCCAGAGCACAGCGAAACGGATAATGGCTGCGGCCCGCGGACAGCGTGTAGGCAATATCCACCAATGCGGCGCCGCCCCCGTCATGCTCAAGCCAGTGCTTCAAGCCAGACAGCCTACGGCTTAATGCCTCTTCGCTCTTCGCCGAGAGCGGAAACAGGTAGCTGGGAGTGTACGCTTCGCCCGCCGGCCGGTGCCTTAACGGGGGCTCTTCCAGAATCATATGGCAGTTGGTTCCACTGAATCCGAATGAGCTGACTCCTGCCCGCAGCGGTACGCCGGCGTCGGACCGCCAGTCCGTCAGCGTTGTATTTAGATAGAACGGGCTGTCCTCCAAACGGATATGTTCGTTGACCTGATCCACATGAATAGTAGGAGGAATTTGCCGATGCTTCATGGCCATTATAATTTTGAAGATTCCACCCATGCCTGCCGCCATAATCGTATGCCCGACATTCGGTTTATGTGAACCGATCGCACAATACCGTTTACGGTCGGTAAACGTCCGAAAGGCTTCTGTCAATGCCTTAATTTCAATGGGATCCCCCAGCTTTGTGCCGGTACCATGGGCTTCGATATAGCTAATCGTTTCCGGTGATATATTGGCATTTCTGTACGCCTCCTCAAGCAGCGCTTTTTGCGACAGCATGCTTGGCGCTGTAATCCCCTTCGTTCTGCCGTCCTGATTCATCGCCGATCCTCTAATGACACCGTATATAAAGTCCCCCTCGACCAAGGCGTCTGCCAATGATTTAAGCACTACCGCGCCTACACCCTCACCAGCAACAATTCCATCGGCCGAATTGTCGAAGGTTTTGCATTTGCCGTCCGGCGAAAGCATATTCGTCTTCGAGGCCATAATATAAAATTCGGGAGAGCTTAGTGCGAAGACGCCTCCCGCCAAAGCCATCTTCGACTCTCCTTTACGGATACTTTCACATGCCAGATGAATGGCAACCAGTGAGGAGGAACAGGCTGTATCAATGGACAGGCTTGGGCCTTTCAGGTTTAAAAAATAAGAAACCCGTGCCGCGAGAATCGCCATATCATTGCCGAGAAAAGTTTGCGAACGGATTTCTTCCGCTTCTAGTGTCCGGTCTTTGTAGTCCGACGCTCGCCCGCCGACGAACACGCCGATTTTTTGGCCGGAGAGCTGTTCCATCGGGAATCCGCCATCTTCAAACGCCTTGAAGGCCTCCTGAAGAAACAGCCGTTGCTGCGGATCCATAAGCTCCGCTTCCAACGGCGAAATATTGAAGAACAACGGGTCAAATGCCTCAATGTCGGCAAGCAAGCCACCCCATCTGCTAACCGATTTATTCCGCTTTGCAGGATCGCTGTCGTAGTAATCATCGGTTCTCCAGCCATCACGGCTAATTTCCCGGATGCAATCGTCCCCAGCCTGCAAATGCTGCCAAAACTCCGTCACGGATTCCGCGCCGGCGAACTGGCCCGATATACCGACAATGGCAATGTCATCTGGTTTGCCCGATGCAGCGGGAAAGGCTGGGGCAACTTCGACGCTTCCCTCTTCTTCGGAGGTGGGTGCAGCCTGTTGAATCTGCGATAACTCCTCCTCTCCGGCAATCTGCCTATGGATGAATGGAACCAATTCCTTAATTTCCTGGTAATCAAAAATAACCTCAACTCCTAGTTGAAGCCTAAACTCAGCATTCAGCCCCTCCACCAGTTCAACTGCCAGGAGCGAATTGATCCCCATCTCAACAAAGCTTGCATTGAGATTAGCCTCCGACCGCTCTTCTCGCAACAACCTGGCAAGAACCATCTTCAACCGGTCTTCAACGGCCGCCAGGCTCGTCTTCTGCATCTCCTGGCCCAAGTCCCGAACCTGATTACGCTGCCGGCCATCCCCTTCAGCCGGCTTATGTTCACTGATATGCGCCGCCAATTCAAAGACATTCTGGTAATCGAATATAACCTCAATCCCCAGGTTCAACGCCAGCCGCTCATTGATGGTTTCCACCAGTTCGACCGCCAGAATCGAATTGATTCCGAGTTCGACAAAGTTTGCCTCCGCATTCACAGACTCCGGTGCCTGTATTAAGCCGTCTAACACTGCCAGTAACTCCTCAGCGATTGCTTCCTGCTGCCATGCGCGATCACTCTTCAACATACAAGCCTCCTATCTTTTCTCTATTTCCTGCCGGCGGCCAAATACAGTTGGCGCAAAATGGAGTGCTGCTCGTGCCGAATCATATTCCTCCAGGCATAGGCGATTTGGGCAAGAGTTTTGCTGGGCAAGAATCCGTCCTTCACCAGCTTTGTCGGAATACCGATCCCTTCGGATTTCAGGAACATCTCATCCCCAAGCAGATCGCTGTGAGCGCAGATGACCTCGAAGTCGATTTCTGCAAAACCGCCTTGCCGCAGGACAGACGGAAGTTGCCGCCCCAACCGTGGGCTGCCCCCCTCTGCAATCCGCGATTCGCAATAAGCTTCATATAACAACCTTAGTTCAGGGATGGACGGGTAAGTCATGATGTGCATCTCAAAGTCATTATCCACGAAAACCGCCGTCCCGCCTGGCTTCAATATCCGCTTTACTTCGCGGACGGCGCTCACCGGATCGTGCAAATGCTCCAGCACGAGCCGGGTGACTGCAAAATCAAAGGTATCATCTGGCAATCCGGTTGCCATAATTGAACCATCCAAAATTTCGCATCGATCGCCGAATGAAGAGAGCGTATGCTCCCGGGCATAATCGGCAAGCAGCGGATCAATTTCCACCGCGACTACCCTTGTATGGGGAAATTGCCGCAGAATATTTTCCGTAACATAGCCGGGTCCGGCTCCCAGTTCAACTACCGAGTGACCGTCTCGCAAGCCAAATTCCACGTAATGCTTTACTTCCTTTTCCCAAAATAACGCAACCTGCCCTTGCAGTCGCTGTATCTCATGTTGGACGCTGCTAGCAACGGTCGATATCTGATAAGATCCTTCTGCGCTCATGCTCATGCTCCCCTTCCGCAGCGTTTCAATGGCTCCAAAAATTCCAGCATACGCTCTGCGACGCTGTTCCATTGCGGACACAGCATCATATCGTGGCACAGATGCCGGAACATCAGTGCTTTCGTGCCGTAGGATCTCGCCACATTTTTGGTGGTTCGTACCGAAAAAAACCAGTCCTTTCGGCCCCCCAGCACAAGCAGCGGAATATCCATTCCGAACGCCTCTGGCACAATCGGTTTGGCCAACTCGTTGCGCGCCTTTTTCGATTCCGGTTGTATTTTCCCAATCCATGCCGCGAGCCGCCCGGGTTCCGTCCGTTTAGAAAAGAAAATTTGCGGCGGGACAGCCACGTCCGCACCTTCGTTAAACAATGTCATGTCCTTGACCGCCTTGGAATGAAACAGCGCCACCCGCTTAAGATCTTTCAGCATCCCGCTAGGTGGAACCGTTGCCATTAATACGGCTGCAATGGCAGCGGCAGGCTGTTCATACAGCACCTTCTGCACCACAGCGCCGCCCATCGAATGTCCGATCAGAACCGGCTTCTCTTTGAACCTTTGCAGGGCCCCCAACACATCTTCCTTGTAGTCATCCAGCTTAAAACTGTGCAGTCGCTCCCTGCCCTCGCTCCCGGCATGTCCGCGCAAACTGATGGCATAGGACGGATATCCTTTGGCACAAAAATAAGGCAAGAAATGCTCTTCCCAGCACCAAGCCCCATGATGAGCGCCATGGATAAACAACAGCGGCGGCCGTCCATAATCCGTCTCCGGCACATATTCCAGCCATTCTAATTGCATTGCCTAAACCTCCATTTGCCTGCTTGAATTGGTAAATCGCAAAAACTGTCGGTTTAACATCTCGGCTGTCTGCTCCATAAGCAGTTTACCCAATGCATCCACATGACGGTTCCGCCAATTTTCAAGTTTGGTTCCTTTTACCCACTGATTGAACGCACCCATCGCCGGACCGCAGTGAATCTGATAATCAACTACTTGATCGGGATTGCCGCCCAGTGCCGCCTTGGTAGAGTTGGCAAAATACCATTTGAACACCAGCGCCATTTGCTGCTTCGGGTTGACCTCAGCCTTTGCGGCTTCCCCGGGCAGCCATTGCGTTCGGATTTCCTCAAGCACTTCCCCAAACGTCCGATTAAAGTAGACATCCTGAATCATCCGTTTATTTTTCTCGTCGATCTCATCTAACGAGGCATGCTTGCGATACAGCTCGTACAGCTTGTTGGCCCGTGCCGGAAAAAAAAGGCCTTTGCGAAGCACCTGCACTTTGACGCCCAGTTCGAACATATCTCCGGCAGGGGCATATTCGGTGTCCTGAACATTGGCTTGCTGAAGCAGATCCTTTACGGCATCGCTTGTACCGGCCTCTGTCGTGCATTGATTGATTGAACCGGTAACAACATAATCCGCTCCCATCAATAATGCAGCTGCGGCTGCCTCAGGTGTGCCAATGCCCCCGGCTGCCCCGACCCGGACCCGTTTGCCATAACCGTAACGCTGTAGCAGTTCATCGCGGAGCCGCAGAATCGTTGGCAACAGTGTATACGCCACGCCCTGGTCGGTGTGGCCCCCCGAATCGGCCTCCACCGTAATGTCATCTGCCATCGGTATGGACCGGAGGGCATCGGCCTCTGCCGGAGTAATGCGGTTCTCATGAAGCAACCGGAGAACGATCCGTTCGGGAGCCGGACTGAGAAAAGCCTCTGCCACCTCTGGCCGGGACACCTTGGCCATAATCCTGTTGCCAGCAGTAACGGAACCATCCTCATCCTGCACAAGCCCTTTGGCACGGTAGCGAACAAGCGGCGCATTGACCGCCATGTAAGCAGAGGCTTCAATGACCTTTACACCGCAGCGCAAATACAGATCTATAAGCTGTTCTTCCTTCTGGGGGTGCATCGGCTGATGCAGCATGTTCAGTCCATAGGCCTCCCCTTTATCCAACTCCCGCTGCATTGCCCGGATATCTGATTCAATTTGCTCTAGATCAAGGCCTCCGGCTCCGTAAAAACTGAGCAGGCCTGCTTTTGCCGCCTGGACGACCAACGTTCTCGAAGCAACTCCGCGATACATGGATCCGGTAACATAAGCATATTTCAGTCCATAATCCCGTTTGAACTCTTCGTCTCCCAGCGACTGCGCCGTAATTTGCGTTCCGGCGTCAGTTCTGTGCCTTCTAGCTTCGGGAGCAGCTTCCCTGCGGATCTCGGGCGCAGAAGCTAATTTGCTTTGAACGGAGGCCGCCATTTCGCCGGTCGACAGGATTGCACTGTTTTTCATCACAGTCGTAGTCTCTTCCACGGACACAATTGGGTTTGCGTCCCGGCTAATGTTCGCGGCGAGCTTGGACAATACATTTCCGGGCCCAATCTCTTCAAATCTCATATCTCCCCTTCCCATCAAATAACGGATACTGTCCGTCCAGTTAACATAACGGGTGATTTGCATCGTTAAATTCCGTTTGATGTCCTTCTGGAGGTATGGCCTTGCATGCACATTGGAGATGACGGGAATGTTTAGCTCCGAAAACGTAAATAAATCAAGGTAGGCGGCAAATTCGCGTTCCGCTTCCGCCATATGCTTGGAATGAAACGCGCCGCTGACATTAAGCGGTATGTACAAGTGGGCACCGGCCGCTTCGAACACAGGCTGTGCAGCCTCAATATCCGCTTTCATTCCAGCAATCACAATTTGCTTGGGCGAATTATAGTTGGCGATGCTGAGATTAGGAAAATGCCGGTTCAGAACATCTTGAACCTGCTCTGCTGTAAAGCCGATTATGGCGGCCATACCGCCGCCGGTCGCCTTGCTCATCAGCTCCCCTCTTTTGTTCACAAGCTTTAGTCCGGTCTCGAAGTCAAAGGCGCCTGCTGCAAACAGCGCACTGTACTCGCCGAGACTGTGCCCGGCCACATAATCGGGCACTATGCCTGCTTCCTTCCGCTTCTTCATGTACGAAAGCGCATTAACGACATATAACGCCGGCTGGGTATACTGGGTATGTCCCAACTGCTGCCGCTCATCCTGCAAACACAATGCTTTAATGGAATATCCTAGTATCGCATCAGCTCGCTCCGTCCATTCCCGAAATTCATTGAACAGCTCACCGCCCATTCCTTTGTGCTGGGAGCCCTGTCCCGGAAACATATAGGTTATCATGTTTTGATCCACCTCTATCTTGGAAATCAAATTTTTTCCGCCGTACGTGCGTTTCACCCGTTCAAACTCATTCCAGTCGTTGCCGTATGGCGTCAAGATGTTGCAGCTCTCTGGCAATGATTCCTTGCCGAGATTGCGCTTTACCAAATTGGCCAGCGTTCCCGCCGGCCCAAGATCCAAGTAAGCAAGCGCCTGCTCCGCTTCCAAAGTCCGGATCGCCTCCGGAAGCAGCATGGGCTCGCGGACCGCATCCCAAAGCCGGGTTGGCGGCCACACCCGTACCCTGCTTCCGGAAGTGCAGGAGATGAGTGGAATACGGGGAACCCTATAGGTATGCTTCAGTATCAGTCTGCAAAATAATGGTGCAGCTGAATCAATCCCCGAAGAGTGAAAGGCATGCGAAACCGGGAGACGCTCGCTGGCAATCTTCTTCTGCGACAGCATCCCGGCAATATGATCAAGCGCAACATTGGTTCCCGACACCACAAAGTGCCCGGCAAAGTTTACCGCAGCCAGTGTGCTGTTCCGGTGCAGCATGGGCTCCTGTCTGTACAGACTGGCGTTATCCAGTATAGCCATCATGCCTCCTGGCTCACAGCGCACCTCCAGCATCTCCGCCTGGGCGATGACAAGATTCAGTGCCTCATCAGGCGTAAGCACACCGGCCGCTGCAGCCGCCGCAAACTCTCCCAGGCTTGCTCCCAGCACATAATCCGGAACAACGCCTTCTTCGAGCAACGTCATGAACAGCGCATATTCCACCATAAATATGGCCGGATGCGTATACAAGGTCCGATTCTGCTTCTCTCCTTTACGGCCAGCATAAATCGCTTCAATTACTGAGCTTCCCAGTCTGGAGCAGGCCACTTGATCCAGTCTTACCATCCAGGAGCGGAAGACTTGATGGCGGGCCAGCAGTTCCTTTCCCATATGTGCATATTGAGAACCCTGGCCGGAAAACATAAACACTATTTTTCGCTTCATCGCATCCCCCTTGAATCAGTTCTTTTATGAAAACCGGAGTATATGCTGCTGATTTTTGCGCATCCGGAAATTTATAAAGACTTCTTTATCGTCGATCAGTAAATAAATATTGCTCTGCAAAAGATAACCCAGCGTATATCCAGGCGCTTTCCCGTAGGAATGCCCAGGATACACGCACACATGCGGAGGCACTATATGCTTGATCCGTTGAATACTGTTAAACATTTCATCCGCTGATCCTCCAGGTGTATTGCATATGCCGCAGCCTTCGGTAAACAGAGTGTCCCCTGAAAATAAGTGGTCTGCCAGCAAAAAGCATGCTCCGCCTGCCGTATGCCCCGGAGTGACCAAGCAAGTAATCAATGTACAGCCAAGCCGGATTTCATCCATATCCTGAAATGGAACCAAGTTCTCTGTATCGAAGCTGTAATAATCGATCTCCGCCGCTGACATATATACTTTGGCATCGAAGTATTCCAGCAATGGCCGGACCAAATTGACATGATCGTCATGGGAATGTGTTAGCAGAATAGACGTCAGGTTTACGTTCGAGCGCCTTATCTGTCCCAGGATCAAATTTAAGTCCCAGGCCGGGTCTATAATTACCGCTTCATTACTGTATTTGTCCGTAATAATATAATTGTAATTGCGGAACCGCTCGGCCACGACCTGCAATAAATGCACATCATATGACTGTTCCAAACTGGATCACCTACTTCATGTGTATCACAAAGTCCGACTATTTCCAGACATGTCAGCAGCAATAAGAAAAAGCTTATAAAACGGCGCCTTCCGCCGTCTATAAGCTTGATCTGCTACTTGCTTCCGCATGCGCTGATATTCAGTTTCCGCTGGCTTTAGCTTCGGAAACGCTGGCCCGTGGTTTTGGTCTGCGGAAGATGAGTCCGATAAGCATCGACAACAGCACGAAGGGAAGGGCAATGGTATACAGCACGGAGAAGCTGGATCCCACTGTTTTTTTTGCGTAACTAGCAATGTCGCTTACATACGCCGTAATACTATTCTGTGTATCGGACTGAGCAAATGCCTTTACCGTCGGTTCCGCTGCGGATTGCTCCAATGCATCTTCTAGGTTCTCCTTCGACAATTTGCCGCCAAGCAGGATCGTTTGCTCCATTGTCTTGGAGATCTGCTCTTTTCCCTCAGGTGAAATATTAAGTTGGGCTGTATGTGCAGAGGCATATTGGACGACATCCAGCTTCTTGCTTTCAATAGTATGGTTCAATGCCGATACAAAAATGGCAACAGACAGCAGAATGCCGATTTGCCGGATCATCGAGAAGACACTTTGCGAAGACGTGAGCATCTCGCCGACAAAGGACGAGGCACTGGCCATCGTCGCTCCGGCAATCAGGAAACTGAAGCCAAGCCCAACCAATACGCATATGACAATCACTTGACCGGAGGAGCTTTGGATATTCAAATTCCGCATCATATAGTAAGGGATGCTCAATAACAGAAAGCCGAATGAAATCGGTAGGGCATATCCGATCTTCTTAATAAGAAGGCCAGCGGCGTTGGAGAACACAAAAACCGTTGCCGAGATCGGCGTCACAAGCAGGGCTGCCTGAAACTCCGACTTGCCCTGATACAATGTCAGAAATTGCGGCATCAACACCATAATGGCGATAATAAAAAGGAACCCGACCAAAACGGTTATGATTGATCCGACAAATACCCGGTCTTTAAACAGCTTCAGTTGAATCATCGGCGATTTGTTCTTCCGTTCAAAGTGCAGGAACAGAACAAAAGCCAAGGCAAAGACCCCATAGCAGACGATGGCCCTCAGGCTCGCCCAGCCCCAGCCAAATCCTTTAATTAGCACCAGGTTTAATGAAAAAATCGCGATACCGCATAACAGAACGCCTATCCAGTCAATAGCCGCTTTCACCCTTGTCTCATGCTTCAGATCTAAGATGTAGAAAGAAGCTATCAATCCCACTAGACAAATGGGGACATTCACGTAAAATACCCAGTGCCAGCTCAAATTCTGCGTAATGATGCCCCCTATCGTCGGTCCGAGCGCTGTCGCCAGCCCTTGGGTAGCCCCGAGCAAGGTCAACGGCACAGCTCGTTTTTCCAACGGGACGGCACTGACGCCAATAACCATACTGCAAGGAATGAGGCAGGCCGCACCGATCCCCTGCACGAAACGGAAAACAATCAGATCTATTCCGCTGTCGGACAATCCGCACAAGGCGGAACCCAGACTAAATATCACAAGGCCGGCCATAAAAAACTTATGTTTACCGAAAAGGTCAGCAAACCGGGCCATCGGGATGGCGAGCACAGCGATTGCCATGGTATAGACGTTCAACATCCAGGAGCTCGTTTCAAGAGTGGTATGCAAGTCCTCTTGAATGGCGGGCAGCGTGATGTTCATAATTGTCGAATCCAGCATGCAAATAAAAATCCCTAAACACATGAGAACAACAACAGGCATTCCGTTTTGTTTTTTCATACATCCCTCTTCTTTCTTGGCCTCAGAGAATTTTTTCTTTCCAAAAAAAATGCTGAAACAGTGATCCTGTTTCAGCATGGTCGTCAGTGTTTAATTGTCCAGGCGAATCGGTCACCGTAAAAATCTGCCGGCAGACACAGCTCCGCCAGGTCGTCTATATACAACATACACACTACACCGGTGTTGATATGGCCTCAAAGCTACCCCAACGCACCGCAGCAGCGATTGGCTTGACTTTGATTATTGTGGATTGCACAGGCAGAATGTGCTGTACGAACATAGAAGGTAATTTATTTCACAAATCTATAGCAAACGAAACGCCATAGCTTTAAGAAATTGGATTAGTGTCGGGCCTTGACAGCATTTCAATTCCGATATCCAACGGTTTGTCGAGTCCCATGAACTGCAGAACAATGCGCGCCCTTTTCTTGCGTTTATCAATCTTCTTAATCAGGCCTTCCCAGCCTTTCAGTGGACCAGCGCATACGGTTACTTTGGCATTCTCCACATATAAGGTTGAGAATTCGATCACATCTTCATTGCCGATAAGCTGCAAAATCTGCTTCATTTCATTATCGTCAACTTTGGAGAATAAAAAAAACTCCGCAGGATCGCCGTTATCTCTGGTTCCATTGCAGATCCTTCCCTGATTCCTCGTATAATGATTGTGATATCGCTTCAAAAGCCGGTAGTACCTTGGAATTCCCTTTAGATCATAGTAAGTCTTCACGCTCATCTTTGTATTCACAAAAACATACCCAGGAAACATCGTTCTGCATACTTCCAAGGTCTTTCCTTGCTTACGCTCTTGAAGCCTCCGTTTCGGGACAACCGCTGAAATAACGGATTCGTCAAAACGCTTATGGATGAATCTTTGAACCAAGTTTTCCTTGCCCGTTTCGACTGACAACACATACCAATCCATACCTGTAGGAATCCTCCTTCAACGATGTCACAAACGCCATAAGAAGTGAATACTCCGGCACCGAAATTCGGTCCCACTTTTATTTCTATTAAAATATTTTTTACATTTACACTACTTGCTACATTTTATCACTAGTATTATTGCTATTCAACCAATAAATTACAACAAAATACGACATAAAAGCCCTAAATTCGTCTTTATTTACTATAATATTACATTAAGTGTGTATCAAGCGGTGTTCGTTCTCGTGTTGATGACGACAGATTGTAAAACCCATGGTTTGTTTCAGGTTATTTTTCATATCTGAATCAGTTACTGTAACCGTCTTGATTTTATTTTTCCATTCCACTTTTAGATAGATTTGGTATAAGAGAAACTGCACGTGAAGAAACTAATGTCACACTGTTTTATTTTAGGTTCTTGTAAATTAATAGATATTTCTGGTGCGAATGCCAAACTAGCATGATTTTCCCGAGTTATTCACACCTCAGATTTTGTCGAAACCCGTTGAATGTATACAAAACGTGAGTTTAATCAGAGAATTTAGTAAATTCTAGTTATCATACTTACTGTTGTGCGCTACAATGGAGATTAGAAGGCCATTGGATATGTAGTTTTTGCTGTCGCACTCTATATGAGTGTGAGGATTGAAATAAAATTGGAATGTGGCACCAAATAATCATCACAAGTCGCACTCTATGTAAGTGCATGGATTAAAATAATTGCTGTCATCAGGCCGTCGCTCCCTTTTTTGTTTTGTCGCAGCGTGAGCACATAGATTGGCGCATAGCTCATTGAGAGGAACACGGGAAATTCCTGGAGACCGAACTGTAGCCGTCTTGGTTTTATTGTCCCTTTCCATTTTTAGATTTGGCATCTGTACGTGTAGGAGCTAATGTCACACTGTTTTAGGATCTTGTAAAACTAATAGATATTTCTGGTGCGAATGTGAAGCTCACATAAAAACCTTGGGTCTTTCGCACCTCGAAATTTGTCGAAAAGTAACTAGATCAGTTACCTTCAGTAAAAGTCAATGGTTGATCCAAGCCTTTTTGGCATCAGTTTTTGCGATAATGTGAGGAATTGATATCATTAGGGTATGAATTACTGTATTTTCGCTGTCGCACTCCATGTGAGTGCGTGGATTGAAATTACACGCAAGCCACCTTTATCACCCAGCGCAGCGTCGCACTCCATGTGAGTGCGTGGATTGAAATCATCTCGGCACGAGTACATTTCTTTAACTCGTTGTCGCACTCCATGTGAGTGCGTGGATTGAAATATTTTCATCGTTAGCATCCTTAATTATCTTGTTTGTCGCACTCCATGTGAGTGCGTGGATTGAAATGGTTCAATCGGCGTGATGATCATATACCTATCTATACGTCGCACTCCATGTGAGTGCGTGGATTGAAATCATACATGTAGAAAGATATAGAAGTTCCAAGTTTAGTCGCACTCCATGTGAGTACGTGGGTTGAAATATTTTTTGCTCTAAATATGTTACTTCCACATCTGCCATGCGCACTACATGTGGTGCGTGGATTGAAATAGTAAATGCTTTTTTGTCAGCTAATCCAACGATAGGTCGCACTCTATATGAGTGCGTGGATTGAAATTCCATAGGTGTCAGCTCAAGTCGGCTTCGAATAGTCGCACTCCATGTGGGTGCGTGGATTGAAATAACTAGCTTAGAAATTTCTTTGTAGGACATTGCTTGCGTCGCACTCCATGTGGGTGCGTAGATTGAAATCTCCCCCCATGATCAAGCATGTATCGTTTGTAAATCAGGTCGCACTTCATTTGAGTGCGTGGTTAGAAATTAGATGCTGTAACCTACAAACACCTATCCAACGATATGGAATCAGCACTGGAAGAACTTCGAGGAGTACAGGTCGACTATCTTGTCCTTACATTGATTAATAAAAAATTGATTCATAGTAAAGGATTTTACAAAAAGAAAATGGGTCTGTCGTGAACTATATTAATGTATTTCGGGTTTGACCCCATTTCTTGAAGTTCGAAGTATGAACCCGAGGAGTTGATACCAAAAAGATAACAGCTTGCGCTTCTACAACTTAGGAGATGACTACAAAATGAAAGTAGAGCATATAGGTAGGGGCTAAAGAAACTTACGACTTGGAAAGCGTACTCGGTTTGAAGGTGCGAATGTGAAGCTCACATAAAAACCTCGGGTCCTTCGCACCTCGAATTTTGTCGAAAATCAACTAGATCAGTTACTTTCAATAAAAGTCAATGGTTGACCTGAGCCTTTTTGGCATCAGTTTTTGCGATTATGTGAGGAATTGATATCATTAGGGTATGAATTACTGCATTTTCGCTGTCGCACTCCATGTGGGTGCGTGGATTGAAATACCTACCTAAATGACCTATGTTCGAACTCTGAAAGCAGGTCGCACTCCATGTGGGTGCGTGGATTGAAATCTATTACACCTCCGGCCATACATTCACCTCACAAATCTCACTATATGTAAGTGCGTGGATTAAAATAATTGCTGTCATTAGGCAGTATGAGCACATGGATTGACGCACAGCTTACAGGAAGGATTACGGGAAATCCCTTATCCAATAAGGATGGAATTCCTGGAGACGATACTGGAAAGCTTCCCAAAATTTCAAAAAGCCTTCGTGACTTATGAAGTTAAGACTCAGTAAAAAAAGACCTGCTAACTTTTAGCAGGTCTTAAGATATATTGGAGTCATCACTTTTTTTGTTACCAATTTGGTCAATAAACCTTAAAATATTGCCAATGCTATTCCTCCTGCGCCCAACCAGTAGTCAGATGAAACCCATCGGTGCTTATTAGAAATTGTTAGTTAGCAATTGGTAACGTCATCTATAAAGCTAACAAATTCTATAATGCCAAATATGATTGCATTAATACCTATCCAAACCAATAATAACATTTAGTTACTAAGGATCGAGCATGGTAAAGAGATGTCGATCTATATTTTCGTATAAGAGAGCTTTAAAAAATACAATACTTTATCCCTTCATATAACTAAAATTAGATTAGTTCAATCCAAATTTATTATTAAAAAATTCCACTAAGTAATCATGTAGTTTCATCCCTTTACTTTCAGCTTCCGACAACAATTCCTTCTTAGTTTGATGAGGAAGATACATGAGAATGGACGAATAACCTGGATCAATAACAGTACCATTATGGACTAGAACAATTTCACCGGAATGAACGAATGTCTTCAATCTATTAACTAAGTCCGGTTCTGTAGTCTCTGTTATACCAACTAATGTCGTCTTTTTAATCTCAACCTCTATCATCTCACCAGTTTTAACATGCATGTTATAAGGTCCTGCAGCCTTAAATAATTCATCTATAACCTGGTAAATTACCGAATCTAAGCTTCTAGGTATAGGGAAGACAAATTTAGCAAATCCATATGCCGTGACCTGTTTCTTTTCTTCTATTAAATATGTTGGCCTCCACCCTAATCCTAGTGCTTCTTCAAGTGTCAACTCACTCGAGCTTGTCTTCAACGTAATTTTTGTTCGTGCGGATCCTTTTTCACCTATGCTCATTACCCTAGCCAATTCACCGTTATTGAAGTACGGCTGAAAGAGAAATACACCTGTCTTTTTGTCATATATCGTTTCCCAAAGACTCTTTGGCTTTTCTTTAACATCCTTGTTGTACTGTTCCAAATCCTCTTTTTTAATAAAGAACGTTTTTTTTCCACGATATGTATCCTCGTAGCTTTTTAGTTTCCCTTCCCTGATTAACCCGTGAACAAAACTTTTAGAACGGTTCAATAACTTTGCAGTATCGGCAACCGTCAGATCTTTTTTAATTACTTGTTCTTTAACAAGTTCCACACTATCTGCACTGAACCGGTACCCTCCATCTCCCCTGTATGTCAGCCTATTCACTGGGTCGATCCTTTTCGACACTTCTGGGTGGTTTATTAATTTATAGATGGTAGCTGGCGTAACCCCCAGCATATTTGCAACTTCCTGAACGTTCAGATACTTGCTCAATGTCATATCCCTCCTGCTACTTTCTATTTATCGTGTTACTTATTTAGAATTTAATACAACAATTATATAATCTTTATTGATAATAAACTTGAATTAAACACTCAAGCATAATTATAATTGAATCCACTATCTCTAGATACATAAAAATCAAAAATTGAATCCAACACAAAAGAATTGCATATTATTTTAGGTTCACTACTCAATTTGTTCTTTTTATCATTGGCTGATAATATAAAAGAGTTAATACAAAAATCCAGATATTTAGAATCACCAAAAACAGAAATTGGTGTCACTATTATCTAGAGTTGATTGATTAATGAATAATATCTAAAATTGAGGTGATATGTATGTATTCAGTAGGTACTGTTATTAAATTTGATTTGGATACATCCATTCTCATAAAAGAAAATATAAAAGAAATAAAAAATAATATGCTAGATAATACATATTATGATACATTGACCAAAAGGGCATCTCTCTATGAGGACAAACAGGGTAACTATGACTATTCATTGTTTTCTAATGTAGGAGTGACATATCTTTATGTACATCAAAAAGGTAAAAAACGTGGTATACAGACAAAAAAAGAATATATATCTATAATAATAGATTTTTTGATTATCCTTCCTTCTGTTTGTAAAAAGAATGATATTAGAGAACTGGGCCGTTATGATATGGAAAATTATCAATTGTATCTTGAAGAACAGTACCCTAAAAAAACCACCCGCTCTAAAAAGGTAACTATTCTAAAAAGTTTTTTGGATTGGTGCTTTGAAGAAGGATATCTGAAGAAGAAAATTTCTCGGGGGCTTATACCGGTTAAAATTGATAAAGAGGAAATCCCTCATCGGGTTATCAATCCGGATACGGTTGAAGCAGCTGTTCGATATTACAATGAGCAGCCAAAGATAAAATCACTCATTTTGCTTTTAGCTACCAGCGGAATGCGGCTTAATGAAATAGTCACCCCTAAAATGAAGCATTTATCTTACGATCCTAGGTTAAAAAAATATTATCTAGAAACCAAAACGAAGAATAATAAAAAAAGGATGATACACATAAAGCCCTATGTTCTAGACGCTTTAAAGGAATATAGAAAAAGGATTGGTCTACCAACTGAGATCAATCCTTATGATGAAAGTCCTTTCTACCCTAATAAGTACGGAAAACACTATAACCGTACCTACCTCTCTTCGATGCTATCTATTCATATGGAAGCAGCTGGCCTAGTGACCATCGATCTACAACGGGTTACTCCACACTATATGCGTCATTTTTTTGCTCAAAGTGCTTGGCATGCCGGTGCTTCACTTGATGATATTGCCGAAACACTTGGCCATAGCAGCACGAAAACACCGAAGGAAAATTATCTTCGGACTCAGCTAAAAAAAGAAAGAGATGTTAGTCATCTCGTGGATGTCAATGTTTAAGGGCTCTTGTCCAATAACATGTAAATACGAACTTTCATAACACATTTGATAAGTGAAAAAAGAAAGAGACGGTAATCATCTTATCAATATAAATTCTAATCGAGTAGAAGGGGGCGGCTAACCCCGTCCTCTCATACCACCCATTCGGCAGTTCCAAAAGGTTAACAAAGTTCCAATTAACGAAAAAGCAAACTTTTCAGCCCTTTCGCTTCCCAATAAAAGGTCGGAAGGGCGTTATTCATGTTTCGGGACATTTTCCAACCCCCTCTACAAGAGTCGGCCATCATGATTAGATTGCCAATGTAAATCAATAAAAAATTCTTTACCCTTTTGGGTTACAGAATAGCCTCATGTGATATAATGAATACATAAAGAACGTATATTAAAAAAGCCACGATGGTGACACATCGTGACTTTAACAAAGGCCGGTGGGCGACCACGGCGATTTTCAAATCATGTGAATGAAAAACCACCGGATCAAGGGCCCAACCTATTGCCGGTGGTTTTTCTTGTCTTTACGTGGCTTATGCACAACAAAGTCTTCAGGCCAGCAAAAATCCGACTACTTTCAGCAGCGCATCCAGAATCTTCACGATCAAGTCAAGTGACACAGCGTCACCCCCTTCCGGGTTGGCTTCGCCATGTCATTCCCACCGGTTACTTTGTCTCCTCAATTATACCATTTTCTCCCTAGTATCTACTATCAATTTCACTAATGTCCCTCAAATAATCGGGAAGGACAATAAACACAAACAACATATTCATTTCAACCTCTAAACGACCGTCCTTGAGACTGACTTTAAGGCGATTTCCAGCATAAAACCTTATGAAACACAAAAAGAGCACAGTCTTTAGGCTGTGCTCTTTTGTCGTGCTTGGCAACGTCCTACTCTCCCAGGACCCTGCGGTCCAAGTACCATCGGCGCTGGAGGGCTTAACAGTCGTGTTCGGGATGGGTACGTGTGGAACCCCTCCGCTATCGCCACCAAACATGAATTTACATCGTAAATTCTACCG
>NZ_JANAVE010000017.1:0-30419 GCF_024213315.1 Paenibacillus sp. A3M_27_13
CCGAGCCAGGCTTCGGCACGCTCTCGCAGCAGCGTTTGCGTCAGCAGCACCTTCGCTCCGCTGTCTTCAAGCATGAACCGCACGCGGTCTGTCGGATAATCCGGGTCGAGCGGTACATACGCCCCGCCCGCTTTCCAGACGGCCAGCACGGCCACCAGCAAGTTCACCGAACGCTCGGCGAGAATGCCGACGATCGTCTCCCGGCCGATGCCGCTTGCGCGCAGCGTGGCCGCCAAGCGGTTTGCCCGCTCGTTCAGCTCCGCATACGTCAGCCGCTCGTTCTCGTACACGACGGCCGCCTCTTCCGGCGTGCGCTCCGCCTGTTCCTCGAACAGCCGGTGGAACGCGGCCACAGAAGCCGCTTCCGGCTGCGCCGGGTTAAACGCGCCGAGAATTTGCTCTTTTTCCTCTGCCGTCAACAAGTTCAGCTCGGCAATCTTCGCATCCGGACGGCTTACGATCGCCGCAAGCAAATGTCCGAAATGAGTCGACAGCCGCCGGATCGTGCTTTCTTTATAAAGAGCCGTTGCGAATTCAAAGCTGCACTCCAGGCCGCCGTTTTCTTCCGTAACATCCACACTCAGGTCGAACTTGGCCGTGCCGTATTCGCTAGGGTACGGGGACAATTTCAGCCCTTCCAGCTCAAACTCTTTATCCTCCAAGTTTTGCAGGGAGAACATCGTGTCAAACAGCGGGTTGCGGCTCAAATCCCGGCTGACCTGCACTTTATCAACGAGCTCTTCGAACGGATAATTCTGATGCTCGTAAGCGCCTAAGGTCGTTTCTTTCACTTCTTCCAGATACGACAGGAAGGTCTTCTCCGAAGCCGGATAATTGCGGAGCGCCAGCGTATTGACGAACATTCCGATCAAAGGCTGCGTGTCTCCGTGCGTTCTGCCCGCAATCGACGTTCCGACGATCAAATCGTCCTGACCTGTGTATTTATGCAAAAGCACGGTATATGCCGCAAGCAGCACCATATACAGCGTGGCTCCTCTTTGAGCGGCCAGCTGCTTCAAGCCTTCGTTCGTTGCCTTGTCCACGAAGGACGTCAGCGTTTGTCCCTCAAAACTCTGCACGGCAGGACGCGGATAGTCCGTCGGCATTTCCAGAACCGGCAGCTCGCCCCGGTAACGGTCCAGCCAGTAAGCTTCCTCGCGTTTCAACTGCACTTTTTGCTCGTCCGACTGCTGCCATACCGCATAGTCCTTGTATTGAATGTGCAAAGGCTCTAATGACTCGCCGCCGTACAGACGAACGAGTTCCTCGACTAACACGTCCATCGAAACCCCGTCGGAGACGATATGGTGCATGTCGAACATCAGCAAATAACGTTCGGCTGCCAGCTCTACGAGCTCCGCCCGCAGCAGCGGAGGCTTCGCCAAGTCGAAAGGCCGGATAAAGTCCTGCACGACTTCAGGCGCTTCTTCCTCGCTCGCATGACGGTACTCGACGGCAAAGTCGACGCTCTCGTAAATGCGCTGTATTGCTTCGCCTTGTACGATCTCAAAGCCGGTTCGCAGTGTTTCGTGCCGTGCGATCAGTCCGCGGAAAGCCTTCTCCAGCAGGCTCCGGTCAATCGATCCTTCCAGCAGCAGCACGCTCGGCATGTTGTAGCTCTGATCGGCCCCTTCCAGCTGATTCAGGATAAACAGCCGCTTCTGAACTGAGGAAAGCGGATAATATGCTCTTGCGCCTGCCAGCGGAATCGACGAGAACGACTGCTCTCCGATCCGGGAGATGGCAAGAGCCATCTCTTCGATCGTCGAGTAGCGGAATACGTCGCGCAGAGGCAGCTCGACGTTCATTTCCTTCTGAATCTTGCTGACAAGGTTCGTCGCCCGCAAGGAGTGGCCTCCGAGCTCGAAGAAATTGTCCAGGACTCCAATGCCAGAGTAGCCCAGCACTTCCTCCCAGATCTTCACAAGCTGGGACTCCGTCCGGTTACGCGGCGCTACGTATTCGACGCCCGTTTGTATGCCGCCTTGCGGCTCCGGCAGCGCTTTGCGGTCCACTTTGCCGTTGGTCGTCAGCGGCATACGCTCCAACTGCACGAAGTACGACGGGATCATGTACCCCGGCATTCCCTGGGCCAGCGAGGTTCTCATTTCGCTGACCGTCAGCGTTCGGTCCGCCACAAAGTAGGCGACAAGCGCCTTCTCGCCCCCACCGTCCTGACGGGCGAGCACCACCGCTTCTTCCACGCCCTCGACGTTCAGCAGCTGCGTCTCGATTTCGTCCAGCTCGATCCGGTACCCGCGGATTTTGACCTGGTGGTCGATCCGGCCCAGGTATTCGATGTTGCCGTCCGGCAGCCAAGCCGCCAAGTCGCCCGAGCGGTACAGTTTCTCCCCCTCCGCAAACGGGGAATCGACGAACTTCTCCGCCGTCAGATCCGGACGGTTCAGGTATCCTCTCGCAAGGCCTTCCCCGGCCACGTACATTTCGCCCACTACGCCGATCGGCACTGGGCGGCGGTTTTCATCCAGGACGTACACCCTCAGCGTCGGGATCGGCTTGCCGATATTGCTCTTCGCCGCCTCCATTTCGACCCACGTTATTTCCTTATACGTCACGTGAACCGTCGTCTCGGTAATGCCGTACATATTGATCAGCTTCGTCTCCGGGTACTTCGTCTTGAAGCCCTTGAGCAGCAGCGGACTCAGCGCTTCGCCCCCGAAGATGACGTTGCGAATCCGCAGATCGTACGGATGGTCCGCCAAGACCTCACGCAGCAGCTGGTAGAAGTACGTTGGCGTCTGGTTCAAAATCGTGACCTGTTCGCGGCCCAGCAGCGCCAGGAAATCAGCCGGATTTTTCGCCGTCAGCGGCGGTACGATGACCAGCTTGCCTCCGTACAGCAGCGCTCCGTACATTTCCCAGACGGAGAAATCGAAGCAGAACGAGTGGAACAGCGTCCACGTGTCGGACGGCCCGAAGTCGAACAGGTTCTTGTCGTTGAACAGGAGCCGCACGACGTTCTTATGCTCGATCAGCGTTCCTTTCGGTCTGCCGGTCGTTCCCGACGTGTAGATGACATATGCCAGGTTATCCGGCCCGGAAATCGGCTCCAGGTTCGAAGCGTCCAGCGCACCTTCGGAGCCCGCCCCTCTGTCCCTCCAAACGAAATCATCCAATTCGAGGCGCGTTCCTGCGAAGTCAGTCTTCTCGTGCAGATGCTTTTGAATCAGCAATAACGGCGCGCCCGAATCCTCGATCATGAAGCGGATGCGCTCCTCCGGGTAGTCGGGATCGACAGGCACGTAGGCTCCGCCCGCTTTGAGAATCGCCAGAATGCCGACGACCATATCGAGCGAGCGTTCGGCCAGAATCGCTACCAGCTGGTCCGCTTCTACTCCCGTCTCCCGCAGCTTCCGCGCAAGGCGGTTGGATCGCTCGTTCAGCTCGCGGTAAGTCAGCTGCCGCTCGTTCATGACAGCGGCCACGTTGTCCGGGTAAAGCTCCGCCTGCTCTTCGAACAATTGAACGAGCGTCTTCCCGCGCGGAAATTCCGTGGTGGTGTCGTTAAAACGTCCGAGAAGGTCGGCCTTTTCCGCCTCCGTCACAAGTTCCAGCTCGCCCACTGTAATTTCCGGGTTATCCGTCACCTGCTCCAGCAGATGGACGAGATGCCCCTTGAGCCGCTCGATGCTGTCTTTATCGAACACTTCGGCGTTAAAGTCGAACCGAATTTCGATCTCGGCTCCCGGCACCACGGTCACGTTGAAGTTATAGTTCGTCTGCTCCTCCATCTGAACGTCAGCGATCGTCAGGTCGCCGTGTTGCTGGTCGCCCGCCTGCTCCATCTGCTCGTCCACCGGATAGTTCTCGAAAGCGATGATATGGTTGATCAGGTTCTGCTTTTGCACGCTGCGGGCTTGAATTTCATACAGCGGATAGTAATCATATCGCCCGGACTCCAGCGCACGCTCTTGGAGTTTCGCCATCATATCGGCGAACACGGTGTCGGCTTCGCTCGTGACGCGGACCGGCACCGTATTGATGAACAGCCCGATCATGGACTCGATGCCCGGGATTTCCACCGGTCTTCCGGCCACGACGCTGCCGAATACGGCATCGTTTGTTCCGTTATATTTTTGCAGCATCACGCCCCAAGCGGCTTGCAACAGCGTATTGACCGTAACCAGGCGCTCTTTCGCCACCCGATCCATCCGCTCGCTCAACTCCTTGCCCAGCTCGGCTGTGACGTGATCAGCCGTAAATCTGCCGTTCAGCGCCGGTTCCTTTTGTCCCGGGAGTACAGTTTGCCCTTCATAACCTGACAGGAATGCCGTCCAATAGCCGGATGCCGCCTGATCGTCCTGTTTCTCCAACCATTCGATATAGGCGCCATAATCCGATCCCTTATCTCCCGCTGGCTGCTTGCCGGATGCCAAGGTCGAGTACGTCTCAAACAGCTCCTGCGTCAGCTGCGCCAGGCACCAGCCGTCCATCAAAATATGCTGGAAACTCCACAGCACATGATAGCTTTGCTCTTCGGTGCGCAGGATCGTAACCCGAACGAGCGCGTCATGTTCCAGGTCGAAGCCGCGAAGCTTGTCATCCTCGGCCTTTTTATCCAAATACGCTTGTTTCTCGTCCACCTGCAAATGAAGCAGCTCTTCATATTCAAAGCCGACCGGCTTGTCGCGGTATATGATTTGCAGCGGCTCGCCCGCCGGTCCTTTCACAAAATTCGCCCGCAGCACCAGATGACGTTTCGCAAGCTCCATCCAGCTCCTCTCGAAAAGCTGGACGTCGAGCGCTCCCCGCATCGTAAACCGCGTCTGCTCGAAGTAAGCGGCAGTTTGCCGGTCAAGCGCGCTGTGGAACCACATGCCCTTCTGCATCGGCGTAAGCGAGTAAATATTTTCGATTTCCCCGAGATGGCCCGAGCGCTGGGCGATTTGCTCCAATTCCGCGATGGTCAAGCCTTTAAATTGCACGTCGCTCGGCGTCAATTCGGTGTTTTCTTTGCCTGCGCAGTGGGTAATGAGCTCTCGGAGACTTTGCTCAAGCCGCTGAGCGAAGGCTTCCATCGTTTTCTTGCGATACTGCTTCCGGCTGTAGCTGAGATCGAGCGATAAAGTGCCGTCCAGCACCATGCCATTGATATCCAGCACAAAGCTGCGGGCCTGCCGGTCGCTGGCCGGGCTGCCGCTGGAATAAGAAGATATGCCGATCTCGTCCTGATTGACATCATCGTCGAACTGGCCGAGGTAGTTAAAATTAATTTCCGGCTCTGCGCCCCAAACAAAGCCATCCTCCGATTTGGAGAGATAGCGGCATACGCCGTACCCAAGCCCCTTGTTCGGAATGCGGCGCAAGCTTTCCTTGACCTGTTTAATCTGATAGGCCAAATCCCGGTCGGTTTCCGGCTCCAAGACGACCGGAAACTTGGTCGTAAACCAGCCGACTGTGCGCGTGATGTCGATATCCGTTCCGATCGATTCGCGTCCGTGTCCTTCGAGATTGATCCGCACCCGTTCGTGTCCCGTCCACTTGCGAACGGCTATGCCGAGCGCCGTTACCAAAATATCGTTCATTTCGGTGTTGTAGGCCCGGTGAACCCGCTTCAGCAGCAGCTCCGTTTCTTCGGGAGTCAAACGGACGAACAGCGATTCGCTGTCCTGCTGCGTCGTAACGTCCGCCTCCAGATCCTTCGGCACGGCCGGAACCGCAATTTGTTCCACGGCCTGCCAATAGGCCCGTTCCTTCGCCATCTCCGGGCTTTGCGCGTAAGCGGCCAGCTGCTCGGACCAAGTGCGATACGCATCCGTTTTCGCCGAGAAACGAATTTCCTCGCTTTTGCCGGCCTGCTCGTAACCCAGAGCGAAATCCTCCATCAAAATGCGCCAAGACACGCCGTCCACCACGGCATGATGAACCGCGAGCAGCAAATGATCGCCGTCCGCGCACCGGAACAGTCCCGCCTTCACGAGGGGCCCGTTCTCCAGATCGATGCCCGCTTGAATGTCCGTTGCCTTCGCTTCCACAGCCTGCGCGGTATTCTCCGCATCCTTGAAGTCGAACACGTACAGCGTGAACAGCCCGCCGTCCTGAATCGCGCGGTTCCGCGCGCTAAACCCTTGTTCCGTCTTGCGGAACACCATCCGCAAGGCGTCATGATGCTCGGCCAGCTTTTGCAGCACCTGACGCACCGTCTCTTCGTCGAAGCGTTCCTTCCGGTACAGCATCACCGACTGGTTGAAATGATGCGGGTCCGCAAAGGAGCTCTCGAAAAACCAATGCTGAATCGGCGTCAGCGCCGTTTCACCCGTTATTTCGCCCTGATCAATGGTACGTCCGATCGGTTTCACATGCAGACTGAGCTGTGAAATAGTCGGATATTTGAACAAATCCCGGATTTCCAGCTTGTACCCGGCTTGATGAAGCCGCGAAGATACTTGAATGGACTTGATCGAGTCTCCGCCCAGCTCGAAGAAATGATCCGTTACCCCAACGCGATCGGCGTTCAATACCGCCTGCCACACATCGGCAAGCGTCCGCTCGGCTTCATTGCGGGGAGCTACGTACGCGCCGCCGGTCAGCGCGTTTCCTTCCGGAGCGGGCAAAGCCTTCCGGTCGATTTTGTCGTTCGGCGTGAGCGGCATCTGCGGAAGCTGAACAAAATGCGCCGGAATCATGTAATTCGGCAATTTTTGCGCCAGCGCGCTTCTTAGCTCGCCGAGCGTAAGCGGGCGCCCCGCGACCAGGTAAGCGCACAGTTCTTGCCCGCTTTTGCCTTCCCGCGCGATTACGATCGTCTCCTGCACGGAGTCGATCTTCAGAAGCTGCTCTTCAATCTCGCCGATCTCGATCCGGAATCCACGGATTTTCACCTGATGGTCGATCCGGCCCAAGTACTCAATATTTCCGTCCGGCAGCCAGCGGGCGAGATCTCCCGTCCGATAAAGGCGTTCTCCCGGCGCAAACGGATGTTCCACGAACTTCTCTGCCGTCAGCTCCGGATGGTTCAGGTAACCTCTCGCAAGCCCCACGCCTGCCACGCACAGCTCGCCGTCCACTCCCGGAGGCACAAGCTGCAGGTGGGCATCCAAAATAAAAATCCGGTGATTGGCCAGCGGGCGCCCGATCGGAATGACTCTGCCCTCCGGCTGCTCCTCATCCGCATCCCAAAGCGTCGTAACAATCGAAGCTTCGGTAGGGCCGTAAGCATTGAAATAGTGGACCTTGCGTTTCCACTGCTGCACGAATTCGGCCGATACCGCCGAGCCTCCCGTTACGAGCTTCGTTAAGCTGGGAAGGCGGTCCGGGTTCAAATAAGCACTGTACGTCGGAGGCAAAATCGCCGCCGTTATCGCATGCTCGTTCATATAACTCTCGAACAGGCGGTTGTCGAGAATCGTCTCGGCCGTCGGGATGTACAAAGCCGCGCCAAAATAGAGCGCTTTGAACACTTCCCAGCAGGACGCGTCGAACGACAGGCTGGCGAATTGAACGATCCGGTCATGCTCCGTGATGCCCAGCCTGTCCGCGAACATCAGCTTCAAGCTGACCAAACCGCGATGCTCCAGCATGACCCCTTTGGGATTGCCCGTCGTACCTGACGTATAGATGACATAAGCCAGATCGTTCGGACCGCTGGCCGGCTCCAGGTTCGAGCCATCGTCGCTGTAGGCCTGCTCGTCATCCAGCGCCACCACAGTCCCTTCGAACGGCACCTGCTGCAGCAGGTGCCGTTGAGTCAGCAGCAGCTGCGCATTCGAGTTCTCCAGAATGTAGCGGATGCGTTCTTCCGGGTATTCCGGGTCGATCGGCACGTAGGCACCGCCAGCTTTCAGAACCGCCAGAATGCCAACGACCGTCTCCAGCGATCTCCTGACCATCAAGCCTACCAGCTGATTGGGCAGCACGCCGACCGATCGCAACGTCCGCGCCAGCCGGTTCGCCCGTTCGTTCAGCTCCGCGTACGAAAGCCGCCGCCCCTCAAAGACAACCGCCGTCGCTTCGGGCACCCGCTTCGCCTGCTCCTCCACGAGCTGATGAATCGTCCGATCACGGGGATAGTCCTTCTCGGTATCGTTAAAGCTTTGCAGCAATTGAAATTTCTCGTCTTCCGACAGCATGTCCGCCCGCACGATGTCCAGCTCCAACTC
This sequence comes from Paenibacillus sp. A3M_27_13, assembly GCF_024213315.1. Lineage (NCBI taxonomy): Bacteria > Bacillati > Bacillota > Bacilli > Caryophanales > Paenibacillaceae > Paenibacillus > Paenibacillus sp. A3M_27_13. The sequence goes on from NZ_JANAVE010000017.1 coordinate 8,121, forward strand.
GTGAAGCCCCACGGCCAGCAGGCGATTCAGATGGCCGACGACCCGAGTCATAAACTCGGAGTCATATAAGTGCTCGTTATATGACAGCGCTAGCTGTATCGTCCCGTCGGTTAAGCTGAATTCAAAGGAACAATCCGTGACCACATTTTGCCCGATTTCGTCCAGATGCAGCTCCTTAAGGGATACTAGCGTATGGATGACGGGTATACCGTCTGCATATTGCAGGTCCAGCTTCTCCGTCATTTTCAAGAACGGAATATGTTGATGCTGAATCGCTTCCGGCAAGGAAGTCCTCAGCTCGCTCAGAAGCGTTTTAAAAGTCGCACCCGCCGAAAGCGAGTTTTTCAAAATGACCGTATGATTAACGGATCGACGCGTCTCCGTCGGTTTCCGTACAACCGGCATGCCGACCAGAATGTCAGAAGCGCCTGTGTATTTATGCAAGAGTGACTGAACACCGGCGAGCAAAATCATAAAAGCGGCCAGCGGAGCGCCCTTGCTCATTTGAAGGACGCGCTGCGCCGCTTTTTCCGAAAGCGAACCGCCCACGGTTTTCATAATGGGCGCCAGGGAGCTTGGAGCTTTGCTGTAAGGCAGCGGCGTCAAGGTATAATCGTCGCTACCGAATTTTTCGTTCCAAAACAACGTTTCTTTTTCAAAAGCCATCTGGATCGTTCCCCTCTCTTCATCGGTAAAAGCAATCCGGCGGAGCATATGCCGCAGCAACGCTTCAGCCTCGCTCCCCGCCTTTTCAAACATGTGACAACAATGTCAATGGCTTTCGCCAGGTCACCGCTTCGCTTGCCCGTTTGATCGCATGCGGCAATCCTCTGCCTAGCAGCTGTCCCGCTCGGCTCCCATGCGTGAAAGACAACAAAGAGCATCGTTCTACGCAAGAGATGCAGCTGCTTCCGGCTCCTCTGCTTCAATATGCTTGCTGCGGACGAGCCGCCCGAAGACGGGCTTTGGTTTAACATTGGGTTCGGAATTAGATTTGGGGGTGGACAAGGGATGTTCCACCCATCGATGTTAGGCTTGCTGTAGGGTTCCGGCCGGCCAGCAGGAAGTCGACCGTACCTCCGGATTCGGCACCGGAGCTGCCTTTGTCGAAGCCTATGTTTAAGGGATATTGATACACTCTATGTACGATTTTAGTATTCCCCCGCCTGGTGTGGATAAGTAAAGATCTGGCTGCGGGGTAGTGAGCTTTTCCTGACGATTAGATGTGACAATGGTGCTGCATGAGGCTCAAAGAATGCTCCGTATGGCATAAACGGGACAGCCCTTGGATCGGCGGTGAATTCCATGCTGCCTGACGGTACCGCAGGCAGCATGGGGAGAAAATCTTCCAATGGGATGAAAACGTTATCTTAACATCAGGGCCGCACGACCCCCAGAAGGCACTTCCGTGCCTCTTGCCGGGGCGTCCACCTGCTTTCGTTACCAGCAAATCCTGGGTCTCCTGAGAGATCACCTGCTGCATACTGGACTTGATAATGTCGCAGCCGGCGGCCAGATGCTCCATCGAGACGGTCAGCGGAGGCATGATCTTCAGTACGCAGTCTCCTCTGCCGGCTCTTTCAATGATGAGCCCGTTCTCGAAGCTGATCTCCGTCATCCGCTTCGCCTCGGCTTCATCCTTTCTGAACCTTCTGAAGTCATGGAGCAACATATTCTCGGCAGTCATTTTCCACAATTGTCGGTCCCCGCATGCCAGCTTGCTGGGTAGCCAGTGGACTGGTCTCTCGCACACAGCTTGGATAGGTATAAAAACCATCCAATTCTATTTTCTATCATAATTGGAAAGGTAACCTAGGTAAAATTATATCAAAATTCCGAAGAATGTATAGTAAAACTTTAGTTAAATTTGGTCAAGGTGTTAATATTTTGCCTAAAAAGAGCGAATGGAGAAGAACGCTGGGAATGGTTTGCCATCAATCGAGGAATTCGACGCGTGTCGACATTCAGGCGGGGTGCCGGCCGATTTGGGAGATCTTCCCTGTATACATTCTCTGCCGGTGCTCCGAATCCTTGCGCTTTGCGATAACTTAACATGATTACCTGACGAATTTCTGGAAGCCTGGCTGGAAACGTGACTGGATGTCAGCTGGATATTCTGCTGGAAAATCCGTTGGATACTCGGTTGGAACTGCCCGGCTGGAAGCTGGCCGTAGCGTCCGCCGGGATGGCAGCCGGCATAGTTTTGTATCCCGCCGTCTTCACTGCGCCTCTGCTAGAGTAAAGGGCAGATAAATTCTGCCCCTCCTCATCAAACCGTACGTGAGGTTTTCCCTCATACGCTTCTTGGCATACCATTTTGTGAGTCGCTGAAGGATGTACCAGTCACGTTTAGCCATCTTCCTTTGGCTGTAGGTCGTAACGTAGTAGTTACGCCAACCCTGTATTTTCGGGTTTAAGTATTCCAAATGTTCTTGGAATGATTTGTGACGCATATTCGCAGGGGCTAGTCGTTCCTTCACGACTTCCCTAATTCGCTCCTTTGCCTTACGGCACAGCCATTGTTGGGTCGTATAATATACTTGGCTTTCGGAAGTTTCGGCCTTCGTCTTTCGGTGAAGCATGCCTAGGAAGTCGAAGCCTTCTTCTCCTGTCCATAGTCCGACGATTCGCGTTTTTGTCGGGTGTAACGTTAACTCCAGACGTTCCATTATCGTTCGAATGATCTCGTATGCCCGATCCGCATCCTTCTTGGGGATATATTGGCGCTTTACGGGTTTCCCATACCCTGGCCTTTACCTTGTTTTATCCATTTTTCTATCGTGGTGGGAATCGGATATGCTTGAGCCATAATGCCCCTCCATTCACCTCGTAGTTTCTTAATGCAAAAAAAGCCCCATTGTAAAAACAAGGTGCCTGACTTTAAGATGTGTGATATATAATTTTTCAAGAGAGATTTCAGTACTAGGCTAGCTTCTTAATAAACTAACTTTCGACAAAAAAGCGTAAATTATAAAGGATGTATATTTAGTGAGATTATACCATGAATTGTGCTTTAAGGAATAAAAAAATAGGTCTTACCATCATAAATATCTTGGTTATCGAGGTTGATATACAATCGCTCAGCACGTAATTTTCACATCTTTGGTCTCCGTCGGATTATCTTAGGTTGCTTTCTTTTATTCTCCAATCCCTTTGAAAAATAACACTGCTACAGATAGTGTCGTCTTAGAGGAATCTTAAATTGGGTTGCTTTTTATGAAAAAATTTATGCATCCATTCGTCTTTCTCCAGCTTGGTCAGTATATATTTAGTCGTTATATTTTTTAACTGACGAAACCGATTAATCTCAGATTTTTTAAAGAAACCTTTTGCAGCATACTCCATCAATAACTCGTAATTAATACGCCCAGCACAAACTAAAGAATCCTCACTTAATTGATCAAGTGCATCTTTGACATTAAGCTGCGGACTTGGGATCACTACATTCAAGCTTCCAAAAGGAAGCTCTATTCTTTGAATTTCCTCTTTGACTACCCCGACTCATGGCTTCGCATGAGCTGTAGAAGGATATACGAGTGTACGCATATACTCCAAGGAGCACTAATATTCAAACCAGGACTCGTAACGAACATCTTATAGACGTCGGTGTGCCCATGGCATCAATTACATCTTGGATGGAAGATCCTATCGTAAATGGAGCGGCCCCCTTCTTCTTTAAGCCAATAGATACTTTCAAATTATGGTTGATATTACTCCACCCAATGATATGATCATTAGAGTCCAATTCCACATTTGATTCCCATAAGTCCATGAGTTTCCGATGATCGATGTCGAAGTTCCCATAACATCAATCACTTTTTGTTTCGGAGACCCTATAGTAAAAAAAATTGGGACTTTCTTCTTCCAGATTTATATGGATAGCCATGTGTCCATCTCAATTGGATGGATCATATGTCTAATGTGAACTTAAAACATAACTACTGAAGGCTTTGCAATAATGAGTCCCCTTCACGGCTCCGCGAAAGTTCATTTATCTCTATACCGCTTTAACTTCAAATCAACAATTCCCTCTATTTCCTGTTTATCGCCCAGGTCTAACTTTCGAAATCCTGAGATTAATTTTGATTCAAGATCATCTAACTTAACTTGAAATAATCCACTATAAAAAGTTGCCGCCTCATCAAGTAATAACCAATCTAAATCAATATCGAAATTTAGTTTAAGGGCAATTACGGTTTCTAAGGATGGTTTGTACTTATCTTTTTCCAATTCACTTAATGTACCCTGAGAAATACCAATAGTAGATGAAAAGTCAGTTTGATTAAGCTTATTTAATTTTCTTATACTCTTTATCTTTTCACCCAAAGTCTTCATTGCTCCACCTACCATCCATAAAAATGAAATACATACTTAATTTATAATAGTTATATATATTATATATTCATTTGTATTTTAGATAAAAAAACATTTTTTTCATCGCGACAATAAGCTCTTGATTTCTCATACTGTTTTCAACAGAAACTTGGATTTCTCCTGCTTCAATTACTTAAGATACCAATACAGGAAAGGGTTCAAAGCCCTTTGATTTGTCATGCAACTATACTCGCTCTGATTGAGCCAAAGCAGTCGCCTCCTGAATTTAATAAAAAAAGCCCGATGATACTTGCTCATCGGACTTTTGTTAAATACTTACTAAGAAGAGATATTATTGTTATTTTTCATTAATATTTAGTACACAACTTTATTGTTTAGTACACAACTTTATTGTCCGAAGACAAATTAGTGTCTATATACAATAAAGTTGAGTTCTCAAATCATATTTAAAGCTTCTCCTTCAATTAAAAAGTCATTTTATAATTATCCGTTATTACTTAGCCCCTCATCGGATTTTAATTTCAAAAAGTTGGCCACTGAATCAGAGAAATAAATCATATAAATAATGTAGATAAGGGGATTAATCAACGCCTCTTTTCCCCAGAGCGAAGGAAGCACAATATCCTGATCTGACAGCCCAATTTGCGACAACATTTCTTCGCCAAAGCGACTGAGAAATTTTGAATACATTGTTGTTGTATAAAAAGAATGGGTTTGTTCAACTTTATCTCTATTTAAAAAATAAAACATGTTCTTTCGGATTTTAGTAAAGCGAATGGCTCTTTGCATGTGAAGCAGGAGCCAGTTATTGTGGGCAATGGTAAACAAGTCGTTATTAATATTTGAATGAGTACAATGAAGGAATTGAAAAAACTCGCGCAAATGTTCAATCCTGGTACGTTAAACGTAGCAAGAGGGATGACATAGCTTGGAGACAATTTGTGATTTAACAGCCCCCACATATAGCTTGATTGCGCGCATAAAAACAACCTTCTCCCCACTTTTCAGGTGCCTTGTTCAAGCGCATATCTTGTAAGCTGGACACGATTTTGAAGATGCAACTTTTGCAATATAATTTTCAAATGGTTTTTAACCATAGTATAACGAGGTTCCATTTATTTGAATGCAGGCATTCAATGATACTCTTCTCTTATACTTAACCTTGCATAATACTATCAGGAAGAGTATCTCGCTTGATATGAGGATCGTAATTGGCGACCACAAGAATATCCATATGCCGCGCAGTGCTCAGTAACTTTTGGATAATTGTTCCTTCTCGTAAACGTTTCCATATGGGGCTGTCACTCTGACCAATAATGAGTTGGGTAGTATGATATTCATTAGCTCTGGCAAGAAGAACATCTGCAAGCTTATCAGAATGCCCAAGTGGCACAACTTCAAAATGCCCGCCTAGACGCACTACCAGGCTTTTGAGTTTCTCTTTTTTCATCAATTCCTCTTCATTCATCGTATCCGTTGGGTGTACATATGTGACAATCCATTGTGCCTTTAGTCGGAATGCAATTCTAAATCCCCGCCGGATTAACCTTTCTGCATTGGAAATCAGCTTGACGCATACGAAAATGACCTCCCGCTTATTCCAGGGTCCACGTAAGGAACTTTTGCACTCCCATGCTTCCAGACGTTCATCCACATCGTCCGCAATTTCCCGAAGCGCCAGCTCCCTTAAAGCAATTAAATTTCCAATTTTAAAAAAGTTCCCCAGAGTCTGATCTATCTTCTCCCGGGCATATATCTTTCCTTTCTTCATACGGGCTTGTAGAGCCTGCGGTGCCACATCGATCAGCTCGACCTCGTCAGCAAGGCGAAGAATGGAATCCGGGACGGTTTCCCTGACACGCACCCCTGTAATTTGCTCCACTGCATCATTTAAGCTCTCTAAATGCTGAACGTTAACGGTAGAAATGACAGAAATCCCAGCATTCAAAATTTCCAATACATCTTCATATCACTTTTTGTTTTTGCTACCGGGAACGTTGGTGTGAGCCAACTCGTCGACAAGTACCAGTTCAGGATTCCGCCGGATGATTGCCCCAATATCCATTTCTACAAGTTCTGTGCCTGAATATTTGATTTTTGTGCGCTCGATTAATGGCAGTTCTGCAACCTGCTGGATGGTTTCTTTTCGCCCATGCGTTTCCAGCAAACCATTTACAACATCAATGCCCTTTTTAAGAAGATGATTGCCCTCTCGCAGCATAGTGTAGGTTTTGCCAACTCCAGGAGCCGCACCAATAAAGACCTTGAATCTCCCCCTTTTGATTCGTCCAATTTTCTCATCCACTTCCCGTGAATTTAAGCGGTGATATAACGGGTTTTTCTTCGGATTGGTCATTTTGGCTGGCAGAATTCGCTCTCCATGGTGCTCCGCCCGATCAGCAACGATAAAGATATCCATATTTTTGGATTTTTTTAGAATGTCATTGATGACGGAGCCTTGCCAGAAATAATGTCCCGGTTGCAGTATAACGAGCTTTCGAGCATCTTGGTGCATCTTCTTTCAATTGTTCTAGAGTTAAAGCTGCGCAAGCAGTCTTCGGCATATTTAAATAAATCAACAAAGCTTATGACTGAGACAAAATTCCTTTTACAAACAATGAGACACTGTGCTTGTAGAACTCTTCCTCGGTGACGAGTTGGGACTGATATTGCCGGTGAATCAGCTCGCTCATCTGAAATCCGTAGCACATCGAGAGAAAAGACATGGCGGCAAGACGCTCATCCTGTCTGGCTATAACTTTTTTCTTCTGCAAGCGTTCAAAATATTCAACCAGCAAGGAGTGCAGCTTCACCGGCGGATCGGCCAGCACTCTGTCCAATTCGGGAAGCATTCCTTTGTCGCGGATGCCAATCAAAATGATGTCCGCATTTTTATGGAAAAACAAACGGTACTGCTGGCTTACATTCAGCAGATCGACTTCCGGATTATCGGTCGCGTCCTCTTTTAACAGCTTCTCAAATTGCGGGATATCCGAATGTCTTTCAATGATGGCTTCCAATATGCCTTTCTTGCTTCCAAATTGCCGGAAAATCGTAGATTCATTGACTTTAGCTTCCGTTGCAATGGCTTTGGTGCTTACTCCCCGATAGCCCTTCTTTTTGATGAGTCGTGTCGCGGCTTCAATGATTCTGTCTGAAGTTTGCATTGTATTTCTCCTTTTGCATATGTTAAACCTATTCTACTACAAGTTTTGCATGTGCAGCAGGGTCGGGGTTCATCATTTTCATAAACGTTTATTTAAGGCAAATCGCTTCTTTTTTCCCAGCGGCTTGGTTCCGTAATCTTGACATGATCAGGCACCAATTGCGTGAGCGTGCCTAATTTATCAAATGTAATCTGGATTCGGTCAGAGGGCAACAGCCATTGTTCGGTCTCGATTGCGCAGCAATCCGGTATCGTCCCCATTCCTATAATCGTGCCCGGGAGCGGCGTGAAAACTTTGAGAACCTCCTCCATCACTTTTGCAGGATGTGCAGAATACTCGGATGTGCTTCCCTTCCAGTGCAGTCTCTCCCCGATGCGTACATCCACATCCAGTACCAGCGGGTTGTCGATTTCATCCGGCGTAACCAGAAATGGTCCTATTCCTTTGCTGCGATCAAAATCTTTGCAGCGCGTCGGTCCGGTCAGCGCCTGGAAATCCGGCCACTGCACATCGCGGACAGTACTGTCGTTAAAAATAACATAACCTGCAATGCAGTTCCCCTTCCCTGTAACAAAGGCCAGCTCCGGCTCGATATCCAGGTAGGAAGTGTACGAAGGCCAATGAATCGTATCCCCATCGCCAATTAATGCATTATGGTTACACTTGTAATAACTGAAAGTTACTTTATTCGGATCTTTCTGGAATTTTTCGGTAATATTTCGTTTAAGCTCTTCTCTTTCCGACCCTGTATATTCTCTTTGCAGCAGATTTGCGCCAGCATTTCTCAGATGTCTTGGCGTCAGCCCAAAATCGATAAGCGCAGCCGGATTCGGAACCGGCGGCAGCAGTTTTACCGCTGCAATCGGGCAGATTTCATGTTCATTGAATTGATGCGACTGTTCGACAGCATATTGCATCAATTCCTTAGCGGCATCATAACTTGCCGGCAAATAATGAAGATAGCTGTCCATACATTCAAGACTGTCAACGAATGTTCCCTGCTTTTTCATGATTGCGGCAAAAGACACGACAAATTTCTCGTTAATTACAAGCCCAAACAAAGGTTCCTGGGATGTCTTGGTTTGAAAGGTTACTAGCTTCATGTTGCAGCGCCTCCATCCATGTAGTGTGATGTTGTTCTGTTACTATCATATAGCACAGAGAAAATGCATGCAAGCACATGCTTGCATTTCTGTTTTCCATTCTCTATAATAAAGGCATAGTCAGTATGCCTTACCCCAAAAACATATACGCAAAGGAGAATTTTCATGAAGTATGGACATATTATCCAAAAACCTCGTGTTAAATTTTTTGAAGTTGCAGATGGCGTCTTTGCCGGTATTTCGCCGTATCGCGGCATCAGTTGGGCCAATGCCGGGTTCATCAACAAGGGTGAAGGGCTGGTGTATGACACGTTCTTCGATTTGTTCCATGCGCGGGAAATGCGGGAGGCTTTTATGGAAGTAAGCAACGGCGGCTCTCCCGCATATGTGGTGAACTCGCACTATAACAGCGACCATGCCTGGGGAAACAAAGTGTTTGAAGATGCTTGCATTATTATGCACAAGGAAGCGTCCAGAGAGCGTCTCACCGAAAATATCGCCTGGATGGACAGCGTCATTAGAAGAGGAAAGGATTCTCCGGAATCGACTTCGGGCGAGCGGTTTTTTGCAGCGGAATTTGAAGGATTCGACCTGGAAGGCGTAGAATGGGTGCTCCCGAATATTGAGATAAAGGACGATATCAACATCCGTCTTGGAGATACGGAAGTTATGATTTACAACGTAGCTCCGGCCCACTCTGACAGTGACTTGCTGCTGTGGATGCCAAAAGAAAAAGTGCTGTTCGCCGGCGATGTCGTGTTTAACGGTTGTACGGCATACAGCGAAGAGGGAACCCTCAATTGGGTTAAAGTGCTTGATCGCATTATTGATGAAATTAAACCCGAAATCGTTGTTCCAGGACATGGCGCCATCTGCGGCCTGGACTTCGTGAAGGAGCAGAGAGACTACCTCCTGAATCTGCTCAGCGAGTTCAACAAGCATTACAATGGCGAAATTGATTCCTTGTCCCTGACCAAGCAAATTGATATTTCCCGCTTTCTTCATTGGATTCAGCCAGAACGCTTGTATGTTACAGTGGATATCCTATTGAAAAGCAAACGAGGGTTACCACCCCTTCCAATTTGGAACGAGGTGCCTGCTAAGCTGGAAGACATGAAAGCTTTTTTGGCCGGAAAATATGGTAATCAAATCAAGCCATGGGACCCTATGAGTGTTTGGCAAGAATAGCAATTTGAAGCTAGCCTACGAAAAACAAAAAACGGCCCTGTCGCAAACGATGCGAACAGCGGCCGTTCTTTTGAATTGTTCCACGGAAATAAAATCGGCGCTTAGAACCGATTATGAAAAAAATGGAGATGGACTTATGACTTACTAGTAGAACTCTTCTAAAACGATATAACCAAAATTTGATGTTAAGTGTATTTCTCTTCTTTAAAGGGATTCCAAGACTTTTAGCGGTAGCCACCATCACTAACCTGCCCGTTAGCTTAATGACGAATCGTCAGTCTAAGACTTTATTTTCTTAGTCTAGAACTTTGTTTTACGGTCTAATACTTTATTTTCTTTTAACATTTTTAAGGCATCTTAATAAGAAGCTTCCGGGAAAGATTAGTACCGAACAATCTTCAGCTTTATAAAATCAATAATTTCATCTCTATCTTCTTTAGTAAGTTCTCGAAACAAAGAAATAAGTTCTAGTTCCTAGGCTTCAATAGCTAAATTAAAAATAGGGTTCTTTGATACAGGCGTATCTCCAAAGATTAACCACTCTATATGGGAATTGAAGTTTTCTTTAATTGCTATAATTATATCAAGAGAGGATCTATATTTATCTTGCTCTAGTTCACTCAACGTTCCTTGAGAAATTCCAATTGTATTTGCAAACTTTATTTGATTTAAGTTGTTTGTTTTTCTAATAGTTCGAATTCGTTGGCCTATTGTAGACATAATTGCCCTCCTAAGCTAAAAAGATCCCGATATAATATCATCGGGATCTTTCTTGATGTTTGTAAAATAACTAGTTCCATACTTTTTTTACTGGTTCCACAGTTTTTTTATTGGTTCCATACATTCTTTTACTGGTTCCACACTTTTTTATCACCAGACAAAAAGTCATAATAGCAACTAAAGCTTATTCTACAGTAACACTTTTCGCTAGGTTACGTGGTTTATCAACATCATGACCCAGTGCAAGAGAAGCGTAGTAAGCCAACAGTTGGAGAGATACAACTGAAATTGCAGCAGACAGAATTGGAAGTGTCTTCGGAATGGCAAATACCTGATCCACGGACTTCAGCAACTCAACTGCGTGCTCTTCGTACGTAATCGCAAGAACATCTGCACCACGAGCCTTGACTTCCTTAATGTTGCTCACGGTTTTCTCCAACACGGATTCCTGTGTTACCAAAGCGATAACCGGAATGCCGTCTTCAATCAATGCCAGTGTACCATGCTTCAATTCACCCGCAGCATAAGCCTCGGAATGAATGTAGGAGATTTCCTTAAGCTTCAGGGAGCCTTCCTGTACTACAGCATAGTCCTGACCGCGACCAATAAAGAACAGGTGCTTGTGGCTTGCAATTTGCTCAGCATAGGCTTTGATCGCATCTGCTTTACCCAGCATCTCTTCCACTTGCTCTGGCAGGGATTCCATAGCAGCCAGCACATGAGCTACTTGCTCATCTGTTTGTGTGCCACGCACTTGAGCGAGATACAAACCAAACAGATAGAACGCAATCAACTGTGAAGAATATGCTTTAGTGGAGGCTACGGCAATTTCCGGTCCTGCCAGTGTAACCAACACATCATCTGCATCACGGGCGATGGAGCTACCGACTACGTTTGTAATCGCCAGTACATGAGCGCCATTTGCTTGTGCTTCACGCAGGGCTGCCAACGTGTCAGCAGTTTCACCGGATTGGCTCACCACGATCACCAATGTCTCTGGTGTTACGATAGGTGAACGATAACGATATTCGGATGCCACATCATTTTCTACCGGTATACGAGCCAGACTTTCAATAACTGTACGACCAATCAAACCAGCATTGTAAGCTGTACCACACGCAACAATTTGAATGTTGCGGATATTTTTAATTTGTTCTTCTGTCAGCTTCAGCTCAGGAAGAACAACTTTTTTAGTATCTTTATCGATACGGCCCAACATTGTGTCACGATAAGCCTTAGGCTGCTCGTGAATTTCTTTCAGCATGAAATGCTCATAGCCGCCTTTTTCTGCTGTTACAGCATCCCATTCGACATGAATCATTTCCCGAGAAATAAATTGGCCTTCGATTGTCATTAATTCGACAGCATCACTGGTCAAAACAGCCATTTCGCCATCGTTCAAAATAAATACATTGCGTGTATATTTCAGAATAGCCGGAATGTCGGAACCGATAAAGTTCTCGCCTTCTCCCACACCAATAACCAGCGGGCTAGCTTGACGAACAGCAACCAGCTTATTAGGCTCATGCTCTGTCAGCACACCCAGTGCAAAAGCACCGCGCATAAAGGTAATAGCTTTTTGTACTGCTTTGACGATATCCCCTTTATATTCACGCGCAACCAGATGGGAAATAACTTCCGTGTCCGTTTCGGAAATAAAGGTATGACCTTCGCTAATCAGCTGCTCCTTCAGCTCCAGATAGTTCTCAATAATTCCGTTGTGAACTACAGAGAACTTTTGGCTCTCATCCAAATGTGGATGGGAGTTTTCATCAGAAGGCTTACCGTGCGTTGCCCAACGTGTATGTCCGATACCTGCATGGCCTACCAATGGCGTACCATCCAGTTTAGCTTCCAGATTCGCCAGACGACCTTTAGCCTTGGCTACTTGCAATCCTGAATCTGTAAACACGGCAATACCCGCAGAGTCATAACCGCGATACTCCAGCTTCTTCAATCCGTCAATCAATACCTCTTGTGTATTCTGATTACCAATATATCCTACAATGCCACACATATTCGTTATCCTCCCGATCATCATTTCACAAGACGACTCATCACAGGACTAACGTGTGCGGTAGATTGCGGAATAAAGTTCATTCATCTATGAAGTTGTCAATGATAACTATAGAATTTACAGGCATCTCTTCACGAATGTAACGAAATTCCCAAACCGCGCACGCCAATGATGATGGCCGCACATTCATGAAATGAATCTTATAATTTAGGTTATAAAATAATAAAGGCATCTACCGGTGCGTTGTGTAAACAGTTGCCTGTTCATTTTCCGCTGCCGGTTTACGGCTTGATGCTTCACCGGAAGGTCCCCGCCGAATGTTTCGAACACCTTCACCTCGTCAGCTTGTTTTGTCGTGAACCGATTTGCGAGCAACTTTATCTCAACTGAATCCGTTGCTTCTCCACCAAGTTCCCCCGCACAAAATCAAGCTCTGGCGCTTGTATTACGAACCTTACAACCCTCACTTTCTCTATCTGAGTCACAGCATCCCTATATTATATTCAGCTAAGTATCATTTGGCAATGACACTTTATTCATAATTACACCATGAAGGCCATAAATCGTTAGTAAATAACCGCAAACGCCGTTGCCTGCTTCTTTTTCACAGGCAACCGACGTTTACAAAATTTTAAACTAATTCTTTCTTCACGACATCTACGATCTGACCGACAAATTGCTCCAGTTCGTCCTTATCCGGGCCTTCGGCCATCACACGAATAAGTGATTCTGTGCCTGAAGCACGGACCAATACACGCCCATTATCACCCAATTGTTGTTCCACCTGCTCAATTGCTTCTGCAATAGCAGGATTCCCCTCGTAATTGCGTTTGTCCTGCACACGCACATTTACGAGCACTTGCGGATACTGTTTCATGAGCGATTTTAGCTCACTCATTTTCTTGCCAGAAGCTTTCAAGGTATCTACCAGCTGAATCCCGGTCAGCATGCCATCGCCTGTCGTATTGTGATCCAGGAAAATAACATGACCAGACTGCTCACCGCCCAGATTAAATCCACCCCGACGCATTTCTTCCATCACATAACGGTCCCCGACCGCAGTTTTTGCAGTCTTGAGTGCCAGCTTTTCAGTAGCTTTATAAAAACCGATATTACTCATCACTGTCGATACAATGGTGCTATCCTTAAGTTTTCCCGCGCGGTTCATTGCATCTCCGCAAATGCAGAGAATATAGTCGCCGTCTACCTCTTCCCCGTTCTCATCAATCGCGATCAGACGGTCGGCATCGCCGTCAAAGGCCAGACCAATATCCGCTTTCAAGCGGCGCACTTCCTCTTTCAACTTCTCAGGATGAGTCGATCCGCAATGATCATTGATATTCAAACCGTTTGGCTCGGCACCGATGGTATGTACCTCAGCTCCCAGTTCTGCAAAAAGCTTCGGCGCCAGCTCATAAGCTGCTCCGTTTGCACAATCCAGTACAATTTTTAACCCTTCAAAAGAATGGCTAATTGTTGTTTTCAAGAACTCCAGATAATCGTAGCGGGAATGCTCGTCTACAACAACCGTTCCCAATCCGCCGCCAATCGGACGAGGCAGTTGGTCTTCTTTTGCATCCATCAGCTCTTCAATTTTCAATTCCGTTTCGTCTGTCAATTTAAAACCGTCGCCGCCAAAAAACTTAATGCCGTTGTCTTCAACTGGATTGTGTGATGCTGAGATCATTACACCAGCGTCAGCTTTCAATTGACGTGTGAGATATGCCACCCCAGGTGTCGAAACAATACCTAGACGAACCACATTAGCCCCAATGGACAGCAAACCGGCTACAAGAGCCGATTCCAGCATCAGTCCGGATATCCGTGTATCCATACCAATAACAACTGTCGGTTTCTCTACATTACCTGCTAAAACATATCCGCCGCAGCGGCCAATGCTATATGCCAGTTCGGCTGTAAGTTCCTGATTAGCAACGCCTCGTACACCATCTGTACCAAAATATTTCCCCATGTAAAATGACTCCCTTTTTTTGTCTAATAAATCTTGATTATTTACTACAGATAAAACATGTTATGGCTGACTGTTCTCCGAGGTTCCATTCGCAGAAGAATCTGCGCCGTTATGAGGATTTGTTTTATCCTCCGCAGCTGCGTTGTCCCCGGTCTTAGCGTCAGAGTCCCCACCTTGACTGCCTTGCCCCTCCTGTGGCCTCTCCTGCCCCTTTTCGCCACTACCAGAGGGGTTTGATTCATTCTCACTATTCGGATTCGTTACAGCAGGCGTAGAAGGGCTCTCAATGTTGACCGTTGCCTTTAGTTGGCCAGCATTCCCGGCTTGCGTAATATATTTAGGCAAGCCTACTTTCAGAGTAACCTCGTGTTGACCAGCCGCGAGGCCACTTACATCTGCCACCAAACTAATATCATCATTGGTTAAATTGTTTACCATATCCTGCGGGCCCTTCACAGTAACATCCATCGTCTTGCCTGCGGGCGCTGTAACAGTCGCAGTCGCTCCATCTCCTGCACCTTGTAAAACGATTGGGATGCCTGACAGCGTCCGTTCCGTATCTGTGACTTCATTGGAAGGAACGACGGTCACCTGAATTTGTATTGACCCTGGCTCGATTTTATCAGAACCTGAGGGGGCTGCCAAATTAGCTTGAACTGCACGGGTCCCCGCTTCCGTAAATTGACTTAAATCCAATGTAGCCGTGACATAAGAACTAAGGCTGCCCAATACATCCTGCGATGCATACACCGCCGCTTCTTTCACGTTTGCATTGACTTTAGAAAGCGCCAATCCGTCTGGCAACTCTCCGGAATATACAATCTTAACAGGCACAGATTTCGCCTGCTGAGTTACCGGAATTTCAACGGATACAGTGGATGGCTCAATGACCGCACTTGTAAGTTCCTGTCCCTTTTTGTTATAAGCCTTCAGTTTTACACGCTTCTGTTCAAACTTTTCTGAGATGCCATCCGTATTAACAGCCCCCTGAACGGCAGTGACGGTACTCAACTGGCTTTTGGGCAAGGTAACCTTCACGGTTTGAGGAGCAATCACAGGCTTACCAAGCTGCAATCCCGCATCTGGATTTCCCTTAGGAACTATAGATACATTAAATGATTTCGTTTGTTTTTCCTCAATCGTCACTGTAACACGGTTAGGAGTCATAGATACCAATTCCACCCCGTCCGGTAAATCCGGTTCGAGTGATAATGTTTTAGTGCCTGCTCCTAAGCCGTTTAAGTTTAGCTTTGCCTGATAATTATCCGCGAAAAAGGAAGTCAGCACAGAGCGCTGTCCTCTAACTTCCATCTTTACATGGTCAGTATCCATGGTAGACAATACATATTTTGAATCATCCAGACCACTGGCCTGAATGGCCACATTATCAATCACTTTATTATTATAAGAAACGGTCAGCGTAGATGAAGGTGTACCTGTATCTAGATGGACCATTCCCCACAGCAGAACAGCAACCGCAAGCGCCAATATCTTGGAAATCGTATTATTGTTAATCCATTTGTCCATCATGAATTTCCACGGCCTCCCCTCCGATTCCAGAATGAGCCGCGTTTTTCCTTCAAAGACGGTGTTGGCCGCAACTCCTCATACAGCTTGGAGATTAGGGATTCTTCCTTAATGTCGCGCACGACCTGTCCATTAATGGCCAAAGAAATTTGCCCTGTTTCCTCTGAAACCACGACAGTTACGGCATCCGTTACCTCACTCACCCCAATCGCAGCCCGGTGACGGGTTCCCAACTCCTTGCTGATGAACGGATTTTCCGATAATGGCAAATAACAGGCCGCAGAAGCAATCTGTTTATTTTGAATAATCACCGCACCATCATGCAGAGGGGTATTAGGAATGAAGATGTTAATTAGCAGTTCAGAACTGACTACAGCCTGTGTCTTGATACCAGACTCTGTATATTCGTTTAGCCCTGTCTCACGCTCAAATACGACTAAAGCTCCTATTTTCCTACGTGATAAATAATTCAGCGCCTTAATCATTTCTCCGATTAACTTGTTAATTTCTTCATCATCCGCAGACGAACGCCCAAATAGTTTGCCACGCCCCAACTGTTCTAGTGCACGACGCAACTCAGGCTGAAAAATAATAAAGATAGCCACCACACCAAAGGTGAACATCTGGTTCATCAACCACTTGAGCGTATACAAATCAAACCAGGTGCTAACCGCCCAAATGACAACCAGAAACAGAATCCCTTTCAACAATTGAACTGCACGCGTTCCGCGAACAAGTAAAATAAGCTGATACATAATATAGGTTACGATCAAAATGTCGATAATATCTTTAATGGACTCTTTCCAAGTCAGGTCCGCAAAATAATCCAACATGCGCATGCCCCCGCAATTTTCTGTAGTGAGTGGGTGTAATATGTACACAGTATGCTCTCTCTATCTAGGTTATAACGATCAGGCTCACGTTGCAAGCTGTGTGACAAAAGAACCGCTAAAATCAGTAAAATACAGTACAATTCGCCAGCTTCATATACAAAAAAACGCCTTTTCCAGCGGAAAGAGGCGCTCGATATCGTCCTTGCCATTTCAAGCTTCTTTTATGGAGAAGAAGGTCCCCCGAATAAATCAGTAACCTTGTACCATATCCAATCCAAGGTTTGATCAATACTTTTAACCTGTCCTGCAATATGAGCGGTGGACGCTTGATAATAAGAACCATCAATTACAGTTACATTTCCTTCCACATCGCCGTATACACGGGCTTCACCATTTTGCACTGTTAGATCTCCGGCAATGGATTTCCCTTCAGGCACAATCACAGTATCACCCTGAATAACGACTTGATCCAGTTGGCTTCCTTTGACTACCAATTGATGGTCCGTGCTAGAAAAGCTGGCCATGCTTGAGCATATAACAATAAGGAAGAAGGCAGCGGCTGTTACAGCGGGATGCCTTTTCACCCACGTCAGCATTGGCACCGCAGTCTGTCTTTTATGCGGTGGCAAAGCATTCATAATGCGAAATGTCAGCTCATCCGATACACACGGCACTTGATGATAGCGTGTACCGTAAAGCATCGCATCCGTCCGCTCCAGCTCTTTAAAACGCATGCGGCATTCCGGGCAGTCTAACAAGTGCTGTTCCAACTCATGTTTGTCCTGCTCAGACAGGTCGCCATCTAGATAGTCATGCATAAAAGAGACGGCTTGTTTGCAATCCATATGAGCCAATCCTTTCTAATATTCTTCCGTGTTTCTCAACATAACATGCTCCGGCTTAGAAACTTTGCTCATCTTACATACGTTACAACGAGCATTATGTTTCATAAAAACATCTACGCAGACTCTTTTCCTAGAATCTATGCGCATGATCTATAGCTTGTGCTCCAGTTTTTTGCGCAGAAAATCCCGGCCCCTGTGTACTCTTGTCTTAATCGTGGTGACTGGGAGATTGAGCACATCGCCGATTTCCTGTAAGGAAAGCTCCTGCAAGTACCGTAAAACCATAATCGTCCTATATTTATCCGGAAGGCTGTCAATGGCGTCATGAATTAAAGCCTGCGTTTCGGACAGAAGCGTACTCCCCTCAGGGGTAAGCTCTTCACTGGCGAGCATGGCGTACCCATCGACACCTTCCTGATCATTCATTTCAGCATCAAGTGAGTATGTAGGTTTTCTCCTTCGCAGACGATCAATGCACAGATTTGTAGCAATTCGATAAATCCAGGTTGAGAACTTCTGTCCATGATCGTATTTTTCCAAATTACGATACACACGCAAAAAAGTTTCCTGCACCAGATCCTCCGCCTCATGGCGATTACCTAGCATCCGGTAGGAAAGATGAAAAATCCGATCTTTATATAACTCGACTAACTCCGCAAAAGCTCGCTGATCGCCTTTCTGTACCAGCCTCACCAAGCGGCTTTCCATATTATCCACTCTATACTCCCCCAGACTTGCTGATGGGTTACTTACTACATGTTTATGATTATTCATCGTAGTTTAATTTTATCCGGAAATCAACTGTAGTATTGTTACTAACTGCAAGCACACCTGCCATCAATATACAAACAGCACAATCGGGCACCCCATGAGTACCCGATTGCCTGTATTCGTACAACCACACTATATCAGCCCGTATTTCTTAAGCCTGCGGCAATTCCGTTAATCGTCAACAATACCTCACGCAGCATTTCAGTGTCATCACCGTTCTGATCCCGCAGCTCCCGTAGCTCACTTAGCAATTGAACCTGCAAGTAACTTAACGGATCAACATAAGGATTACGCAACCGGATAGATTCCTGAATAACCGGCACGTCGTCCAAAATCTCGGATTGTCCGGTTATTTTCAAAATCAACTCAGATGTCAGCTTGAACTCCGCTGAAATCTGCCCGAAAATGCGCTGCCGGGCCTCTTCATTATCCGACATCCCAGCGTACTCTTCTGCAATCAGTAAATCCGCTTTAGCGATTGCCATTTGCAGTGTATCAATAAGTGACCGGAAGAAAGCAGAGTCCCTAAACATCGTTTGCAGCACTTTAAGGTTATCCTCATTGTTTTGATAGAAGCTTTGCAAACCTGTTCCAGCCGCATACCACGCAGGTAATAAGTAACGGCTTTGTGTCCATGCAAAAACCCATGGAATGGCGCGCAAGTCCTCAAAACGTTCGCTGTTCTTACGCTTGGACGGACGAGATCCAATATTCAGCTCGCCCACCTCAGGCAACGGTGTAGATTCTTTGAAGAAGTTGAAGAAATCTGGATCTCGGAAAATCAAATCCTGATACTTATCCAGTGATACTTGGGAAATGCGGGCGATAATCTCCTCCCAGCTCTCCTCAAACACTTCCTTCTTCCCGGAACGATGATATGCCACAGCCGTAATCAGCGCCGATGTTGCCTGCTCCAAGCTCCGGTACGCGATGCCTCTAAGCGAGTATCGGGATGATAGTACTTCGCCTTGCTCCGTAATCTTGATTCCGCCTCCAATCGTATGAGGAGGCTGAGCCAAAATACTGCGATTAAGTGGCATTCCACCACGACCCAGCGCACCTCCACGACCGTGGAAAAACTTCACTTTTACGCCAAACTCATTAACTACTTCCGTAATGCTATTCATAGCGACCCGAAGTTCCCAGTTCGCTGTAACCACACCGCCATCTTTATTACTGTCCGAGTATCCCAGCATAATCTCCTGAAGCTGGTCCATCGCAGCCACAGATTGTCGATATACAGGCAAGTTCATCAATCTTCTCATAATATCAGGTGCAGCATGCAGATCATCTATCGTTTCGAACAAAGGGACGGATTGCAGCGTACAGATAACAGTACCATCCTTCTCGATGCGGAACAGGCCTACCTCTTTGGATAAGACCATAACCTCCAGTAAGTCACTGGCTCCCTGAGTCATACTGATCAAGTAGCTTGTAATGGACTGCTTGCCGAATTCCTCCTGAGCCAAATAAATCGTACGATATACGTCAAGACATTCCTGTGTGCTATCGCTATATTTTAAATACGGTGAAGTAATCGGACGAGGTTCATTCAGCAGCTTTTCCAGCAGATTTATTTTTTCTTCTTCTGACAGCTTACTGTAATCCGACACAATATTCATTTTAGAAAGAATTTCAGTCATCGCATTTTCATGTTCTTGACTATGCTGACGCACATCCAGCGTAGCTGTGTGGAATCCAAACAACTCTACCTGGCGAATCATCTTTTGAATATATGTGTTTGCTACATAATCGGCAAAATGATGACGCAGGCTGTTATCAATAACATTTAGGTCTGCAATGAGCTCTTCCGCAGAGTTATAACGCTCATTGGTGCCCTGTTTGCTTTCATCCAGGATGTTGTTCACTTTAGCAATCATAAATGCTAGTTTAATGCGATAAGGCTCTTTTTCGTTATGCCATACTTCCATCTTTTTAAGTGTAATGTGAGTACGGTCTTCTTCAATAGAAGCCAGCAGATCATCGGAAACTCGCACAATGCTGGTGCTGAAACTCAAGTAACCCATGAGTTCCTTTAACGTGTGCTGATATTCTCTCAAAGCCAACTTGCGCTGCATACGTAACGTTTCCCAAGTCACATGAGCTGTCACAGACGGATTGCCGTCTCGGTCTCCACCGATCCAGGAACCAAATCTCAGATAAGTGGGTATGTGCCATTTTTGTTCGGGATAATATTTGTCCAAACATCGTTCCAATTCTTGGTACACATCTGGGAGTACATGAAACAAGGTCTCGTGAAAATAATACATTCCATTTCTTACTTCATCTAATACAGTTGGCTTGCGATCACGTAGCTCATCTGTCTGCCACAGCGTAATTACTTCGTTTAGCAGATTCTCCCGTACCTGTTCCCGCTCACGCAAGGTAAGCATCGGATTATCCAGCAGCATGACGTCCTCGGAAATGCGCTTGTGGATATCCAGAATTACTCGTCGTGTCGCTTCTGTAGGATGTGCGGTCATGACCAGCTCCAAAGAGAGCTCTTTCAGCAAGTTGCTAACGTCCTCAGCGGAGAAGCCCCCTTGTTTAAGCTCCTGAACGGAACTTTCAATGGAACCGGGCTGAACATCTTCACCAGCGGAATGCTCATAATCCCGCTTACGACGAATACGATGGTTTTGCTCAGCGATATTCACCAACTGAAAATAAATCGCAAACGCGCGAATAACCTGGTGACGAATATCCGTATCCAGTCCGCTGACCATTTGTTTGAAATTCTCATACAACTCCGGCTGATACCCGGCACGTAACGATTTACTTGTCTCACGTATTTTCTCCACGATATCCAAAAGTTCGTTGCCACCCTGATGAACCAAAACCTCACCAAGAATATTCCCTAGAAAACGAACGTCCCGCCGTAGCAGATTGTTGGATTGGTTTTTGTTAGCGGTTAACGTAAGCTCAGTCATGCTTTTCCCCCCATCTGATCTGTTCCACACCATATACAGTTATAGCAAAGGTACGTATACACACGAAATTTGACACTTTCTTAACATCATACAATAAAAACGCATGAAAAGCTGCAAAATTTACAGTAAAAAATCATCTTTTTGAATTACTTCTTTCGAGAAAATATTGGATTTTTATGAATAAATATGAAATTAATAAATAGTAATGAATGTATACACTAGTGATGCGTGAAACATTATGCACAGTCTCTTATAAAGAGTGTGTTTTTAAAGGTACAAATTCATGCGACATAGTGTGTATATGTTTATTATTTGTTGACAAAGTCAACTCCATTAGCCTTCTATCCACAAAGATATACACAAATTAGCCATTTTCTCAGTGTTTCTAAGGTATTTCCTCTTTAACACTTCGCTTTTTACCCACATAAATAAAGGGAAATGTGCACAACCCAAGAGCAACTGTTGAGTTATCACCATGAATTCGTACCATAATAGCTATAGGATTCCTATATTTAAAGGATTTGATCACGAAATTAGCCTTACTGCAGGAGAAAGGGGAACGTTAGAGGGGAAATTCGGGATCTAGGTGTCAAAAGTAACAAGAGCCTATGTACAATATGCACAAGTCATCCCCAACTGTGCATGACAGGAGACATAATTGCACTAGCTTATATACATAGAAGTAAATGTAATGTGGACAAAATAAAAAGAAGCCTTTCGGCTTCTAGGTAATCGGTAAGCGGGTGATGGGAATCGAACCCACGCTATCAGCTTGGAAGGCTGAAGTTCTACCATTGAACTACACCCGCAAAATAGTATCGGGATGACACGATTTGAACATGCGACCCCCTGGTCCCAAACCAGGTGCTCTACCAAGCTGAGCTACATCCC
>NZ_JANAVE010000018.1:0-5550 GCF_024213315.1 Paenibacillus sp. A3M_27_13
GAGCGAGAGCAGGTGAAACTGGAAGCGATACGCGGACGTTGCGGTCGGAAGGTGAGCAAAGAGGCGTGCTATGCGGCGCTGGAGGAGCTGGGTCTTTGCTACGGAGCGAGCATGAGGTCGGTCGTAGCGGTGTGGACAGGAATGGACGAAGGGCTGGCGGAGCTGAGGCTGCCGGAGGCGGCGGAAAGTAGCTGTGGGGAGTATGTACTGCACCCGGGACTGCTGGACGGAGCGTTGCAGAGCTGTATGGGATTGGCGCTGGGCGAGGAAGATCAGCGGGTAATGTTGCCCTTTGCGCTGGAGAGTCTGGAGGTGCATGGGGAGCTGAGCAAACGGATGTGGGCGTGGATCCGGCGGCGGAAAGGAGGAGTCGGCACCGGGAAGCTGGACATCGACCTGTGCGAAGAAGGTGGTCGGGTCTGTCTCCGGTTGTCCGGATTGATGGTACGGGCCGCTGCTGCCGGAAGTGGGAACCGGGAGCCTGACTTTGCTCAGGAGCCGAAAGAACCGCAACTGATCGGCAATATAATGCTGACGCCTGTGTGGGAGTCTTCGCTGATCCAATCGGGAGAACACTTTCCGGCGCCTGGCGAGCGGGTAATGGTCATAGGCGGAACCACAAGCCAATGGGCAGGAATTCGGGAACGCTGCCCCGGCGCATCCCGCATGGAGATTGTTTCCGATGATTCCATGCCTATCATAGGTGGAAAATTGGCCACTTGCGGCGTTGTGGATCATTTCATCTGGATCGCTCCTTCGGATGGCGATACCACATTCAAGCCAGAGGCGGTAATTGCTGGGCAGAAGTCGGGTGTCCTGCTGTTGTTCCGGTTCATCAAAGCCTTGCTTTACGCAGGGTATGGGGCCAGAAAGCTAGGCTTCTGCATCTTGACTGTGAAGACGCAGCATATAACTTCTGATGAGCTGATTGATCCGACCCACTCCGGCTTGCACGGCTTGGCCGGTTCGTTAGCCAAAGAATATCCTCACTGGAATATCAGGCTAGCCGATCTGGAAACAGAAGAAAACTGGCCGTTCGACGAGTTGTTTGCCCTGCCCCCGAATGCAGAAGGACATCTGCGGACATATCGGGGAGGCCAATGGTATGAACAGCATCTTATGCCTGTCCGGCAGGAGATTACAGAGCACCGTCTGTATAAAACCGGGGGTGTCTATGTAGTCATTGGGGGCGCTGGCGGCATCGGGGAAGCCTGGAGCGAGTATATGATTCGCAGCCACCAGGCTCATATTGTATGGATTGGGCGGCGGCCGAACGATGCGGTTATCGAAGCCCAGATCAGGCGCTTAGGCGCTTTGGGGCCGGCACCACGCTACATCTGCGCCGACGCAGCTAATGAGGCGTCGCTGCGCGAAGCCTACAGGGAGATCAAGTCGATTCACCCAGCGATTCATGGGTTACTCCACTCCGCTGTCGTGTTGCTGGATCAGAGCCTGGAGCGGATGGACGAGGAACGGTTCAGCGCCGGGCTTCTGGCGAAGGTTGATGTCAGCGTGCGGATGGCGCAGGTATTCAGAGATGAGCCGCTGGAAATGGTTTTATTCTTTTCATCATTTATGTCCTTTACAAAAGCCCCTGGCCAAAGTAACTATGCGGCGGGTTGTTCCTTTTCCGACGCCTTCGCCCACCAGCTCGGCAAGTGGTGGACATGCCCAGTTAAGGTGATGAACTGGGGATATTGGGGCAGTACCGGTGTCGTGTCGGCACAGGGTTACAGGGACAAGATGGCACGTACGGGAATCGGCTCCATAGAACCGATGGAAGCATTTGAAGCACTTGAGATATTGCTGGCCGGATCAGCTTCGCAAGCGGCGCTAATTAACACGACGAAGCCTCTGGTTCTTAAGGAGTTATGTGCAGATGAATGGGTTGCCTTTTATCCGGACCAAGTGCCATCGGCAGTGCCACACCTGCCGGATCTTAAGGCGGCTATTTCAAAACAAGGAGGAGAGATTGGTGACCGGGCCAGATATGGAAATGAAGATACAACACCTTTTACGATCAACCCTGTCTGAGTTGCTCCAAGTAAAGCCTGAGCAACTCGATATGAATTTTAATTGGGAGGAATATGGATACGATCCGGTCGTCTGGGGCGAATGGGTCAGACGTCTGAATGAATCGCTGGGGCTGGATTTATCACCGGCTGTTTTTCATGAATATCCGAATTTGCAAGCGCTGACGCAATATTTGCTCCAGATACAAGGAACTCCGTCCATTGATGTCCTAATAGCTTCAGGTGATGTCCGCACGGATTATGGGGAGAAGGCAGACAACGGGCCGCACAGCACCGAATGGCTGGCCGGGATGCTTGCCGAAGCGGTTGCCGGCTATGTGCAGCGCCGTCTGGATCTGGATAGCTCGTCCCGTGTTCATATTTTGCAGATCGGTCAACTGACAACAGCGGAACTTTCCTTGCTGCTGCAAAAGCTGCTCCCCTTCAATACGCAGATTGCCGAGTTTTGCTGTACCGGTTCGTCGGAGGGCCATTTCCTGCGGATCGAACCGGGACTTGATTCCGTTTGCCCATTTCTGAGGTTCCGCAGTCTAGAGCGGCATATGCCTTTTATGGATCAGCAGTTATCGCCGGGCGGCTATGATCTTGTGATTGCCCGGGGAAAAATAACCGACCTGCAACATGTTCAGCAGATGTCGCGCGAGGCAAAGATCGTTCTGAAGAAAAACGGTGTGCTGCTGTGGGAGGATAGCGGGAGCCTTGCACCGGATACGGATGATGCAAGCGGCGCGGAAGCCTTCAATACAGAGAGCGCCGACCGTATCCGCAGCCTGCTGACTGGTACAGGGTTTCGAAATATCGGCATGGCCGGCTGTTCGCCAGGCCCCGTCCTGCTGGTGGCGGAAAGCGACGGTGTGGTGCGGATGAAGCGCAAGAGCCTTTCTGTCTCACCAGAGGCAGTGTCCTCGGATGCACTGAATTATAACAGCAATTTGCCGTCCCGCAGCGAAGCCGCTGATCCGCGTTTGGTCCAGTACGGCAGTGAAGAAGAGCATACTATTGAACATCTGCAGGACAGAAGCCGTCAATATTTAAAAGATCTGATTTGTGAAGCTTTGAAAATTTCGCCGCAGCAGATCGACTCCGCCGAACCGTTCGAGAAGTTTGGCATCGATTCGATTATGGTCATTGAATTGGCTGCTGCATTGCGGAAGGTGTTCAGCAATATCAGCAGCACATTATTTTTCGAATATCCGACAATCGATAAACTGGCAGATCATTTGCTGCAGTCTCAGCGGGAGCGTTTCTTGGAACTGCATGGCGTTGGAATAGCAGATTCGCCGAACGGCACAGTGGGGGAAGAAACGGTCAATGCCGATCCTGCTATGAGTTCGGAACACTCCGGCAACCGCTTTTGGAAGGGGCTGGATACGCCTTTTGCCAAGCGCCAATCCTCACTGCCGGATACCTCTCGAGATGTGGCGGTCATCGGATTGGCCGGCCGCTACCCAGGGGCTGATGATGTGCATGAATTTTGGGCGAATTTGCTGGCCGGCAAACATAGTATTTCGGAAATTCCCCCGGAACGTTGGGATTGGAAAGCTTATTATGCGGAGGAAAAAGGGAAACCCGGCGCCATGTACACCAAATGGGGCGGCTTTATCCGGGATATAGACGCCTTCGATTCGCTTTTTTTTCATATATCGCCTGCGGAAGCCGAACGGATGGACCCACAGGAAAGGCTGTTTCTCGAGGTGGCCTATGCAAGTGTGGAGGATGCGGGATATACGCCGTTGACCCTCGAGCACAGCCGAAAAATCGGTGTTTTTGTCGGCGTTATGAACGGAAACTATCCGACAGGGTCCAGTTATTGGTCCATCGCCAACCGTCTGTCCTATCTGTTTAACTTTCAGGGGCCAAGCCTAGCAATCGATACGGCTTGTTCCTCTTCACTGACTGCTATTCATCTTGCACTGGAGAGCCTGCACAGCGGTTCCTGTGAATGTGCGATTGTGGGCGGAGTCAACTTAATTGTCGATCCGGTACATTACTTGAAACTCAGTGCGATGACGATGCTGTCCTCCGGGGATAAGTGCAAAGCGTTTGGAGATGAAGCAGACGGTTTTGTGGACGGAGAGGGTGTTGGGGCTATTGTTTTAAAGCCTTTGGCCAAGGCACTCAGTGATGGTGACCATATCTATGGTGTGATTAAAGGAAGCATGATCAACGCTGGAGGCAAAACTCACGGCTATACGGTGCCTAACCCAAATGCACAAGCAGAAGTAGTTGCAGACGCCTTACGGCGAGCAGGTATTCATGCCCGTGAAGTCAGTTACATCGAGGCACATGGCACGGGAACCGCGTTGGGTGATCCGATTGAGATTGCGGGTCTGGTGCGAGCATTCAAGGAAGACACCGAGGATACACAGTTTTGCGCCGTCGGTTCCGTTAAGTCGAACATTGGCCATTGTGAGAGTGCCGCTGGTATCGCTGGCTTAACGAAAGTGCTGATGCAATTCAAATATGGTGTAATCGCGCCTACCCTTCACTCCGGTACAGCTAATCCGGAAATTTCTTTTGAGCAGACACCGTTCTACCTCCAACATGCGTCGGCGGAGTGGAAGCGCCCTATGCTTCACATCAACGGAAAACTGGCGGAAATCCCGCGTATTGCGGGCATTTCTTCGTTCGGCGCCGGAGGGGCCAACGCGCATTTGATAATTGCAGAACCCCCGCTCCTGGATGAGAAGCTAAATCGTATGCGGTCTTCGCCTTTGCAGCCGGCTCTTATTGTGCTATCGGCAAGACAAGAGGACCGCCTTGTCATACAGGCCTCACAACTGCTCCGGACACTGCGGGAGCAGAACTGGCAAGATGATGAATTGGCCGATGTGGCCTATACGCTACAGACAGGGCGCGAAGCGATGGATGAGCGGCTGGGAATGATCGTCTCATCTGTCGAACAATTGGAGAATGCCTTGCAGGCTTTTGTGCAAGGGGAACAACAAAAGGGGCATCTGCACCGTGGACAAGTCAGCCGAAACAAGGAAGCGTTGGCCGTATTTGCCGATTCCGAACTGCGCGACACGGCGGAGCAATGGATTCGGCTTGGCAGATACGGCAAACTCCTGGAATGGTGGGTGCGCGGGGGAGAGGTAGACTGGAGCAAGCTGTACGGGGAAGCCACACCACGGCGGATCAGCCTACCTGGATACCCGTTTGCGCGGGAGCGGTATTGGACGAGCCGGCGTGCGGGAAGTGCGTCGGAGGCCGAGGCAAGACATACGTCCGTGCTGCATCCGTTGGTACAGCGGAATACGTCGGATTTGACGGAACAGCGGTACAGTTCACGGTGGAGCGGCGAAGAACTCTTCTTGAAGGATCATGTGGTACAGGGGCGGAAAATGCTGCCGGGGGCAGCCTATCTGGAGATGGCGCTGCAAGCGACGCTGCTGGCTGCCGGGACGGCGGGGCATGAGGCGGAGCAGGGCGTGCGGCTACACGGGGTGGTATGGCTGAAGCCGTTCACGGTGGAAGAAGGAACGGAGCAGGAACTGCACATCGCACTGACGCCGGA
>NZ_JANAVE010000019.1:0-5097 GCF_024213315.1 Paenibacillus sp. A3M_27_13
GTACCGGATCAAGAAATAACCGTACAGGGGATGAGGGAACACTTGTCAAAAGAGCTCCCGGACTACATGATCCCTTCCTACTTTGTGCGGATGGAAAAGCTGCCATTGACCCCTAATGGAAAAATAGACAGGAAAGCATTGCCTGTGCTCGATAGCAATGTTAATACCGGCGTAGAATACGTAGTACCTTCGGGAGAAATAGAGGAGAAACTTGCGCTGTTGTGGCGGGATATCCTTGGAATAGAGAAGGTAGGAAGAAATGATAACTTTTTT
Organism: Paenibacillus sp. A3M_27_13; assembly: GCF_024213315.1. Taxonomy (NCBI): domain Bacteria; kingdom Bacillati; phylum Bacillota; class Bacilli; order Caryophanales; family Paenibacillaceae; genus Paenibacillus; species Paenibacillus sp. A3M_27_13. The sequence continues at coordinate 274 of NZ_JANAVE010000019.1, forward strand.
ATGCTTGGGGGACACTCGTTAAAGGCAACAAGCCTTGTAGCAAGAATTCACAAAGAGTTCAATATAGACATACCTCTTAAGGAAATATTCAAGACACCAACCATCTTAGAAATTGCCAGATATATTAAAGACTCAAAGGAGAGCCTATATCAGTCAATCCAACCGGCAGGAGAAATGGAATACTACCCTATGTCATCTGCACAAAGAAGGCTGTATATACTAAACCAGCTTGAAGGGGCAGGGACAGCATACAACATGCCTGGTATTATGCTGCTGGAAGGAAGCATTGATACAGCGCGTTTCCAGGAAGTCTTCAGGCAGTTGGTAAAAAGGCATGAGACTCTTAGAACATCGTTCCACATGATCGATGGTAACCCGGTCCAGAAGGTTCATGACCATGTGGAATTCAGCGTGATGTACTTTGAAACTAACGAAGAAAAAGCCGCAGAGTATGCTGGGGAATTTGCCAGACCTTTTGATCTTGGCAAGGCTCCTCTGCTAAGGGTAGAGCTTGTAAAAACGGGAGAAGACAGGCATCTTATGATGTTTGATATGCATCACATTATATCCGATGGTGTCTCCATGGACATACTGATTCGTGAGTTTATGGATCTTTATGAAGGAAACAACCCTCCAGCACTTCGGATACAGTACAAGGACTACGCTGTATGGCAGAATAAACTGTTTGATGAGGGCGGAATTAGCAGCCAGGAGGAATACTGGCTCCAAGCATTCCAGGGAGAAATACCTGTACTGAATATGCCGCTAGACTATCCAAGGCCTGTAATACAAAGCTTTGAAGGGGATTTTTTTAGCTTTGAAGCAGGCAGTGAGCTTACGAATAAATTAAACAAGCTTGCAAGGGATAATGGGGCTACGCTTTACATGACACTGCTCGCGGCATACAACATATTGCTGTCTAAGCACACCGGACAGGAAGACATAATCGTTGGAAGCCCTATAGCCGGAAGGCCACATTCAGACCTGCAGGATATCCTTGGTATGTTTGTAAATACCTTGGCTATGAGAAATTACCCCAAGGGAGATAGTACCTTTGTAGAATTCTTGAATGAAGTAAGAGAAAACGCTCTAAGGGCTTATGACAATCAGGATTACCAATTTGAAGAACTGGTTGAGAAGCTTAACTTGAAGAGGGACATGAGCAGAAACCCACTGTTTGATACTATGTTTACCATGCAAAATGCCTCTAAGGTAGAATTTGCAGTACCTGGTATAAGCTTCAGACCTTTTAATAACGGGCTAGAGTATAGAATATCAAAATTTGACCTATCCATTGATGCAATAGAGCGTGAAGATGGTATGGCTTTTAGCTTTGAATATTGTACTCGGCTTTTCAAAAAAGAGACTATAAAAAGGTTGGCGGCTCATTACCTTAACGTGTTGGAAGAGATAACCGCAAATCCGTTTAAAAGGTTGTCGGAAATAAATATGTTGTCCCAGGAGGAAAAACAGCAAATAATCTATGGCTTCAATGATACAAAAGTAGAATATCCTAAGGATAAGACCATACAAGAGCTATTTGAAGAACAAGTGGAAAAGACGCCTGATAACATAGCAGTAGTATTTGAAGATAAATACTTGACTTACGGAGAACTTAATGAAAAGGCCAATCAACTGGCTTGGATCTTAAGGGACAAGGGATTAAAACCTGACAGTGTAGTAGCTATAATGGTAGACCGGTCCATAGAAATGATAATAGGTGTAATTGCTGTATTTAAAGCAGGAGGCGCGTATTTACCCATAGACACCGAATATCCTGAAGAACGAATCAGATATATGATCGATGACAGCTTGGCTGGAATTATTCTTACGCAAGAACATCATAAAGAAAAAATTAAATTTGATCTTGATATTATAAGCTTTGATGACTGTGTGAATTACAACGGGAGAACAGAAAATCTTCCTGTCATTAATAAATCTTGTAATTTAGCATATGTCATTTATACATCAGGAACCACAGGAAAGCCAAAGGGGATCATGATAGAGCATAGAAGTCTTGTCAACATATCTTACGCATGGAAAAAGGAATATAGGCTTGCGGATATGGATGTAAAGCTGTTGCAAATCGCAAGTTTTTCTTTTGATGTATTTGTGGGAGATGTTTCGAGAACGCTGCTCAACGGAGGCCAAATGGTTATTTGTTCATCCGAGGAGAGATACGATCCTGCACGATTATATTCACTTATTAAAACCCATAAAATAACCATCTTTGAATCCACACCGGCACTGATTATTCCTCTTATGGATTATATCCATGATAATGCTTTGATTATTGATAGCCTCAAGTTGCTTATACTTGGATCAGATACTCTCTCTGTGGAAGATTATGAAAGATTACAATCCTGGTATGGAGAGAAACTGCGGGTTGTTAATAGCTATGGGGTTACTGAGTCCACCATAGATTCCAGTTATTACGAAAAGAGACTGGGAAGCTATTTGGAATCCGGGAGTGTACCTATCGGAAAGCCAATGCAAAATATAAAATACTACGTTGTTGACAAACACTTGAGACCTCAGCCTACAGGGGTTTTGGGTGAGTTGTGCATAGGGGGAGAAGGGCTTGCAAGGGGATATCTAAACCGGCCCGAACTGACAGCTGAAAAATTTGTACCTAACCCGTTTATATCAGGGGAAAGGATGTATCGTACAGGGGATCTGGCCAGATGGCTGTCTGATGGGAATATGGAATTTTTAGGAAGAGTAGATCATCAGGTAAAGATAAGGGGATTTAGAATAGAGCTGGGGGAAATAGAAGCACAACTGCTAAAGCACGTTTCAATAAAGGAAGCAGTGGTTATTGCAAGGGAAGATCAGAAGGGAAACAAGTATCTGTGTGCCTATGTGGCAGGGGAAAATGAATTAACAATAGCAGAACTAAGGGGACATCTCTTAAAGGACCTTCCAGACTATATGATACCATCCTATTTTATGCAGTTAAAAAAGCTGCCGCTGACTCCCAATGGCAAAATAGATAGGAAGGCATTGCCCGAACCTGACGGCAATATCGATGCTGGAATAGAGTATGTCGCACCCTTGGGTGAAGTGGAGGAGAAACTTGCGGGGTTGTGGCAGGATATCCTTAGTATAGAGAAAGTGGGAAGAAACGACAATTTCTTTGAGCTGGGGGGACATTCCTTAAGGGCAGCAAATCTTATTGCCAGGATTCACAAAGAGTTCAATGTAAACATACCGCTTAAAGAAATATTTAAGAGCCCAAATATGTCTGAAGTTGCCGAGTGCATCAAGATTGCAAAGGAGAGTGTATTTCATTCTATTGGGCCGGCTGGGGAGATGGAGTACTATCCAATTTCATCCGCCCAGAAAAGGCTGTATATTCTAAACCAGCTTGACGCAGTTGGGATGGCATACAACATGCCTGGTATTATGCTAATTGAAGGCAAACTCGATAAACTGCGCTTTGAACAGGCTTTTAGGGAGCTTGTTGACAGACATGAGTCTTTCCGTACCTCATTCCATATGATAGATGGTAAACCGGTACAAAAGGTCCATAGCAATGTGGATTTTAGTGTTATGTATATGGAAACCGATGAGGAAAGAGCTGCGAAAATAGCCAGTGAATTTATTAGGACCTTTGACCTTGATGAGGCTCCTTTACTTAGGGTTGGGCTTATAAAAGTTGGAGAAGACAGATATATTATGATGTCTGATAAGCACCATATTATATCTGACGGGGTGTCTGACGACATACTGGTAAGAGAATTTATGAGCCTGTATGAAGGTAAGGAACTTCCGGAACTTAAGATTCAGTACAAGGATTTTTCCGTATGGCAGAACAGGCTGTTTGCTGATGGGACAATTAGTAAGCAGGAAGAATACTGGCTCCAAGTATTCAAAGGAGAAATTCCTTTGCTTAATATGCCGCTAGACTACCCTAGGCCAGCTATACAGAGTTTTGAGGGAGATGTGATCAGTTTCAAAGCAGGCAAGGAGCTTGCTGTTAAACTGAACAAACTTGCAGTGAATAATGGTGCCACGCTCTACATGGTACTTTTAGCTTCATACAATGTCCTTTTATCCAAGTACACCGGACAGGAAGATATTATAGTTGGAAGTCCCGTTGCAGGAAGGCCGCATACTGATCTTCAGGACGTTATTGGTATGTTTGTAAACACGCTAGCCATGAGGAATCACCCTCAAGGTGGAAAGACTTTTGTGGACTTCCTTAATGAAGTAAGAGAAAACTCCTTAAGGGCTTACGAAAACCAAGATTACCAATTTGAAGAACTGGTAGATAAGCTTAACCTGGAAAGGGATCTGGGCAGAAATCCACTTTTCGATACTATGTTTGTACTGCAAAATATCGAGGCATCAGAAGTGAAGATGGATGGGCTAAGGTTTATGCCCTATGACAGTGAAGTAAGAATATCCAAGTTTGACTTGACTTTAAACGCTGAGGAAACAGAGGACGGTATTGCATTTGAATTGGAGTATGCTACCAGGTTGTTTAAGAAAGAGTCAGTTATAAGGCTTATTGCCCATTACCTTAATGTATTGGAAGAGGCAGCAGCCTTTCCTGAAAAAAGGCTATTAGAAATTGATATGCTGTCACAAGACGAAAAACATCAAATATTATATGAATTTAATAATACAAAAGCAGGATACCCTCGGGAAAAGACCATCCATCAGATTTTTGAGGAACAGGTGGAACGGACACCCAATAATATTGCTGTAGTGTTTGAAGATAAACAGCTGACTTATAGGGAGCTAAACGAAAAGGCAAACCAACTGGCCAGAAAATTAAGAGAAAAGGGAATAAAACCTGATAGTGTAGTGGGAATTATG